>NZ_JAHLOS010000045.1 GCF_018917525.1 Enterococcus raffinosus | reverse complement strand
GAAAGTCATCAAAAGAATCATGTATGGTCGTTGTAGCTTTGAAACGTTAAGGAAAAAGACCATTCAATTAGAATGGATGAGAAAAAAGCGGATTTTCAACTAACGCTGGAAAGAACCACCTTTATCTTGCCACAAACAAGAGGTGTATTGTAATTGACGATTTAAAGAAACTTTTCCTTCATTTATTAATTTTTGTGTATAGTAGATATTCGGAAGCTTTGCCGTACTTGCAGCGGTGAAGTTCGTTGTCCCATTGATGGCAGCTGTCTGATTTGCTTTTAAATCCAATACATAGATTCCATAGTTTCCATTTCTATATTTCTTATTCAATAAATTTTGGACTTGTGGAATTTTAGAAACCTGTTTCTTAAAAGCATTAGCTGTACTTCCAGGTGCCGCAGTCCCTTTTCTAACTATAACAATCTGAATCGCTTCCAATCGATAGGCAAAGCCTTCTGTTCCAGAATTCCCACCATTTCTTGCCCAGCCTAACCAACCAAAGTTCTGACAATGGGTACGATAGTAGATGTCATAATGCTTGGCTGCATCTCCAGTTAAGCTTATCTGGATTGCCTCCAGACGCTTGGCTTGTCCAGTCGTACCTGCCTGCGCTCCATTTGACACCATCCCCTGCCAACCATAACTTTGGACATGAGTTTTGTATTGAATCCCTCCATTTAAAGAGATCGGCAAATCGGATAGTGTTAATCGTATTGCTTCCAGTCGTTTCGCTTGTCCAGTGGTGCCTGACAGTTGTCCATTCGTTTTTTGACCTTGCCAGCCAATCGACTGAATATGGGTTTGATAGCTTACCTTAGGAATTTTGAATTTTATAAATCCTCGATTCGTTGAGCCAGGTGCTGCAGTGCCTTTTTTCACTACAACCACTTGAATCCCTTCTAATCGATAAGCAAATCCTTCTGTTCCAGAATTTTCCCCATTTTTTGCCCAACCTAACCAGCCAATAGTTTGACAATGGGTGCGATAGTAGATGTCATAATGCTTGGCTGCATCACCTGTTAAATTTATCTGGATTGCCTCTAAGCGCTTGCCCTGACCCGTCGTACCCGCTTGAACTCCATTTGATACCATTCCTTGCCAGCCATAATTTTGTACATGTGTTCTATATTGTATTCCACCCTTTAAAGATTCTGGCATATCGGATAATTGTAATTGAATCGCTTCCAATCGTTTGGCTTGTCCAGTGGTGCCTGACAGTTGTCCATTGGATTTTTGACCTTGCCAACCAATGGATTGAATATGTGTGCGATAGCTTACTTTTGGAAGCTTATACTTGATAAAATTACGATCAGTAGAGCCAGGTGCAGCCTGACCTTTCTTAACGATAAGAATCTTGAGCCCTTCTAAACGATATGCGAATCCTTCTGTCCCTGCCTTCTCCCCATTTTTCGCCCAACCTAGCCAATCAAAGCTTTGGCTAAATACTTGATAATAGACATCATAATACTGTGCCAATTTTCCAGTTAGTTCAATCTGAACTGCTTCAATCCGCTTAGCTTGTCCGGTAGTTCCGGCTACTTCGTCATTTTCTTTAAAATCTTGCCAGCCAATGGATTCTACATGGGTCCGATAGCGAATTCCTCCCGTAATCCCTTCTGGTAAATGATCCACCGAGATCTGAATTCCTTCTATTCGTTTGTTTTGACCAGCCGCACCTGAAATCTCGCCGTTGATTTTTTGTTCTTGCCAACCTATAGATTCAACGTGGGTTTTATACTTAACATTGACATCTTGATATTCGCTAAATGCCTTTTTATCACTATCCTCACTAGGCTTTTTGCCTTTCTCAATTAATTGGATTTGAATTCCGCGAACAGCTTCATCATAGCCAATTGTTCCAGCATCCTCGCCATTCTTTGCCCAACCTAACCAACCAAATTTTTCGGTTTGAATACGATAATACACCCAGTGAGTATCAGAAATCGCTCCGGTAAGATGAATTCGAATTGCTTCAATATAGGAGATATCTCCAGAAACCTCCCCATTTTTCTTTGGGTTTCCATGTTCAACCCAACCATCAGGTTTACTGTAACTTTCATAGACAATCCCACTGGAAGATTCACTAGTATTTTTAAGAGAAATTTTGATCGCCTGTAGTCCCTTTAATGAAGAAACATCGGGTATTCCTGAAACCACTCCATCAGAAACTTCTGCCAACCAGCTGCCGTCTGCCTTTGTTTGATAATTAACGCCTACTCTTTCTTCTGTATTGAAAAGCTCAGTTTCTTGATCCAGGTCAGCTGAAGAGCTTTCTTCCACTCCGCTGCTCATCGAATTGTCTGTTGTCGTTTGGTTATTCTCTGTGTTTTCTAATAACTCAGTTGAAGGTTCTACCCGCGAATCTGTTGTTTGAGTACTAGCAATTGTTTCTTTTATTTGATTTGCTGATACATTATGAACATTTAAACCTACTCCAATAAACAGATTTAATAAAAACAGTAACGCCAAACATCCTATCAATTTCTTTTTCATTTTCTCCCCCCTAAACTATTAAAAAGCTTTTTTAATACACCCGATATTCCTGTCCTGTTTGTTTTCCTTCGACACTTTTTACAAATGCCATTGCCACGCGCTCTGCTGGTACAGGTACAAACCCTCTAAAGGAATCTTGAAATTTATCATAGGACTCTACTAAAACATTGGGGCTGACACAGTTGATGCGAATCCCGTGAGTAAAATCAATGGCTGCTGATTTTACAAAAGCTGCCACACCACCGTTAGCCATTGCTGCTGAAGCCCCACCTGGAATCGGATCGTCCTTCATGATGCCTGTCGTTAATGTAATACTGCCATCGCGTCGTAAATATTTTTGTCCAATTAATGCCAGATTGATCTGTCCTAACAGCTTGCTTTGTACCGCCACTAGATTATCTTCAGGGGTCATTTCTTCTATTGGTTGAAATTTGGCTGTTCCTGAAGCATTTACGATCGCATCTACATGTCCAACTTTCTTGAACATTGTTTCGATACTCTCCACAGATGTTAAGTCCACCTGTACATCGCCACTTGTTCTTCCAGCTATAATCAGCTCGTGATGTTCCTCCAATTTTTCAACAATTGCTCGACCGATCGTTCCCTTACCACCAACTATTAAAATACGCACAACTAGTCACTCCTTTTACTTTTCTATATACTCTTTAGTAGTCATAATCGTTACACCTAGATCATGTAACCTCCTATTCCAAATATTTCGCATTGGTTTAATAACAGAATCATGAGCATCCTCAATTAATGTCACAGGATAATCTTCTGCCAAAGCCCCTTTACACGTACTTTGGACACACGCATTACTCATCAAGCCAACTACCACAAACTTCCGAAAATAATGTTTAGAAATGATCGATCGGAATTCTGGTGCTTTAAATGTATTCATTTGAACCTTTGAAATCACTAGATCATCCGGTTCACGGCGTAATTTCTGCGAAAGTTCACCATACCCAGCCTTTTTTATAAAAACGATCGGAAGATCCTCTTTATGAAAATAATCGATCAATCCATTCACATTTTCCAAAAAATTTTCTTTTCCAATCAATGGTGCTAATGTTCCTTTTTGTATATCCACAACCAATAATGCAGTTTGCGACACGTCAACCTCAACCTTTCATTTTTCTTCTTAATAGTATTATATAGCAAACAAAGAAGGCTTTCATCCAATAGTCCCAGCTGATTGATCGCTTTAAACTGCTAACTTCATGAATTGCTTTGTTGATCATAAGGAATGTTTAACCAAAAAAAGACCCGCCGCAGCAGGTCTTAATAAATTAATCTTCTTTTTCTTTGTCGAGCTTTTTGTTGATTTTACCAGCAACATCATCTGCTGTTTCTTTTGCCTTGTCTTTTGCTTTACCGAAGCCTTGTTGGAACTTCCCTTTTAATTCGGTCGTTTCATCATCGGTCACTTTTCCTTTTGCCTCGTTTACTTTACCTTTTAGTTCGTCGTTATTTGCCATAACAAATCCTCCTCTATTGATAAAATAGGCACCTAGTGTCTCTAAAATTATTTTACCATCGAAGAAATGAGAAGGCTAAATATCTGCTTGCATTTCTAACAAACGCTCAGCCTGCTGAATTTCCTGTTTTAGTGATTTAATCCGTTCTTCTTTCAACTCACTGGAAAAGGCTAAATGCTCTAATCGTTCCAATTCGATTTTTGCTGCAGCTAATTCTGCCTCCACTTCAATAAGAACGCTTTCATTTATCTTCATTGTAAATTTCCTCCCAAGCATCCCACACGAGATATCAACTAATTCTATGCTACACTGCTTTTGAGGTGAAGTAAATGCGAAATACATGGCTGCAGGAACAATTGAATGCAATTTCTGATGAGAAGTACCAATTTATCATCGATGAGGCGGTTAAATATATCGAACAATTAGAAGATGACAATGAAAGTTTACAGGTCGCATTAGAAGGAAATATTTGGAGCCCCAAAAAATGGAACGAAAAAGCAGAGAAGTAAGCCAAGAATTATTGGCTGCTTCTCTGCTTTTATTTTAGCTACTCAAATGTTTCATTCAAAAAGCAAATAATTTCCTGCTGTGCCGCTTTTGCAGTATCAGGATTATAATTTGCAGAATAGGAATCTAGAAAACCGTGCTTTGCCGTAAAAAAACGAACAGTCGTGTGCTGTTTTCCTTCTAAACTTCTCACTGTTTTCTCTATTGAAAAAGCGGGTTCTTGAGAAAAAAGCAACAGTGTCCGGCACTTTGGCATAATTTGTAAATGGTCTCTTATTCGCGAACCATAACAGGCAATCACCCCAGCACATTCCACCTCATCAACACAAAGCCATGCAAGTGTGCCACCAACGCTAAAGCCCAAAAGATAGACCGTTTCATGGAGCTGAGATATTTTTTTAATATAATTGAAAGTGAAAATTTTGATCTCCGAGTAATGAGCATAATAATACTCGTATGCCTGTTCCGCCTCCTGATAAGAAAAAGAAGCCCGCTTCAAAAGATTAGGAGAGTAAACAGTGAATCCCTTCTGTTCATAATACTTGATTTGATCCAGCATGAAATCATTAATACCATAGATTTCATGGAGAATTACAATGGCTGTGCTAATTAGAATCATCCTCACTTTTACTCCATTTTAACAAATGAGAGAAAAAAATTAAGAGAATTTTTGATCTAAACTTTGAATCGCTCGCATCAAACGTTCAGCGCCATCAATGATTTTTTCTTTTGGAGCACCTAAATTGAACCGAAGATACCTTTCACCCTCTGGTCCGTAAGTCTCCCCTTTCATAATCGCTACCTTTTCCTGTTTGACTAAAACTGTTTGTAGTTCTTCCATTGTATAAGGTAATTGCTCAATATTGATCCAACCTAGATAGGTAGCTTCGGGAATCTCAAACTGAATTCGTGAATCGCTAGCAAGAACTCTTTTCAACTCTAAGAAATTGGCATCAATGGTCTGATTCAACTCTTCCACCCATTTTTTCTGATTGTTATAGCAATCCATCGTTGCAAGCAATGCAGGATAAGGAATCGAAGACAAGCCATCACGCCCCTTCAAAACACTCAAGAATTTTTCTCGTAATGCAGCTTCAAAAAAAATTCCATAAGACCCGCCTAGCCCAGGAGAATTGAAGGTTTTAGACGCTGAAGATAATAAAACCACTGGAGTCTCGAGTTGCTCTATAAATGCTAAGATTGGCAAATGTTTTTTCCCCGGGCGACGCACATCCATGTGAATCTCATCGCTGATGATGGCAATTTGATACTGATTACACAAGAAAATCAAGCGAGTGAGCTCATCTTGAGTAAATACTCGACCGGTTGGATTATGAGGATTGCACAATAAAAAGATCGCTGGTTTTTCAGTTGCAAAAACTTTTTCCAACGCCGTGAAATCAATTGTGAACTGTTCATTGACGTTTGTTAGTGAAAAAGTGATTAATTCACGATCATTACCGCCGATACAGTTAAAAAACGCATCATAGCAGGGGGTTAAGGTGATAATTTTATCATTTTTTTGACTCAATAATTGGATACATACCGACAGACTATAGATCACACTGGGAGAATAGACGCACCATTCGGGGTCGATCCAACAATCAAACTCCTGTTGGAACCAATGACTGATGCTTTGTTTATAATCCAAATGATTCCAACGGGTATAACCGAAGAAGCCACGAGTAACCGCTTGATTTAAAACCTCGATCGTCCCATCAGGAAGCATAAAATCTGTGTCCGAAATAGAAAATGGCAATAGATCTTTTTCGCCAAAGCGATCTTGAACATAATCCCATTGGGTAGAATACGTACCGTAACGCGAACGCTGCTGATTAAAATTGCTCAAGCTCAAGTCCTCCTTCGTCTAATGAACAGATAACTGCTGAAAGTAAATCAATTGTTGCTTCTACATCAGAAATTTCAACTATCGAGTTCCATGAATGACAATAACGAACAGGTACGCAGAAGACCAACGTTGGCTTGCCAGCAAATAATTGGACGGACCCAGCGTCTGTGCCGCCACCGCCAAGTAGGTCATATTGCCATGGGAGATGATTTTTTTCAGCAATTTCTTTACAGTAGTCCAATAATTTGATGTTTCCTAGCGCTGTTTTATCTGCTAAAACCAAGCCTGGACCATTTCCTTGGATACGATTTGGAAAATCTGCAGCATGTGGTGTATCCTTCCCATTAGCAACATCAATAACGATATTAATGTCTGCATCCACTTGAGCGGCAGCGACTTTAGACCCTCTAGTCCCGGCTTCTTCTTGAACCGTCCCAACACCGATCACTTCGATCTTTTTTGTTTCTGCCTGATTTTTGACTTGCGCCATGATCGTACATGCCACTCGGTCATCCAACGCTTTGCCGATGATTTTCTGTTGATTAAAGCTTTTTCTTGCTTTTGTATTCGGTAAAATCATATCACCGATCTGCAGACCGGCTTCTTCTAATTCTGATTTTGAATGAACACCAAAATCGATATACATTTGATTGATCGGCACAACCTCTGTCATTTTGTGGCTAGTTTTGGGCAATGTCCCCACGATTCCTTCCAAAATTGCACCATTTTTGCGACATGTTGCCCTGACCTGCTGTCCTAAAACCACATGTCCCCACCAACCGCCAATTGGGTAGAAATAGACAAAACCATCTTCTGTAATGCGGTGAACGAAAAATCCTACCTCATCCATATGTGCATAGAGCGCGATTTTTTTCTTTTTGGTCTCTAAATCTCCAAAATACAAATTTCCAAATGAATCCTTTGTTACCGGACCTTGAATCGTTTCCTGCAATGCTTGCTGGACCTGTGCTTCTTGTCCTGGCAATGCATCTAAGTCAGATAATTTCATCAATAATTTATCGTTTGCAGTCAATTGTCATCCACTCCTTGTTAAAATACGTTAGGATTTCAGCGTGTCCCGATTCGTTTACCGCAACATCATCTTCAATCCGAATGCCAAAAGTCTTCTCTGGTAAATACACTCCTGGTTCAATGGTAAAGCTCATATTTTTTTCGATTAATAGCGTTTCACTTGGAGCTAAGGCTGGATATTCATGACAAGATAGTCCGATTCCATGACCAAGATTGTGGCTGAAATACTGCGCCAGATTTTCTTGTTCTAAGACAAGGCGTGCAACCTGATCAATTTCTCCTAATGGCTTCCCTAAAGCGACTGTCTCAATCGCTTGTTTTTGAGCGGTTAGAACTTTTTGATACGTTTCTATGATTTCGTTGTCCACTTCGCCAAATGCAAAAGTTCGTGTAATATCTGAATAATAACCTTGATGGATCGATCCAAAATCAATCATAATTAACTCGTTTGCTTCAATTTTTTTATTGCTTGCATGGGCATGGGGCAAAGCCGTTCGCGGGCCAGAGGCTACGATTGTCTCAAAGGCAGGACCTTCACTACCAAGTTTTTTGCTGCGATAATCGATCTCGTTGGCCAATTCTAACTCTGTCATACCTGTGCGAATCAATGGTAGAATCATTTCTAGTGTTTGATCAGCGATTTTGGCCGCTTGTCTGATTGCAGATAGATCCTCTGGTGTTTTGATCATGCGTAATTCTTCGATCATATTCTTTGTTGCAACTAATCGTCCGCCGACTGCTCCCATTAAAGCTTGAAAATTAATAAAGCTTTGATAAGTAATCGTCCCTGCTTCAAAACCGAATACAGCCCCCTTAACAAAAGGTCGTAATACTTCAATTAGGCTGGCGCCAACAGGAATTTCACAAATTTCGACCCCTTGCGTTTGCTGCTGAGCCTGTTGCGTATACCGTCCATCAATAAATAATTGCAGCGCATTTTCAGTAACTAACAAAAGACCGTTCGATCCAGTAAAGCCACATAAATAGCGGCGATTAATTTTATCCGTTACCAGTAATCCATCCAGTTTTTCTTCAGCTAATTTTCTGCGTAATTTTTCTACTTTCATTCGTTGTGCTCCTTAAAGCAAAAAGGACAGTCCAAGCTGTCCTTTTTGGCTAGAAATCAATATCGGTTAAATATTGTTCATCGTCATCTGAAATGACAGAATTGGCTTTTTCAGCTTCTAATAATGCTTCACGTTCTAATTCTTGCTTCTCTAAAACTTTAAAGAATGGCAAATATAAACCAAAAGACATCGCCACTTGAATCACCTGAATAATGATCGCTCGCCAGTCAAAACCAGTCAGAAAGCCCTCCATAAATACTGGAACATATGGCGGATCAAAGATTGGAAAGTTCAATAAACCAAGCTTCATGCAAATCATCGGGAACATTCCAACTAGAGCACCGCCGAAAATAAATGGAATCATCAAAACAGGATTCAAGATAATCGGCACACCAAAGAGCACCGGCTCATTGATCCCAAACAGCGAAGGCAGCAAAGCAACTGCTCCGACTTTTTTATAGCGTAAAGATTTACTGATCAGCATTGCTAAAACTAACCCGATCGTAACGCCTGATCCTGAGAAGTTTGCAAAAGCTGACAATGTTCCATTTGTAATTACGTGCTGTAGTGGTTCCCCCGCTTCGTGAGCAGCAATGTTTTCTGACAAATACTGTACCGCAATTGGTGATAAGATCGGCGATAATACGGCTGAGTGAATCCCAAAGAACCAGAAAACCAAACGTAAAACTAATACAAAGTAAATGATCCACAATGAATCCAAGCTGCCAATAGCAGGTGCTAAAACATCCATGATTACTTGTGGGAGTAAAACCCCACCAGATAGACTATCTGTCACCGCACGAATCACAATAAATAAGACTCCGATCGCAGCGGTTGGTGTGATCAATTCAAACGAACTAGAAACAAAATCCGGTACTCCTTCCGGCATCTTAATCACCAATTTATGCTTTGTGAAGAACTGATAGAGTTTAACGGAAATAATGGCTACGAATATGGCGGTAAAGAGTCCTTTTGAATCTAGATAGCTAGCAACGATATTGCCGTTGTCGTCAACATCCATTGCCACAATCAGAAAAGCTATGGCTGATAGCATCATAGAACCAACTGTATACAGCTTGTAATGTTCACTTAAAAAATAAGAGATCGCCAATACCGCATACAACCCAACAAGACCTAATGAAACTTTTGAAATAATGCCAAAGATATACCCATAATTTTCAAACCAATTCGCAACGCCGGGCGTTTTGATAAACTCTGGAATCGACGGAAAAATCGCTGCGATCGAACCCAATAGTAGCACTGGCGTCATAACGACCATTCCTTTTTTAATCGCCGTTAAGTAAGGATTGCTGTCAACCTTATTTGCAATTGGAACCAATGTTTTACGAATGAATCCTTCAACTTTTTCGAAGGCCCCCTGTTTCTTTGGATTTTCCATTTTTTACACTCCTAACTATTTTGTTTTTAATGCTTGATTTTTTCTGTATGCGACTAATGCCTGCTTCATAACCGTGGCACCATCCATTGATCCGTAGATGTCTGACGTTAATAACACTGTCGGTTTATTACTTTTGTCAGCTTCTCCTTTAATGAAATCATATTTATGGCTCAACTGTGGACCGACTAAAATCACGTCGTAATCATCGATGTAACGTTCTAACTTATCGACACCGATTGCTTCCATCGGATAATCCTTTTCATCTAAACTTTTTGATTCCTTGACTACTTTTTTCATTGACTCCATCATCATGGTCGTTGAAAAGCCACCTGCACAAACGAGTAATGTTTTCATGTGTTAAATCCTCCTAATAAATTTTTATCTTATTGCAAAGCCTTGGCTTCGCTTTGTTCCTTTAGCATACCGATCATTTCCTCAATCAAATCTCGAGCCAGAATGCTGGTCATTAAGTGATCCTGCGCATGTACCATCAGTAAGCTCGTCTCCGTTTTATCTCCATTGATCTCACCGGTGATCAACTTGGTCTGCACATCATGTGCATCGATACTTTTTTCCTTGGCTTCCTGCATTTTCGCTTCGGCTTCCTCGAATTTTCCTTTGCGGGCGAGACGTAATGCCTCAAAAGCAGAACCTCGTGAATCTCCTGCTGCGGAAATAATTTTAAAAATATCCATTTCTTGATCGGTCATTGTTTTATCCTTCTTTCATTAAACTTTTCATATAAGACTTGAAGTCTTGAAAATTCGTCATTTTTGTTAGTTGCGTATCTAAAAGTGGATCATCCATCATCTTGATCATTAAACGACTGATTTCTTTATGCAAGCTCAAGTGATCCTTTTTGATATTGATTAGAAAAATGATCCTTATTTGTTTCTCCCGATAAATCAGCGGTTTTTTCAGTAAAATCACATCAATGACTTCCTTGATCGCTGCCTGCTCCATCGGATGGGGGCCTGCAACACCGTGCTGATAAATCGTATCAATCATCTTTTCTCTACTTAAAACACTTTCTTTAAAGCCACGCTCAACCCAGCCGCACTTTTCAAGATGAGCACCTTCATTTTCCAAAAGCTCCAGATAATCATTAGATTCTTCATTAATCTGAAACCATTCCTCATCAAATAAACTGAGAATGAACTGGTGTACATCAAAAACTTTATTTTTTGATTCTCTTAACAGGTTCAAATCTTTTTCAATCTTTGTGATCTCTGTCTGACTTAAAATCGTTTTAGTATAAATGATCGGTATCTCAAAATCGGTTTGCTCCAGCGGTACAGTCGAGATTAAAAGATCAAAGCTGGCATCAATTTGCTCGATTTCATTGAGGGCAAAGGTTTCGACCTTCGCATTACTAAACAATCGCTCCAAATTGACTTTTAGTAAATAAGCCGCCCCGCCACCTGTCGAACAGATCACTGCTATTTTTTGGTAATCATCAATCACTTGATTGGATTGCTTTTCTAAGCTCGCCGCGAAATAAATCGCTACGTAACCAATCTCATCTTTGCTAATATCCGCATCTAAATCTTTATTCAGTTCATTGATAAAGACCATTGCTACATTAAATACATTGGCATATTGCGTGTAAATATCCTCAATAATCGGATTTTCCAGCTGATGACCAGTGTAAAGACGTTGCAGTAATGGTGCTACGTGCATCATTAACGCATTGGCTAAATCTTGATCCTGCCGAAAATTCGTATGATAACGGCGGTCTACCAATTCCAAGGATTTATCGATCGCCTGTCTCAATTGCTGATTACTAGCAGGATCATCTAAAACAGCAAATTTCCCACGAAGTTGTTCTTCTAAATAATTTTTTTCCGCACAGGAGAAACTCAACTGATAGGTGTCTTCTAAATAACCGACTAATTTTTCCGTCAAACGATCATAGTCATCGCTAGTTGTACGCTCCTCCAACTCTTCGCTGTTCAAGGTATTGTTTTGCAGGATGCGAAAGCTTAACAAGCGAATATGTTGAACGATGTTTTCAAAAACGATATCACTAATCTTCAATTGATTTTCTAACAATTGCTCCTTTAAAAGCTGCCGAAGCTCTTCTTCATTGAAGACAAAATTGAACTCCTTGTACTTTTCCGTCAAAACCGGCGTATGAATCGTATTACGAATTAAATATAAGATCGCTCGCCGTTTTTTACTTTCCGTACCCATGATCTTCAAGCCATAATGGGCTTTACTAAAGAGTGTCAGATCATAATTGTCACAAAACTGTTCGACCTGTTTGATATCCGCTTTGACCGTTGACAAACTGACATCTAGCCATTCTGCAATCTGCTGCATCGTAATGTACTCTTCATGGAACAGTAGCAATAGCTCGATATTTTTAATTCGCTCCTGCGGACTGGAATTATCTACCTGTTCTTGCTTTTGCGATTTCGACAGATAGCTTCTAAAGCTAACATTGTCGAGAATCTTCAACTGATAGCCCGCTGAACGAACCCGTTCGACCGTAAATCCTTCATTTGACCCGATTTCCTTCAGCCATTTAATATCATTCGCCAAAGTTCGTTCTGATATTTGAAATTTAGCGGCTAATGCCCTGGGAGCAATCGCTTGCTTCTTTGCGTATAAGTATTCAACAATTTTTTCTTGTCTCATAACTACCTCCCGCTTACAAATAAACTATACAATGTAAGCCCTTTACTTAAAATGGCAACTTTTACAAATTAAACATGCAAAATTAGACTGAATGACTCATTCTCTCGTCATTAAATCTGTATTAAATAATTAAGTTACCGTTTGCATACTACCTAATAAAATAACTTATTTCAATAGTAGGTGTACCCTATTTCATATTTTAGAATAACAAACATGGGATCTTTACCTTTGAAGCAATCCTTTACTAATGAAAGTAAAAAAATAAGCCCCTCTTTTGGAAGGACTTACGTTTTGATTGATAATTTAACACTTAATATAAGAATACCCTTTTTCCTGCAGCTCTACTAAACCGATCACTCCAGATTCAATGATCTCCACTTGCTCATGCATTTGTTTTGAACGGACATGGAATGTGCGCATCGAATGATGACAGGCTTGATAGGTGATATTCGGGTACTCCTTCATAAACTTGATCACTCGCGGCAATAAATAGCCTTGAATCGCTTCGCCATTCATCAATAGTACAATATCCGCATCTGGCTCTGATAATAGGATATGCTCGATATCATGACGGGCCTCTCTGATCATTCCCAACTCATCAACATGAAAAACAACTTTCATTTATAACGCCTCCTCTGATTCAATTAATGGGTAAATCCATAATTTTTTATTTCAGTCTCTTCATGAAAGACTAAGTGACTATTTTCTAATTCTTTGATTGCTTCCTTCAGATCTTCAATAAAATCATAGGCCATATTCATCCCAAAATCACTTCGCACGACAATTCGTTGAATGATTTGATGCTCTAAATTTTTAGGCAGCGGATAAGAAGGAACCTGCCAACCCTTCATTAATAACCGATCGGATAAATCATAAAGCGTCCACCTGCGTGCCTCATCTTTTGCCAATTTATAACAAACTAACGGCAATTGACTACCATCATTGATGATCTCAAAATGTCGTGAACGTTCGATTTTTTTCGCTAAGTAAACTGCTACATCATGCGTTCGTTGATGTATGCTCTGATAACCATCAAAACCAAAACGTACGAAATTATAATACTGACCAATCATTTGAGATGCGCTGTGAGAAAAGTTGATCGCCATCGTTGGCATTTCTCCGCCTAGATAACTGACTTTAAAAACCAACTCCTCCGGCAAATATTTTTCATCTCGCCAAACAATCCATCCAACGCCAGGATAGACCAAGCCGTATTTGTGTCCGGAAGTGTTGATAGAAATCACGTTTTTTAACTGAAAATCCCATTCTAGCTTTGGTTCGACAAATGGCGCATATAGCCCCCCTGAAGCTGCGTCCACATGGATATAGACTTTATGTTGCGTTTGCTGATTATATTCTTCAACTAATTGATCTAATTTTTTGATATCATCATATTGTCCTGTGTAGGTAATTCCTAAAATTCCCACAATTCCAATCGTATATTCATCTACAGCTTCCAACGCCTTTTCAACGTCCAATGATAAGTGGTCCTCTGACATTGGAATCTCTCGCAGCTCGATATCCCAATAGACGCAAAATTTTTCCCAACAAACTTGGTAACCTGAAGAAATAATCAGATTGGGTCTCTTCGCTTGGATATTTACCCCAAGTTTCTCTGCTCGCTTGCGCCAAGCAAATTTCATCGCCATACCGCCTAACATACAGGCTTCTGATGAGCCAATCGTTGAAGTACCGATGTATTTTTCTGGTCCTCGCGCATGCCACAAATCAGCAATAATGTTTACACAGCGATTTTCCATTTCTGCGGTCCGAGGATACTCCGATTTATCAATCATGTTTTTATCCAGTGTCTCACTCATTAATTTGACTGCTTCTGGTTCCATAAAGGTTTGGCAGAAGGTTGCTAGGTTCAAACGAGAATTTCCTTCATCTAATAGATCATCCTTGATCATTTGGTAAGCAATTCGCGGTTCAATAGATTTTTCACCTAACTGATAAGAAGGTAATAATTCATCTTCATTCACTGAACCAAAAATCGGTTCCAAGTAACTTGCCTCGCGTCGATCTTTCTTTCCATAAAGCATTCGACTACATCTCCTCTATTTATAAAAAATGCGCGTTCCATTCCGATTGAAAAAACTTCTTACTACTTTAAGAGTAGCTGAAAGCGCTAAAAATTTCAAAAGAATTCCATCCATTTAACTGCTTCATCTGGTATTTATTTCAAATCCGACAAAATAAATCGGTTTTTTCAAAAAAAATAGCGCTTTTTTAAATAAAAGACTTTCTTTTTACTTGTGAATCTATTATTTTGGTAGTAGCATGCAAAAAAAATTAGCGGAGGACGCATTATGTCTTATCAAGAAATGCTTTTCACCTTCTTAGGTGGACTAGGAATTTTCCTTTTCGGGATCAAATATTTAGGGGATGGTTTACAAAAAGCTGCCGGAAACCGACTAAGAGAAATTCTAAATCGCTTCACTTCAACCCCTTTTCGCGCCGTTTTAGCCGGAATCATCGTGACTGGCTTGATCCAAAGCAGCTCAGGTACCACTGTTTTAGCCGTAGGACTGGTTAGCGCTGGCTTCATGACCTTACGACAGGCTATCGGAGTTATCATGGGGGCGAACGTGGGAACGACTGTCACCGCTTTTATCATAGGGTTTAATTTAAGCGAATATGCGCTGCCGATCATTGGTGTCGGAGCAATCCTGCTCTTTTTCGCAAAGCGAAATTCGTTACAATCAATCGGTCAGATCCTTTTTGGTTTTGGCGCTCTCTTCTTTGGGCTGAAGCTCATGGGAACCGCCATGGATCCACTAAAAGATTTGCCGCAATTTAATCAATTAATGATTAATGTCTCCCACCATCCAGTGTTAGGAGTGGGAATCGGAACGCTGTTAACAATGGTTCTGCAAAGTTCCAGTGCGACGATCGGTATTCTTCAGCAATTATATATGCAAGGAAGTGTGACCCTCGGTGCTGCCTTGCCAATTCTTTTTGGTGATAATATTGGTACAACTATTACTGCAATTATCGCTTGTCTTGGAGCCAGTGTCGCAGCCAAACGTACCGCTGCATCACATGTAATTTTCAATCTAGTCGGAGCAGTCATTTTCACGATTCTGTTGGCGCCTTTTACCAAGGTTGTCATATTTTTTGCGGATTCATTGGGACTCAATCCCGCTATGCAGCTGGCATTTGCTCACGGTCTCTTCAACCTCTCTAATCTAGCGATTCAATTCTGGTTCATTCCACAGATTGAGATGCTCGTTAAGAAGATCGTTCCAGGTAGCGAGAAGAACTTGAACATTCGCCCTGTTACCTTGAGTGAACCAATCATCCATACCTCTTCCGTTATGGCGATTGAACAGGCTAAAGGGGAAGTTATTCAAATGGGGAATTATGTACTTTCTTCCGTGAAATCTGCGCGTAAATATTATAATGATACCAAAGAAGAATGGCGAGATGATGTTCTTCAGTATGAGGATGCTATCAATCAATGTGATATTGAGCTTACAGAATATCTAGTAAAAATCTCAGCTACTTATCTGACACCTTTACAAAGTCAGGAGCAAGCAATGCTGCTAGAATTTACAAAAGATTTTGAGCGAATCGGTGACCATTCTATGAACATCATTCGCTATGTTGAAGAGTCAATCGCCCTTGAAGAAAAACAACGGGCTAAAGATAAACGAAACAAAACCAAGTCAACTAATAATCGTCAAACTTTCTTATTGCATGATGAAGACCTTGAGCTGCTCTTCGATAAGGTGTTAAAAAATATTCGCGATGCACTGCAAGTTTTAGAAAACGACGATATCGAGCTTGCACAAAAAATGCTTTATCGTGAAGAAGAAATCAACCAATTGGTGGAGCTCCTTCGAAAGAAATATATCAAACTAATGACCAATGGCGAAGGTCGTGCCGCAGATGGTGTCTTATTGATCGATATCAGCTCCAATCTTGAGCGTTCCAGTGATCGCACGTTGCATATCGCGAAGTACTTCTTGGGTAATAAATACAACTTTAAATACGATACATCAAACTTTCACTATGAGAAATCGGAAGAAGAAACTTCAGACAATTCCATTGGTGATAATGGCGAAGTATTAGATTAAAGAACGCTGCCTACTTTCCTTTTAAAGAGAAGTGGGCAGCGTTGTTACTTTTCACATCGACTCTAGTTCTTTTCATCGGTTTATTTCAACCTTTCACGATCGTAAGCCTACCACTACTTTTGTAAGTATTTTAGCCTCGTCTTCCTTGATATGATGAATACATCAAAGAAAGGGAGTTGGAACTTATGGATACAGTAACAATAGTTTTGTTGGGTTGGGGTCTTTATTCAGTTATTAATTATTTTGAAAAACGAGGTCAGCGAGGCAAAGCTGTTCTCTCCACTTTATTAGTCAGTTTAGTGATTATTTTAGGAAATGTATTTGGCAATTTTGCTGGGGCTTCTCAGTTGGGACTACCAAAATTAGTAGTGACCGTTGGAGCGAGTGTTCTTATTCTTACATTCTTTATTTTCTTACCTGCATTATTTAAACCAAAAAAATAAAAACTAGGAAAAAGATTCTTTTGTCGGGAATCTTTTTCCTAGTTTTTTATTCTTCTACTGAGATCGGTACAACTTCAAATTTTGTTACGTCAACTAAGCCAATATCCGTAATTTTCAGATTAGGAATGACTGCTAAAGACATAAAGCCCAAGGTCATGATCGGATCAACTTTATCTGAAATCCCTAATACCTCATGAGCCAGACGATTAATCTCTACTTCCTGTTCCGCCACTTCTTCACCAGTGAGATCACTCATTAGTCCTGCGATCGGTAACGCCATCTTGCCGATGATTTTTCCTGATTCGATCAGGACTACACCACCCTCTTGCTCCTTAAGCGCCTGAACGGCCGTCGCCATATCCTCGTCATTCGTTCCGGTTACAATTAAATTGTGAGAATCATGAGCAATTGATAATCCAATCGCGCCATTTTTCACACCATACCCCTTTAATAATCCCACAAAAGCATTGCCTGTATTATGATGGCGTTCAATAACCGCGATTTTTGTAACGTCTTGCTTTGGATCAAAAACAAACTGACCCTGGTCATCTCTTTTCACAGAAACAATTGCTTCATTGGTTAGCGCTTCTTGCGGAATTACTTCAATCGCTCGTGCCTTACCGCTAGTCAAGTTCAATTTTAATTGTTCCTTTTGAAATTTATCGATATGAACACTTGATTGCACCTTTTCCGTTGAAATTCGTTTCACAGCTGGCAGGTAGATCCCTTTTTCAGCAACTAACTCCCCTTCAATATAAGTCGCTTCAATTTCTGGAAGAGCCAAATCAGAAAAGATAACTAAATCCGCCCTTAAGCCTGGTGCGATGGCTCCGCGATCTGTTAATTGGCAGCATTGAGCCGCATTGATGGTCGCCATTTGGATTGCTCGTAAAGGTGAAACACCTTCTTCAATACAAATTCTAATGCTGTTGTCCAAGTGTCCTTTTTCTAGCATCGTTTTCGCTTGCAAATCATCGGCTGATAAGACACAACGCTGATAATTATTATCTGTTACTCCGTTTAATAGGGTTCGTAAATTCTGCGTTACTGATCCTTCTCGTAAGAAGACGTACATTCCGCGAGCAATCCGATCCTTAAGCTCCTCGACGGTAGAGCACTCATGATCATTGGTAATACCTGCCGCAGCGTAGGCATTTAGTTCTTCATTAAAAACCATCGGCGAGTGCCCATCTATTCGCAATCCTCGTTCTTTTGCGGCTAATAGTTTATCCAGCACCTCATCTTGAGCATTGATAACTCCGGGAAAATTCATGAACTCTGCTAATCCATCTACCTGATTTTTTTCAAACGAAGAGATCATATCTGCCGCTTCTATCACAGCTCCAGCATTTTCCATATTCGTTGCAGGCACACAAGAAGGCATCATATAGCGAATATCCAAGGCGGTTTCTTTTGCGCCCTCTACCATATAATCCAATCCTGACAGCCCAAGGACATTAACGATCTCATGCGGGTCCGCCAGTACCGTTGTCGTTCCGTGAGGGACCAACAAGCGACCAAATTCCTCAGGTGTCACGTAAGAAGACTCTACGTGGATATGAGGATCAATAAATCCTGGCGCCACAAATTTCCCTTTAAGATCGATTGTTTCTTTTCCTTGATACTCTCCATTGACTCCTGCAATCTTGCCATCAACAATCGCCAAATCGCCAAAAATCGTCTCAGCTTGATAAACATCGATCACGGTTGCATTTTTTAAAACTAAATCAGCCGGTTCATGACCTGCTGCTACATCGATCAATCGTTTTAACGCCTTTTTATCCACTTGCTTCTCTCCCTTTTGTAAATATTTTTTCTATTATATCAGGGTTGAGGATGTGAATCACTAGCAAATGTTTTATTTTTAAAATAATTCTTAGTTGAGAAATTCCGTTTCTTTCGTTTCTCAGTTTTTCACGAATATATCCATATTTCAGATATGCTTGGATTCTACTTAAAATAAAAAGCTCATCACAGATTAACTGTTGAAGGTTAAGACTTTCCTCCATCCATTAAGTCCATCTTCGATATATCAAAAAGAAGCAATTCCCTTTTGAACGGAACTGCCTCTTCGAAAATTACTCACTATATCTCAAGAAATTAGCTTTCTGGATGCAACACATGATAGGTTTTCTTCAACACTTCATCCGTGTAATCAGTCAAGCTTTGGTAAACTTCTTCATTTAACTGTTTATAGACCGCTACATTTTCTGGATTTGGTGTGAAAACATCTTTTACTTTTACCATTTTTTCAACGGCTTCTTCATAGGTTTCATAGATTCCCAACCCAACTGCGGCATTGATCGCAGCGCCGACACTGGCACTCCCATTAACAACGTTGCGTTTGATTGGCAAATTGAAAACATCCGCAAAAATCTGCATCAACAAATCACTATTTGAACCGCCGCCTGTTACGATAACTTCATCGATCGGATGCCCCATTTCATCTGTCATGTTGGTCACATTATTTTTCATTGTGTAGGCAATACCTTCTAAAATCGAACGGTATAAATAACGATAGTCATGATGAGCGTTGAAGCCGATCATCACGCCGCGTTTGAATGGTTCCCAAGGATTAGCCAACCAATCCAATTTCGTCATCAAACCATCACTGCCCGCTGGAATATTGGCAGCCTGTTCATTCAAGTATTCTTCTTCACTAATGCCTTGATAATTCGAACGAATACTGATTTTCTCGCCTAAAAGGTCTTTGAACCAAGAGACAGTCCACATCCCGCGGCGTATGCCGTAGCCTTCATAAATATAACGATTCGGCATTGAGGACAGGATGCCCCAATAATTAACCGCTTCACTCGAAGGCATTTCTTTGCCCATCATCATACTGCAAATATATGTTCCTAGAGATACCACCGCGCTTGAATCCTGGATCAATCCAGCACCTAATGCTTCAACAGCCTTATCACTGGTTGTCGCAAAGACTGGCAATCCTTCAGGTAATCCTGTTTTCTCGCTGGCTTCTTTCGTGACAGTCCCTAATTGATCGCCCGGTTTTACCGCTTCAAATAACATATCTTCAGGAAGATTGTATTGCTTCAGTACCTCTTCATCTGTCGACCAGTCCCATGTCTGATAGTCCACCGGCCATTGTCCAAAGTTGTTGCCGATATTATCTTTAAACTCACCCGTCAAACGATGCGTGATATAGCCGCTTGTTGACGTCACGTATTGAACCTCAGGATTATCATGCATATAAGGAGTGGACGTACGCTTATCCATCCAGCTAATGACTGGCTGAGCCAATGTCCCATCCTTTTTCAAAAGCACGCGGCAGCAGCGGATAAAACCTAGTCCGATTCCCACGATATTTTCTTTTCGAACACCAAATTCATCCATCGCTTTGATCGATGCACTGCATAGCGCATCCCATAAATCATCGCCAGGATGCTCCACCACAACATCTTCACCTAGATGCATTGGACGCAGTGCTTCTTTTCCTTCACCCACAATATTGCCTTCTAAATCAAAAATGACGATCTTGGCACTCTGGCTTCCACCATCAATACCAACGATATACTTCTTTTCCATAGTCTCTCCTTTTGATTTTTTTCTTCTATTGTATAGATAAACTATCGTACTAAGAATCCGCCATCAACGGCCAAGATATGTCCGTTAACAAAATGTGACGCTTCCGATGCTAAGAATGCTGTTGCACCCATCAAGTCTGCCACATCTCCCCACCGACCTTCTGGTGTGTGATCCACGATCCATTTACTGCGTTCTGGGTCTTCGATCGATGCTTTTGCCGCATGTGTCTTGAAGTACCCTGGTGCGATACCATTTACTTGAATATTGTATTGTGCTAATTCATCACAGTAAGCTTTCGTCAAACCAGCCAAACCGTGTTTAGATGCTGCATAAGCTGGTGCCCACTGTCCACCTAAGAAAGAGAACATAGAACAGATATTGATAATTTTTCCACTCTTTTGTGGAATCATTACTTTGGCTGCTTCATGACTCATGTCAAAAGCGGCTGTTAAATTGATATTAATGGTTGGGTCCCATTTGTCACGACCATAGCTCACCACGTCATCACACGGACAAATGCCGGCACAGTTTACTAAAATATCCACCGAACCAAATTCAGCTACACATTTTTCAACGACTTCTTGGCACACGCCATCTTTCGTAATATCCGCTTCCATATATGCCGTTTTCGCGCCGCGTTCAGCTAAGACCGCATTGAATTCTGGATCATCCGGCATGATCGATGGCATAAAGATATTTGCGCCTGCTTCTGCCAATGCCAATGAGAATGCTTGGCCTAGTCCAGTGTTACCTCCGGTTACGATCGCATTTTTTCCTTTGATATGAAACATGTCCATCTTAAAGTCTTTGATTTCCATTCTTTTACCTTCTTTTCCATTTATTTTTGTTTTTTCACCCATTTGGGGTTATTCCTTAAGTTTGGTACTTAGTTTCCTTGCAAATTCTGCCGCATCGCCATGTACGACGAGGCTGGCTAAATAATTCATCGGTGCACCAAGATCCGTATTCACCGAAATAATCTCTTTCACATTTTTTAAACCCTCAATATGCTGCGTTGATCCATAAATCCCTAAAGCGATATAGAGATCAGGACTAACAGTCTTACCGGATTGCCCGACTTGAATTTCTCGCGGCGCTTTTTTTCGATCCACGAGCTGCTTCGATACTGCGATAACACCGGTCAATTCCTCCGCTAAATCCTGCAATTGATCAATTGGCTGGTTAAATCCGCCACCCGCCGAAACAATCACATCGGCCTCGCGAATATCAGCCACTGTCTGCTCGCTTTCAGTAATTTCAAGCACCTCAATTGTTGACGCTTTCAATTCCGCCGGTATAAATTTGATAATCTCTGGTTCTGTACTCAAGTCCTCCGCATGGAAAACATTCGGATGGACACTAGCCATGATCGGTGATGATTCACAGACAATACTTGCCATGATATTGCCTGAAAAAGCTGGTCGAATCAATTTCTTCCCACGTTTGTCGACATCGATATCGGTAATATCAGCCACTAATCCTACTTCAAGCCGCATCGCCAAACGTGGTGCCACCATTCGGCCAAAATCCGTTACTAAAATAATGATGCTGTCAAATTGAAATTCTTCATGAACTTGCTGGATAATATCCGTCAATACGCGACTATCCCTCATTTGGATAGCTGGTGCCTCAACGCTAATCACCGCATCAAGTCCCTTCACTTTTTCAGACAAATTGATTCCTAAACCATAAATAAACGCTTCTTCATTGCCGGCCAAACGTCTCACCACATCAATCAAGTCCAATGAGTAATTTATATTTTCGTTATCGATCAAAATGAGTCCTTTAAACATTATAAGTACCCCTTTTCTTTTAGAAAACAAACCACTTCATCGATACCTTCGTCGTCGACCTTCACTATCTTATGTTCCACCTGCTCGCGTTTTACGACGATATTTTTTCTGACCTTCGTTGGCGAGCCCTTGCCGCCAATCTGCTCTGCCGACAGCTGCAAGACTTCATTGTCTACCAATGCAAATTGGTGATCCACATTTCTCCCGATATTTTCATAACGTACAAACCCTAAACGCAAATTCATTTGATGCATCACACTCAACACACTGGGATTTTGAATTTTCAATCGATAGGTTTTTTCCTCCTGCAAGGCCTCTACGATCGAAAATTCTTGATTCACTTCTTTGATAGCGATGATATTGGAAAATTGGTTCAATCCCAACGTTTCCGCGATTTGCGAGCCAATATGTCCGGTTCCGCCATCTAAGGTATGTGTGCCGGTGAGCAATACATCGTACTCCTTTGAAGCCAAATAACTAGAAATGATCCGGCTGGTCGCCAGCGAATCGCTCCCGGCAAACCGCCGATCACTGATCAGAACGGCTCTGTCAGCACCTAGCCGGACAAAGTCCTTCATCTCCTCTTCCATTTTCAATGGCCCCATCGAAACGACTTCAATATAACTGGAGGGATCTTGCTTTTTCTGCTTCATGGCCCAAGCCAGTGCATTTTTATCATCTGGATTTAGAATCATCCGAGAAGTCTCACGATTGATTTTATCCGTTTCATAATCGTATTCAAACTTCTCCGTATCCGGGACAAATTTGACTAAACAAATGATTTTCATCCAACCTCTCCTTGTTCATTTTAATGGGTTTATTTTTCCTCCAGAAAAATAAGTCTGATTTTCACGCCGTATATCATTCTGCTAAACTATTCGATTGTTTCGTTTGGCTTAACATAGATTTTTAGCACTCTTTGGGCTGCATATACTGCAAAAGCAGAACTGACATCCTCGTTCATTTTAATGGATTTATTTTTCCTGCAGAAAAATAAGTCTGTTTTTCACGCCGTATATCATTCTGCTAAATTATTCGACTGTTTCGTTTGGCTTAACATAGATTTTTAGCACTCTTTGGGCTGCATATACTGCAAAAGTAGAACTGACATCCTCGTTCATTTTAATGGTTTCATTTTTTCCGAAAAATTAGTCTCTTTCTCACGCCGTATATCATTCTGCTAAACCCTCCAATTATTTCGGTTGGCTTAATGCATTTTTTAGCGTGCTTTGTGCTTTAAACATTGCTAAAAGTAGAACAGTCATCCTTTTCCTTTCATTCAAGGGCGAATGGTCGCCCTTGAATGAATCACTTACTTATTTTTGATACTTATAACCTTCTTGAACTGGATAGATATTTCCGAAGCTCATGACACCTTTTGGATCGAATGCTTCCTTCAAGGTTTCTAGCATATAGTATGCCGATTGATGTTCTTCTTTTGTCCATTCATTTCGATATTTCCCTATCCCGTGATGGTGACACATTGAACCGCCTAGTTTCAACGTTTCTTCCACGATGATCGCTTGAATCGGATGATGGTAGATCTTCATTTCATCCTCTGGTTCACAGTTAATCTCGTAGTTGTAAACAAAGTACATATTCGTTCCGTTCAAATAACTATGAGAAGAGTGTCCGCCCAACATAGTTAAATCATTCGCACGCGGAAATTCGTTGCGAATTCTATCAATAACGTTGTTGTAGATTTTCGTAATTGTTTCCCAATCTGCGGAAACTTCGGTGGTGTAGCCGTCGTGCTTGTCGTTGTCGATCATGCCTTGGATCTCATCGTCAATCGTTTGTTGTGTCCAATTTAATTGATTAAACCAGTTTTCGATCAATTGAGAATCTACCTGCTTGACGATGCCGTCTTTGAATTTTTCTACCGCTTCTTCGATTCCTTTACCAGTCGCCTCGACAATCCCTGCAGGTCCTTCTGCCATAAAAATCAGGACGCATTTCCCTTCATAGAAATGATAGAAATGCTGACGCGCATCTTCTGGTGAATAGGTCCGAGCAACCGATGGACGATAGCCATTGACCATTACTTCACGAAGCACTTTTACACCATCTTCTACATCGTTTACTAGATAACCATAAAATTTATTATTATCTGGATAATATTTAAAGATTTTCACCGTAACTTCTGTGATGTAGCAAAGCGTTCCTTCATTCCCAATCACGATGTGCCGAATGTCTGGACCGCCTGCACGACGAGAAATATTTTTTATGCGAGAAACGTGACCATTCGGGAAGACACATTCAAGCCCCACGACCATATCTTCAATCCCACCGTACAAAGTTGAAAACTGTCCGATTGAACGTGTTGCGACTAACCCGCCATATTGTGCGATTGGTTTTGATTGCGGTGAATGACCTGTCGTATAGCCGATTTTTCTCAGCTCATCTTCCAACGCCTGCAACGGCACACCTGCTTGAACAGTCGCTTGCATGTTATAAGGATCAATCTTCAGGATCTTATTCATGTGAGAACCGTCGATTACTAACGCCAAGTCCTTCCAGTTTTCTAAACCGCCTTCAGTCGCAGTTTGTCCACTTCGCGGAATCACATTGATATCGTTCTCGTTACAATACATCAATAAATCTTTAACTTCTTCGACATTGTTTGGATAAACGACTGCAGTCGGCAGCGGATTATCTAAAACACCTTTCGCTTTCATATACTTACGATAGCGGTCAGAGGCAGCATCGTACAAAGTCTCGTGATCTGTGACAACTTGTTTGTCAGAAACAATATTTTTTATGTCTTTAATGATTGCTTCTTTCACCAATGTTTCAGAATTCATTCAATTAACTCCATTCATCCTTTTTTAGAAAGCGCTTTTCCTGAGTTCAGTATAAAGGGCGAAAAACCTTTTTACATTAAAATTTGATTAGATTTTCTATATTTATTTGTTTTTTTAGGTATATATGGAAAATTTTCCATATTATAGTTGCTTTATTCAATTTGATTATGCTATTCTATTGTCAAGACATAGAGACAAAGGAGCCAATCAGTATGAAAATTCAATTGGATCGTTTAAACGATCTAGAAATAAAAATCCATAACCAACTGATAGAAGAAAGTCAGCATCAGCCAAATTTGACGATTACTGAGGCGGCGAAATTGACGAATGTTTCCCCTTCGAAGATTTCCAAGCTGGTGAAAAAAATGGGCTTTTCCGGCTATAAAGAATATTTTCGTTTTCTGACCGGCAAAGAGTTAATCAAACAGAAGAAATTGAATAGCGAGTTTGCTCGCATTCAAAATTTCATGGAGAACTTCGATGAATCGTCAGTCGACTATCTAGTCGATCTCATCCAACAATCAGAAAAAATCTTACTTTTTGGCTACGGTCCAACAAATTTCTGTATGGAATACTTTGAATACAAGCTCAATTTCACCTTAAACAAAAATGTCATTCGCGTCAGTCAGCCTTCATTAATTCCAGATTTATTGACAGAAAATTCTCTACTGCTGATCTTTTCAGTCGCTGGAAAATTCGCCAGCTTTGATCCCTTATTTGAGGAAGCCAAAAAGCACCATGCAAAATCCTTACTGGTGATGGAAGAAATGAATACAAATTTATCTTTAGATGCCAGCGAGATTATCTTTTTAACCAAGTCACACCAAGACGAACAACTGAAATCTCATGAAAAGACGCGGACAATTCTATTGATGTTCATCGAGGAAGTCGTTCGAAAGTTAAGCATAAGCAAAGAAAAGGCTGACTCATAAGTGTTCAGCATCAAGAAATTAGAAGGAAATGCCGAAAATTGCCAAGAAACACAGTGACGTAGGAATTGATGTTAAATGGTACCTACTCGAAGCTTTCCAAATTTTTGTGAATTTCCGGCTTATTTCCGCGGTCGCTACTTATGCGTCGCCGTTTATTCGTGAATAGAAGCTGACCCAAAAGTCTAAAAGATTTTTAGGTCAGCTTCTTCTTTTATTTCATCATCCAATCAAACAGCCAATCCATCATTATAGCGATAAAAGCACATAAAACAGCACCGACAATAATAATTGGTCCGCCATCCGTAATCGCGATACCACGCAAGATCACATCGCCAACGCCGCCTGCGCCGACAAATGAGCCGATCGTAGTGATTCCGACTGAGATTACCAACGCATTGCGCACACCGGCCAAAATCACTGGCATGGCCAAGGGAATTTTGATCATATACAAGATTTGATAGCGATTCATCCCGATCCCTTTGGCACTATCGATATACATTGGATCGACATTAACCAATCCAACATAAGTATTTTTCACGATTGGTAATAGTGAATACAAGACAACTGTTGCCACTACCGTATTTTGTCCCAACCCCATCAAGATCAATAACATAGTCAGCATCGCAATTGAAGGAATTGTTTGGATCACATTGATAATTCCGATTACGATATCTGAAATTTTTGGCCGTTCAGACAATAAAATTCCTAAAGGAAACCCAATCAAGAAGGTCAACACAACACCGATCACTGAGATATAAACGTGAACACCGAATTGTGTGATTAGGTATGAAGAATTTTCACTTAAATAGGTCAACAAATTGTCAAACATTAGCTCCCCTCCTCAAAAAAGTTATGCTTCTCCAAAAAGCGACGTGCGATAATCTTCGGCTCTAACAATTCATTATCTGATTCGTAATTCAGCCGCTGCATCGTTTCGGTATCAATCGTGTCCTGTAATTTCAACAAGATCGGTTTGAGTTCTGGATATTCTTTTAACGTCTCTCCCGAAACGACGACACTCGCAGTATAAGGTGGGAAAAATTTCAGATCGTCTTCCAGCATCACAAGGTCATAACTACCAACCCTTCCATCGGTCGAATAGCCTAAAATCACATCCAACTCATTAGCAACTAAAGCATCATAAAGCAAGCCCACCTGCATTGGATAAACTCGTTGAAATTTCGTATCATAGGCTTCCGTGTAGCCCTTATAACCATCGCCTTCTCGTTTATACCAGGTTTGGTCGGAGCCTAACCGCATTTTACTTGCGCATTTTTTTAAATCACTGACTTTTTTTAAACCATATTTCTTCGCCGTTTCTTGCGTTACCATAAACGTGAATTGATTAGAAAAACCGTAACTTGGGAACCAGTCAAAACCAAATCGTTGATCGAATTCTCGTTGAACAATTTTCAAGGCTTTATCTGGGTCCTTTTCCGTAGGCAACCCAAGAGTTCCAATCAGATCTGTTCCAGTATAACGAGTCGGTGCAATATCTAAATCGCCTCGCAACATTGCTTCATGCATTAAATTGGCTGAACCTAAATTATTCAGATAAACAATATTGTGGTCAGTCGAGTGCTTCAGCAATTCCACTACAATATTGCCTAAAATCTGCGACTCTGAAGTTACTCCACCAGCCACCGTAAGTGTGTCATCTTTGGCGGAATAATTACTCACAATAAAGCTTCCAAAAAGCAAAAGCATTGCTGACAAAAGAACTATTCGCTTTTTCATCGACTCACCCTCGATCCATCGTTAGTTTTTGTTCAGAGTGTTTCAATAGTGCGTCAGAAAGTAAGGCCAGAAGCGTGATTGGAATTGTCCCCATCAACACTAAATCTATTCGATAAAGATTCAAACCATTAAAAATATAATCACCTAATCCGCCAGCGCCTATATATGCAGCTAAAGTCGTCCAAGAGATCACATAGACTGTCGACACGCGAATCCCTGCCATGATAACACCCATCGCTAAGGGCAGTTCGATTTGTAAAAGACGCTGCATTTGCGACATGCCCATTCCTTTAGCAGCATCCAGATAAGTTGCATCAACTGATTTTATCCCGACATAAGTATTTCGCAGGATCGGCAAAAGGGAATACAAAAATAAAGCGATCACTGCTGGAATTTTGCCAATTCCAAAAAAAGGAATCATAATTGACAGTAACGCCAATGACGGGATTGTTTGGAACACACCCACTACTTTTATGACGGTTTCAGAACCCCTTTTTAAACGAGTTAGCGCTGCTCCTAGAGGAACGGCAACAAGAATACCCAAGAAAATTGCCAAAAAGGACAAATAAAAGTGCTCCCAAAGTTTCATTAAGATTTCACCGCCGTATTCAGACCAAAAATTCACGTAATCACCTCCTATTGCAATTGTTCCTGTACGAGCGAGACCAAGGACGATCGGGTTACGATTCCCACAAGATGATCCTCCCCATCCACCACTGGCAAATACTTATACGTATGATTGATTAATGGGCCAATCACATCAGCTACTCGTTCCTTTTGATTTACACTAGCCGTGTCTGTTTCCATTATCTCGAAAACAGAGGTGTTTGGTTTCAGTTTGGAGATATTCCGCTCAATAAAATTAATATCAACAAACCCTTTTAAGCAGTACTGATCATCCACTACCAGCAGTGTATCAACTTTATTCTCCGACATCTGCCGAATTGCGTCAGTGATTGATTTGCTAATAGAAATTGCTTGCACACGATCCACCATCAGATCTGAAACCGTCATTTCATTGTTGTAATAACTATTACGTTTTCGTTTACCAATCAATTCTTCCACAAAATCGTTGGCCGGATACTCTAAGATCGTTTCAACAGTGTCGTACTGAACAATTTCTCCATGATCCATAATGATGATCTTGTCTGCCAACTTGATCGCCTCATCCATATCATGCGTCACAAAAACAATTGTCTTCTCCATCTCCTGCTGTAAGCCTTTGATCATCTCCTGAAGTGCATCACGAGTGATGGGATCTAACGCACCAAAAGGCTCGTCCATCAAAATAATATCTTGACTAGCTGCTAACGCCCGAATGACACCGATCCGTTGCTGCTGACCGCCTGAAAGATTTTTCGGTTTACGCTCCAAATAATCCAACGGTAAATCAACCCGTTGAATCAATCGTTCAGCGATTCCCGATTTTTTTTCATCACTCCACTTCAGCAGCTTCGGTACAATCATGATATTTTCTCGAATTGTCATGTGGGGAAATAGTCCGTTATTTTGAATCACATACCCAATTTTCCGCCGCAATTCGTCTTCGTTTAATTTTGTGACATCTTGTCCGTTAATCCTGATACTGCCTTTTGACGGTTCAATCATTCGATTAATCATTCGCACCAATGTCGTTTTTCCACTCCCACTAGTACCAATAACGCAGATAAATTGATTATCTTCGATCGTCAAATCAAAAGGATGGACAGCAATCGCATCTTCTCCATACCTTTTTTCTACTTGTTCGAATTCGATCATAGCAATGATTCCTCCATCCATTATGTAATACATTGCGACGAAAATTGCTCGTCGCAATACTAGAATTTAACGTACCAAATAGCCGCCATCCACAGGCAAAATATGTCCATTAACAAAATTTGAGGCAGAACTTGCTAAATAGACTAATGCTCCCATCAAATCTGCTGGACTCCCCCAGCAATTGGCCGGAACATGATCCAAAACCTGTCGATTCATTTCCGGATCTTCACGATCTTTTTTCGTCATATCAGTTGCCAAATATCCTGGAGCAATCCCATTGACTTGGATATTATAGCCAGCAAGTTCATCACAATAAGCTTTAGTCAAACCAACTAAACCGTGCTTAGCTGCAACATTCGCTGGGGATTGCTGGCCGCCCAAAAACGAAAACAATGAACAGATATTAATGATTTTGCCGCTTTTTTGCGGAATCATTACCTTCGCTGCTTCATGAGACATCTCAAAGGCCGCGGTCAAATTCAATTGAATCATTGGATCCCATTTTGAGCGGTCAAACCTGAGTATATCGTCTGAGAAATAGAGGCCTGCGCAATTTACTAGAACATCTACCGTGCCGAAAACTTCGACACAATGCTCGATGACCTGCTGAGGTACCTCTTCTTCTGTCAAATCAACTTCCATAAAAACATAACAGGAACCTGTCTCTTCAATAATTTTTTGTGTCGTTCCATCATCATCGATTAAACTTGGAACAAGAATGTTTGCTCCGCATTTTGCCAGAGCCAGTGAGAACGCTCGTCCGATTCCTGTATTTCCACCTGTTACAATAGCTACTTTTCCTGCTAATGAGAAAAAATCCATACTGAATTCTGTAATTTCCATTTGTATCCCTCCATTAGTAATAATCCAAAACAAAAAAGCGAACACCAAATAAGCTGGTGTCCGCTTTTCTCTGTCCTCTTAGCATCAACTACCGTTTTAAATTTTTTATATTTCCCAAACATCCATGTTGGTTGTTGAAATCGCTACAGCTCCTGCTTGTAAGGCCGTCATCACTAATTCCTTATCGCATACTAAACCGCTAGCGATGATCGGTACATCCACAACATCTTGCACCCAAGATAAAACTTTTGGCATCGCCCCAGGTAAAACCTCCACTACATCTGCCTTTGAGGTTCCTAGTTGCTTCGGTAAATTATGATAGGATTTTGAATCAATCAAAAAGAAGCGATGAATGGTAAACAACCCTCGGGCATTCGCAGCTCTTAGTAAGATTGATTTTGAACTGATAATCCCATCCGTTTTAGTCGCTCGTTTCAAGTAATCGACGGCCGTCTCCTTCGTAGCTAATCCATCGATCAAATCAACATCTACCATGACGATTTTGCCAGCCTGCTTCAAGCGATCAACAATGTCAACAATGCTGCAAACATCTCCATACAAGACAAAGATAATATCACTCTCACAGGTTAAGGCCTTTTCAAAACTGCGTTTACTATTGATGGCAGCAATCAATGGATTGTCCTCCATCATCTGAATAATTTTTCTTTTCATGTGCATCCTTATCCCCATCAAGTAATTTAATACGCTTTCATCAAAAATTATCTCACAAACTTATTTAAAAGAATTCATAATGAAAGCTATGCATATTGTATAGAATAACTTTTTATCTTTTCAGGCTCGTTTCTTTTCAAATCTCTGTATTTTCACAGTCTAATGGATAACACTAGTTTCGTCAATCCTATAATAAAAATTAGACGGAGAAAATACCTTGAAAAATCAGCATTATCTAGGCTTTATACGAATAAAATTTCAATCGATAATCACCCACTGAAATTTTTTTATTTTAAAAAACGTTGACATCGCTTTCATAAAATTCTATACTTTGGGTGTTACTGGAGACCAGAGAGAAGTAACGCTTATTTAAGCGTTGCTTCTTTTTTGCGTTTTTTTACAGAACAATTCACAAGCAGGAGGGTGTTATATGAACAAGCAAGCAGTTAAAAAATGGGGAACGTTGTTACTACTTTCAGCAGGTGCTGGAATTATCTTTCAGCTTCCTTACATTCGGGAAACCTTTTATGTGCCGATCCAAAAAGCGATGGATTTGACCAATGCACAAATGGGGATGCTCTCGTCAGGTTATGCTACAATGGCAACATTTTCTTACTTTGTCGGTGGCGTCGTGGCAGACAAATTTTCGGCTCGAAAATTACTGACCGTTTCATTCTTGGTTACAGGTGTTTTGGGGTGGTGGTTCTCGACTTTTCCAGGCTTCCAGATTAGCCGGATCATTTTCGTTTTGATGGGAATTTCCACGATCATCACCTATTGGTCAGCAGCAATCAAAGCCACACGTATGTTGGGCGATAGTTCTGAACAAGGACGCTTATTTGGCTGGCAGGAAGGATTACGCGGGCTGTTAAATGCTCTATTAGTATTTGGTATGACCGCGGTTTACAGTCGTTTTTCAAATGAAATTTTAGGAACAACTTGGGCGATTCGTGTCTGTGCAATCACTGTTTTTATTATCGGTATTTTAAATTGGTTTGTTATTGAAGACACTGCAGCAGAGACACATACAGAACCACTTTCTAAAATCATTATCGGCATGTTTAAAACTTTGAAAATGCCACGTACCTGGGTTCTGGTTGCCATTGTTTTCTTTGCATACAGTATTTATGGCATTTTAGGCTACATTAACACGTATGCCATCAATGTCTATGGTTTATCTGTAGCAGGAGGCACAACTCTTGGCGGCATACGTTATTTAGTACAAGCAGCGGGAGGTATTATCGGTGGTATCATTGCCGATAAGATGGGGTCTCGAATACGTGTGATTATTGGTGGTGCAGGTTTACTGACGCTTTGCTTTGCTGGGTTCCTGATATTACCAGACAGCGCCGGTCTGTTGACCGCAATCATTGCAAACTTCATCTTTGGACTATTCTTGATCTACGTAGTCCGCAGCCAGTATTTCGCAATTATTGATGACGCTGGTTTCCCAGTTGAATTAACCGGTCGAGTTTCTGGAATTGTTTCTTGTTTGGGTTATCTACCGGACGTATTCATGTACACCATGATCGGTGGTTGGTTAGATGCAAATCCTGGTAAAGCAGGTTTCAACATGATGTTCATGTATGCGATTGCCATGGGGATTGGTTGTATTATATTCTCTGTTATCCTCACGATAATCATTAAAAAAGCTAAAGCTGCTGGTACAATTGCGGCTAAGGTCGATTAAGCAAAAAAAGCCTCTCCCACAACCTAGTTGGCGGGAGAGACTTTTTTTACTGCTCAGGTACATCTAGAAATTCACCATGCATGTTTTCATAATGTTTGACACTCAAGGTCTCAAAAACGGCAATTACTGGATGCTCATAATTCAAATCTTTTTGAAACTCGTTCAATTGTGCAGCTAATTTTTTATACTCCACTAACTCCTCAACAAACAGATAACCCTTCAACGCAATGCTCTCATGTTTGTTTTTGTCAAAACAAAAGAGACTGCCGGTACGATTGTGTCGGATATTCTCCGCAGTTCGTCCATCACCATTGACATAGAACTTGAAATAGTAAAAGCCATTCCGTTCAAGTGGCGGTGAAACAGCAATTGCATGCGGAAAACCGCGATTATCGATCGTGATCAGTGTGAATGTATCGGCATTAGCTAATAATGTTTCCATATTTTTATCCATTTACAAAGCCCCCTATCTTTTACTCTTTATTTTCTGGTACGTAAAGCGGCACAAAATCTGCCAAAAATTCCACTGTTAATGGTAAAGCCGGACCTTTATCGCCATCGATCCGAGAATAAATCTTTTTATCCGTTAAAGGAGTCAATTCTAACGTGCTGGTTTCTAAATACGTCATTGTATCTGAATCTTTCAGGCGGCCCGTAAAGACGAGGCGGATAAGCTGAAGTAATTTACGAAAACGCATATTGTGCAAAATGCTAACATGAAGTTCATCATAATCTGAATCCACATAAGTTCTTCCACCAATTGAATGGGTAGTCGTCGCTAAAGAAAACCAGACCTTCAATTTCTCATGAAAATTATCTGCCTTGATTTCCACCGGATAAGACATATCTTTACCAATCTGCTTCAAAGCCTTTAAGGGATAAACGATCAAACCGAATTTCTTTTTTTCGCTCTGTCGGACTTCATTGGAGATATCCGCGAAGGACCCGAAAGTAAAGGAGCTGATGACTGCTTTCTGACGATCCTGGCAAGCTGCGATCCCAACTTTACGCAAATGGCCTGCAATAATTACATCCATCGCTTCCTCTTCATCCATTGGTAGATGCCAACGCTTGGCAAAATTGTTGACTGTTCCCCCAGGAATGATTCCCAACGGCAAGGCTTTCCCTGCTTGAATAAACGCTGTCCCTACGATGTTCAGGGAAACATCTCCGCCGATTGCCACAATCCCGTCATACTCTTCAATGGCATCTTTCACTGTTTCAACTGCCTTTTCAGGATCAGGGGCGGTCAAAAATTCCCCCGAGTGTCCTGCCTGCTCAAATTTGTCTCGCATTTTTTTTGCTAATTTTTCAGCATTCCCATTTCCTGCATTCGGATTAAAAAATATTCCATAACGCATCTTTTTCACCCTCGTTCATTTGTTAATTAAGACTTATTTTTATCGGTTAAAAAATCTTTATCTATTCCCTTTCACCTTATCATTTTTAACCTAAAAAAACTGTTTCAACGAACTAATTTGTAAGAATTTGATTGCTTTTCCTTTTTTTCTTAATAAAACCTGATATGATAAAGTTAAGAGAGGGTTGAGAAAAATGTTTGAACCAACAAAACCACGACGAAGCGAGGTTTCTTTTGATATTGTTCCTGAACATATGCAGCAGGAAATATGGCATATGATTTTTATGCGTCCGATGAAGGGATTGCCGCTTACTTCACCACAACGTTTTCACTTTTTTAAAAACAAAATCGCTCGTACTTTAAGTGTCGTTTATTCCCAAAGTGACCCTTACTTTTCAGATGGGATCACCGCACCTTATGTCGAGGCTTACGAAGAGATCGAATTTCCTAAAGTTATGTATGTTTATGATGATGGAAATGAATTAATAATGACACTAGATGAAAAAACGTCTGACTAAGTCAGACGTCAGACTGTAGACAAAAGACGTCTCGAACTCGTAATTTGAGTTTGGGACGTCTTTTTATCTGATTTCTTTCGACATTCAGGACAAAAAAATAAAGGCTCCTTGCCTTTCCATAGCCAAGTGGCTAATTTCTTTAAATTCATTGCAGCAAACACCAGCATCGTATGCGTCGCGACTTTTTCCAAGCCTCGATACTTGGTCCAACGCATCCCATGCTTTTCTTTTGCATCCGCAAATATTCGTTCAATCGTTTGTTTTCGTTTTTTGTAAATTGATTTATTCAGATCCGTTAGGCGAAGATGTTCCGCTTCATCCATCAGATCTCCCCAAACATGTCTCGTGATGACTCGTTGGTGATTTTTACTTTTCGTACATGTTTTTAGCAGAGGGCAGTGCACACACTCTTTTGGATTCGATTTGTATTCACGATACCCGTCTCGTGTGACCGTTGAAAAAGCGAGCATTTGATCCTGTGGACAAATATAACAATCAAAATACTCGTCGTAGAGAAACTCGTTTTTTGACAACAGGCCCTTCTTCCCTTTGAGTCTTGAATAAGGTAAACAAGGTCGAAGGTTCAAATGAGTCAAAAAGTGAACAAACTTAGGTGTCTTATACCCAGCATCAGCGACAACACAGTTGATTTCAGGAAAAAGTCTCTTCGATTGTTTGACGAGTTG
>NZ_JAHLOS010000044.1 GCF_018917525.1 Enterococcus raffinosus | reverse complement strand
GCGGGAGCAGTGGGTGCCATTGGTGGATTTCGATCCACGATCTGAATGGGCACAATCTCTTTTTTCTCCATTTGGAACACCTCCTGTAGTTGATATAGTAAGTTTAGCAGTCGGCGAAGGAGAAAACGAGACGCCTTATTATCTGACGCTTACATTGTATTGTAAGCGTCAGATAGGTTCTTTCCAATCTTATGTTGAAAGAGTTATACTGGAACTAACCAGCGAGGAGTGATCAAATGGAAAATTTACTCAAAATTATGGATGAGCGCTTCGTCTATTGTTCCCACGAGATAACAGAAAATTCGATTGTTATCCAATCGATAGTAAACTCTTCTCAAGCAAAATGTCCCAACTGTCACACCATTTCGTCTTCAAAAAATGGAACTTATAAGCACAGATTCCAAGATTTACCTATTCAAGGATTAACCCTCTTTATCCATCTATCAATCCAGCGGTTTTTATGCAAAAATGAACAATGCTCTGTTCGGACTTTTTCCGAACGATACTCTTTTGTCGCTTCTCATGCTCAAAAGTCTAAGCGACTTTTACAAGAAATCGAGAAGATGTCACTTACCCAAAGTAGCTTGGATGCAGTTAGGCATTTGAAAGATTTGGGAATAGAAACGAAAAAAAGCAGTATCTGTAACTATCTAAAAAAAAGCCAATTATAATAGGTGATCAAGTAAAAAAGGTTTGTATTGATGATTTTGCTTTAAAAAAGAGATATCGTTATGCGAGCGCTCTCGTCGATTTTGAAACCGGGGAAATTATTGATTTGCTGGAATCTCGAGAAACAAAAGAGGTTTCTAGTTGACTTAAGCAATTTCCACAGCTTGAGATTATTGCTAGGGATGGCTCAAGAAGTTATGCGAATGCGATTAAAGATGCACATCCTCAATCACTCCAAGTATCTGATCGATTTCATTTAATCAGTCGTTTAATCGAAATAGGTAAAAAAATTCTTTATCGAGATTTACCTAGCCGAGTCGTTATCCCTCTCAAGGAAAAAGAGGAGGAAACTGTCGAGCGTTTTTTCCTCTATGCTTCTCGTCGAGAAAAGATTTTATATGTCCGACAATTATCACAAGTAGAAAAAATGACGCAATTGAAAATCAGAATGCGAACCGGAATTACACTCAAGACGATTCAAAACTATCTAAAGATGAAAACAGAGGATATTCCTCCTGAGAAAAAAATTCAAAGTGCCAGAAAACACGAAGAAGCGACAGAAAACAAGCGTAAGGCTGTTGAAGAAGTGAGAAGTCTTTTTGAAAAAGGGCTTCCCGTTTCACGCATCTCAGAAATTACCGGCCATACTCCAGCAACGATTAAAAGATATTTGGATCAGAAATTTAATCCTAAAGATCCCTGTTATGATAATTTTTTCCCAGGTAAATTAGGTCCTTATCGACAAAAAGTCTTAGAATTGCGGGAAAAAACTGGACCTACGCCAAAATTCATGCCTATTTGCAAGAACAAGGTTACACAGGCACCGTTGATGCCATTCGTGGATTTATGGCTAAACAAAGAAGAATTCATCAAGATGTAAAAGAGAAATATTCAGGAAAACCAATTGATGTCATTGAACGTAAATGGTTAATTCAATCATTGTTTTATCCAATCAGTAAAGTCCCCGTGTTAGATGATGAAAGATTGATCTTATTGAAGAAGGAATATTCTATCTATGCGTTTGTTTATCAACTCGTTTGGACATTTAGAGATCTTTTTAAAATGAAAAAAAATGCTCTAAAAAGATTGACGAAATGGCTAACATTAAATCGTTCGAAGAACGTTCATACAGAATTAGACTCGTTCATCAATGGAATAGAGTTGGATTTAGATGCTGTAAAAGTTGCTATTGAGACACCTTATCATACGAGTCTGATTGAAGGATGCAATAACAAAATTAAAGCGATAAAACGACAAAGCTATGGAAGAGAAAATTTTCAATTCTTACGTGCTAAAATACTTCACACTGAAGTCTGGCGAAGATCATCAACATAAGATTGGAAAGAACCTATCTGACGCTTACGTTTATTAGGAAGTATTGTACTTACTATTTTTAACAGTAGGATTAATCAGATTTAAGGAGTGAATTGAATGAAGTATAAAAAAGAATATGCTGTAAAGATCTTAGCTGTGATAATGAGTTTTGTCATTTTTAATGGTCCAATTGTGCTAGTACAATTGAAATCGAATCAAAGGAGTCCGTAGAAAATACGAGCAATGAGGCCGAAATCACCAGCGAAGCGACCACTGATACAGTTAATGAAACGGAAGAAACCACTGCTGTTTCCGCACAAGCTATAGAAGCTCCTACTTCAAGTAGTGAAGAAGCACCGCCAATAAAGGATGATCAGAAAAAGGAAAAAGAACCGAAATCAGATATGATGGCTGAAACCTGGAATGAATATTTTTGGTGGGATACGATCAATAATAGAGGATTTTCTTACAATGATGATATTCTATTTTGGAGTGGAGGGAAGTCCGAGATAAATACAACTCAAGGTTATATTGAATTGGGCGAACCCTATATTTTTGAGACAGGCTGGAAATTTGTAAATATCACCTTTAGAGGAGAAATTTATTCCCCTGGTGATAGAATTTGTGATGAAATTTTCAAAGGACCTTCATATTTTAAGGAAACGCAAAAATACCTTCGCTATAATTATGAGCCTCAACTATACAATGTGAAAATATCCTATCGAGGGTTACCGGATGAGATAAAGGAGACATTACCTGAGGTTGATCCAAATCCAATTTTAAACGGAACGATGTACACGATACCTGCGCCACCTAAAGTAGAAGGTTATGTTGCCGAAGAATTTGCTTTAGTATGGACAGCACCATATTTTATGCCACGAATGATTGGTTCTGAAATATATATTTCCGGTGGGACGCTTTCTGATGGTATTAGTTATGGGTATAAACCGATAGAGGAAGTGATAGCGCAACCAGTTATTAGTCGTTATATAGATACTGAAGGGATTACGATTGGTGAAGAGAGTTCCCTTACTGGCGAAATTGATGAAGAATATACAACAAGTGCGAAAATAATTCCTGGTTATACTTTAGTAAAAAATGAGGGTACCACCAGTGGGAAATTTACTTCAAAGCAGCAAGAAGTGAATTATATTTATATAAAGGATGATTCGAGGAATTTTGTCGGATCGTATGTAGATTACGCCGATAATACTGTTACCAGCATAACGGATATTGAACGGCAGTTAAAAATAGTCAAGAATGTAAATTTGAGTTTGGTGAATTTCAATGACAATAAATTGAAAGTGAATGTCGTAGGAACCACGCAGCAATTTCATCTATTAGGAACAATCCAAACAGTTACAAAACGTATTCAAACAAAGAATGGCAGGATATATTATGTACTTTGGATTGATGGGAAACAATATATGTTGCATTCAGATGCCTTTCAGGCACTGCCAACATCGTCAGATTTTACGCAAGAAAGTGATCTAGACGAATATGCGAGTGTCAGTTTGGATTTTTTAGGAAACTACCTAGATAAGATAAATAATGTCAATCATACCATTTCACTTGTGAACAATTATAACGTTTATGATTTGTTAAAAACGGCTGGGGATGCAGCTATCCCACCTTATACAGGAACCGTTACTTCTATGGGGTTGAAGGATAATATGTTCACAGTAACCCAGGAATTTGTTTCCTCATATGGGATCAAATATTATAAGATCATGGTTGAAGGATACAGCTATTTTGTCAATGCAGCCGCCTTCGTCATCGAGTCTGTCAAATCTTTATTTTAGAGAAAGTTGTTCAATTGTTAAATTGCAAATGAAACCTTAGAAGTGACACAAAAACAATGTTAGAAGAGCAGGAACCGCTTCCAAAAGCTAGGAATTTTGTGACGGTTCCTGAATGTATCTATGCATTTTCTCAGGCCAAATTTTGCTATTAATTCTTCGTATTCTCAAGATTGGGAGTAAGCATTCCATCATTAACTGTTAAGGTAAAATAGGTTTAGCAGCAGGTTTCGCTTATTTATGATCATTTAGAATCGTTGATTAGAGTAACGACTGAATGCTTACCAAAACTTTGTGAGGTTAGAAAGTTGAGAAAAAATGCGGTCGTTTATTGTGTGATTGGCCCACACATTCAGTTAACAGCGGTATCAATCGCTTCAATCATAAAATAATTATCACGGGAAAGAACCTTTGGACATCCTTGTCGTTGTAAGTGAATTAGGAAATGAAGAAATCTTTATCCTAAAGAGTATTCCTAAATTCTATGAAAAACAGTCATTTCCATTACTATTTGGTATCCTCCTGAAATGGTAAAGCAAATCAAAAATTATAGTAATGCTCGTTTTCCTGAGGTCACATTATGGCGATTATTTCTGCCAGCTTACTTTAATGACTATGAGAGCATTCTATATTTAGATAATGACACGATTATTTATGACGATGTATCCAGCTTTTTTAACCTTGTTCCTGAAGAAAAGACAGTTGGTGCAGTTCGTGATTTCTACTTTTCGGTAATCAGCGATAAGGAGGATAGTGGGAAATACTTTGGTGTCAAAACCATGAAGAATTACTTTAATTCAGTTTTTCTTCTATTTAATGTATCCAAATTTAATGAGCTAGTTTCTTCTGAAGAGATTTTAGCAATGATAAACGGGAAGGAATACCTCTATTTAGATCAAACGATTCTAAATATTCTTTGTGAAAAACATGTTCACTTTCTGCCCTATGAATACAATTATCAAAAGGACGACCATTGGTTATTTGATTGGGCCAAAAAGACGAATCCTCTCAAATTTTTAGAAATCGAGAAGGCGAGAGAGGATATAAAAGTACGCCATTTTGTTGAGTTCGAACAGCATTCATTGCTATGGGAGCATCTACTTGCATTAGATCAATGGGAGAGAGATTTTTGGGATTATTTACTCACGATAAAAACACTTGAAACACATTCCTATACTGATTGAGGATAAGAACATGCCTGTTATTAAAATCAATCTAGAAATTAGCCATCTTTTTAAGCAGCAAGCCATCTTTTTTTCAGTATTTCGTCAAGAAGGACTTGCGGACAATCATTATTTGACGATTGATAAAGATTTTTATATGGAAAGTAATTGTTTATATACTGTAGCTTCCTTTGATAAGACGTTACCGAAAATGGGAATGTACAGCTACTCTGCAAGTATTTTTTCTGCAAACACAAGCATCGGCAGATATTGTTCGATTGCTTCAAACGTTAAGGTGATGACTGCACAGCATCCGCTTGATCGATTCACCACTTCACTGATAACTATTCCGGGAGAAATTAATGGACGATCTTGGGATTTTGATCGAAAAGCACAAGCCGGTGGATTTATACAGACACCATTTGATCAACACAAAAGTAATGAAACAGAAGTGACGATCGAAAACGACGTCTGGATTGGACAGGATGTATTGTTAAAGGTGGGCGTTTGCATTGGAACAGGAGCAGTTGTTGGTGCTGGATCAGTAGTGACGAAAGATGTTCCTCCTTATGCAATTGTTGGTGGGGTACCTGCAAGAATTATTCGTTATCGATTCAGTGAAGGGATCTGTCAAAAATTATTGAAGCTGAGCTGGTGGAATTACCCTATCTGGAATTGCTCGACTATTTCTGGTGATGAACCAATTGAAGGATTTATCAATAAACTTTCAACTTGGATAGGGCAGGAATCAATTAAAAAGCATCAACCAGATTGTATTAATGCCTCAATGCTAGACTCTTTGATGAATACCTATTAGTACAAGAAGTTAAAATTTATTGTAATAGCCATAATAATACACAAATTTCATATTATTAAATAAAAAATCTGTCTTGATATTTAGTGAAACAGATTTTTTTGGTACTTATTGTCAATTAAGTTGTTGATAATCGTAGAAATATTGTAAAAAATTAACTCCCTCAATAAATTAGTTTAAAATCTAGTTTATCGAGGGAGTTTTATTTTTGAGATAGTTTTTATTTTAATAATTTTGCTTGTGTTTTAGTTATAAACTTTTTTTCTTCTCTAAATGATGGAAAAAGGCTCCTGCAGAGAATACTGTTGCTAATCCTAGAAGTGATAGTTGACCGCTCAGTTGATTAGATTCTCCGGTTTTTGGCAACTCTTTTCCAGCGCTGCTTGCAGCTTTTGTATTTGAATTGGTTGAAGTTGTTTTTCCGCTAGTGGTAGCTCTATTTGCGCCTGAAGATGATGTATTTGTTCCACTAGTTTTATTTGTCGAAGAACCTTTTTTATTCGTTGTTGCTAGTGATTTGTTTTCACTAGTAGAATTTGAAGTACTCATACTTGTACTCATGCTCGTACTATCAGAAATCGAAGTAGAAGAACTTTCGCTTCGATACTCACTCAAAATTTCAGAGTTGAGGTTACTAGAACTTTCACTATTTGCAGCAGATGATTTTTCAGAAGTGCTTTCGCTAAACGAAGTAGAAGCACTCTCTGATGAACTTTCACTCCAATAATCACTTAAAATTTCCGAATTCACATTACTTGTGCTCTCACTAACAGAAGTTGATGAACTTAGGCTAAGGCTAGCAGAGTCTGTTGTTGAATCACTTGTTGATTCAGTCGTAGAACTACTTGTAGAATTTGTTGTAGAAGTACTAGCTGATTCAGTTAAGGAAGCACTAGTGGATTCAGTCGTAGAACTACTATTAGTTGTACTAGTTGGCGCTGCCATTGAGTTGCTTGTAGATGATGCTGGAATGGTAGCAGTATTGTTATTTGCTAATACTTTTCCAGTATCGACTTCTATTCCGGCATTCGCTTGAGGGGTTGCTTCTGCAGCTTGAGCACTCGCTGAAGTCGCACTTACACCAATAACACCTCCAACTGCTGTTAAAGTTGCATACATCCAATTTTTGCCACTTTTATTTGTTCTTTTTTGTTTTCTCTTTAATTCTTTTCGAATTTCTTTTCTTCCCATATTTTCAATATGTCTCCCTTCAAAATATTTTTAAAAATGATTTTGACGTGTTGAAATAAGTATCTCATAGTTCATTTCGTTGTATTTATAACGTCTCAATATTGGGAATTTTTTTTTTGCATGATAAGAAGAGAGTTATCATAAAATGTAAAGGCTTTTCTATATGTGGGATGAAAATGGAAGGATAATTAGATAAGGGGGATTCAAATGACATCTTATTTAGTAGTGGGAAGCGGGTTATTTGGTTCGTCTTTTGCCGAGCAAATGGCTAAAAATGGTCATAAGGTCACTGTTCTTGAAAAGCGGAATCATATCGCAGGAAATATTTATACAGAGGAAATCAATGGGATTCAGGTGCATAAATATGGCGCCCATATTTTTCATACATCAAATAAAAAAGTCTGGGACTATATAAATCAATTTGCTTCCTTTAATCGATTTACAAATGCGCCAATAGCGGTGAGTAAAGGTGAGCTATATAATCTCCCCTTTAATATGAACACTTTCTATTCTTTATGGGGTGTACAAACACCTAGTGAAGCGATGGAAAAAATTGCAGAACAAACGCTATGCTATAAGGAGCGTAAACCAAGCAATTTAGAAGAACTGGCTCTTTCATTAGTTGGGAGAGATATTTATGAAACTCTAATAAAAGAATATACAGAAAAACAATGGGGAAAGCCTTGTACTGAGCTTCCCACTTTTATCATCAAAAGATTACCGATTCGGTTTACCTTCGATAACAATTATTTTAATGATTTGTATCAAGGGATTCCAATTGGAGGATATACACAAATCATTGAGAAGATGTTGACTCATCCTAATATTGAACTAGAGCTCATGACTGATTTTTTGAGTAACAGAAAGGTTTGGCTGAAAAAATTTGATCGAGTGATTTACACGGGGATGATTGATGAGTTTTATGATTATTGTTTTGGTGAACTGGATTATCGTTCGCTAGATTTTGTACATGAGAAACTACTATGTGAAAACTATCAAGGAAATGCTGTGGTTAATCATATTGATAAAAATATTCCTTATACACGAATTATTGAACACAAGCATTTTGAATCGGGAAATCAATCGCAGACAATAATTACAAAGGAATACCCAAAAACATGGCAAAAAGGGGATGAACCGTTCTATCCTGTGAATGATCAAAAGAATCAAAAAATCTATGATAAATACATGCGACTAGCTAAAAACGATTCTCAAATAGTTTTTGGAGGTCGCTTGGGAATGTATCGTTATTTTGATATGCATCAGGTGATTGAAGAAGCCTTGAATTTGTCCAATAGATTGCTAAATTTGAAAAAACAGTAGTTTAACCTACACATTACTCAGCTAGCAATAGCTGTCTTTTATGTCCGTATTATGCAATCCCCCATTAAAGTCCTCATTTTATCCACGTTGTGAAGACATCCTTGAATCGGTAAAAAATGTTTATACAATTGACCTTAATAACCGTATTACAGTTGAAAATTATTTCCCACAATTAAATGCAATCAAGTTGAACAGGTAACGAAGAAATGATTAGAACCAATGTGTCACATATCTCTTGCCTGTCCATCTTTGGTTTTCAGTGTGAGGATCATTTTAGATAAGGATTCCACAGAAGGGATCACAACATTTTTTTTGACACAAACAATCGTATGCAAATGTCAGAGTTTTGAAGCAATTTCGTCGGACACGAGTGAGCCACCTAAATCGGGAATAATGGAATCATTCGAATTGGCTATAAAAAGCTAACTTAAACGATTTTTTGAATCAGTGAGATATCGTTTAAGATGGGGCAATTCAAGAACATTTCCTGTTTAATTGGGCCAATTTCATAATTATAGTCATTCCTTTCGCGATTCCTCTCAAGGCACAACACCGAATGAAAAGGTGCTGCGTTCCTAACGGAACCTTGTTTTTTTGTAGTAAAATTTTCTTGAAGAAGCCTGGATACACTACAAATCACGGAGAGGTGATTAAGTGCGAAGACCCACTTTTCGACCCTGAATAATTATATGTGTAGCTTGGCTTTTCAAGTATAACTAACTGTGACCCAGAGCACGTAAACTTATTTTTGGATAAGCGACTCGTTTGTGTAGAGCTAAGCAGTCCCTGTACAGTTCTTCTTCTAAAATCTATGGAAGGGAGTTTCTCACGATGTTAAAAATCGTGTACCCAAATTGTTGTGGCATCGATGTCCACAAACAGTTCGTTATCGCTGTGATCGCAATCACTGACAGTGAAGGGATTACTCAATACTCACGCCGTCGCTTTTCAACGTTTACGAACTCGTTGAAAGAGTTGAAAAAATGGCTTGAATTCCACTCTTGTTTTCATGTTTGTTTAGAGTCGACTGGGAAGTATTGGATTCCTATCTATAACACCCTTGAGGACGAAATGGACATCTGTTTAGCTCACCCTAAATATGTCAAAGCTATCCGTGGCAAGAAAACAGATAAGAAAGACGCACAATGGATCGCTGACTTATATAAACATGATTTAGTGGCAGGAAGTTTTATTCCTCCTGCTAAAATTCGTCAGTTACGGGATTTGTTTCGCTATCGAATGAAATTGACTTATCTTCAAACCAGTGAAAAGAATCGCTATCAGAACTGTCTTACTTGGTCGAATCTTCAAATTGCGAGTGTCGTCTCCGATGTTTTTGGAAAATCTGCTCAGAATATTATTCAAAGTGTCTTAGATAATCCTGACGAGAAACCTGATATTGCTTCGCTAATCCATCGTCGTATGAAAGCCTCTGTTGAAGAGTTAGAACTCTCAATGGATGGCGAGCTATCTGAAGAACAGGCAGAAAAACTGCGTGTGATCAAAGCTCACTATGACGCAATCACCTTATGCAAAAATGATCTCGAAGAGATGATTACCAAACTAGGCAAAGAATATGCACACCAACAAGAGTTGATTCAATCCGTTCCTGGGTTCAAAAATCCGTTAACAGCGCTACGTGTAATTTCAGAAATCGGTATCGATATGAACCAATTTCCTACTGCTGGTCATCTTTGTTCCTGGGCTGGAGTCGTTCCTGCCAATAACGAAAGTGCTGGTAAAAAGTATTCGACCCGGATATCTAAAGGTGGGCGCTATCTTAAACCTTTGCTTGTCGAAGTAGCGAATGCTGTGGTGCGATCTGAAAAAAATCCAGAACACCGAAACAAGTACCTACAACTCAAAAAACGGAGAGGTCACAAGAAAGCAATAATTGCGATTGCTCGTCGTTTACTTGTGGCAATCTATCATATTCTCAAAAAAGATGAGGAATATAATCCCGCTCTTTATCACTATCAAGAATATGTTGCTCCAAATAAAAAGCTGTCTATTCAGGAAGCGGTTCAATTTGCAAAAAGTCACGGGTTTCAAGTCGTTTGATTTGGTATAGTCCAAAAAACGATGGAAAACTTCTTCTTTAGTGCGGTCTTTTTTCTACAATTACAGGAATGATTCATTTTGCATTTTTTCAAACTTATCAGCCCTTGGTATATCAATGTTTTCAAAGCAAACAAAAAAGGAACCTCCCCATCTGTTACACTTAAGTTGTCCTAGCCAGACACGTACTCAGAAGGAGGGATTCCTTATGGCTATTATACAACAACCGACTCTATTTGATCTAGAAATTTTGGAACAATTGGATATTGAAGAGAAATATGTTGAGATTTTCTCCCCATTGGATCTTTCCCCACTACTAGTAGGGCTCTTTCAAAAAGAAAAAGCTGTTGGCGCGCCCATCTCAGTCAATTACGAGGCTGCGATTCGCGCACTGATTATTTCTTATCTGGAAGCTATTCCAGATGTGAAAACGTTGGTTGCTCGCATCAAGTCTGATTTGCTCTTTAAGTTGAGTCTAGTTTCTTTATATTGAGACTGGGGCCTATCAGTAGCAACGTTTTCTTGCATTCTTCGTACGTTGAGCGACCATCAGTCTACCTTGAACAATGTGAATGGTCTTTTATTCAAACGAATGGATAAGGAGTTTGTTTTTTTGTGGATATATCGCCATTGATGCTACGGCTATTGACTCCCATTCAACACTTCAAAATATCGATAAACCAGTTGTTTCGAGTGTTAAAAAACAGCTCTCTATGACAACAGAGCCCATTAAAAAAGAATTGCCGATCGCTCCTCCATGGGGCATCAAAGTCAACAGTAAAGGAAAAAATTTTTTGGCGTGGATATAAAGGACATTTAGCTGTAACTACGAAAAGTCAGTATATTTTATCCAGTATTTTGGTCTCTGCTCATATCGCGAATATGAGTGCAGCCATTCCGTTAATTCGGAAAATCAAACTGCTTAGTCTAGTGGATGTTTATATGGTCTTTGACAAAGGCCATGATACGAAAGATATTTACGAAGAGATACATATCCTTGGTTTCCAGCCGATCATTCCATTAAATTGGATGGCAAAAAACGACTGCGAGAGGGCGAGTGATTATACTTCGACTTGCATAATTGAAGAAGGCTACACCTAGGATGGTTTCAACAAACGTTACAGGGAGTTGAAATACACATTGCTTGAAAAGCATAGTCGCTCCTGTTCACTACAACACGAAGGAATCTGTCAAAAGGGATAAAGTTTAAGCAACTAACAGACCCACGGAAGTTCAATCATCCAGCTCGTGAGACGAACGGATAGAAAAAGCTATGTATCAAATGCAATGATTGAATCACCAAACACTAAGGAAAAAGCGACCGCTTAATTAAAAAAAATGAAAATTTTGAAATTGGATAACTGTCGGCGTGTTCAGCAAGACATTATTTGCCCGATGGTAAAAGTCCAGTCTGAGTGCCAAGACGCTCAGCAGCTATCAGACGTTAACGGCGAAATCTGTTGGTTGAAGCCCTGTGAAAAAGTCCTATAAATCGGGTGAGCAATTCATCAGATTGTAGCAAGAAGTGAATCTTACGGTTCTAGGATGATAATTGAAGAGTATAAATGGTGAGCCGAATTTGGAAATAGCACCTAACAACGCTTCGAAATATAGAGAGTGACATGATGAAATAATCGACAACCGCTATAGCATTCATTACCGTCCAAAAGAGCATTGATTTATAGGTTCTGCATGCGAGGAGTTAACAACCCGTGTTCATCGTATTATAACGTAGAATGGGATCGGTTCAAGACGGAAAGATCAGCACCTTCAGTGATTGTACGAAAGCTATGCAATATTGATTGAACGAAAGGATAATATGATTATTTGTTATGTTGACACTAAGAAATAGTGAATTATAATAAAAAACATCAGCTGTTTCCTGCAGTTGATCTTAATAATCCGGTTGGCTGATTGAGTGGTGTATCACTTAATCAGTCTTTTTGTCAACTTGACATGTAAATGAAAAAATATATAATTAAAAATGTTAGTTTTTGTTGCTAACAATTCTGGTTTTCATGACTGGTCAAGCCTCCCATAAACTTGACCAGTACTTTTTTGTGTTGACGAATAAAAGATTAACGGTATACTAAGATGGTTAACATCTCTGGTTAACGACACTCTCTTGACTGGTAGGTATTTGACAGCCTAACCAGTCTGTTTGTTACAAAAATGAACATTGACTAATATTTTAGTTATGTGATAATTTTTTTTATTGAGATAGCACCTCGATATATCGAATAGCTGGTTGAGTATGTCAAAACTCAATCAGTTTTTTTGTATTCTTAGCTCTGATGGCTCATAACCGTCTGACAGTGTACATAAGTAGATTTTTTTCTATCTCATTCAGTTGCTTCTAGTCAGTCTAGTGATGAAATGTTTTTCTTTATTACGTAGGATGTTAAAAGTAACTCTGTAATTACTATGTTTATCACTCCAAGGGAATTTGGTACTGTCAGTATGGAAATACTAGCTGACATGTCCTATCCATTGATGATAATATACATGACTGGACAGAATGTGAAAAAAAGTGAGCAAAAACCTTAATTGTTAACTACTTGAACTTCGTAAGGGTGATTATATATTTAGGGCAGCCAATGGATAATCAGAAGATGTGTCGTTTAAGTTTTATATGATACAATTAAATTGAGAAGATGAAAAAATTTGAAAAAAAAGCAAAGTAAATTATTCTCATAATCGAAAAAAAGACCGCACTAAAGAAAAGGTTGTAAAATTGTTTTTTTGGACTATACCAAATTAAACGATTTGAAACCCGTGACTTTTTGCAAATTGAATAGCTTCCTGAATTGAAAGCTGTTTATCTGGAACGACATATTCCTGATAATGGTAGAACGTTGAATTGTATGGCTCATCTTTTTTGAGAATATGGTAGATGGCCATAAGCAAACGATGAGCAATCGCAATAATTGCTTTTTTATGTCCTCTACGTTTTTTTAGTTGTAGGTATTTGTTTCGGTGTTCTGGATTATTCTCAGATCTCACCACGGCATTCGCCACTTCAACAAGCAACGCTTGAGATAACGACCACCTTAGATATCCGAGTGGAATGTTTTTTACCAGCACTTTTATTATTAGCAGGAACGACTCCAGCCCACGAGCAGAGGTGACCAGCAGTGGGAAATTGATTCATATTGATGCCAATTTCTGAAATTACACGTAGGGCAGTTAACGGATTTTTTAACCCAGGAACGGTTTGAATCAACTCTTGTTGGTGCGCATATTCTTTTCCTAGTTCAGTAATCATCACTTCGAGATCATTTTTGCATAAGGTAATCGCGTCATAGTGAGCTTTGATTACACGCAGTTTTTCTGCCTGTTCATCAGACAACTCGCCATCCATAGAGAGTTCTAACTCTTCAACAGAGGCTTTCATACGACGATGGATTAACGTGGAAATATCAGGTTTCTCGTTTGGATTATCTAGGACACTTTGAATAATATTCTGAGCAGATTTTCCAAAGACATCAGAAACAACACTCGTAATTTGAAGATTTGACCAAGTAAGACAGTTTTGATAGCGATTCTTTTCACTGGTTTGGAGCTGAGTCAATTTCATTCGATAGCGGAACAAGTCTCGCAACTGGCGAATTTTAGCAGGAGGAATAAAGCTGCCTGCAACTAAGTTGTGTTTGTATAAATCGGCGATCCATTGAGCATCTTTCTTATCTGTTTTTTTACCACGGATAGCTTTGACATATTTAGGATGGGCTAAACAGATGTCCATTTCGTCCTCAAGGACATTATAAATTGGAATCCAGTACTTCCCAGTTTATTCTAAACAAACATGAAAACAAGAGTGGAACTCCAGCCAGTTCTTTAACTCTTTCAACGCGTTCGTAAACGTTGAAAAACGCCGGCGTTTATATTGGGTAATTCCTTCACTGTCAGTGGTTGCAATAACAGCGATAATGAACGTTTTATGGACGTCGATGCCATAACAATTTGAATACACGATTTTTAACATCGTGAGAAACTCCTTTCATGTATTTTAGAAGAAGAACTATACAGGGACTGCGAGGCTCTACACAAACGAGTCGCTTATTCAAAAATAAATTTACGTGCTCTTAGTCACAGTTAGTTGTGCTTGAAAAGCCAAGCTACACATATAAGTTTTCAAGATCAAAAAGTGGATCTTTTCGCACTTAATCACCTCCCCGTGATTTGTAGTGTATACAGGCTTCTTCAGGAATATTTTATTACAAAAAACAAGGTTCCGATAGGAACGCAGCACCTTTTCATCTGGTGTTGTGCCTTGAGCGGAATCGCGAAAGGAATGATTATATATATGAAAGATACAGGCGAGGAAAAATATTGTGATCCTATTAAGAGTATAAAATTCTCTAAAAGTTATCTAAGTAATATAAAAAAAATTGCAGAAACAGTTATTAATTATGATCCGGAGTTAACTGAAGAAATCTATAATGCTGAAAATGACAAAGCTAAAAAAATGTTTCGAGATATTAGACTTGATACTGACAAACAAAACATTCAAATTGGGGATATTGGGGATTATGTGATTTTAGTAGTGGCTAATATATTACGAGATGAAAAAAAGAAAATAAATTATGTTACCGGTAAAGGAAAGTATCTAAAAGCAAGTGATAAGTTGATATCAAAGGTTTTATTAAATGATAAAAATAAAGGAAATATTTCTGAATTTTGCAGGAATAACGGAATCCAAAGGAGCAAGTACTATAGAATACTTAAAAGAAATTTTAAGCACCAAAGTGATGTGGAACGAGTTAATAAGATTGCAAGAAAAATGAATGGGAATAAGGAATCATGAATGTTAAAAAGACTAGGAAATCAAATGATTGGAGGGTTTGTCAACTAAACTGTGGAAGTTAAATTGTTAAGAGTTTTTAACAACCATAATTCTCTCGGCTATTTTGAAATCAGATAAATTTTGATCGGACACACAGTTGAATAAACCTATCATTGTTACGGAAGGTAAATCGCATATTTTTCAATTCTAGAGGAGAAGGTCTCGTTGATTATTAACTGATTAAGCACCATAGCCCAGTTTTGAATTCGACCACCTGACCACTTCGCGTGTAATTCTTTCGTGCGTAAATAAAGTAGTTTTAGGAGTGCATTCTCATTAGAGAACGCTCCTTTTTTTGTGACTTTTCTGAAGCTGGAGTGGACACTTTCAACCGCATTGGTAGTGTACATAATTTTTCGAATGGCACTACCATAATCAAAGAGTTGTTCAACATGTGCAAAGTTCCGTTTCCAGACATCTACAGCACCAGAATAATGAGACCACCGATTTTGAAAACTGTCAAAAGCAGCATGTGCAGCGTTTAGAGAAGAAGCACCGTAGAACTTTTTCATATCTCGGCAGACTTCCTTATAGACCTTACTTGGAATATAGCGCAATGCATTTCGAACAAGATGAACAATACAGCGCTGAACAATTACCGATGGAAAGATCGCTTTTGCGCCTTCTTCGAAGCCAGAACCCCCGTCCATCGAAATGAAAAAGACATCTTCGACACCACGTGCTTTCAGTTCATCAAATATTTGCATCCAGCGATTTTTAGATTCTGTTTGATTTAACCATAATCCTAAAATCTCCTTATTTCCCTTGAGATCATAGCCAAGAATGGTGTATACAGCATATTCTTTGGCTTCATAATTTTCTCGTAAAGTAACATACATACAATCAACGAATAGAAAAGCATAGCATTTGGCCAATGGACGGGCTTGCCATTCTTCCAATTCAAGAAGGACAGCGTCAGTGATGTCTGAAATCATTTCATGAGAAATATCAAAGCCATAAATATCTTCGACAGTTGCGGCGATATCTCGTTGACTCATTCCTCGTGCATACATGGAAAGAACCTTTCCTTCGATGTCGGAAACATCTCGTTTTCACTTAGGAATTAACTCTGGTTCAAAGGAAGCTTCCCGGTCTCTAGGAACATCAATAGCTACTTCACCAAAACTGGTTTTAAGCGTTTTATTTCCATAGCCATTTCGACGATTAGCGTGTTCCTTAGGCTCTTTAGAATGGGCATCATACCCTAAATGGTTATTCAATTCTCCTTGAAGCATCTTTTCAAAAAGGGGCCCAAACACCTCTTTCAAAGCATCGTCATCGACAGATTCAGGTTGATAGGCATTCAGAATGGATTCAGCTAACTTTTCGGTATCAGGATTTCTTTTCTTTCTAGCCATCGTGTACTCACCTCTTGATCTTATTGTAGAAAAAGAAAAACCGCGAAGCAACCACCTGCCTAGGATTAATGGTTACTTACACGGTTTATATTACACTCTCTGATTGGATGCTTTTTTGACAAATTATTAGGACGTGGCTCAATTCAAGACCATATTTTGTCTAATCATTTAAAAGTTATCCCATGCCATTGCTATGGAGGATAGACAAGTCCACCCAAGAAACCTCATAAAAAACAGAACGAAAAACACTAGAGATGGATTTCTGTTTTCCAACTTCATTCTTGTCAAGACGGAACATAACAGTAAACAACTTGTGGCAACTGACATTACAATAAATATCCAATTCATATCCTTTTAAATTGTATCATGACCATCTTACTTATAAGTTCTAACCTCTTACGCTCAATTACAAGCTCATTTATATTTCCGTACGATAGTCAACGGCGGCTGCTTGCGATATAATGTTAAGCAATTTTATATCCAACTCATTTCTGATTTTTTGCGAACCTTTTGATTTTTTTGAAAAGATATAAGCCGGTATAAAACTCCCCCATATCAGCATCACCGAAAAAAAGTAAAAATTCCTATTTCTTTGGGGTCTAAAAAGCACTTGTGTCGCTAAAAGATTGCTAATCAGCAAAAATAAAATAGAAAAAAAAGCTATAATCAAAAACCAATACAACACCAGTCGTACTATGGTCACATACTGCAATCTTGCTTCAATCCTGCTTCCTGTATCAGTGGTCCTGATTTTCACATATAGATTTTTCCTAAAAGAGTTTCGTTGCCGTTTATTTACGAGTCTTATACTGAATGAATCACTTGAACCCTTAATAAAGGCATAATAGTCCCAAGGGTTTAACTCACGATGGCACTTAACTATTTGAATTGGAGAGTCCATAAATGTATGCTTCTGTATCGAAGCAAATACTTCTGCTTTGCTTCTGGTTGTTTCCCAAATGAACATTATTTTCTCCTTTACACGTTAGCTATTTTTTTTGAGAACGTAACTATCACGTAAAAAAAGCTTTTTAGAAATGATTTTACGCAATTAATATTGACGAATTATCTGATGGAACCTAAAATTGGATTCAACAGTTGATGATTAAGGTGAGGAAAAAATATCCAGAAATGGAATTATTGCAGACTTTTATTGAAATTCCTTTCAATTTTGCTGTGGATAATTACAAGTTTAGAATTCGAGAGAGCACTTTTTCTCTTGTTACTTTTTTTGGGAGTATACTCAATAAATTAGATATCTGTTTCTTGGTGTAAGGTCTTGCGTTCAAAGGAACAGCAGTCCCATCATTTAGCATAAAAATAATTTCTTGCGAGGAATACGTTCCATGTGTTCCTTTAGAGAAAGATTCAATGGTACTCATATTAAAATCCATAGGAAATCCCACAGCAACAATCGTGTTAACTGTAAAAGATACTTCGTTCTTCTTGAATTTATTACTATTATGATTATAATACCTGACAAATTTAATTTTTTTTTCAGAATACTCAATGAATGTATTGAATAAAATCCACGGCATCAATATTGATACTAGAATAAATACTGGGTTCTTGGGTCTCATTTTCACAACAAAATTCCTTCCTTTAAAAAACAGTGTCTATCAATGATTTATAAAACACTGATTTCCAGTAATGTCCGCTGTTATCTGTTGAACTTAATGCAAGAATTTTTCCTATGGGATGCTGAAAAAATATAAACAGCAATTTCACACCTACCTCACTTTTGAGGATTTTTACCAACCTAACTTTTTAAAAATGAATCCCAAAGATCACTGGATAAAAAAACGCGACGAATTCCTTGGTTAGGGTTGAAGAAATAAAATGCAAAAAAGTTTCGAAATAAGAAATGTAGTGATTCAAAACCGTTGCGCATAGCATTGAGAGCTCTAATTATTCTATAAGGATACGGCTACAGTGATGAGGAAATCATATTGCAACTTAAAGAAAATCCGTTACTCGCAAAAACATCCTAGTCGGCTATTTATTGCTTTCACTTTCGGTAAATGGGATTTTTTACTGTGTAAGTTTACTTACTTCGTTAGTTAGCATTTCTTTTTCCTCTGGTAGATCCGAATGTTAATCATCAAACTGCCAATAATGGGACTGTTGTTTTTCTTCCAACGATCAGTAAATCCTTTGGTCTGCAAAGCCGTATTAACAAGAAGTTTATGTGACTGTTTTCCTAGTTACTACGAGTTGAAGAATTATATTTTTCTTGACTGTACTTTTTCATTTGGTGAAGTTCCTTTCGATCGAAGCTTTTATAGACTTTTCTCAAAATGTATCCACTAAATGATTCCGACGTTGACTATAACTAATATTTTTTTATTACAATAATATTTTATCATATTTTTAGATAATATAACTAAAAAACTTGAATGATAACTTAAAAATAACCAATTGTAGAAATTGTGCTACACTTTTCTACAATCGATGCTATGAGAAGTGGTGCACTATAAACAACAGAATTGGCATATCTATCTCAAATCTTTCCTCTAAGAATGACTAGCAATCTTCACATTCTGAAAGAGTACAAGCGCTTTTTTTCTTCACACAAAGAAAGATTTTGATATCCAATAAATTCACACTAGGAAGAGTAACAAAAAAAGCCCTTAAATAAAGGCTTTTGAAGAGAATATGAAAGGTAAAAAAATGAGTGTGAGTAAATTTCACGCTTATTTTTTTCACAAACGAAAGAGATAAATATTTAGTGCTTAGTGAAAGTTTCACATTTATTTGAATTCTATATTTGCTCATTAGTATTCTTATTTCGCTGTTCAATGAGTGCACGAGCAGCAGCAAGAATTACTTGTCTTTCTGCTTCAGTAAGAGATTCTTTTTCATATCTTATGGTAATCGTATCATCAGTGATATCAAATTCTTTTGAAGATTCTACATCGTTTACAGACGGGTTGTCTGTCCTTCCTAAAAGATAGTCAGTGGAAACTTGAAAGTAGCAGGCTATTGCAGCCAATTTATCAGCATTAGGCACCTGTTTTTTCAAGGTATAGAGATAGTTTTTGCTATATCCAAGTTCTAAAGAAACCTCTTTAAGAGTTTTATCTCGCTTTATTGCTAAGTTTTGTATACGCTCAAATATTGTCATATCAACAATGCCACACTTTCGATAAAATTTTACGAAAGAGAGAGAACACAATTGTTTGATGAATTTTGTTGACAAGTACATAATTGTGGGTTAGACTCGTTTCGTAAGCTAATTTAATAAGCTAACAAGAAGATATTTATAAAAAAGAATAATTCGACGTCGCCAAACTTAGAATACTTCTTTAAATAAGATTTATCTGGGCTTATTAACTATGCGGTAATAGTACACAACTATTGGATACAAGTCAATGAGAATTAGCTAATTATATTAGCTTACAAATCTATTGAGAAAGGGCAGGTTTTCTAATGTCACAACAATTGATCGAAGACATCAAGATACAATTAACGTTAAAAAACAAAAGCCGTAGGTGGCTTGCAAAAAAATTAGGGATTTCTGCGGTGTATGCAAAAGAGATATTGGATGGGACAAAGCCAGGAAGACCTCAAATTGAAAAGATGCAAGTTCTTTTAGCAGAACTACAAGCAGGAAAATATGATCAGGAGGATAGCTGATGTCAGAACATACAATCAATTACAACAATTTGCAATATTTGGCGCTCATGCGATATGGACATCAAATCGGCTGTGGTTGGTACTCGATTTTAGTAAAAGCTGAGAAAGAACTGCTTGCACAAGGATACTCCATTACTGATGTTGAGAAAAAGGAAGGAGCTCTTTTGATTTCCTTAGATACAGACATGGAAAATCTGACATCTGAGGTACAGAATATTTTGTATGAGAGTGAGCTTACTAGTGAGACAACCTGTGAATGGTGTGGTATTTATACGGTTTCGCAAACAGTGATTGATAAGGAAACCTGTACGATTTGTGAAGGTTGTCAAGAAAATTGTGAGAGCTTAGTCGGAATTGAAAAACGAATGCTGCAACAAAGAATTCATAAACTTGAGCAGAAGATTCTAATTCAAAATAGGGCTTTGGAGAAGCAACAAAATCAAGCAGCATTTTTAAAAATGGAACTTGATCATTACAAAAAAGCAAATGAAAAACTGAAAAGCGGAACACGAAGGCCAGAAATTCGGGTGGTTACTTCAAATCGCCATGAAAAAAATTAGACCTAGTATAGATTAAGAGGGAGAGAATGTGAAAATGGGAAAACATAGTAAAAAAAGCAAAGTAGTTGAATATGGAAGAAGCACTAAGAAAAAAATTGGATATGTAACTTTATTCGGTACGGTTCTTTTAAGTAGTGGATTCTTAATGGGCGGACAGAATATTCAAGCATCTGAAACTGACGGTAAATGGGAGCCTCGATCCATCGAACAAATCAAAAAGGATGTCGCAGGAAAAAGTGAGTATACGATCGTTTGGGGCGACACATTGAGTGGGATTTCTCAAGCTACGAACTTAACAATGGAAAAGCTAGCTTCTTTGAATGGCATTGGTGATTACAATTTAATATATGCAGGTAATAAAATGATCTTTGAAGGAAATGCGGTCACCGTTCAAGATTCTAATGGAGTAGTAACAGATCGGCAAACGATTCAAGAATCAGATAAAGTAGTTCCTAACCAACCGGCAGGTCAATCAGTAGCACAAACTGAACATGCAGCTCCAGAGCAGCAATCACCAACTGTAGACAATACAGTAAACACAGGCGGTGGACAAACAGAGCAGCCAGCACCGACGCCTGAACAGCCGACAACACCATCAACACCAGAAGCTCCAGCAAATCCGACAACACCGTCTCAGCCTGAGCAACCAACAACGCCAGTTCAGCCAGAGACTCCAACACAGCCCGAAACACCAACGCAACCAGAACAACCTGCGGAACCGCAAATCAAATACACTGTTTGGTTTACAGTCTATGAAGGCGAGGATACTTCTAAAAATATCGTACGTGGAAGTCAATTTTTCGATACTGAAGCAGAAGCAACAGCATATATTGATAACTACGCTGACCAATTATTAATGCAGGGAATCGCAGGATCATACGGCGTAATGTCATGGGAAGTGTAACAATCATCTAAACGAATAAATGAATGAAAACACTTATTAGAGAAACAAATCTTCTAAGTGTTTTTCTTGTATAGAGAGAGTTGATTTAAAACGAGTAGTTGCTAACATACAATTAGCATATTGATTCAAAAATCAAACCTAAGCGTAAATTAATGAGGAGATCAAAATGAGGAAGAAAATTTTATTTTTTGTTGTGATTCTAAGTACTTTTCTATTTAGTGCTTGTCAAAAATCAGACTCTAATTCAAGTACAGAATCAACAGAACAGGCTAGCGAGAAAATGGGTAGTTCAAGTGTATCTGTATCACGAACTCGATCGACTTCTATCACTAGTGAAAATGAAAAGAATATTGCTAATCAAATAAATGACACACAAAATGAACTGACCAATGAAGAACTGGCAATTGCCTTGTTTCTATCAACCAATTTTCAAAACCGATCAATGGATGCAGCGATTACCGAACAAATCAATGCTTATGAAGAAGATACAGGATCTAGTTCTAAAATACAATTATCGAAAAGGATGCAGCCAGATATGATTGTAAGTTTTTCCTCAATGGGTTCAACGCAAAGAGTTCATTTCGAAGAAGATCTTCTAACTGTAACAGCGTATTCAAATTCTGGAGATGAATCAGTAGGAAAGTATAGTAAAAAGGAATTGAATCGAGAATTTGGAGAATATAAAAAACAATTGGCTATATTAGCTGAAAAAGCAGAAGCGTATTCCCCTTTAGAGGAATCATCTGAGGCAACTGAAAATTCTTCCGATACAACTGTCGATACTAAAAATCTAACTTCGCAGCAATTCAAAGATTGGGTCAGTGCAGTTTTAGATAAACAATTTAGTTTAGGTAGAACTTCTTTTCCGTATGATTTATTCTTAGAAAACCATGAAGGGTACGCCTATGTTCGAGTAAAACATAGCGAGTTACAAGTCGACACAATTACCATGTTCAGAATAAATAATGAAGGACTGTTAGAAGAAGAGGATAAATCAAATGGATATCCAGTATCTTATAGGGTGATGTCTTCAAAATTCATGGATACTTCTGATGTGAGTGTAATAAGGTATTAATAATATCAGAAGAGACACTAATGGATGGGGAATTCAAAAAGCTAATGTAAAGACAGTCTTTTCTATATTATAAATGGCATGTTTAGAATTCTAAAATACAGCATAATTAGCATGCTACGATAGCTGCTTGATTTTTGTCTTTATTTGGCCCCCACCTTTTTTATTCGCCTTTCTTTTAAACACTATCAACTGCCAAAATCAAAACTTGATTATGTAGGGGGAACGAATATTGAATCAATTTTCCGATCAATTATTACTTGCAGAAAAAATTGTTAAAAAAGTCCATGAAGGACAGAAAGATAAAGCAGGAGTAGACTATTTTGAACACGTAAAAACTGTTAGCAAAATGGGGAAGAATATAAACGAGCAAATCACTGGTTATCTTCACGATGTAATTGAAGACGGTGGACTATCATTGTCTGATCTAGATAACTATGGATTTTCAACTTTTATTCTGAACGCAGTTGAAGCAATCACTCGAAAGGATAACGAAAGTTGGAATGCCTATATTAGGCGGGTATGTGAAAACTCACTAGCAACAAAAGTTAAGCTTAATGATTTAACGCATAACAGCGATTTATCGCGAATTGGTCAACCCAAAAAGGTAGATTTTGATCGCGTAGAAAAATATAAACAAGCTATTTCTAAGTTAGAGAAAAAACTAGCTTCGCATAAAATCGTTTCAATTGATTTTGTCTCTGACCTACACATAAATCATTACGTGCAAATTTGCTCGTGTGACAGCCAATGGAAGCGGGAAACGAAAGAATTTATTTGGCAAAATTATTTAGTGGATCAAAAAAGTGAAGTCATTGTGTTAGCAGGTGACTACTCTGAAATCAATCGACAGTCAATTTGGCTAATTGAATCTTTTGCAGAAGCATATGACCATGTTTTAGTCGTTTTTGGTAACCATGATCATTATATGGTTGGAAAAGAAATGCTGGATGTATACGAGTGTTCTTCAGAGAATCGGGTCAGTGAGGTAGTAAACCATTTCAAAAATAGCCCCAATATTCACTTTTTGCAAAATAAAACCGTAGAAATTAGTGGTTTAACATTTGCTGGGTCAAGACTTTGGTACAATATTAAATCTGTTGAAAACTTAAAATTCTACAATTTACGATCAAACGATAGCAAGTACATTTTCCCTGATCCAAGCACTATTTATAAGAAATATCATGAAGCAGATATGGCTTTTTATGAAAGTTTAGAGCATGTGGACGTTATGATTACCCATGTACCACCAGTTATACCTCCGTCTGGCGGGAAGATTAGTGAGTTATATGTAACCCCAGTAAAAGAATTCAAATCGAAACATTGGATCTGCGGCCATCAGCACTTGGTAGAAAACTTCAAAATAGAGGATACCGTCTTCCATATGAATGCGGTGGGTTATCCATCAGAAGAGAATACACCTAGCATAAAAACATTCATTTGTGAGGAGGATTAGGAATGAAATTTTTTATTGCTGATTTACACTTTTATCACAAAAATGTGATTGACTTTTCTAATCGTCCATTTTCGAATACTGAAGAAATGAATGATGCACTGATCAAAAACTGGAACCGTGTTGTCAAATCTGACGACCAGATTTTTATTTTGGGAGATCTCTTTTATCACGCGACTGTCGATCAATGTAATAAAACGCTTAAGAAATTAAAAGGACGTAAATACCTAATCAAAGGAAATCATGAGAGCTATCTAAAACAAAAAGATTTTGACTTAACCGCGTTCGAATGGGTAAAAGACTATTATGAATTTAAAGAAGAAGGCAAAAAGTGGTGTCTTTTTCATTATCCGATTTTTGAATGGAACGGTGCTAAGAATGATTCATACCACTTATATGGGCACGTTCACAATAATACCCCAAAAATGTTTGAACAGGCTTTAGGACCGCTGGCTGTGAATGTCAGTGCTGACATGATTAACTTTACTCCAATTAGCAAGTACGAGCTTGAAGAACGAATAGCTCAACGAATCTGCCACCGAGCATGGTAAAGTGATTTAGATGCGTTAAAGTATGAACAGGTTTAGTTATTCGATCTGATGAAAAATGAAAAAGTTATAGCTGTATACAAGAAATTATTAGTTTACTTTCATATTACTCGATGGTATATCTAGGTAACCTAAGTATACCGAATGGAGACATTAGTATGACAGATGAAGAATTGAAACAGTTAATATCTTTAGGAGTTAAAATAAACGCAAGGATATCACAAGAGAAATTTCGAGGTGATATAAAAAATATTATACAAATTGATTTGGCACCGGAAAAGAAAACCAAAGAATATAAGAAAGTTGCAAAAGAACTTGCAAGAAGGTTATCAGAACGAGGGTTAGCCGAAGAAAAAATTATACCTTATGAGAAATTGAGTGAGATTGAAAAACAGGCTGTAATAATGATTCGAAATGATAGCAACCGAGACACAGAACATTTAAAAGGGGATTATGTTATTTCTAATTTTCTTGAAATTGAAAGAATAAAGCGTAATAAGAGTGTTCCACCACTGAAAAGGTTACAACTGAACGATAAGCAGATTTACCGAATTTTTCAACTGAATGCTCAGAAAGTATCCATTAGAGAAATAGCGAGTTCTATGGGTTTGAATAGAGGGACAGTCAATAAGGTCCTGAAAAAGGATTACATTGATAAAAGAGATATTGAACGGATTAGAGTTGCTGAAAAGAAAGTAGTTGAAAATCATAAAACAAAAAAGTAGATTGAGTGTTTAATGGTGTGTGTGGTATTAATTTAACGCTCTAAATTTTGAAATGGAGTGACAAAAAATGAAATCCAATGAATACGAAAACGAGTTACTGATGGCCAAGAAAATTGCAAAAACTGCACATAAAGGTCAATTGGATAAAGTAGGAGTCGCTTATTTTGAGCATGTAAAAGCAGTCGGAGAAGCTGGAGAAACAATCGAAGAAAAAATTGTTGGCTATTTACATGACGTTGTAGAAAATAGTGATATCACATTAGTAGATCTAGCCGCCCATGGTTTTTCAAGGAATACTTTGACTGCTGTAGATGCAATTACTCGTAGACAAGATGAAAGTTCTCGAAAGTATAATCAAAGAGTTGAGAGTAATCCTATTGCTGCGAAGGTAAAGTTGAATGCTTTGAAGTGCGATAGTGAGTTAGATCGAATTGATTCACCAAGTAAGAAGGAGTTATCTCAAAAAGAAAAATATAAAAATGCTGTAGATGACATGCTAAGAGATCAACTATTCGCTCATCTAAAAAAACTCGACAAGTTCCCTCCCATGAGATTTAAATTGGGTCAAAAAGTGAGAATTAAAGATAAAGAAAATCTTACAGGAATTATTTATGCAGCCGATTTTGGCGGGGCCATGGGATTTGATGTTCATACGTATGATGTAAAAATCAAAGATACACTGCATAAGCATATTCCTGAAGCACAACTAGAAGAGGTGGAACAAGAGGAGAGCGAATTATGAGTATACAAACCATAGTGGATGCAATCAATGATTATCAATATGAAAAAGGTCAAGAAAGTGGCATCCAACAGGATCAATTAATGTATACAGAAATCGTTGAAACAGGAGAAAACATTGTCAGTTTTGAGACAAGAGCTTATAGCAACGATACGAAGAAAGTTGAATTTTCAATAACAACAGAAAGAGGAAAAGTAATATCAATCAATGAACTATAGCAATTTTATTTTTTTCATAAAGCTTGAATTGTCAAATCAAATGCAACACTTTATCAAAGAAGACTTCATAAGTTGTTTTTCGAGAGTGTAATATAAATTGTGTAAGTAACTATTTTTGGGTTTTACCAAATTATTTTGCGTAAAAGTCAAATTCCTTATGATATAATAGAAAACGTACAAGTTATCAACTATTATTTTGGTTGATCATTCTTATATAATAGGGGTGTTTTGATGGGGAAAGTTACCTTACGAAGAAAGAAAATTATTGAAGTGTTAAGTAGTAATCCGATAATTTCTTTGACAGATTTAGCAACGCTATTGGATGTGACAACAGAAACTATCCGAAATGATTTGAAATCAGAATATTTAGTGGATAAGGTTGTTCAGGCACATGGTAGTGTGGCATTGGCCCATACAACAATTGCTAGAGATGTTCCCTATTCTTTTCGGAAGGAAGTCAATTCAGAAATAAAAAATAAAATTGCTGACCGAGCTTGTCAATTAATTTCTCCAGGGCAAGTTGTAGTCATTGAACATAATAGTATTTCTGTGCCGCTAGTTCATTTGCTTAGTCAAAATTCTGAACTGTTGAATAGTATTACGATAATTACTAATTCCTTTAGTATCATGCAGTATATTCAAGAAAAGCAACTGAGTATTCATGTGATTTTTCTAGGGGGGACATTTAGCCTTAAACAAGAAAACTCTTTTGGATCAACAACAGTAACACAAATGAAGAATTTAAGAGCCGATATTTCCTTTTTAAGTCCAAGCGCAATGAATGAGAGACTAGAGGTTACTGCATATAAGGAACAAGATGCAGAATTGCAGAAAGAGATTATGCGAAGCTGTAAAAAAAACGTGTTGCTAATTGAAAAAAATAAATACCCGGAGATTGCGATGTGGCGAGTGAACTTAGCAACGGATTATGATGAGATCATTACCGAAGTGTCTTTTGATACAAAACAAAAAGAATGCTTACTGCAGAACGATGTGCGACTTACTACAATCTAAATTTCTAAGAGGATAATTTGGAATATCCAATTTATTCTCTTTTTTTGCCAAAATATTTGGTATAAACAAAAAAAAAATTGACATTAACCAAAAATGTGATAGTATTTGAAATGAAGAAAACGTTTTATTCGAAAAAAAGAGAAAGAGGTATCTCTAGTATGGAAAATAGCGAGATTATAAAAAAGTTGGAACGACCGCAAGGAAAGATTGATGTGGTTCTAGACACAGATACATTTAATGAGATTGATGATCAATATGCACTAGCATATATGATTCAGTCGCAAGATAAGTTCAATATTTTAGGAATTTATGCTGCCCCATTCTTTAATCACCATTCGGCAAGTCCGAAAGAAGGAATGGAAAAAAGTTACGATGAGATTTTAAATGTTTACAAGTTATTAAACCGTCCGGAATTTGAAACGATTACATTCAAAGGATCGACGGAATTTCTGACAGATTCAGAACCAAAGATGACGGATGCTGTAAAACATTTGATCGATACAGCATTGGATCATTCACCAGAGAATCCGTTATATGTGATTGGAATTGCTGCCGCAACAAATATCGCATCAGCAATTTTGCTAGAACCAAAAATTATCGATAATATAGTCGTTTTGTGGTTAGGTGGATTAGGATATGAATGGCATAACAATTTATCCTTTAACTGCCGCCAAGATTTAATTGCAGCAAGAGTATTATTAGATACGCCAATGCCATTAGTTCAGTTTCCTGGAATGGGTGTGATTTCCGCTTTTGCGACAACAGGCCCTGAATTGGAGTATTGGTTAAAAGGGAAGAACAGTTTTTGTGATTATATGGTTAATAAAACAGAAGAGGAGGCAAGAATTACGAATCTTAAAAATGGTGGGAAAGTTTGGTCTCGTGCATTATGGGATATCGTACCCATCGGTTGGCTATTGAGCGATGAATTTATGAAAGACAAACTTGTTTATAGCCCAATCATGCAAGATAATCACTATTACAGCTGGGATTTTAGAAGGCATTTTATCAAGTATGTCTATTTCGTTGAGCGCGATAAATTAATGGAAGATGTTTTTGAAAAGTTGGCGAACATTGAAACTATTTAGAAATGGAGGAGTTTTTTGATGGGGAAATATGAGAACCTAAATAACTTTATCATTGAAAATGTGGGTGGGGACGATAATATCTCTGCTCTGACACATTGTGTGACTCGACTACGCTTTACATTGAAGGATGAAAGCTTAGTAAATCGAGAAGCATTGGTAGGTCACAATGAAATTATGACGGCGCAAGCAGCGAATGGTCAATATCAAGTGGTTGTGGGAATGCAGGTTGATGATATTTATCAAGAAATGCTGCCTAAATTATCTATTTCAGGTTCAGCGCCTGAAAAGGAGAACGCTCAAGAAAAAAGTGGTGACAAAAAGACGCTATTGAATCGTTTTATCGATACTATAACTAAGATCATTACACCAACGCTTGGAGTTATGGTGGGGTGCTCATTGATACTGGGGGTACAGTCCCTCTTAGTGGCCTTTCATATCATCACACCTGGTGACGGAACGTTTGTCATTTTGAATGCGATAGGCTATGCACTATTCACTTTCTTTCCAATTATCTTAGGATATACTAGTGCCAAAACTTTCGATTCGGACCCATTTATCGGCATGATTGTTGGAGCGGCATTAGTTTTCCCGAATTTAGTAGCAGATCTAACTGGGTCGGACGTTCTTTATAAACTATTTGACGGAACCATTCTTCAAACCAACATTCATAGTAACTTCTTAGGCCTTCCAATTGTTTTCCCAGAGAATGGTTATACATCAACAGTCATCCCAATCATTCTTTCAATGTTTTTCTTATCTAAGTTAGAACGATTTGTAAAAGGTATTATTCCAAAATCGCTTCATTTTACATTTGTACCATTCTTTACATTGATACTTGGTGTTCCAGCAACAATTTTAGTGTTTGGTCCAATTGCAAATGTAGCAAGCAGCCTTATTTCTAGTGCAATTTTAGGCCTATTCAGCTTTTCGCCAATTATTGCAGCTTTGTTCATCGGAACGTTGTATACACCGTTAGTTATTCTAGGCCTGCATTGGCCGTTGGTTGCGATTGGAATTAATAATTTAGCAACAACTGGAACGGATTATTTACTTCCGATGATATTTACAGCACCTTTAGCACAGATGGCCGTTGTTTTTGCGGTTTATTTAAAAACGAAGAATCCTGAGGTGAAGAAAATCTGTGTTCCCGCGATGGTTTCTGACTTTTTCTGTATCATCGAGCCTTCAATCTATGGAATCACTTTGCCTGTGAAAAAGCGCTTCGTCTTCACTTGTGTGGGAACAGCAGTTGGTGCTCTGATTATTGCTATGGCTGATGTTCATAATTTTGCGAGTACCATTGGCGTCTTAGGTATTGGTGGTTTTATTAATCCACAAACCGGAGATACAAGCTTTGTGCTAATTGTTACTCTCGCAACATTAGCAACCATGGCTGTTTCATTCTTACTAACAATATTCACTTATTCAGAAGATTAGTTGATTAGCCGAGCAGGATGTTTCTTGCTTGGCTAATCTTGAAATTTGGATAGACATAAGGAGGAAAACATGTTTTTTGATCGATTTAAAAAAGTAAAAGAAACGATAGTTACTCAACCCGTTGCCGGTCAGCTTATCCCGCTTTCCGAAGTTGCGGATCCAGTTTTTTCACAAGAGCTAATGGGAATCGGATTTGCGGTAAGACCAAAAAGTGGGAAAATTTTTTCTCCTATTGAAGGTGTGGTAGAAAGTGTATTTCCGACACAACATGCGATAACCATGAAAAGTGAAGCTGGTGTAGAGCTGTTACTGCATATTGGGATCGATACAGTTGAACTAGGTGGGAAAGGTATTCAGACTTTGGTAACTGCTGGACAAAAAATTACTCCTAATACTCAAGTCGCTGAAGTAGATTTGGATGCATTGGCAGAATCAGAAAAAATCAGTGATGTTATCGTTGTTTTTCCCAATTTGGAGCGAGAATTGATTGGAAAATTTGATTTATCTGGTGAAAGCTCGGTTTTGGCTACGTTGTGAGGAGTATAAAGCTTATGAGGAATAAACTATTAGTAAACTTGTTAGGGAGCACTTTAATGGGAGTCGGAATCAGCTTGTTGATTTGGTTGGAGTTAGGAGTAGATACGATTAGTATCTTATATCTGGGTATCCAACAGTATTTTGCTCTACCTGTTTGGCAGCTATGTTTTCTATTTAATATCTTTGTTGTTTTCCTTGTCTTTTTGATTGAGCGGAATGAAATTGGTTTAGGAACAGTGGTCAACTTTCTAATACTAACCATTTGTTTAAAATATTTTCCGTTATTGTTGACTCATTTTTCAACAGACAATTTCACTCGAATTGTCCAAGGATTGTTTCTTTTGACAGGTGTCTCCATTCTGGCTGTGGGGTGTGGTTTATATGCTTCGGCGAACTTAGGAAGTGCGGCATTAGAAGCATTGAGTACTGCACTTTCTAAAAAGATTTCATTTAGTTTCAGAACTGTTCGAATTTTTTTGGATGGATTATTAGTGATTGCTGGACTGATATTAGGAGCAAAAATAGGCGTAGGAACTATTCTGTGCGTTCTATTGATTGGCCCGATTTCACAGCAAGTACAAAAAATGTATTGTTAACGAAAAGATAATAGTAATTGGCAGGAGGATTCGATGGAAAAATTATTAGAGACAGTTACCTATTTAAGAGAACGTGGGATTAAAGATGTTGATTTTGGTTTAATCTTAGGTTCAGGACTTGGTGAATTAGCAGAAGACATTCAGGGAAGTATTAACATTTCTTATCGAGAGATTCCAAATTTTCCAGTGTCAACTGTTGTCGGCCATATGGGTCAATTGGTTTATGGGAAGCTGGCGGGGAAAAAAGTTCTAGTTATGCAAGGACGCTTTCATTATTATGAAGGTCATCAAATGGAAGTAGTCGTTTATCCGATTCGAGTGATGAAGGAGTTAGGGTGCCATTCATTGGTAGTAACAAATGCTGCGGGTGGAATTAACGAAAGTTTTCAGCCAGGTGATTTGATGCTGATTACAGACCAAATCAATTGTATGGGTGATAATCCGTTAATTGGTCCGAATTGGGAGAATATGGGACCACGTTTTCCTGATATGAGTCAAGCATATGACTTAGGGTATCAACAAAAAGTAGAGAACCTTGCTAAGAAACAAAAAATTGTTTTGAAAAAGGGTGTCTATTTAGCATTTTCGGGACCAACCTATGAGACTCCAGCTGAGATTCGGATGGCTAGACTGTTAGGGGCTGATGCAGTAGGAATGTCCACCGTTCCAGAAGTGATTGCGGCTAATCATGCGGGGATGAAGGTTTTGGGGATTTCTTGCATTACTAATTTAGCAGCAGGAATGCAGCAGAGCTTGGATCATGGAGAAGTTGTTGAAACGACTCAGCGAGTAAAAAATATTTTTAGTTGTTTAGTTAAGGAAGTTCTGTCGATTTTGTAAGGAGGTGAAGTACTGTCATGGAAAAATCACAGATAAAGAGGCTGCCTAAAGTAGAGCTACACTGTCATTTAGATGGATCAATTCGCAAAGAAACCTTACGCAGCATTTATGTTGAACAAGATAATCCATTACGACTCTCTGACGCAGCGTTACATCAAGTAATGACCGCAGCTGAACAGTGCAGCTTAACTGAATATTTATCCTGTTTTCGAATTGTCTCATCAGGGCTGCATACCAAGCATGCTTTACAGTTAGCGCTTTTAGATGTAGCCAAGCAAGCAGCAGAAGAGAATGTTCTATATTTGGAAGTTCGCCTTTCTCCTGTGCATCTAACTACAGAGAGTTTTTCATTAGAAGATGTGACTGAAGCATTGATTACCGCTGTTGATATAGCTGAAAGACATTATGACATTCAGCTTGGTTTGATCTTTTGCTGTATGCGACAGCAATCAGAAAATCAGAATAAAGCGGTGATAGATCTAGTAAAAAGGTATCTAGGAAAGACTGTTGTAGCCGTTGATTTAGCTGGTGATGAGTTGAAATTTCCTACTAGCAACTATCGAGCTTTGTTTAGTTATGCAAGTCGGCTAGGTATCCCTTACACAATCCATGCAGGCGAAACAGGAAACCTAGAAAGTACGCTAACTGCGATTGATTTCGGGACCAAAAGAATCGGTCACGGAATCGCTTTAGCTCAATCACAAAAAGGAATGGAGATAGCAAAGAAACAAGAAGTGTTGTTAGAAATGTGTCCAGTCTGTAATATCCAAACTGGTGCAGCAGTTAACTGGCAAACTTATCCCGTGGAAATATTTAGTAAAAATAACTTAGCATTTTGTTTTAATACAGATAATCGCACAGTTTCGAATACAACATTAACGAATGAGTTTTTTCAAGTTGATCAAAACAGCTATTCTTTATCGGAAGAGATAATTTTTCAACAAACCAAAACAGCGATCTCTTACTTGTTTATTGATACTAAGTCTAAATTATCATTGATGAGAAGACTAGAAAGTTTTTTTAACCAAACATCCTAACGCTTACAATTATTTTGAATGAATAATGTAGAAAAAGTAGTCATATATCATTATTAGGAAGTCCAATCGTTTATTTTTAAGGATTGGACTATTTGCATGCTTTGAAAACCATTTGTTTTGTGAGTAGTTCTAGAGCCAGAAGTGTCTGCACAAGTTGAATGGAAAGAAGATCTTGTCCTTTACAATCGTTCGGGTCAACGGTTTCAAATCAATTTATTTTTATATGTTCTAGGCAATTCACGTTGGAAGTATATCAAGTTAACGCTAGACAGAAAACAAGATACATTACTTCGTTGTTTGAACAATACCTTTCTTTCTTAAGAAGGAATCCCGCATGAAATTTGGTTTGATAATATGCGCACCGTCGTTGATCAAAGTAGAACGCAGTTTAGAAAGGACATTTGGAGTCAAAGATTCTATAAATACAGTAAAGATGCAGGATTTAAACCAATTGCCTGTCGACCTTATCGTCCGCAAACAAAAGGGAAAGTGGAATGAATTTTATTTGAAGGCTGGTCGAAATGATGAGAGGCACATCCGCCGGAATCTCAAAAACTCTCGTAAACGTATACGAAGTATTGACTCAAATCCAGTACTAGCGAAAGAGTACTGATTACAATAAGTAGAAGAATTACTTTCATTTTCAACTGTAAACTGTCCATTAACTAAATCGAAAATCGCCTAAAAAGAATTTTTTATATCAAAATATTGATTTTGTGTTTTTTTTAGAGTAAACTCAAGATAATAAAATGATATTAGAGGGATAGACAAATTATGAATAACCAATCTGTGAAAATAGAACGTATAAACTTGGAAAATATCAAGAATGTATGCAATGGAACGATTGATTTGACAGCTAAAAATGAATCTCTCAATGTTATGGGGGTTTATGGTCAGAACGGTTCAGGAAAAACAGCGCTAGTTGATGCGTTGACAATGGTTAGAGAGCTGATTTTAGGTGGCAAATTAAATTCAGGAGAAGTAGATCTTTTAAATGAAGATAAAGAATCGAAAATAAAAATAGTAGTAGTATTTAATAGTAACTTAGAGGTTTCTTACGAAGTGAGGTTAAAAAATAAAGGCCATAACGTAAACGTCATATCAGAGTGTGTTTATTTAAAAAAATTAAAAAAGTATCAACGAAAAAAAATGATTTTTGATTATAGACCTACTGAGAATGGTATTTCCGTAGATTTTTGTGGAAATAAAGACAGAAAATACAATGAAGATGAACGCGTGGAGTTATTGACAGCGCATGCTTTATCTGAACAAAATGAAACCTCTTTTTTATTTAGTGAGAGAATTAGAAAGTTTGTTTGTGATGAAAAAAATAAAGGAATAATTAATTCAGAATTACCATTAATTTTAGAGTTTTTAGTAAATGAATTTGCTAAAAACTTGTTTTGTTACTCAAATAAATTTTCTGGGATGATATATGCTGAAATACTTTTACCTATGAGCTTTCAAGTTGAAAATATGTATGGCTTAGTCCCTATTCCCATGGATGCATCAGAAGAAATTTCGGAAAATTTATATGAAACAGCAAATCTGATTTTCACACAAATAAATCAAGTTTTACCAAATTTAATTCCAGGTTTAACGATAAAACTGAGAATTGAAGATAAAAGCAAAAACCTTGAAGGAGAAAGTGAATATCGGGTTTCTGTTGATTCTATTAGAAATGGTAAAGCAATTCCTTTTAGAAAAGAATCGGATGGAATAAAAAAGATTGTTTCTATTCTTAGTACGTTAATAAATGTCTATAATTCTTCAAACGTTATAGCTATAATTGATGAATTGGATGCTGGGGTTTTTGAGTTTTTATTAGGAGAAATTGTAGAAGCTTTGTCTGATGAAGCAAAAGGTCAATTAATTTTTACATCACATAATTTAAGAGCCTTGGAAGTTTTACCATATCAAAAGATTCTTTTTACGACAACTAACCCTAAAAATAGGTATATTCGGGTAACGAATGTGAAGAAAACAAACAATCTGAGGGATATGTATATCAGAGCAATACAGTTAGGTGGTATGGAAGAAGAAGTTTATCAAGAAACAGATTCTTATGAAATCAAAAGATCATTTAAAAAAGCTTTTAAAAAGAAACGCGATGCGAGGGATTCGCATGGTAAATAAAAGAAAAGTAGTGATCATTTTAACTGAGGGTGTAAATGATGTTGATTTATTAAAGCCATATATAGATCAAATAGTCGATAAAACAAAAGTTAGATTCGAAATTACTGGAGGAGATTTATTAACCAAGCCTGAAAATAGTAGAAAAAATGCAAAAAACATAGTAGGTGACATTGTATCTAATATTTGCAAAAAAAGAAAATTTCGTGATGAAGATATTTTGTTTGTTGCACATATACTGGATCTTGATGGTTCTTATATAGACGAAAAAGATATAATAGTTGTAGACTCTCATGATGGAAATAAAAAATATGATATAGAAAATAATAAAGTAGTGGTAAAAACAGACAAATTTAAAGACCATCTTCTGAATACATGGGGGAGAAAAAGAGATAGACAAGGCGTTCTACGTTGTACGAGTAGAATTAAAAATTTAAAGTACTATATTTACTATAACTCAATAAATGCTGAACACGTAGTAGCTGATTGTTTATTAGAGGAACAAGAAGATAAAGAAGATTGCATTGAAAATTTTGTTGAGAATAATACACTGGAACAATTTACTAGTCTTTTAGCGGATAGTAATATTTTACTTGGAAATGATTATAAAAGTTCTTGGTTAGCGATTTGTAATTCTAACGGTTTTAAAAGAGCATCTAATGTTCATTTTTTAACATTAAAGGAAGTATAACATTTTAAGCGGTCAAAGGATTGATACATCAATCTTTTGACCGCTTTTCATCTGGTCTTTTTCCTATTAAACTAGAGAGATGAAACCCAATATT
>NZ_JAHLOS010000043.1 GCF_018917525.1 Enterococcus raffinosus | reverse complement strand
CAGGAGTCAATTCTAGAACATCACACAAGCACCAAGCAACTAAAGTGTTATTAAATTATCAAAGAACAAGAGAATAAAACTGGAGTGATTTATCACTCTAAAAAATATATTACGAGGAGCTGTCAAATGAAAAAGCCTAACTATTTGTTCATTATGCTGTTTCTAGTCGCTGGTATTTTTTGGGGAGCGGCAAGGGTAGAGGCGGCTCTTAGACCGCTAACAGATTTGGGATATTTTCATTGGGCCAATCAATCTGTAACGCCAGCAGAAAACACCTTCATCATGCACTACGGAGAAAATACAACTGTCGAGCCGCTTGAAGGAGACGTTTATTCTGATTATTTAACAGTTGATCGAAAAACGGATAAAAGCAAAGCATTAGTGAAAAATGTCGGTTTTTATGAAGGGAAAGAAGTAAGTCTATTAGTAACGTTGGAACGAAACAAAAGTAATCTGGATGGCGGGTCCATTAGCCTCACAAAAAGCTATTTTTTGGGGATTACGGTTAAAGGGGAAATGATCGTCACCTATGATTTTGTTGACGATACTGGTCAACCACTAGCGATAAAAACGTCATTTAATTACTATGGCTTAAATTCAAATAAATATATTGGTTATAAAAATCCAGGAATAGTAATTGATTCATTGTATGCAGAAAATCCAACACATATTCTATATGATACTTGGGATGGAGAAGGAGATGATCATTGGCTGTACTTGAACAATATTACTCCAGGGATTCCTTGGCGTGACTCACGTCAACGTTTTGAAATAACGACAAAGGCTGTTTCTAATGTCATGTTTGTAGTACACAATAACGATGTGACTCCTTCGTCTATTGTTTATTTTACAGATTTTTTAGCGAAACCTGAATTTCCGCCTGCTTATGCGGTCGATTCGAGTTTTGAGAATGCAAGTAGAGATGTTTGCTTAAAAGCTAAGCAGACGATTCCAAATGTGGATCAATGGCAGAAATCTACTCAAATGGCAATTAATGTCAACATGGAACAGGTGAATCGAACGCAACAATATACGTTCGATAAGGTAATTGTAACGAATTTCAATGGTGAAGATCTGACGGATTTATTTTCTAGTCAAGCAGATGATAAAAACGTGCAGATTGTGGCTAAGAACCCGTCGGACAGTCGTCTATACGATACAATCCTTCAATATAAAGTCTGTTTGAAGTGGATAGGAGCTAAAAATCCAGTAGATACTGCTATTGTTTCGGATGGAAAGTTACACTTGCCATTTAAGGTAGAAACGATTTTAGACGGAGATCATTTAGAAGAAAATGCTGCTTCATCCATTGTTAATTATCTTGGTAAAGAAACGACTGCTTTTTTAAATGAACAGGATACTCCGCTTCATGATTCAATAACAAAGGATGGAATTTTAACAACCTCTTTTGATCTATCTGATGATTATCCAGAAATACCTGGATATGAGCCGATTAAGGACGAGAAGCAAGACAAAGGGATTTTCTTGCCCGAGGAACAAACAATCATTCATCGTTATCGTGAAAAAAAGAAATTACAATTTGAATTAACCGATATGGAAAATCCGCTCTTCATTTCACGTTTTACGAATAAGCGAGAACTTGCTTTTGCATTCACTCATGATAAAACAACAAATATTTCGTTGATGGCCCAATGCGGAGCAGAAGAAAAGGAACTTAAAAAATACACAGCTGCACCTGAAAGTGTTGTTGATCGTCTGATGGTTAAGTTTCCTGAAAATTGGCTAGATCAAGAGGTTTTCTTCTATATAAAAGATGATAATAACCAAGAATCTGAAAAGGAAAGTAGGATTATCAAGAAAGAATCTAGTCCGAAGCTTATTATTCCTAATACGATTAGTTTCGGTGAAAATGAGATTCCAGCGATGGATAGGGTGATTTCTGCGACCACGAAGGAAGAGTTTGGGGTTGAGGATGAAAGCAAGTTGGATAAAAGTCACTGGAAAATTAAAGTAAAAGAAGAGCAGCCGTTAACAAATGAAAAAGGCCAAGTACTCGCTCAAAGATTAAGCTATAAAAACCAAAAGCAAGAGGTTCCAATTAACGGAGACAATCAACCGATTTCGGAAGGGAGCGGCAGCACGAAGGTCAATTTAGCGGCGCATCTGCAATTAGCAGTGCATCCCTCAGATACAGTCGGCAGCTACAATGGCGTATTGTGTTGGTCACTTGAGGATGTGCCTGAATAAATCGAAAATAACTGTAATATCAGTTTCTAGAGAACATAATGAAAAATTTATATGGGTGGCTTTAAGAGCAGGGATAAGAGAGTTTTAACATGAAAAAGTTTGAAGTAAAAAATAAAATCATCTTCAGGTTCAATAATTACTAGTCTCAGTTGAAAAAAATTGTTCGTTCGGGTTATATGGTGCTTTTTCTGATAAATCTTTGGAGTACTCGCGCTACATTTTTACTAACAATTGAGTGATCAAGTAACAGCAAGAAGGTATTGTTAGGAGGCAGACAATGGCTATAAATGATTCTACGAAAAAGATAAGTTATCAATTGTACACTCATTTGATTACCCGTGCTGATAAAAATAAAGGAATAAGAGATATTACCGATATTCTGCTACAAGTCTATACTACGATAGATTCTGCTAAATACCCAGAACTGCTGGAAAACAGGCTGGTGAATTTTATCTTGGTAGTTGCTGTAGACAGCCATGTGCGTTTTGACACACAGGAGACGAAGCTTATTTTAGAGTTAGAAAACATTGCTAAAACATTTGGATCTACTGTTAATTATCAGGCTGGGTGTGTTTCTAAGGTACAGTTCTATGAGTAGGTTTGAGTAAAAGTAAAATAGAGGCAAGCAAGGTGAGAAAAATCAAAATATTAATATTAACTTATAATATTTTAAATGAGTGCTCTATGCAGGAGAATTTACAAAAGTTCAACTATGAAGTTTTCGTATCAAAAACGATACTTGATGATATCTTACGTATGAATGTACAAGAAAGTATCCGTTTTTTTCAACTTGTCATACTGAGCGAATCTTTAACAAACAATGAAGTAGAAATGATTGTTCCTCAATTAAAAGAGAAACAAATTGTCGTTTTCAGAGAATATTTAAATGAACCGATAGACAATGAAAAAAGCACGATAAAGGATTTAGCAATTGATAAATGGATACCGAAAGATATCGGGATGGATCTTTTACGTGAATTGATAAGTGATTGTGCTGTTACTGTAAAGGAATATTTTGAAAAGACGCATGTCGATAGCTACGATTATGATCAATTATTCTTAGATTTCACGAAAAATCAACAAAAGTTTTTCCAGAAATTATATGGTGCACGCTCTTCAATTGTGTCCAGGGAGGAGTTATGCAGATATATATGGGAAAAAGAGCCATCAAACTCAAATTTAGTCCAGTTATCAGTTTTGTCCAAAGACCTCCGGCGTAAACTAATCAACAAAAGTTTTTCTGAAGATGTCTTGGAAACAGTATGGGGGGAAGGGCTATTATTTGAAAAATGAGTTTTATGATCTTTGTAGGAGCCACGATAAAAATCGTTCTGACTATCCTACTAAAAACAATACAGAATGCCAGGTTATTTGAGTTTAGATAAGCCGTTTGAAAAATATAAATCAGAAACACACTTGTGATCGTATGATTGATTCAGATGACAGGTGTGTTTCTTTATGTTTTTGCTTGCATTTATAAGGTACTTTTTAAATATGAGTCTTTTGCTTTAGTCAACAGAGAATGAATTCAATGATAATTTATTCATCAGACAGGTATATTATTTGAAATATATTAATGAAAACGGCAAACTAAAGGAAAGATTGAAAATATAGTTTGAGGATGAGGGAGGGCGACATTGTGAAGCCAAAAATTAGTCGAGACGAAGTGAAAAAAATGCTTGTCTCTGATTCTTATTATGAGAAAAAACACTATCCATTGAAATTTATACAGACAGTGATTGCCATTCTTGGTTGGCTTTGTGTAGCAGCTCCTTTTATTTGGGTATTACTGCCATTCATATCACCAGAGAATGCACGAGAGAATCATTTTCTAGTTTATAAGGAAGAATTGCAAACGTTAAAATTTCTGTTTATTTTCTTGAGTATTATGTTTGTGGTCATTGCTGTGATCTTTATCTTACTAACGATTTGGAATAATTATCGTTTTAAGAATCTTTTGCAAAAATCGGTCCAATATGATGAAGATCGCTTAAATGCAAGGCGGTTTGCTACTACTCGATAAAAGAAGAGCAGAATCTAGATACGGATTTTGTTCGAAACCTGTATAAGAAGGGCGGTGTCAAGCTATGATTACTTTCTTTCATACAGGGAATTATATAGTAGATGTCATTTTTACCTTGATGTTTTTGGTATTGATTACGTATCCGATTATTGGCGGCTTTTCTTGGTTCATTGGTGTTCTCTGTTACACTTTCTTATTCAAGTATCGTCAAAAAGAGTGGGATGAGATTCCCACAGAGATTGAACCGTTTATTACTATTATGGTTCCAGCACACAATGAAGAAATTGTGATTGAAAATACGATAGAGTATTTGATGACGAAAATAAATTATGATCATTATGAGGTATTGGTGACAGATGATGGCTCGACTGACAGCACGCCTGAAATTTTGGCCGAATTACAGAAAAAATATCCAAAATTACGAGTGATTCGAATCGAAAAAAATAAAGGGAAAGCCCATGCTTTCAATATCGGTCTAGGTTTCGCCAGAGGGGAATTGATTTTGAGCAATGACGCTGACACGGTTCCAGAGCCAGATTCCTTGAACATGTATGTGAACTATTTCCTTAGATCGGATTCGACGAATATTTCTGCGATTACAGCGAATATGGATGTACAGAATAGAAATAAGCTTATTGCAAAATCACAAACAGTCGAATTTTCTAGTATCGTGGGCATTATCAAGCGAACACAGATTGGCGTTTTAGGCAGTATCTATGCTTATAGCGGCGCGAATACGATGTATAGAAAAGACGCATTGATTGATGTCGGTCTATTTAGACAAGACAGAGCGACTGAGGATATCAGTATTGCTTGGGATCACCAAATGGATGGTTGGCTATCACTTTTTGCGCCGCAGATCATGTTTTTCATGGAGGTTCCAGAATCCTTGAAGATGTTATATCGTCAAAGGAAACGCTGGGCTAAAGGTGGAACAGAAGTCTGGTTAACTAATTTCAGAAAAGTGTTCTTGCATCCTTTAAAAAATCTTGGTCGAACAGTGATGTTTATTGACCAAACCTTTAGTATTATTTGGTCTTTCTTCTTTTGGATTTCTTCATTTGTATTTTTATGGAGTTTGGCAAGCTTTGCATTGAATGGAAATACTGAACGAATTTATCATATGTTTACGATGGCATTCCTCTTTGTCTGCTTTGAGATGATTTCAGGAACCTTCCAATTGGTGGCTTCTTTGATTGTGGATGATCGTGGTAGAAAGATCAGGTATTTACTATTCGCGCCGTTATATATGCTTTTTTATTGGATGATGAATGCCTTAACAATTGTAACGACATTCATTCCTGCGGTAAAAACAATCATGGGGTTAGGCTCCGGTACTTGGAAAAGTCCTGAAAGAAAAGGACCTCCACCTTCAAAAAATAATTCTGAAAAATAAACTTTGGTTAAAACGCGGCTGCTTTAGTGAGAGTGGCTGTATATAGGTTTATGACTATGCAAGATAGCATAGTTGTGAGCCTATTTTTGTATGCAACTATTAAATGGGGAGATCAGGGTGTAGTGATTTGATAGGGTGATTTTTTACGATTAAAGCAAATAGAAAAAACGATTTTCGTTATTTTATTCTGACGAAGACTAACCGAAGGAAAAGGTCGATAAACCTGCATGATGAATGTTTTATTGATATTCGTTTAAAATCAGTCTTTTCACTCAAAAATATGATTTATTTTTTTATATATTGTGATGTTGTAAGCAGATTATTGTTCATACAAAATTATTTGCGTTAAACTATTAAGTGAAAGTAAGGAGCGGAAAACGACACTACAGTTTTCCAATAAAAAGCAAATGGTTATTTTATCGTTTGCAAGGATAGTTTCTCTTTTTCAAAGAAAAGGTTGAAAATCTATTTCTTGCTGAACAGGAAAAGATGATTAATTAGCAAAAAGAATATCAAACAACAGGAGGAATTTATGATGGTAGAAAATTACGAAAACAAAAATTTTAATGGCGAGACTGTACCTGAACAAACACACACGAGTCAACTTGACACCAACAAGGATGCACAGGTCAAAGGTGAAACAAGCTATGACGATAAAGTGATCCAAAAAATTATTGCTAGTGCGATCGACAAAATTGATGGCTTACTAACAGTTAGCGGTGGTTTCTTCTCGAATGCCGCAGAGAAATTGGTTAACACTGAGAATGTTACAGCAGGAATTGAGACAGAAGTTGGCAAAGAACAAGTAGCTGTTGATATGGATGTTGTGGTCGAATACGGAAAAGACATTACAGAAGTTGTTGATCAAATTAGACAAGTTACACACGACGAAGTTGAAAAAATGACGCATTTAGATGTTATTGAAGTAAATATTCATGTTGTGGATATCAAAACACAGGAAGAATTTGAACAGGACAGCGAAACGGTGCAAGACAAAGTCACAAGTGCAGCGAAAACAACTGGTGAGTTTGCTTCAAAGCAAACAGATAAAGCTAAAGCTGCGGTCAACCAAGGGACAGAAAAGGCACAAGAAAAATTTGCAGACAACCAAGATACACAAGTAAAATAATTAGACAATAGGAGGAAGTTATCATGGGTTTATTATGGTCATTAATTATAGGAGCAGTCATCGGTGCAATCGCTGGTGCAATCACAGGTAAGGGCAACAGCATGGGCTGGATAGCGAATATCGTTGCCGGTTTAGTCGGTTCTGCTCTAGGACAAGCGTTATTAGGTTCTTGGGGACCATCATTAGCTGGTATGGCACTCGTTCCATCAATTATTGGTGCAATCATCTTAGTTTTGATTGTTTCATTTTTCTTAGGCCGCTCGAAACAATAGGAGGCCCGCGATGTTAGTAATTGTAGATATGCAGAATCGAATTTTGGATCCAACTGATGAAAATTATGTTCAGGATGCAAATCCGCTTGTTCCTAAAATACTGCATCGTTTAGAAAAGGCTCGTAAGTCTGGGGAGATGGTTCTTTTTACTAGAGACATTCCCATCGAGCATAAGGATGAATCAGAAGAGTTGGACGGACTACAAATAATTAAGAATCTAACTCCCTTACCGGAAGAATACGTGATTAAAAAAAATTATTATGCATTACCACCGGAAGCACTGATCAAAGTTCGAGAATTGACAGAAAAACGAGAACACGAAAAAAATCACATCGAAGTTGTTGGTGTGGAGCTGAACTTATGTGTGTTGGCGAATACTTTAGCTTTACAGGGAGCTCTTCCTGAAGCGGATTTTTATATCAATTCAGAGCTAGTTGCTGGAAATCAATTGAACGATGAAACATTGAGTTTGCTGAAGAAATTTAATATTGAGATAAAATAGCAGGTAACGCTAGTGTGATATCGAGATTTTTGCTCAAATTTAGATATGATTTTGAAATAAAATTGGTGATCTATTTGACTCTTATCAAAAATAAGAGCGAATAAATCACTAATTTTTTTTGCTTAATTTGAGAAAGAAATTAATTTTCAGTTTGTTTTTGTCTGCTTTATTGTTTAAATCAGCGAAGTAAAAGGGCTATTTAATAGGATCACTTTTATTTAAAAAAAGAATTTTGAAGTGAAATAAAAACAAGCAAAACATCTTTAGGGTTGAACTTTGCTTTTTAGGTGTTCTTTTTTATATCTTTATAGTCAATTTTGAGAGAACAAGCATAATTACATCTGTAATTTTAAAAACTTAAAAAAACACCTATAAACGAAAACGTTTGTTTTTTTTAATTCTCAACTACGAAAGAAAAAAACTCTATTTGTGCTTTTAGCGTTATACTTTTATCAAATAATAAAGCGTATACATGGCTGGAGGGAGCCCATACAAATGAAAACGATGAAACAGGAAAAACCGCTATTACCGAGAACTTTGTTTGGAGTGAAAAGAACCACGCTTGAGGCGAAAATTACTAGCTATTTCGAGTTTTCTCAAGATGTTACCACATTTATTAAGTACCTTGTAGTGGTCATGGTACGAAATTCGCTTGTTGTTAGTGACTTTTCTTTTCTTTGCCAAGAATTGGTTTGTGAGGTGTTCCTAACAGCAGAGCCTAGTGATGCGCTGCGTGAATACTGCGCGTATTTTAAAGATTATTTCAAAAACAGTGGAGATTGGGACAAGGTCATTCGCCGTTTGTTTGTTGACAAAAAGGAATACTATCGATTAACCGAGGAAGCTCGTTCCTATAAAAAACGTTTAGATGCTCCCGGAATAGAAAAACCGCAGAATCCAGAGCTGGCTCTTCGGCTCGTTTCTACCTTTGAAGATGCGTCAGGCAAGAAGCACGCGCTGACGATTGCTGATGCAGACGAAACACGCTCAAGAGTGGAAACTTCTGAAATTCTGGAAATCCTTACGACTGTGGAACTCTTTGAGACAGATGCTGGTGTAAGACGGTTTGTAAAATTTGTCCAAGCGAAGCGCCCAGGAGTAAAAGATACTTTTGTGGAAGAGGAAGTATCGGTTGAGGAACAAGTAGAGGAACAAGTAGAACAACAAGACGCTCTACAAGTAGCGTCCGTCCAAAATTCAGAAGCGCCAGAAGTAAAGACAATCGAGATTGTTGTTCCAGCAGGTGTTGATCTGAGTACATTGGATGATCAAGAGTTACTGACATTGGTTCGTGTAGGACATCCCGATGTGGTCAGTTTGGAAAATGTTCGGGTAGCGTTTACTGAAGAAGAGCCGGATGAACCGACAGCGGATGAACTTGAAATGCAAGACCCTATTCTCGATCTCGAACTTATGAGCGCCCAGACGTCACAAACCTTGTTAAAAGACAGAGCTACGCCGAAAACCGCAACCGACGTTTCTGATCCGCCAACCGCAAAACCGCAGAAGCCTAAAAAGACGAAACTGCTGACACCTAAAGGTGCTTATGTTCGGAATTTGATTGAGAATGGGCCTCAGAAAAAAGGCAGTTGGAAAAAGAAGGGGGATAGTGCTAAGAAGAAAAGAAAATGACGACAGTGAGTGCAGTCGTTCGAACTTCAGACATATCTGATACAATAGAAGATCAGAGGAAAAAGTTGTTCCACGGAAATTATCAGGCTGATCGAGTGCTCTGAATAGAGATACGTCTGTGAGACTCAATTTCTTAACTAAATCGAGTAAACTACAGAAGTTCAGTTGAGAATATCTCGGACATCAATTATGGTAGAGTAAATCGGGATAATGAAAGCGATTAATATGCGTTGGAATAGTTTTCTCTATTATTTATATAAATCACGCCGCGAAGAAAGAAAACAGGAGCTAGATAAGTGAAAATAAAATATTTGAAAAGAAAACAGTCTTTTGGTGAGTATCAGGCGAGGAGGATTGTTTGGATACACACCTTGAAGGGTGAATTGTTACTCAAATCTGAAATTATAGATAAAGCCGGAAATCTACTCTACCGGATAACGGAATTACCAGAAAGTGATTATTATGAGATATCCGATAATGTTCTGACTTTAGAAGAAATGAAGGATATCGCAGATCTTTTACGTCAAAGCGACCTTGATAAGAACTGGCAAGAGGAAATAGATTTCGATGATGAAGAAGACCTTGCTTTTGTTTTAGGTTCTTTTGGTGAAGATGTCGCCACTCGTGATTCGTTAATACGAAAAAGCCGAAAGACCGACGACGTGATTGTTGAATATATTTTTGATTCCAGTAAGGAAATAGGGGACGAAGAGGTCTTTGAAACGGTCCATTTTAAGCCGGAAGCAACAGAAGATCTTCTAATTGAGGATTATTTATTGCCCATGCTTTTAGAACGAGAGGAACTGGATGCAATTCGTGTAAAAATTGCAAGAGCCGGTGTAGTTAATTGCTATTTAGTGACGATACTGGAGGAAAAATGACATTCTAAGGGCAATATAAACGAATAATTTGTTAATCAATAACTAAAAAGCGATTCTACTTAACAAACATAAAGTAGATTCGCTTTTTTGTGGTTTACGGATTATCTGACAATATCCCATTTTCGATCCAACCATTTTTTCGTTTGAAGTCGGTAAGATTTTGCTGGAAATCCTGCGCATATAATAGCGAGAAAAGTGTATCTAAAATATACTCAAAAGCTACCTGAGAAGAAAAGGTACTGACTTTAACATAGTCCATTTCCTCTTGGGTGAAGACAATTGACTGGGCTTCCAGAGGAATCAGATTTGATTGACTGTTACCCGTTAGTAGGATCGCAGGAATATTTTCGTTTATAAAGTGCTTCATCATTCGTTCGTATTGCGGCACGCGTGCACGATAGGTAATAAAAATCGCGCAGTCATTACTGGTTAGGCTTGCGGCATTCCAATCCTCGTCTGCGTATTCATCTGCAATAATCAAGAATTTGTTGATCTTCACCAGCTTGTTTTGAAAGCTGCGGGCCCGAATCTGAGAATCTCCTTGAGCAAATAGAAAGATTCGTTCGGCCTTAGCCAACAGCTCAGCTGCGTCATCAAGGACTTGATCATCTAATTGGGCATAGGTGCGTTGGACCGTGTTGATGGTCAAATCGGCAATTTTTTTAGCGATTTCTTTGGTTGAGTCTTGTGGTAAAAACGGGAAATTGGCATCGACAGGATTCGATCGATAAATGTCACTGTGGGCAATCTCAGAAACCGCCACTCGAAAATCGCGAAAGCCGTCAAACCCCATTTTTTGAGCTAAGCGAATCACTGATGAATGGGAGGTATAGGTATTTTTTGCGAGATCTGCGACGTTGATTGCTGGAATTGTTGTTAAATTCTGTAAGATATAATCAGCGATCCGTTTTTCCGTATTGGTCAGATCCTTTTGCATTCGTAATTTATCGATTAATAACATTCCATCACCTTTTCATTGAGGTTAACTACCATCCTCTCTATCATAACGCAAGTTCATCGATTTCAGAAGAAGCGGCCTCATTTTGAAGCCTTTTTTGGATAAAATGTTCAGAATTTATGCGTATGCAAACGAAAGCTTGGATAAAACGACCTGTTTTACTGAATCCTCTTTTCAGGAGGAGTCGTTCTTATATAATAAAGTTATCAAAAGAAATCTGGAGGAATGTATTCATGTTAACTATCGCATATATCGGAAACGGTAAAAGCACCAATCGCTATCACTTACCATTTTCAACCAAATTAACTGACAAAATCAAGGTCAAAACCATCTATTCACCTAGCGGGCGCATTACCTGGGAGAAAAATCCTGGCACAAATTATACATCAGACATCAACGATATTTATAACGATCCAGAAATTCAATTAGTTGTCGTAACGACACCAAGTCCGTTGCATTTCAAATTAGGCAAAGAAGTCTTGGAGCACGGGAAAAATGTTCTGATCGAAAAGCCTTTTACTGAAACCTCTGAGGAAGCCAAGGAATTATTCCGTTTAGCCGATGAAAAAGGCTTATTCATTCAATGCTATCAAAACCGTCGCTACGATTCAGACTTTTTAACGGTACAAAAAGTGATCGAAAGCGGTGTGTTGGGAGATTTATTGGAAGTTGAGATGCACTATGATTATTTCCGTCCAGAGGTTCCTGAAAGTGTCGAGCATTTTTCAATCGGAACAAGCTATCTATACGGACATGCTTGCCACACATTGGATCAAGTAATCTCTTATTTTGGCCGCCCAGATGATGTACATTATGAAGTCCGTCAGCTTTTAGGCGATGATCGAATGAATGATTACTTTGATCTGGATCTGTTTTACGGCCGGATGAAGGTTTCGGTGAAATCCAGCTATTTCCGTTTGAAGGAACGTCCGAGCTTTGTGGTTTATGGGAAAAAAGGGGTTTTTGTTAAGGAAACAAAAGATCGTCAAGAAGAGCATCTGAAAATGTTTTATATGCCTGAAAATGAAGATTTCGGGATTGATTTGCCGGAGCATTATGGTACGCTGACTTATATGGATGACGAAGGCGTGTTTCATGAAGAAAAGGTTGTTTCAGAAATCGGTGATTACAGTCGTGTCTACGAAGATATCTATGAAACATTGATTAATGGCAAACCTAAAGCCATCAAAGATGAAGAAACGCTGCTGCAAATCGAAATGCTGGAAAAAGGCATCCAACAAATCTCAAAATAGCAGAGAAAGAGGGAGTAGCAATGAAATTAGCCATTTTTGGTTCTGGCAAAATTGTTCAAGAATTTTTAGCAATCACAAAGGATTTACTGGAGATTCAATTGAAAGCTATCATGGGCACAAAACGAAGTCAGGAAAAAACGGAGAAAATTCAAGCAGAATACAAAATCGAAGCCTCCTACACGGATATTGATGAGTGTTTAAAAAGTGATGCCTTTGATACGGTTTACGTAGCAGTACCGAATCACCTGCACTACAGCTTCGCAAAAAAAGCACTGGAAGCTGGTAAGCACGTGATTTGCGAGAAGCCATTTACGTTGAAGGCAGCTGAATTATTGGATTTAGAACAGCTAGCACTGGCAAAAGATCTGGTATTAGTGGAGGCTATTACGAATCAATATTTGAAAAATTTCCAAGGGATTAAAGAAGCTGTTAAAAAGATTGGCACCTTGAAAATCATTGAATGCAACTACTCACAATACTCTTCCCGCTATGATGCGTTTAAGGAAGGAACGATTTTGCCCGCTTTTAATCCAAAAATGGGCGGTGGAGCGTTGATGGATATCAATATCTACAACATTCATTTAGTTGTTGGTTTATTAGGAAAACCAGAACGAGTACAGTACTATGCTAACATTGAACGGGATATCGACACGTCAGGTATGCTGCTGCTGGATTATGGCGATGTAAAGGTTGTTTGTATCGGCGCCAAAGATTCTGAAGCCACAATTCGTTCGACGATTCAAGGAACAGAAGGATCAGTGATCGTCAATGGTCCAACCAACACCTTGGATAGCTACAGCACACAACCATTGGCTGGCGATATCGAAACCTTCGATCACAAGGATCATCCCCATCGAATGTTTGATGAATTCAAGCTATTCAATCAGGTGATTGAAGATAAGGATATGACGTTTGTTAAAAAGCAGCTGGACCATAGCAAGATCGTTATGGAGATCGTCGAAGCAGCGATTAAGGATGCGGGAATTGTTTTGGGATAGTTAGTTAAAATAAGTAAAAACGGCGCGGACTTTGTAAACGAAAAGTCTGTGCTGTTTTTTCTTAATGTCTGAAAGATCTTTGTATGATCAGAAAAAAAGCTTGCCTTAAAGTGCACTTTAACAAGTAAACTAATAAAGTAGAGGAAAGGTGTGAAAAAGATGGAATATAAAAAATTAGGAAACACAGGATTAGATGTCTCAAGAATTTGTTTAGGTTCTATGAGTTTTGGTGATCCTAAAAATTGGATTCATAACTGGGTCTTGGAAGAAGAAGACAGTCGCCCATTAATCAAAAAAGCGTTGGAGCTGGGGATCAATTTCTTTGACACAGCCAATGTCTATTCCTTGGGCCGCAGTGAAGAAATTTTAGGAAAAGCGCTGAAGGATTATGCAAATCGCGATGAAATCGTATTGGCAACCAAGGTTCATCAAAAAATGTTTGACGGACCGAACGGGCAAGGGCTGTCGCGAAAAGCGATCATGTCGCAGATCGATCAAAGTTTAAAACGCTTGCAGACCGATTATGTGGACCTTTATATCATTCATCGCTGGGATTATGATACACCGATTGAAGAAACAATGGAGGCGCTGCATGATGTGGTGAAATCAGGCAAAGCCCGTTATATTGGTGCTTCTGCGATGTATGCCTATCAATTTCAAAAAGCCAATGCGATCGCTGAAAAAAATGGTTGGACAAAATTTGTCTCAATGCAAAATCATTTGAATCTGATTTATCGCGAAGAAGAACGAGAGATGATTCCCTATTGTCAATCTGAAAATATTGCCTTAACACCTTATAGCCCAATGGCATCTGGCCGGTTGATCCGTGATCGCTCTGAAGCAACCAAGCGAAGCAGTACCGATGTGGCACAAAAAGCCAAATATGATGAAACGGCTGATAAGGATCAGCTGATTATTGATCGTGTAGCAGAATTAGCCCAACGCTATGAAACGAATCGTGTAAATATTGTATTAGGTTGGCTGCTTCAAAAAGATCCAGTCGTTGCCCCAGTCGTAGGCGCGACCAAAATGAGCCACATCGAAACAGCAGTAGGAGCAGTCGATTTCAAATTGACAGCAGAAGATGTTTTGTATCTAGAAGAGCCGTATGTTCCGCATAAAGTGGTTGGTCATGACTAAATCTTAAGAGATCGCGCGAAACTGTGTCGTTTTTCGATGCAGTTTTTTTAAAAGTCTCTTGACTTAAAGTGCACTTTAGCCGGTATGCTAGAACTAAAGCAAACGGAGGTAAGCGTTATGAAAAAGTTGTTTTGGTTATTACCAGTTGTCTTATTTCTTGGTGCATGCGGATCGAATGCGACGGATACGGATGAGGTGAACAACAGTGAGTCCATTGCTCAGTCATCTGAAAGCCTCGAACCCAACCAGAATCAGGAAACCAAAGATCTAGGGAAATCACTGATCGTGTATTATTCATTGACTGAAAACACAAAAGCTGTAGCTGAGGAAATTCAAAAGCAGGTGAATGGTGAACTAATGCGCATTGAAACGGTTGAACCCTATCCAGAGGTTTATGATGAGGTTTTAGATGTGGTGGAAGCTCAAAGGGAAGGGGGAGAATTACCAACCATTGTAAAACAAGACGTTGATTTATCTGATTATGACAGTATCTTTCTTGGAACACCGATCTGGTTTGGCGAACCAGCCTTACCGATGGAAAAGTGGATCAGTGAAAATGAGTTAGCTGGAAAGAGGATTTATCTTTTCTTTACCAGTGGCAGCAGTTCTATTAATGAATCTATGGAACGTTACAGAGAATTACTGGATCAATCAACGCTTAGTGAAGGATTAGGCATTACCTCTTCGGATAGAAGTCAAACGGCCAGTCTTGTGAAAGAATGGTTGGCTCCATAAATCGATGGTAATTATTTGAAGTTTCTGGTTTAAAATAGGAGCAAAGCCTGTTAAGATTTAAATGTGTTGGCAAACTAAAGGAGTGGAGAAAATGAACATATCAGAGGCTGCAGCAAAATTTAAAATGACTCCAGCCACAATCCGCTATTATGAAAAAGAGGGATTAATTCCTCCGATTACCAGAAATGACTCTGGAATTCGTGATTTTCAAGAAGAGGACCTAAAGTGGGTCGAATTTATCAAATGCATGCGAGATTCTGGGCTTTCAATTGATTCCTTAGCAAAATACTCCGAATTATATCAGCTGGGAGATGCCACGTTAGTTGAACGCAAGAAAATTTTAATCGAGGAATACCAGAAACTACTAGAAAAGCAGCAGCTGATCAATGCTACCGTTGCCCGCTTAGAAACAAAGCTGGACAATTACGATCAGATGATCCAGAAATGTGAGCAAGAAATATTTTCCCATTCAAATGACACTGTGTCGACAAAAGGTTAGTTAGCGCAAAAACTTAAATAGTTATTAGTAAAAAAACCATTGAATCAGAAGCTACACGCAGCTTTCTGATTCAATGGTTTTTATTTGTTTACAAGCTAGTCAATCAAAAGTAACTTCTTCTTACTATATTCCTTCCGTACTTTATCAGGAATATCCTCTGAAATCAGGAAACTCAAATCATCGACGGGACCAACGATCGCGTTACTGATCGTGCCGAACTTATCATTTGTAATCATACCCAAAACTTCTGTAGAAACTTGTGTCATTTGTGCTTTTATTTCCGCTTCCTGTAAAGTTGGTACACTGGTGCCTGCCTCAATATCAATATTGTAAATTCCCATGATATAAAGATCAGCTCGAACCTTTTGCAACGATTTGTAGGTTTCCACACCAAGGTTAATCATGGATTGCTTATAAAAGATTCCTCCAATGTTAATCACCTCAATGTTCGCTCGTTGCGCGAGTTCAACAGAAATCGCTGGACTATTTGTAATAATCGTTGCACGGAAATCAACTGGAATTTCCTTTACAAGTGCTAAATTCGTGGTGCTTCCATCGATAATAATTACTGAATCTTCTTTGATAAAAGGCAAAGCTTTACGAGCCAGAGCTTTTTTTCGTTCATTATGCTCATTTTCTCGATAAGAAAAATCGGTAATCGGCGGTCCCACTCGCAGAGCCCCGCTGTGAACTCGCTTCAAGAGTCCTTGACCATCCAATTCCTTCAAATCTCGACGAATCGTATCTTCAGATACATTAAAACGATGACTTAAGTCGCTAGCGATGACTTTTTGTTCAATATTTAGCAGATCAACGATCTTTTGATGACGTTCTTCCTTCAACATAGTGCGCACTCCTTCTTGTTTCTTCCAGTTAATGATGCCATGAATGCGTTTTTGTGTCAATTACAGATGAGTTCAATCGAATATACAGGCATAAACATGCAAATAAAAAGAAAAAATATGCACGTTTGTATTGATTTGTATTTGTTAAGCGATTACAATGAGGGTGTAAACGAAGGATGTACGGCATTCAAATCACATTGATTTTTCCGGAGAAATTGATGTATTAACAGCAGGAGGAAGCTTATGGAAAGCAGGATTATTTTGTCGCCGTCAATCATGTGCGGAGATTTGGTGAATTTAGAAAAGAGTATCAATGAATTAGAAGAAATCGGAATGGATACGTTGCATATCGATGTTATTGACGGATCGTTCAGTCCAAGCATGCCATTAGGAATTGAAACGATCAAACGGATGCGAGAAATCACTTCGATGAATTTCGATGTGCATATCATGTCGAATGACAATGAATTTTTTATTGGCGAGATGCTGAAGATCGGTGTTGAAGGAATTACCTTTCATCACGAGACTAGCTTGCATGTTGATCGGTATATTCAATTAATTAAGCATGCCGGAACAACAGTCGGGATTGCGCTGAATCCGGCGACACCCTTGAATGTTTTAGATTATGTCTTGCCAGAAATTGATCGGGTATGCTTGATGCTGATCAATCCAGGATTTGCCACCAACAAAGCCGAGAAGCAGATTCCTTACGCGCTAAAAAAAATTATTGACCTGCGTAAGCTAGTTGACGAAGAAGGATTAACGCTTGATATTCAAGTGGATGGCCGTGTCTCCTTAGCGACAATCCCAGATTTATTGACCGCAGGTGCGACAAACTTAGTGCTAGGAAGTACAAGTCTATTCATTGCAGAAAATACACTAACGAAAAATCGGGAATTATTGACAGACGCGATAAATAAAGCGGTGTTGGTGAAGTAGGAGGGAAAACTGGTGGGATTTAAAAGTGTAGAACAAAAGATCACAAAGGAAATATCTGCGACCTTAGACAATATTGCCGCAGAGGAGGTAGAGCAGCTTGTAGTGGCAATTGAAAAAGCGGATCGGGTATTTTTTGTAGGGGTTGGTCGTGTACTTCTTTCATTAGAAGGGATTGCCAAACGTTTAGCTCATCTAGGTGTTCAAACAGTAGTAGTCGGACAAATTACTGAACCTGCCATCACAGAAAGGGATTTATTGATTGTAGGATCTGGCAGCGGAGAAAGCTCGTTTCCATTAGCAATCGCAAAAAAGGCCAAGAGTTTTGGCGCAGCAGTGGCTCACATCGGATCAAATGCCAATAGTTCGATGAAGGAGTATACAGATATTTTTGTAAGAATTCCTGTTCAGACGAAGTTGGCTTTGCCAGGAGAAGTTCCATCGGTTCAGCCGATGACGAGTCTCTTTGAACAATCTCTACTATTATTAGGTGATAGTATCGCTTTGATGATGGTGGAGGAAAAGAATATTGATATGCATAGTCTATGGCAGTACCATGCCAATCTGGAGTAGGTGAAAAAAATGAAAGCAGTACATTTTGGCGCGGGCAATATTGGACGCGGATTTATTGGGCAGCTCTTACATCAAAATGGTTTTGAGATTTGTTTCGTTGATACAAATGCTGACTTGATCAATCAATTAAATCAGGATGGCGGCTATAGAATTGATATCATGGACGAGCAGGAGACTACTGTTTTTGTTGATCGAATCAGCGCTTTGAATAGCCTTACCGAGACAGAAAAAGTCATCGCGGCGATTAAAGATGCGGACATCTTGACCACCTCTGTTGGTGCGAATAACTTAGCAAAAATCGCACCGACGTTTGCTAAAGCTTTGAGCGAACGCTTCAAACAAAAGCGCAGTATCAATATTTTGGCGAACGAGAATGCTATCAATGCCAGTAATATCTTAAAAGAAGCGGTCTATGAGACTCTTTCTCAACAAGAGGCAGCCGTTTTTGATCACTATGCTTATTTTGTCAATACAGCGATTGATCGGCAATCACTTGGTAAAGTTGTTGAGGGCAAAGCTGTCGCAGTCGTTGAACCCTATTATGAATGGGTGATTAATCGTATGCAGCTAGACCCTGCAACGACTTTTGAACTGAAGCAGGTGGTTTTGATTGACGAGATGCAGCCTTATATTGAACGTAAGTTGTACATCGTTAACGCTGCTCATGCAGCCATTGCCTATTTAGGAGACTTACATGGATATCAAACGATTCAAGAGGCGATCCGAGACGCGGAGATAGTGAAAATAGTGAATCAATTTTTATCAGAGAATAGTGCCTATTTTGTCCAAAAGTATCAATTTGATTCAGCAGATTTGCAACGCTTCATTGAAAAGACACTTAAGCGTCAGAAAAATCAAAAATTGTCTGATGAGATAACCCGTGTAGGCGGTTCGCCTATTAGAAAATTAGGACCGAATGATCGCTTAGTCGCTCCTGTCGTAAAGCTTGAGGCACAGGGTTTGCCTTATGGAACAGGAGTGAAAGTGATTGCAGCAGGGTATCATTATCGCCATTCAGATGATCCCGAGGCGGAGAAAATACATGCATTGATTGAAGAAAAAGGGTTAGAGGCAACGATTAAAACAATTTCTCATTTAGATGGGAAATTGCTGGAAGAAGTAGTTGCTGCTTACGATTCAATGGGATAGGAGGGTCATATGTTAAAAGAACAATTAACAGGGAACACGATGGTTATCGAGACAATCGACTCTTGGCAGGAGGCCATTCGGCTGAGTGCAGAACCTCTTGTGAACAATGGCACTGTGGAGGATACTTATGTTGAGGCGATGATTCAAAACGTGTTGGAAAATGGCAATTATATTATTCTTTTGCCGCAGATTGCAATGCCTCATGCCCGTCCAGAATACGGAAGCAAGGGTGTCGGACTGACGTTTCTACGTGTGAAGGAACCCGTTATGTTTCCGGATGGGGAACCAGTCAAGATTTTCTTTACGCTTTCTTCGGATTCGCCAGAAGGGCATTTGGATCTGATTGCGAGTCTAGGCGAGCTGTTGAGTGATGAGGAACTATACCAAAAATTGTTTGATGTTGAGACGGAAGCAGAACTGTTAGATTTGGTCAAAGAGTAAAGGATACCAATTTCTCTTAGCACTTCAGCGTAATTAGAGAAAATATATAAGCTTGAAGAAAGAACTGATTTTTCATAGGAAAAATCAATTCCTTAATATGAAAAAGGATGCCAGTTTCTCTTCACGCTTTAGTGGGTGTAGAGAAATGGTATACGGCTTGAAAATAGAACTGATTTTTCACGGGAAAAATCAATTCCTTAATATGAAAAAGTCTAGTGGTAATAAGTCAAGAGAAAAGTAATACGTTTTCTATCACAAAGACCTGAAAGAAGGTGCACTCAAATAAGCCTAGCCAAATGAAGCGTTTTCACAGGCTGAGTTCAAAAGGTTGCGTCAATAACTTCTTGTTATTTCTCTATCAGCCCCCTTTGCGGCATATAGAGTTGGTGGTTACGTAACAGAATATCCACCAGACGCACAAATTTTCTTGCGGTTAAGACGATGGCACGTTTGTGTTGATGTTTGGCTGTTTCTTTATACTTCTTCTGGTAAAACTCCTTATACTCGGCATCTCGTGATCGGACTAAGTTGGCGGCTTCAACTAAGTAATAACGAAGATAGCGGTTGCCTCGTTTCGCTAAAGAGGTGTTTTCGGAGTTCTTATCTCCCGACTGGTTTTTAGGCCAATGAAGCCCTGCGTATTTAGCGATTTTCGCTTCATTTTCAAAGCGCTCAATCTGACCGATCTCGGCTAAAATTCCACCTGCATACACAGGTCCAACACCGGGAATACTAGTCAGGCATTGATATTCAGGAAGTGTTTCGACAATCTCTTGAATCGCTTGATCAAGCTCTTTGATTAAGTTTGTCAAACTACGAATCTCGCGAGCGTAGACACTTAAAACGATATCCACAGAATCTTGTTGGATTTTTCCTAGGCGGTAGCTTCCACGAATCGCTTTTGCGATTGCTTTCGCAGTCCCTTCGGGGTTCTTAAAACGACCACGGCCCATTCTTTGAATCAAAGCTGCGAAGTCTTCCAAGGATAGCTGCGCCAGTTGGTCAAGTGTGTAATCTTCTGTCATCAATGAGACAAGCGTCGCGCTAAGAACAGAGGTGGTACTTCCGCTGGCTTTCAACTCAATCGGCAGGCGATTGCATTTATAGTAAATGTTTTCGATGAAGTGTTGCTTGGCTGCGACCAATTGTTCAACGATCTGTAATCTGGTACGAGTCAAGTGCTGTAATGCCCGGTATTGTTCATCTTTCACAATGGATGTCGCGTAGCGACTTACACGAAAGTAATCAGCGATATAGAACGCATCAATCTGATCGTTCTTTTCTTCTTCAAATATTTTGCGATATCCTTTGATTTTTTGGGGTTGTTCCACTGAGACAACCAGATTCAATGCTTGAAGTTCTTTATCTTCTTTGAAAAACATCGCTGGATGGAAACTGTATAACGAGGTCGCCTCCATGCCAATCACCACTTTGGTAAAGGCAAGATCATGGGCGAAGTCTAAGATCAGTTTCTTGATCTGTGAAACACCGAGAAAGCTGTTTTCAAAACGCGCTTCCTTTAAGATGGTGAGTTCTTCATCATCTGTTAAAAAGCAGGCATCCAAATTTTTAGAGCTAACATCTAAACCGACAAATAATTTCATGAGGGAAGGACCTCCTTTCGCTTGTATTTTGGAAATTGCTTGGTACCTGTGGGATATCCCAGAAGACCGTTGTCTAACGACAGCCTCGCATAATCGTATTCGAATCACTGGACTTCAAAGCCACACCCAATCCTGTTACGAAAAGGTAGAAATCCAGTGGATACAGCTAGTGTGTTGGAGGATATATCAACGGTTCGGGTCACAGACTTTTAAGAGCAGTCAAAGCTGCAAGGAGCGATAGCATTTTCCCGTGAGTCCTTTCCAGGAGTCAATTCTAGAACATCACACAAGCACCTAGCAACTAAAGTGTTATTAAATTATCAAAGAACAATAGAATAAAATTTGAGTGATTTATCACTCTTAAAACTATATTACGAGGAGTGAAAGATATGGATGTAACGAATGAAGGAAAACAAGTATCAATGCGTGCAAGAGTTCAGGCGTTTGGCGGATTCTTGACGAATATGGTGTTGCCAAACATTGGCGCGTTCATCGCTTGGGGAATCGCGACTGCGCTATTTATTCCAACGGGCTGGTTTCCAAATGAAGCGTTAAATGAGCTGGTGGGGCCAACAGTTAGTTACTTATTGCCATTATTGTTAGCATATACCGGTGGGCGCATGATTGGCGGACAGCGCGGTGCTGTTTTAGGAACGATCGGAACGATTGGTTTGATTATCGGGGCAGACATTCCAATGTTTATGGGTGCAATGATCATGGGACCATTAGGTGGTTGGGTCATGAAAAAGACTGATAACTTTTTAGATGGAAAAATCCCAGCTGGGTTTGAAATGGTCGTTAACAATTTTTCGATTGGAATTATCGGCTTTGTATTGATGTGTTTGTCTTATTTGGTAGTTGGCCCAACGATCCAATCGGCGAACCAATTCGTAACGAATGCAATCGAGGCCTTAGTTTCAACGGGATTCTTGCCGTTACTGTCTTTGATCAATGAACCTGCAAAAGTCCTTTTCTTAAATAATGTGATTGACCAAGGGGTGTATTATCCATTAGGGATGCAGCAAACTTTAGAAGCCGGAAAATCCATCTACTTCATGGTTGCATCAAACCCTGGACCTGGATTGGGCTTATTGCTTGCGTATTCCTTCTTTGGGAAAAAAGTGGCAAAACGGACCGCTCCGGGAGCGATCATTATTCACTTCTTAGGCGGGATTCATGAGATGTATTTTCCATACGTATTGATGAAACCGATTACTATTTTAGCGATGATCGCTGGAGGAATGGCTGGGACGCTGACATTCCAATTACTTAACGTAGGATTAGTTGCTGGCCCGAGTCCTGGTTCGATCTTTTCTTACCTAGCTTTAACTCCTAAAGGAAACTTTTTTGGAGTAATCGCTGGAGTCGTTATTGGAACAGCCGTCTCCTTCTTAGTAGCTTCTGTAATCTTGAAAGCAGATAAAACTCCAGATGATGATGAAAGCTTCGAAGAGTCTGTGCAAAAATCCAAAACTATGAAATCAGAAGGAAAAGAATTATTGAGTGGGGAAAATGTTAAAACAGAAAATACGCGCTTAGCAAACATCAGTAAAGTTTCCTTTGCCTGTGACGCTGGAATGGGCAGCAGTGCGATGGGCGCCACGACCTTCAAGAAGAAACTGCAAAAAGCCGGCATCACGGATATTGAAGTAAAGAATTATCGGATTGAGGATGTGCCAAAAGATAGTGATATGGTGGTTGTTCATCGAGATCTGGAGGAGCGTACACGAAAAGCCCATCCGAAAATGAAGATCGTAACCTTGAAAAATTACCTGCAAGATCCTGCGATCGATGAACTGGTCAATGAGATTGTGGAAGCGAAAAACAAAGAATAATTTCGACACCGGCGGAAGTTTCGTCGGTGTTTTGTGTGAAGGCTTTGTAAACGTAGAAACAAATTTCTGTTATAGTAAAAGAAAAATAAAAAACAGAGGCGAATTATGGAAATCAGACTTTTACGTTATTTCTGGACAGTTGCACAGGAAGGAAATATTTCGCGGGCAGCACGAATTTTGAATATTACTCAGCCAACCTTGAGTCGTCAAATCAAAGAATTGGAGGAAACTATTGGTACGCCACTTTTTCATCGTGAAAAAAATCGGTTGCGTTTGACTCAGGATGGCCTTTTTTTGAAAGAGCGAGCAGAGGAAATTTTAGCGTTGGATGATAAGCTGGAGCAGGCTTTTTCGGCCCAACGCAAGGAACAACTCAGCGGGACGATAACGATTGGCTGTGTTGAGGCTGATAACTCGGATACTTTGGCGATGATGCTGGAAGAGTTAATTAGTGATTATCCCCAAATTCGGTTTAATTTGGTCACAGGTACGAGTGATGATATCTCGGATCGTTTGGAAAAGGGCATATTGGATATGGCTATTTTGATTGAACCGATTGTTTTAAATGAGGTTGAGATGCTGAGGTTGCCAAGAGAGGAAAATTGGGGTTTCTTGGCGTCGAAGGAATTATTTATTGCCAATAAAAACGTTCTGCGTCCGGAAGATATCAAAGGGTTGCCAATCTTGTGTTCTGGGCGATCAGAGGTTCAAAAGTTATTAGCAAAATGGTCAAAAATACCATACGATCAATTAAACATTGTTGGCAACTACAATTTGATTTTCAATATTTTGCCGTTAGTTGATCATAAAGTTGGGGTGGCATTGGCGATTGAAGGGGCTATTTCTGATCGTAAATTAGAAAATGCGTTTTTTATTCCTTTGGAACCCAGTATAAAAACAAATTGTGTCTTAGTTTGGAAAAAACGAGTGCAGACGCCAGCTGCGCAAGAATTGATCAATCGATTTAAACATGCTTTTAAGCTATAGTACTATGATTTTATAGGTATTAGACATAGTAGTGCATACGTCGTATTCTGAAGATGTTCAGGATACGACTTTTTTGCGAGTTACGTTTTTACAGAGATACGAGATTTATTCTTGATTTTTGGAGAGAAAACTGAACGAGCAGCTTGCCAGATTCGTATGCGAATAAAAAAGCGAACAAGGAGGGAAATTATGACTGCTGTAGTTATCTATTTTTCAAGAGCTGGTGAGAACTACCTTAATGGGACAAAACAAAGGATTACTAAAGGAAATACAGCCGTTCTAGCAGAAAAAATCAGTCATGCGTTGGCGATCGAGAGTTATGAATTGTTGCCAAAGATTGCCTATTCAGAAAGCTATGACGAGGCGGTTCAACAAGCGGAAAAAGAAAAACAAGCTTCTACACGGATTGATTATGAGAAGCTGCCGCTGGATTTAACTCAAGTGGACAGCATTTTTCTGGGTTTTCCTAATTGGTGGGGCACTTATCCGCAAATCGTTGCCACTTTTTTAGCGGATCAAGAGTGGAAGAATAAGGTGATCTATCCATTTTGTACTCATGAAGGTAGTGCCTTTGGTTCAAGTATTCAAGATTTGCAGGCGGCTTGCTCTGGCGCTGAGATCAAAACAGGTTTAGCTGTACGTGGTTCAAAAGTTGATCGCTCAGAAACAGCAGTAAGAAATTGGCTGCTGGCTTATTCAAACTAATTAATCGGAGGAAATTTATAATGAAAAAACATCAAGAAGTGAAAAACGGCGTAATTTTTCCAATTGGAGAAAAGAACGAGGCTTACGCAAAATATTTTATAGGACAAAGTTATCTCCAATCATTAGTTGCTGATCCAGCGATCAATGTTGGTGTTGCCAACGTCACTTTTGAACCGGGCTGCCGCAACAACTGGCACATTCATCATGATGGCTATCAATTATTATTAGTAACGGGTGGAGAAGGCTGGTATCAAGAAGAAAATAAAGCACCACAATTTTTACAGGCTGGAGATGTGATCGTCACCCATGATGGAGTCAAACATTGGCATGGCGCAGCAAAAGATAGTTGGTTCGAACACATCGCCATCACTGCCGGGACACCGAAATGGTTGGAGCCGGTTAGTGATGAATGGTACGACAAATTGGAAAAATAAGGGGAGAATATCATGAAAAAACAAACAGCTGGAAGAGAACAATTAGGAGAATTTGCCCCACAGTTTGCTGCATTAAATGACGATGTGCTATTTGGTGAAGTTTGGGCAAAAGAGGAAGAGCTTTCGGCTCATGATCGCAGTATGATTACGTGCTCTGCGCTTTTAGCCATGGGAGCACCTCAATTGGAAGCTCATTTAAAAATCGCCAAAGAAAATGGCGTGACAAAAGAAGAAATTAGCACATTGATCACACATTTGGCTTTTTATGCCGGCTGGCCAAAAGCTTGGAGCGCTTTTGCGATGGCGAAGGAAATTTTTGATTAAAAAACAAATCAACGATCCTGTTCAGTGAGTAGGATCGTTGTTTTTATGTACCGATAGTTTTTGTAGATCACAAAGTAAAGAGCTCAGCTGCCCCAGTAGAAAAAGCCATAATAGAAAACATATAACCATCCAAACAAACCATGAAATAATGCCAAAAGTACACTGTGCCATCTTTGATAAGAGAGAATAAACGCAAAAATATTTCCTAATCCAATTGTAGATTTCATAGAATCCTCCTAAAGAATACTTGAAGCAAAGAAAAAATCATATATAAAAATACGTATTTAATATTGATTTTCTTCTAAATGCAACCAAGAACAGTTAGGAAAACGAACGATTGAAAGGATTTAGACAGGAAAAGCTTTTCGTTTAATAGCGTTCGTAGTGCTGATTATCCTTTTTTCTTTTTAGCAGCGAACGCCCCAGACGCCCCCAAAGCAACCCCAATTGCTAAACCTAAAGCAAGGTTATCGAACAGCATGCCAAAGATCAAACCCATGGCTAATCCTGCTGCTAATGATCCTCCTTCTTCCTTTTCCATTTTAACACCTTCTTTTTTGTTCTATTAGAATCCTCTAATTTTAGTATAAATGTTTTCACTGATAATTAATAGACAGCCAGAAATTTTTATTTATAGTCCCATTTCAGCAAGGATTATAAACTCCAATAGGTTGGATTAAATCGATTGAGTTATAATGAATGAAGCGTTAAAAAATCGGAAAAACTTCCACATTTGTGGGAGTTTTTTGTTTCATCTAGTGGCTGTTTAAACAAAGAAAAGCGTATTGTTTTTCAAGCTAGAAAGGTGACGATAACTCATTATAAATGTGTGAAAGGCAAACTGAAAAAATCCTGAAACGAGATATAAAATAACGGAGACTCCGATGAGATAACGATAGATAAATTAAACATTTTTTAGGTTGCGCTTACATTGTTGCCAAAAAAGATTGCAAGAATCTCTACTTATCAAGAAAAATAAAGGGTTATATACTCACCTTAGACGAAAGGAAGATTGGAATGAAAGATCGCACAGTAAAAATATTACGAATTTTTATAACTTCTGACTATCCAGTAACACTTGAAAAGCTGGAAGAAGAATTTCACGCCAGTGCGCGAACGGTCCGAAATGAATTAAGAGAAATCAACCAATTCTTAACCAAGATGTCACTTCCCGAAATCAAGAATCTTAGGAAAAAAGGATATCAACTATTTTTGAGTCAGAAGCAGAAAAGTTCCTTGCTTGAGCAGCTTGATTTAGCAGACGTGGAACAGTACTTAGATCGTGAAAGTCGGATATTTGACCTGATTCTTTCTTTTGCATTAGGAAAGAAAGCAACGTTCTTGTATCAAAAAGAAGAAGAATACCAAATTTCCAAAAGCTCATTGGACGAAGATATGCGGCGCGTCAGAAATATTTTGGCAGAATACGGCATCGAGGTGTTGAGTGTGCCAAAGCAAGGAATTGTGCTGCAAGGAGCTGAACGCTCCATTCGAACGATGGTTTACGATGTGATCAACAATGCTGTTGGAGTGATTTCACCTCAGGAGGAACAGAAAGCTTCTGTTAATTTATCGATTCTAAATCGTTATATCTCATGGCACTGGCTGAAAAAACTTGATGATTTATATGTTCAATCAATGGCCTCGCTGGAAGATACAATTTATCGCAATCAATTGTTGATGTTCACAGCGGTCTGGTTGAGTCGCTATTTACGAGAAGATCTCATCGCAAGCTCGGTGTGGGAAGCTGCGGATACGCCTCAAAGCGACATTCGTGATTTTGTCACAGCGATTTGCGAAGCCTTTCAACTCTCACCGCCAGAAGTCGAAATCAAATACATTGTTTTTATGTTGAACACCTTCAATTCAAGAGATATGAATAATTCGATCGAATGGGTTCAGGCGCAGCTTCTTTCAATTCAACTGATGCAATTTGTCGAGAAAAAAACCAAAATTCCATTTTCCAGATAGGAAGAGTCTTTACAAGAAGGACTGTACAAGCATTTGGTCGGTCTGATAAATCGGGTGAAAAGCGATATTCAAATCGTAAATCCGTTGAAGGAAAACATAAAAAAGAATTATGGCACTATTTATTCTGCCATTCGTCAATTTACCCCTTCGATCGAGCAGGTAACAGGTAATCGATTAAGTGAAGATGAAATCGCTTTTTTAACCATTCATTTTTCAACATCCGTCAGTGCGATCAATCAAGAGCTTCATTATGTCTATAAGGCAGTAGTTATTTGTAATCACGGGGTCGCGACCGGCAAGTTGTTATCTGAAAATTTGAAGGAGCTCTTTAATATCGAAGTGTTAGCAGTGTTAAGCTCGCGAGAATTACAGTTGATCGAAAAGCTGGATGTCGATTTGGTCTTTAGTACAGTGTCCATTCAGTACGCTCATAAACCAGTGTTGGAGCTAGAGCCGATTATTAAGGAAGAGAGCAAAAAGAGAATTACCAGCTTTTTAAATGAAAATCATAAATTGAAACGTTTAGTTAACAATCAAGATTCCACTCAATTGTTTTATTCCCTGATCGATACTATTAAAAAAAGCGGGGGAGAAGTGTCTGGAGCCATCTATCAGGAATTGGAGAAGCTCTTTGACCAAAATCATTTAGAGATAAACAAAAAGGAGATTCAGCCGATGTTAGAAGATGTGTTGAAGGATAGCGATATTTTATTAAATCAGAAGGTAAATAATTGGGAGGAATCGATTCGTCGAGTTTCTGAACCTTTGATACGGGATCAGGTGATTGAACCAAGTTATGTGGCTGCTATGATCGACTCGGTGAAGGAATACGGTCCGTATATCGTGATCGGAAAATACATTGCGTTGGCTCATGCTCGGCCTGAGGATGGCGTCAATCAGTTAGGAATAAGTGTCGCAACAATCAAAGAACCGATTGAATTTGGCAATGAAGAGAATGATCCGGTAAAAATCATTTTTTGTCTAGCGGCAGTTGATTCTTACTCACACCTAAATATTATGAAGAGTCTAATTGAATTGATCAATGATGAGGAAAAGGTGAATCGTTTAAGTCGCGAGACAGATATCGAACGATTCAAGGAGATTTTATTTAGTTAAGGAATTATGCATAGTTCGATATATAGATAAGAATGGAGAGAGAAAAATGGGAAAACAAGTATCAATTTTATTCGTATGCGGTGCAGGTTTAGGGAGTAGTTTCGCTGCTCAAATGGCGGCAGAGGATGTATTAAATGCTCATGGTGTTGACGCAAAATTAGATCATGTCGACATTTCGACAGCAGCATCATCACGCTCCGACATTATTATCACCGCACAAAATTTCAAGTCGCAATTTGAAAAGTTTTCGATCAATGAAGAGCAAACCGCCATCGTTTACCTAAAAAATATCGTGTCAAAACCAGAAATTGAAGAAAAACTGTTACCGATTTTAGAAGCAAAGGGAGCACTGTAAAAAATTTAAAGGATGCCAGTTCCTCTTTTAACAGGTTATAAAAGGGAGGAATAAAAAAGTGTCAATCATATCCAACAAAAAAAACTAGCAGAATTATACGGCAAGAAAATCAAACTCATTTTTCGGTTTTTTGAAAAATGAATACATTAATACGAATAAGGAGCGAAACAAATGGGAGTAGTTAATTTTATCATCGAGAATATTTTAACACAGGCATCAATCACGATTGCCTTGATCGCGATGCTGGGGCTGTGTTTGCAGAAGAAATCTGCGGGTCAAGTGGTTTCAGGAACCTTAAAAACCTTACTTGGATTCCAAGTGTTGAGTGCTGGTTCTAGTATTATTGTCGGCAGCTTGACCTATTTTGGGGAAATTTTTACTGCGGGCTTCCATATGCAGGGAATCATTCCTTCGATCGAAGCGATTAACGGACAAGCTATGAATGAATTAGGCTTGGGACGCGATATTGCTTTGACGTTTCTAGGTATTTTTATTGTTAATATTTTGATTGCCCGCTTTACGAAATGGAAATACATTTTCTTAACAGGCCAGGCAATTCTCTGGATGGCTACCATGACGACTGTTTTTGGTTACTTTGCCGGCTTAAGAGGGCTTGTTCTAATCGTTGTTGGCAGTATTGTTGGAGCGATCTTTGCGGTAGCGATGCCGGCGATTGCTCAACCGATTATTCGCAAAATCACAGGCTCAAACGATATCGCTTTGGGACATTTCTGTACGATCGGTTATATGTTTGAAGCAGGCGTTGCCTATATTTTTGGTGAACGCGGTGAAAACAAAAAATCGATCGAAGATATCAATTTGCCGAAATCCTTTGAATTTTTACAAGATACCTATTTGTCAGTAATGGTCGTGATGGTTCCGCTATACATCATTACTGCTGCTTTTGCCGGTTCAGGTGTCGGTGATCATGGTTCACAGCATTACTTGATGTTTGCTTTCTTACAAGCGATTCAATTTGTCGTGGGTGTCTATGTCTTACTATCGGGTGTTCGTTTGCTATTAGGTGAAATCGTTCCAGCCTTCCGCGGAATCGCGATGAAATTAGTACCAAATGCGATTCCTGCATTGGATTGTCCGGTCTTCTTCCCTTATTCACCGAATGCCGTGATCTTAGGCTTCATCACTACAACGATCGGAACGATTATCGCGATGTTTGTTTTACCAACATTTGGTTTGGCGATGATTCTGCCAGGGATGCTGACCAATTTCTTTGCGGGAGGAACTGCAGGGATTTTCGGAAATGCAGCCGGCGGACGGCGTGGAGCGATTATCGGTGGGATCGCACATGGGTTCTTTATCACTTTATTACCAGCACTTTTAGTAACGATCTTCAATCAAATGGGCTTTGTCAACGCGACAGCAACGGATGTGGATACAGTCGCGGCGGCGTTGTTGTATGCATGGATTCTTAGTCCGATTCTAAAAATATTTTAAGGAGGATGTGCGATGTTTGGTCTTTTTAAGAAAAAGAATAAGCCTGAAAAAATAGAGGAAAAAATCGAACTTTCTATAGAAGAGAAGGAACGCTTAACCAAAGAGAATCAGCAGTTGATGACGCAGATAGCTGAGCTGGAGCAAGCAGATTCTGCTGAGGTAAGTGACTTAGCAGGATTATACGAAAAACTTGGTTTGAATTATGCTGAATTGGATCAAGTGGATTCAGCGATTGAAAGTTTAGAGAAAAGTTTAGACTATAAACTAACGATCGGTGACGGCTACAAAAAATTAATGAGTCTTTACAACGCAAAACGGGCAGAAGCTGCTCGAAATGGCAATGACGCAGGTATCGATAAATACATGGGAAAAATGGATGATATGCGTCAAATTGCTAAAAAAGTCACCATCAGCAGATAACCAATTAAAAGAAAAGAAGGTAATGGAAAAATGTATAAAACACTAAAGGAAGTTACACAAATAGCCGAAGACCTGAACATGACGATTGGGGCGTTCAATACCCATAATTTGGAAATGCTGCCGGAAATGATTCGCGCAGCAAAAGAGATGGGCTCACCCATCATCATCCAAACCAGCATCGATACCGCAAAATACATCGGCTATGATGTGATGGTCGCAGTCGTAAAAGAGATCGCCAATACAGAAATGGTAGATGTGGCATTGCATCTAGACCATGCCAGAGATTTTAATGAGATCAAAACAGCAATTGACGCGGGCTATTCTAGTGTCATGTACGATGGTTCACATCTTCCATTTAAAGAAAACATTGCTAAAACAAAGGCAGTGGTGGAGTATGCTCATGCCAACGGTGTTTCTGTCGAAGGGGAGCTGGGAACGATCGGCGGAACAGAGGAAGGAATTTCTGTTGCTGAAAATGACAAGGTCTATACGAAACCAGCAGATGCAGTGGAATTTGTTAAGCAAACAGACATCGACGCCCTTGCGATTGCTATCGGTACCAATCATGGACAATTTAAATCTAAAACAGAGGTCAATATTCCATTGTTAAAAGAGATCCATGCGGTAGTTGATATTCCATTAGTGATTCATGGCGGTACGGGTGTAAAAGAGGAAGATTATCCGGAATTGATCAATAATGGAATTCGGAAATTCAATGTAGGAACTGAATTGTTAGTTAACTGGACAAAAGTAGCGAAAGAATCCTTTAGTGAGACTGAAGTAAACAAATCGCTACGTCACAATGTCATTCCTGCCAATCAAGCAGTCAAGGAAATCGTTAAACATAAAATCGGTCTATTCATGAATGTTGACAGTCCTTTGGCGATGCAAAAATAACATGAAAAAGTATCTGATTTTGATCGCAGGCAGTCCAGCAACGGGAAAATCCTACTTGATCGATGAAATGCGGCGTGTCCTTGGTGATTTCTTCCTGATCACACCAGATGAGGGCAAAGAAATCTTCGCGGATCAGATCGGCTTTGATAATTTAGCTCAGAAGGCAGAACTGGAAAAAAATGTTTGGATTTTCTATTACAATGTGTTGGCATTGTATATGGAAGCAGGAAAACGAATCGTCGTTTCTGAATATCCTTTTAGCGATAAGCAGAAGGAGCAGCTGAACACTTTGGCCGAAAAATACGATTATGAACCAATCACGATCCGCTTAGTCGCCGATTTTGAGGTGCTTTGGCAACGCAGAAAGCTGCGGGATGTTGAAGCAGATCGTCATTTGAGCCACATTATGACGCATTATCATTTTGGTGATCAGTTGGTGGATCGAAGTGAGGCAGATAATTTGATTACGAAAGAAGCATTTCGAGAGATTATCGAAACACGAAACTATAACAAGTTTCAATTAGGCAGCCTAATTGAGTTTGATGTAACCGATTTTTCAAAAGTCGATTATCAACCATTTTTAAAAGAATTAGCTGAACGAATGACAGAGAACCGTTGATTATTTCAACGGTTCTTTTGCTGCTTTGAAGGTTGAAAATAGCTACTAAGCCTAGAGAAATCCTCAGCAATGAATAACAATTAGTGCTGAGGATTTCTTGTTCTGATAAAGGCAATAAGAAAATCTTTCTCCTAATGGTTATCAATTTTTTGAGCAACGTATATTTACAGAACTAAGTTTTTCAATTCTATGTGATTCTTTCAACGAATTTATTATATGATGACAGTGTGCTAGATTTTTCCTAAAGTTAGGAAAGATTTTAGTGTATCGAAGACATTCTAACTATACTATATTAAAGGCACAAGATAGCGCTTACTTGTGAAGGTGATTAAGATGTTGACATCAAATGAACATTATTTATTAGAACAGCTTTTAATAAAGGAGGATTATCAAACCTACGAAGAACTGGCTCAGTCCTTGAGATTATCTGTCCGTTCGATCAGAAATCTTTTGGCAAAACTTCAGCCTTATTTTGAACAAAACAATCTTGAATTGGTTAAAAAATATGGTTTTGGTGTAAAGCTGGTTTCTCAATTGACGAATGAAAAGAACCTAATCAAAAGTGTTGATACTTCTTTGACTTATCGACGAGAGGTAATGAAGCTAATTCTGTTGTTTAATTTTCGAAAAAAGACCTCCATTAATAAGCTTAGCGAAATGCTTTTCTTAACCAAAAATGCGGTTATCTCTGATTTGAAATCGATCGAGCGGGAGCTGTATTTATATGATCTGAAGATCAAAAAGGATTATCAAGGAACTGAAGTGATCGGTGAAAGGAAAAATATAAAAGTAGCGATCATTGATGCGGTTCATAAGTTTGGAACGTCCATCATTTTTGATAATCGAAAATTACTATCTGATGATGAATATGTCGCCACGTTGATCTTAGTGGAGGATTTTGAAGAGGAAATCCAATTTTCAATCAAAGAGTTGGAAGAGCAGTTTGCTTATTCATTTAATTACGACTTTTTTAAAACGCTTGTTATTCACATCATGGTGGACATTTTGCTTTTTGGTGAAATAGGTGCAGCTAAAAAAGGCAGAAGCAGAAAGGATATTGGTTTGTATTTTCAAAGCGGTTTAGAACAGCGTTTGAATTTCCATTTTAATGATCAATACAATCCAGAGCGTTTCCGAGAATATTGTGATGCCTTTGAAGAAATGACAATAGAGGAAAATGAGGTGCTCCCTAAGTATTCTGCGGCGAAAGAGCTGCTCATTGCTTATTGTCAAATTAGAAATGCTGCTTTTTTTGAGGAACAGCAGTTGATCGCAAAGCTGGCGAAGCAAATTGAGCAATTAGACAAACGAGCGGAGTATCGAATCGGGATTTTCCATCCTTTTTTGAACAATCTGATGAATGAACATGGAACCGACTTTATCGCACTAAAGCTGAGTACCTATGTATTGAAGGATCAGCTCCCAAAAATCAGTGACGATGAGCTTTGTTTCTTTCTGATCATTTTGGCAAATAGTCAAATGTCTGAAAAGAGAGAATTAACGGTTTGTATCCAGATGAATCACAGTAGTGAGAGCAAGAAATATGTACAGAAAATGTTGGAAAAGGAACTTCCTTTATCGAAAATTTCCATTTGTTCTACCGATCAGGATCGCTCAGAAGGACCCAAAGTCGATAAGCGAGTCGTCTTTATTCAGAATGAAGATCTATCTGTTCAAGAAGGCAAGATCCTCTCGATGGATGTGTTGAACGCAGGACATATCGCTGCGTTAAAACATGAAATGGGAACGATCAGGAGTCAGAAGCTCTTAATAAAACTCAATAAGTACTTCCGGAGAGAGACGATTTTTATCGATCCATTTGCTAGTAAGAGAAAAGAAGATGCCCTCCGACAGATTGAAGCATTCTTATCGACGAAAGAGTTAGCAAAAGAGGCGTTTATTGAACGAGCATTAATGGAAGACAATGTGAACCCAATATTTTGGCGATCAAAAAAAGCAGCCTTGATTATTTGTTCCATTGACTATAGTTCGAAGAATCATTTGTTGAAATTCAGATTACCAGTTCAGATTAAGTGGAGAGAGAATAATGAGCTGAGTCGAGTTGACAAGATTTACGTGTTGGTGACTGCTAAGCCAGATGTGAAAGATATGAGTCTGGTTTTTAGAGAAATTCAATTCAATCGTTTATTAGAATAGAAAAAATTTTTAGTTTTGTCTGTCTTTTTTGGCAAAAAAGGAGGAAAAAATGAATAAATTGGTGAACTTTGTAGATCAGAAGCTTTCCCCGCCTTTAATTAAACTGGGTGAAAATCGTTATATGATTGCCATTAAAAATGGGATGATCTTGACGGTACCTTTTACAATTATTGGTTCGATTTTCATGATTTTGGCACAATTTCCCTCAGAAGGGTATCAAAAATTTATTGAACCGTATAAAAATGTTTTGATGGTTCCGCCCTCAGTGACCTTTAGCATCATTGGTTTGATCGCTGTAGTAGGGATCAGCTATAGTTTGGCAAAAGTTTACAAGATCGATACTGTTCGTAATGTTTTGATGGCGTTGTCCTGTTTTTTATTAGTTCAGACAACGATTGGTGAAGATGGAGCCTATGCATTAAATACAGCAAACTTTGGAACCATGGGTGTTTTTTCCGCTATCATTATTTCATTTATCGTGGTTGAAATCTATCGATTCTGCATGAAAAAGAAGCTGACGATTAAAATGCCTGAAAGTGTACCACCGGCAATTTCAAAGTCATTTGAGATTTTACTGCCGTTGTTGATTTCATTGACACTATTTTGGATCATTCGTATTCTATTTAATTTTGATATTAATGAGGCCTTGAACTCTTTATTCAGTCCGTTAGTTGTAGGATTGAACACCCTTCCTGGGATTATGTTATTTATGTTTCTGCGTTCAATGCTTTGGTGTGTCGGAATTCATGGTGGGGCGGTACTTTCAGTTGCAGACCCGATTTTCTTAACGATGTTGGGAGCCAATGCAGAAGCTTTTGCTGCTGGAGATCCTTTGCCTTATGTTACGGCGGCAGGTTTTGTTAATTTCTTGTTCTTAGGTGGGGGTGGAGCTACCTTTATGCTGGTGGTCTTTATGATGTTTTCTAAAGAAAAAGGCTTACGAACATTAGGAAGATTATCGTTCCCAGCTAGTCTATTTGAGATCAACGAGCCGATCGTTTATGGGGCACCAGTAGTCTTGAATCCGATTTTGATGATTCCTTACACGTTGTGCAATTTAATTTTGACACTTATTACTTACCTACTGATGAATTTTGATCTGATGAACCGACCGGTTGTCTCTGTTCCGTGGACGACTCCGCCAATTTTGATGCAGTATTTGACTTCTGGTGGAGATTGGCGAGCCGCCGTTTATGGTGCAGACGCATTGGTGGTCAGCGGTATGATCTACTATCCATTCTTTAAGATGCTTGAAAAGCAGCGCTTAGAAATTGCCGAGATGGAAGAAGCAGCATCAGAAAACAATCAAAAAATCATTGAAGAAGAAACGACTTAAAATGACCCTGAACAACCAAATGAATCACTTTATAGAAGAACAATTTTCATTGCTTCCAAAGCTTCTTGAATCTCAAATCAAGCTTCCCGTTGATCAAGTTATTCACGGAGGATCGCTGGTGTTTGTTGGCTCAGGCAGTTCATTAAACGCCATTGCCATGGCGGAGGCATATCTTAAAGAATACACAGACAAAAAGATTTTGACCTTTACACCAGCCGCCTATTTGGAAAGAATCGAAAATTTAGAAGGTCATATATTAGTTGCCGTTTCCCAAACCGGAACCAGTCTTGCGACGTTAGATTGTCTTCGTAAAGCAAGGTCCGCAGGGCACCTCACCATATTTATTAGTGCGGTAGAAAACAGTGAAAAGCGAGCATTAGCAGATATCTTTATCGACCTTTATTGTTCGAATGAATTGATCGGTCCAAAGACAGTTGGCTATTCAGCAACTTTTCTGCGCTTGATTCAACTGGGACTGACCATTGGGACTCACTTAGGAAAAGTTGATGAGGAAAAGCACGCCCAAGTTGTTGAACAGCTATTTTCAGCTATTGGGTGTATGCCGCGAGTAAAGGAAAATATCGAAAATTGGCTCGTAAAAAATGATCATTGGTCAGATCTGAATTACGTAACTGTTGCTGCTGAAGGTCGATTCAAAGCATTGATCGATGAAGGGGCCTTAAAATTACTGGAAACGTTGCGGGTGCCGGCGATGTCATACGAAATTGGAGAATTTACCCACGGACCTCATCGATTGATCAAAGACAATAGTCATCATATTTTTATCGGTACTGGTGGAGCAACCGAATTAACGGCGGATTTTATAATGAACTTAGCCACTTAAGACAATAAAAAAACGTCATTGCCCAATTTCATGTATTATTGAAGTTCTCACACAATCAATAAAGGATGAACGGACAATGACGCAAATC
>NZ_JAHLOS010000042.1 GCF_018917525.1 Enterococcus raffinosus | reverse complement strand
GTAGATGGGTATCTAGTAATTTTATAAGTTCATCCAAAGTTTCGACGACTCCGTTCTAGTTTTTATATTATTATTACCAAAGTCGGACTTGGAAATCAACTAACACTGGAAAGAACCATAAAAGTCTTGCAAAATACACCTGTTTGTCGCTACACTCCCGTGTAGCCAATATGCTTATTGTGAAGCATTTCTATCTATGAAACAAGAAGATTGGATTACAGCGCATGTTCATGCCTATAACTTTTTTGGTGGAGTAACTGAGATCTTAGTTCCAGATAATTTAAAAACTGGCGTAAAGCGGGCCAAACGTGGAGAGGCGGTTTTAAACGAACAATACCAAGAACTCGCGCAACACTATGGAACCGTCGTTATTCCAGCACGTGTTCGAACACCGAAAGATAAAGCGAGCGTTGAAGGAACTGTTGGGAATCTATCCACTTGGATTATTGCCAGTTTACGCAATGGGGTGTATTTCACGTTAGAAGAGCTGAATGTAGATATTTTCAAGAAGCTGACGGAATTTAACGAACGACCATTTACGAAGAAATACAAGCAAGGCAATCGGATTATCGCGTTTGAAGAAGAGGAGAAATTTGCCCTTCGCCCTCTTCCGCAAACGCCATTCAAAATGGCCACTTGGAAAATAGCAACGGTTCAATTGGACTATATGATTTCAGTAGATAGTATGTTCTACTCCGTTCCTTATGAATATATCCAGAATAAGGTCGATGTCCGTGTGACCAAAAACTTAGTTGAAGTCTTTTACAAAGATAGCCGAATTGCCTCGCATAAACGATTATACGGGAAATTTGGTCAGTTTTCGACCAATCGTGATCACATGCCTGATAAGCATAAGCTCTACGTGGATCACACGAAAGAATCGATTTTAGCTTGGGCTAAAAGCATCGGTGAGGCGACAACGACCATCGTCAGTTATATCTTTGATTCCACGCAAGCGGAGAAACAGGCCTTGAAATCCACTCTTCGACTTAAAAATCAAGGGAAAAAATATTCTAGTTTAGAGTTGGAGCAAGCTTGTACTGAAGCCTTACGGCTAGTATCCCACCCGACAGTGAGAGTGATTGAGACAATTTTGATGAATAATAAAAAGACTAACGCCACAAAGAAGTTGGATGTTCATAAAAAGAATAGCGACTACGGATTTACCCGTGGTGCCGATTATTTTGGAGGGAAGAACTAGATGATAACAGAAGAATCTAAACGAAAATTATATGAGCTAAAACTGAAAGGAATGGTTGAAGCTATTGAATTTCAAGAAGGGGATCCAAGTTACAGAGAACTTTCCTTTCAAGATCGAATCAGCTTAATTATCGATGCCGAATATAGTCGGCAAAAATCCGCAAAGCTTGAGCGGCTGATCAAAGCTGCGAAATTCGTCAATCGTCAGGCAGCGATCGAGGATATCGAATATCATACAGACAGAAAGCTAGACAAAGAATTGATCTTAAAATTGAAGGCCGGAAAGTATCTTCAGGATCACCATAACGTCATTTTGATGGGCGCTTCAGGAAACGGTAAGACTTGGATAGCGAATGCCTTTGGCATAGAAGCCTGTCGTCAAGGGAGAAAAGTACGCTATATTCGTCTCCCAGAACTCTTGGATGAATTGACTATTGCAAAAAATGAGGCGGACGGAAGCTTCAGAAAAATCTTGAATCGCTATAAAAAAGTGGAATTGCTTATCTTAGATGAATGGCTGTTAACGCCTCTTACATTGGAGCAATCTACTTACCTTTTGGAATTGGTGGAAAGCCGACTGCAAGTTGCGTCAACGATCTTTTGTTCACAATACTCCCCAGAGGGTTGGCACGAAAAGCTAGGAAACCCACAGATTGCGGATGCAATTTTGGATCGAATCGTTCACGACTCTTATCCGATATTGATTGATGGTAAAGTCTCTATGCGAGAAAGACATGGACTGGTGGCGACCTTATGATGATTTCCGAGACAACCTATCATCGGATTACCGATTTTTATTATCGAGTAACCGCCTCAGAAGAATTGATAACTACTATCGAAGAGGAGCTTCTTCAAGCCATGTGGGATAGTGAGGAACAAATAACCGAAGATGAATTGGTTCAACTGGCCTTTGAATTGATACGAAAGGAAATACACTAAACGTGATACTTGGTGCCTCCAGCAGCTAGCCAATAACGTTAAATCTGTTGGAGGTATTCAACTGGTCAATTTCTTTGCCGAAGGTGGCTCATTTTAATGCCGGAGGTGGTCAATTTTTGCGCAGAGGTGGTCAATTTTGAATGCCGTATTCACACAACTTCGCAAAAAAACCTTCAAGGATGAACTCTTCAACCATCGCCAAATGAATAATTAGTATTCTAGGACCAAATATTTATTTTTTATTTAGAAAAAATCAGAATATGCTTCAATCAATTTTCTATTAAAAAGGATTTTCTTAAAGCCAAATTTAACAAATTACTTTTTAATAGAATGATTTTCTGTATGGAGATAACTCTTTAAATATAAAAGGATAGCTCGAATAAACTAAAGTATGTAAACAAAAAAGATAGAAGTTATTTCAAATGCATTTAAATTGCTAAATATCTTGACGCATTATTGACAATAGACTTTTAAATATAGTTTTACAGATAGTGATATTTTAGATAAGCAACTTTTACCAGTATCGATTAAATCGAAAAACTCAACAATCTAACTCTGAATTATCTAAATACTATTAAATGACTCTTTATACTTTTAGAAAGTATCTTAAAAAGGTTACGCCGACCTTGATTCGGATATATCAAAATTGACCATTGAAGTTTAACTATAAATCATATCAAAATTATCGCTCTGGTTTCATAGATAAGTTGCTAATCACTAGGTTTTTAGTTATTATACATTTACTTTCAAAACTATTATTAACGTTGCATTACGGATTTTCTCTATCAAAAAAATATCACTGAAATCAACCACAAAATGGAGGTCAGGCAGCTAAAACTGCATGACCTCCGATAACTATATTCTAGATTTCTTTTTACATCATAAATTATAAAGATACAATATCTTTGTTAAATAAGATCACTTTTAAAAGTACTTTATTTCATGATTTTTTTACGCACATAACTCATTATCACGAAACTAATCTTTTTCTTTTTTCATCCTCAAATCTTCTTTAATTTGAGTAGAAGAAACTTCAGGCGTACGAGTCAAATAAACCACTTCTGCATCAGTTTCTTCTGCTACAAAATCAAATTTTCCCAGCCAATCATCTCCCATGATAAAAGTATCTACATGGTAGTCCTTAATATCTGTAACTTTTTGTTCCCAACCATTTTCAGGAATTACTAAATCAACATATCTAATTGCTTCTAATAAATGTTTTCTTTTTTCGTAAGAAAAATAGCACTTTTTTTGTTTTTCATTCCAATTAAATTCATCGGTTGATAATGCAACTATCAAGTAATCTCCATACTCTTTTGCACGTCGTAATAAATTTATATGTCCATAATGCAATAAATCAAAAGTTCCATAAGTAATAACTCTCTTCATCTTAAAAATCCCCCTTCCTTTTTTTCATAATTCTAATAAAACCAGATCTTGATTTAAAAAGTTGACCACGAAAGTTAATACATCATATAATACGAACAATATATATTTTAGCATGTAAATAGGATTATTGAAATATCCTCACAGCTACATAGTACTTTGAAAACAAATTTAATAAGTCAATTCTAGAATGATTAATTTTTTAAATCATCGTTAATTATTAGTTAAAGGATTTCCTAAATTCAATAAGCCAGTTAGTTTGAAAATCAGGATACCAGTATACAATTAATATAAGATATACTGTAATTATAAAATTTGTAATCAGTGAAACAAAAAGGATTTTATTCATAAGTTTATTATTTATTTTCCCTTGAATACTATGATTAAATGAAATAAAAAGAGGAGTAAAATATATTAAGAAAGGAGTAAAATAGCGCCCCTGTGCTCCAGTTGAATATTGAGCATTTTCCCCCAAAATTGTTTTTGTCCAAGAAAAGTACATTCCTCCAATAACTAATAGCATTTGAAGAGGAAAAATTAACGATGACGTTACAACATAGCCCTTCTCAAAGCACCACCCATACTCCTCCTCATTGTATGCACCAATCATCAAAACAGTTAGAACAGAAATATCTATAAAAAACAGCCACAAGGGGAACTGCATATGAAAATTTCCGATAAAGCCAAATATCCCAGCACTTACCAGTGGATTTAAGGCCTGATTGACAGAATTATTAAAAAGGCTATTCAAAATTATTTGAACAAAATGTGTAATTCCACCTTTACTCTTAAAAAATATGCTAGCTATAAAAAGAATTATTATCACTGTAAGCAAAATAAATCTGTACTTTCTTTTTTTACAGTATTCATAGAAAAATGTGATTTTTTCATTCAACTGAGTAAAATTATCCGAAAATTTCAATCCAATAAAAGGTAAAACAATTAACATTGACAGATTGTTTAATTTTGTAAGGTACAGCCCAATAATTGAAAACAGTAACATAAGAGTATTTTTCAAATTTAAACTTTTACTTATAGTCAAATTACTTAATACTGCGAAGAAAAAAGCAACAGCCACAAAATTGAACACATCATACGACAGCGACGCTGCTTGCTGAATCGAAATAGGTAACAGAGAAGTAAAAACTAAAACGCGTTTCCCGTATTTCATATACTTAACAATAAAAAAAATTGATAGTATATAGAATAGCGCGTTTATCAATCTTCCACATATCATTATTACGCCAATAGAAGGATAAAGAAATTTTCCTAATAGCATCCCTAAAATTTGAGGAGTATATTGTAGTTTATTCTTACTGATCGCTAAATCAAATTTTTCATTACTCAAATTTAATTTTTTATGAAATATTTTTTGATATTCATCTTCATCAATTTTTTTGTCTTTTTCAACTGCCGTTCTCCAATCAAAAGAGTCCTTTTGATCAGAATAAACGGTTCTCCATGCATTAGTAGCATGTGTGCTTTCATCAGGCACACGATTTAGTGGCATAATAATTATCATTATCCCAATAAAAAGTGTAGCCAAAATCAAAAAGATATTTTCACTTTTCCAGTACCATTGAAACCTTGTTCCCCTTGAATTTATCGCGTTCTCCAAACAAATCTCACTCCTATAATATGCCTCTGATAATAATTAAAAAGAATGTAACGAAAAATCATCCATAACCACTTAGTAATCATTAGGTATCTCAAATTTTGAAGTAGCCCTTAAAAAATTCTCATTAAAATTCGGATCTTTTTTAGCATAAGATGCCCAACGAAAACTGAATAATTTTTCTGATTCTTTAAACTCATCACTCTCTCTGTGCTCCTCATCAAGATGTCCTACTGATATAGATTCATGATGTATTAATTCAACATCAGATAAATAGATATTTCTATACCCTTTTTCTATTACTCTCAAACATAAATCGACATCATTGAAAGTCACTCTAAAGTTTGAATCAAAACCCGAAACTTCGTTAAAAACACTAGTTCTAATCATCATACAAGCAGCTGTAACAGCTGTAATGGTATGTGTAAAGTTTGTATAGTACCTTTGAACATTAGTAGTAATATCTGCACCTAATATTCCATTCATCAGATTAGTTGCGACACCATTAACACCTGTAGCAATTCCTGTATGCTGCAAAGCTCTATGCCCAGGATACCATAATTGAACACCAACACAGCCCACATCTTTCTGCTGTGCCGCTCCCAACATTAATTCTAACCAGTTGCCTTGTATTATTTCAGTATCATTATTTAACATAACTAAAAAACTACCTTTTGACTTAGCAGCACCAAAATTACAAGAATTAGAATAACTAAATATTTTTTCCTTATATTCAAAAACTCGGAAATTAGCATATTTTTCTTTTGCAATATTATACCAAGAGAGCACTTTTGAATCCCTACTACCAGTATCAACAATAATTACCTCAAAATTTTTATATTGTGTTCTAGAATATAAAGAATCTACGCAACGCTTAAGTATCTCATATTGATTTTTATTTGGGATTATTATAGATACCAAAGGTTTATCATTTACTGCTAAATGTACATCATACGCACTAGGTGCATAGACTTTAGGTGTAACTAAAATATCGTCCCTGTGGTTTCCTAACATCTCCATATGCTCAATCAGTAGTTCTTTCTGTTGAATTAAAAGTTTTTCGGTATTAAAGAGTGTTCTATCAATTCCACTATTTGCAACTCTCCAACTATACAATACTTTCTCTATATGGTAGATTGATTCCCTATCAAAATGTCTACTGACCCATAAGTTAACTGCCCACTTTTCAGCTTCATATTCATACGCTGTGTGCAACTTATAATTCTTCAACAAGTCTCTTTTCCATAAAAAACCGTGCCCAATATAATTTATTGATAACAAGAAATCTAGATTCCAATCTGGTTTAAAGAAAGGATCAAAATGATTAAATCTTTCTTCATTTAAAACTTTGTCCTCATCACAATAGATAAATTTTACCTCTGGTCTATTATGAATTACTTGAGCGAATTCATAAAATGCATTCGGCCAAAATAGATCATCTTGTTCTAGAACAGTAATGAACTCTCCTTGAGACACTTCTACTCCACTTTTTACTGCTAAGCTAAATCCAAGACCTTGAGAAAAATTAATAATTTTTATCTTTTTAGACAATACACTAATCTTGTTTAGGAGTTCTGACACTTCCTTAGTAGTTGAATCATTCACTAAAATGAGCTCAAAGTAAGGATACGTTTGTCCCAAAACCGATTCAACAGCTTCAATAAGATTTTTAGGATTAGGATTATGAATAGGAATAATCACGGAAATAAGATTCGGATTGTTAATACTTTCTGATTGATGTTGCTGTTCCAATCTTTCAATAGAATCTGGATAATTTTTTAAAACCCATTTTTTATAAGTATCATGCTGATTTAAAGAAAAATCAACTTCTTTCTCAGAAAAAGCATTATCACAACTTATAGCTACTCCTAATCTATCCTTTTTTTTTTTCTCTACTGGATACAGTTCTAAAATTGCCTCTTCTTTTTTGTCCCATGTATAACTTTCAGCAGTTTTTCTTCCACCTATTGATATTTTTTGAAATAGAGCATCATTTTCAGATAATTCTTCTATTAACTCAACAGCTTTTGTAATGTTTCCAGAAGGGTATGTCAAACAATTTTCCTTATCCACCAAATATTCTGCATTTCCATCATTAGGAACTACAACAGGAACACCACCTGTTGCCATCATTTCTAATGGCGGATAAGAAAAACTTTCAAGTAAACTTGACTTAATCAAAATATCATGATTCGCATATACTTCTCCAACTTTTTCAGGTGATATTTTATTGTAGAAATAATCGACATGATACCAATCTTTAGGTTTACTTCGATAAGATAAATAAGAAATCTCATATTTATCAAAATCAAGTTGTTCAACAACTTTAAAAGATTCATCGACTTTTTTGTAGTGGTCCTTACTATCTCCTTCAATTAAAATCTTAATTTTTCTTCCAGACAGATTTCTCTCAGTGTAATTGAAATTCTGAATATCAATTCCATTAGAAGCGTATTGAGCATCTTTCCCAAACTTCTCTTTTAACCATTTCTGACACCAAAGAGACATAGTCATATAATTAACATTCTGATAGGTTGCGTAAGTTGAATTTGCCATTTTTCTTCCCGTATCACCATATTCCATGAACCCTGTTTCAAAATTTTGAACAAAGTAGCTTACACGTCTTTTATTCGGATAGCTATTAATATAAGAGGGTAAAGTGGACCACAGAGTTGCAACCATGTTATCAAAAAACATTAATACATTATCTTTATACGGGGCTAGAACATTGTAACGATCACTAATATCCCTACTAGTTGTTGCATTTTCAGCATTTACTAGGTCTATTATGGTTACATCATACCCGTTTTTTAACAGTATATCAGCATGCTTTAAAACTACATTAACTCCTCCACTTATATCAGATGTTGGTAAAACAAAAGCTATACTTGGAGATAAACGCTCTTCAATAAAATTAGATAATCCATATCCACTTGAGATTGTAGTATGTTTATTAATTACTTCATTAAAAGCTGCCTCGGCAATACTATTTTTTAACTCTTTGTCTTCAATTAGCGATTTAATTGCTAAAAACCAGTCATCCGAATTCGTAACCAGCAACCCTGTTTTATTATTTTTAATAACTTTCTTAAAAGCACCTATATCACTAGCTACGGTAACAACTTTTACTAAAGAAGCCTCAATCCATTTATTCTCAGACTTTGCTTCATTGAAAATACTGTCTACTAGTGGTGCTATATTTACATCACAAGAAGATAATTCTAAAGGCATTTTACGCCAATCCATAAACGGAATAGTGATAATTCTATCTTTGTATTGTTTCAATTCGTCAGGAATACTCAATAGTCCAACTACTTTTAAATATACTTGTGGATATTCACTCATTAAATCTATAATTGATTGCTGTATTGATTCGAAATCCTCGTTGTGAGTGATACTGCCACTAAAGTAGCCAATTACAAATTTTTCCGAATCTTTTTCAACTTTGTTTAGTGCTTCTAAAGATACCCTTATCATTTCATCGCTAGCAGTATTTCTATTAATGTAAACTTCTTTAAGTCCATAATTTGATAGTTCGGATTTCAAACGTTCAGTAGTTACAATACCATAATCACTTAATGATAAAGTTTCATTCATCCTCAATACACCATCATCATAATGTGATTTATCTTGCTCATCCATTTCTGAGACAAACTTTATTGTATCCGTATATTTTTTATCTATAACGAGATCATCAATATCAAAAAAACAAGTCTTATTCATTTTTTTTGCTTTAACGATGAACTCTTTAATTGTATTCGTAATTGGACATCTAAAAAAAACAAAACCACGGTAATACTTCAACATATCTAAAGTCAAGTCTTCATAGTAAACTTTATCAGCAGTCATCCCATTTGAGGAAAGTTGTTCCATTTGATGATCCACACGATATCGTTCAGGATGAGGTAAAGTTGTACCATTAATAAACAAAATATCCAGAGCTAAATTCTTTTCCTGAATTGGGATTGGAAAAGCTTTTCGATAAACATGTTTAGCGGAAAGCTTAACAAAACGTTTAAATCCTTGTTCTTCAATTACTCTTTTAGATTTTCTTTTAATATCACTAAATTTACTTTGCATGCCATAATCTCCTAGCTCTAATGGAAGTTTTACCTAATCTATATGATCAGTCCAACGGTGTGGTAAACCAACTAACCCCTCGACATCGTATTTTCCAACAACGAACATTTTAATTGCTTTTGATTTGTAAATAAAAGGAACTTGCGCATTTTGTTCGAATAATGCTACATCAAAATAATACTCACCATTACCTAAAAACATCTGTTCATATTCGATATAAAAAGTATTTTTTCCTTTTTCCCAGGGAATTTTAACACCCTCATAGCGAGTATTAGGCCCCATAACATAATCATTATTTACAGTCCGAATAGCAACCCCTAATACAGGATCCTTAATACTATCGTCAATCACCGTATAATCAACTCGAACATAACAAAACTCATCTCTTTGAATCTCATCTGTATTTTCGTGCTTCGAGTTGTATAATCTAGCATGATCCAATGTTACGATTTGAGAAACATAATCTACAGAGGTAGATACTTCTTCATCAATACTATGTCCTAAAGAGATTGCTGCTTTTCTCTTTAAATAATTATCATATTTTTCTGTTACAGGTAAAGTATCTCCTTCCTCGATTACTTTCCCTTTTTGAAGCCAATAAACTCTATCACAAAATCTGCGTACAGCATGTATATCATGAGAAACAAATAAAATCGTTTTCCCTTTTTGTCTAAATTCAGTAAATTTTTCCATGCATTTCAATTGAAACTCAGTATCTCCAACAGCTAATGCCTCATCAACAATCAAAATATCCGGATCGACTGTTACAGCAATTGCAAACCCTAATCTCACTAACATCCCACTTGAATAGGTCTTAACAGGTTGATATAAATGTTCTCCTATATCCGCAAACCTTATGATATCTTCAAGTTTTTCTTCCATCACTTCTTTTGAAAAACCTAATACCATACCATTTAAAAATATATTTTCATAGCCTGTGTACTCAACATTAAAGCCGCTTCCTAATTCTAAAATAGCAGAAATTTTACCATCAATTTTTAGGATCCCCTCGCTAGGAGTGAGTACACCAGTAATTATTTTTAATAGCGTAGATTTTCCTGACCCATTTTCACCAATAAATCCTACCATTTCTCCTTCATTAACTTCAATATTAACATCATTCAATGCATAAAAAGTATCATGATATTGTTTTTTGAAGGGATTTAAGGCCTCTTTCAATCGGTCACTAGATTTTTTATACATTTGATATGTTTTTGTTATATGGTCTAATTTCATAACCTGACGATTTTTGTTTACCATTTTTTTCTCCTAACAACTTTTTTGTTCATCAAGATTCTTTCATTATACTCTTACAGGACATCAGAAAAATGAGGTCGTAATTTACGGAAAATAATGATTCCTATAAATGCTAAAATCAGCGTTACTATCCAAAAATAAACTGTCCCAGCTGGATGTTCCCAAAACCAGGCCGTACCAAATATTGAGTCACGATAACCTGTAACTACATAATAAAGTGGGTTTAACTTTAATAAGAAAACTATTTTAGGATAACTTGAAAATTGATTTATGCTATACAATACTGGGGTTGCCCACATCAGTGCTTGCATAATTACTGCAATAAATTGAGAAATATCAGGAACAAAAGGTTGAATACTTGCAGTAATCCATGTTAATGCTGTTAAGAAAGCCATCAAACAGAACATGTAATAGATTATTTGGACCAAATAAGCAGTCGGATAAAATCCATATAGCGCACAGAGAATGACCGCCACAGCACAAAAGAAAAAATGTAAAAAAAGATTCGAAAACAGTTTTACTGTAGGTAAAATTTTAATGTTAAAAACTACCTTTTTCACTAAATAACTGTACTCTCTAAAAACGTTTGTCCCGCCCATCAATACATCTTGAAAATATAACCATGGCACCAATCCAGTGATTAAGAATGCCACAAAAGGATATTTTCCGTCTGTCATTGCTGCTTTAAATCCAACTGCAAAAATGAACCAATAAGTAAATACTGTAACAATCGGATTCAAAAATCCCCAAACAATACCTAAAAAATTTCCTGCATATTTCGCTTGAAAATCATTTTTAGCAAATTGGCGTAAAAGATCTCTATTCTCAAATATATCGCTAAACATTGTAAAAATTTCTTTTATGACTAACTTAACTTTTAAATACATTTTTCTCTCCTTGAACATTAGTCTTCTCTATATACTACATTTTATTTTTAAATCACTTTTTTTGTGGACTACTCTTTTAATGGAAACTCATTATTTCTAAAAGGATCCATGAAATTTTGTTTGTTATTATTAGGTAAAAAAGCTCTTTTATTAATTCTTTTCGTCATGTACTCTTCTGTGGTTTTTGAGATAGAATAGTATTCGGGATTGCAGACATTCTCAAATCCTAAATTTCGAATCCCCAAGAAAAACTTTACTATACTTTCAGTTTCACTTAAGTTTTCATCAAATCCACCCAAATTATTATAGATATTTTTTTTAAGAATGAAACTGTTTGTTTCTCCTATAGTTATATTGGTAGGAATAATTAAACGACCAAAATACCCTTTTGAGTAACTCTTAACACCTTTATTAAATGGAATTAAATATAAATTCGTATTTATATACCAACCGGAAGACAAAATTTTTTTCCTTTTGTCGATAACAACTCCGCTAACACTTCCCACGTCACTCAGCAAAGATATTCCGATGCTTTTTTTTAGACAGTTTTGACTTGGGATATCCAGAGAGTCATTTAAAAAAAATAAAAGCCTACCAGTCGCCCTTTTGGCTCCTTTATTGTATAACGATAATAAACTTTCGTCTTTCACATATAGAATCTCTGTCTGTATATGCAGGTTTTCTATTAAATAACTTTTTATAATTGAGCGGAATTTAGAAAAACGCTCTGGCAATATTAAAATTAATTCTAATACACCTTTGTCACAAATTTTTCTTAAATTTTGAAGTTTATTTATAATAGACTTTTCGTCATTTCTCAAAACATATATTATTGTAACAGTATCTTCATTTTTTACTGAATAATCAATTTGATAAAATCCTGGTCCAAATCCATCCTTTACTACTCCTTCAATACCTCTTCTATTTAATGCTGCTTGAAGGGCCTTTTTTCCTGCTTCATTTGCGTAATTCTTAGCGGAAGGTGTACTAGCTGTTGAAGATGACGTAACTCTCCAATGATACAATACTTTAGGAATATGAAAAATATTTTCATTTTTTATTTTCTCTGTAAACCTCAAAACAAAATCATAATCTTGCGCCCCTATATACTCATCTCTTAGACCACCAATTTGATCAACAATACTTTTCCTAAACACACTAAAATGAGAAGTATAATTTGTAGCTAATATTAGTTGAGATGACCAATCTGGTTTAAAAGCTGGATCAAAGTACTTCGTTCCTTGGACTTTATCCTCATCGCTATAAAGAAAATCATATGAAACGTTTTTATTTAGAGCTTCAATTACTGATGAAAGTGCATATTTTGATATCAAATCATCATTATCCAAAAACGCTATAAATTCACCTTTTGCTATTTTTAATGCTGAATTTGTAGCTTTACATATATGACCATTCTGTTTTCTGTAAACTACACGAATTCTCGTATCTTTATTTTGATAATATTCTAAAACCGTTTTTACATCTGTGATTGTTGATGCATCATCAGCAATGCATAGTTCCCAATTAGTATATGTTTGATTGATGACTGATTCAATACAATCAACTAACAAATTACGTTCTACATTGAAAACTGGAACAACTATAGATATTAAAGGATTATAATCAAAGTGTTTCTTTGTAAGCTCAATAGAGTCACGCTCTTCTCTCCAGTTACTATAGACTTTATTTTGTTTTCTTTTTTCAAAGAACCTATGAATGTTTCTACTTAAACTATTTCTATCTAGACAAGTATTTAAATAATGGTTAACTTTCATATCGTTGTAAAACCTCTATCATGTATTAATCGCTCTTTGGTAAATCAATATTCCAATTCTACATAAACTAAAATAGAAAAGCAAGAAACCCTTTGAAAACCCTAATTTCACTCTCTTCTTCTTACAAATATCTTTAAATTTCAAAAAAAATTTATCAAGCATTTTTCGTGAAGTAATTAATAATCTATTTAAAGAAAAGTAGATATTGATAATCACATAATACAGTTTAAAAAAAACAAAAACGTACTAGTCAAAATATTAAAAGTTTTTCACTTAAACGAATTGTGAAAAAAATAAATAAATGTGAGTTTTCCATAGTTAAACTTCCCTGTAAGAATTTGTTTACAGCCTCGAAAGAACAATTGTTTACGATAAGCAATAAACAAATCACCTGCATACGATGAATAGTAAATCGCCTCAGCATGCATAATAGACTTATATCTTGAGATGTTCATCTGATCTACATAATTTAGTACAGACAACTCATGTTGTAAAGTAACATTCAAAATGAAGATTTTTTTTTGTTCTTTAAATACTTTCCAACATAGCCAATGATCTAAATAGTCCAATGGAAAATCTAAATTATACCCACCAATTTCTCGCATAAATGATACGCGAATAGTTGCTCCTGAGTTTATTACCATAACCATTTGAGAATATGATTGATTTTTTTTAGGTAAATCCTTATGTAAAGGGCGTAAATTATCACCGAACACAGGTGAAATCTGTTGATTTTGGTCTTTGACTAGTGGTGCTAATAAAACAATGTCGGAAGAGATATCATGATGTTTAACTATTTCAGTTAAATAATCTGCTGTTATAAGTGTGTCTTGATCCATCGTTACTAACCACTCTGTGTCATCGAAGCTTTGACTTAAAGTATAATTATATGCCTTAGCCAATCCTACATTCGTTTTACTATGATAATAAACAAAGCGCTTATCTAATCCTTCAGGTATAGTTGAAGACTCACTATTATCAAAAATTAGAATCTTTCTAATTTCCGGAAAAGCTCCCGAGGAGAGAAGTTTGTTTAAGCTCACGACCGTCGGTGACTCAGAAAACGTCATATTATAAAGAACAACCACTACTTCAAACAAACTTCTCACCTCTATCTTTCCCTATTGTTTTTCTTCTAATTCAAGAAAACTGGCTAATGCTTCTTGCCACGTTGGAATTTCAAAACCTAATGCTTTGGCTTTACTTAAGTCCATGATTGAATATTGCGGACGGGTTGCTTTCTGTGGATACTCATCAGAAGTCACCGGTGCAACCTCTACATTCGTATCCTTTAAAATTTCTTTTGCGAATTCATACCAAGAACAGCTATTTTCATTCGATAAATGATAAATGCCGAATGGTGCTTTCTTCTCGATTACGAATACCATAAATTCTGCCAATGTTCGCGTCCAAGTTGGTCGACCAAATTGATCATTTACAACTGTCAAGCGATCATGGGTTTTAGCTAATTTCTGCATCGTATAAATAAAATTGTGACCATAGATTCCAAATACCCACGAAGTACGGATGATATAATAATCATCCATCGTGTCTTGTACAGCTTTTTCGCCCAATAGTTTCGTTCGACCATATTCGCTTAATGGGTTTGTCGGATCGTCTACTTGATACATACCTTCTTTTTTCTTGCCATCAAAGACATAATCCGTACTGATGTAAATTAATGTTGCTCCAGCAGCTTTTGCTGCTTCAGCAACGTTTCGCGTACCTTCCACGTTGATTTTTTCGTCTAACTCTTTTCCTTCGTCCTCCGCCTTATCAACAGCGGTGTAAGCAGCACAATGATAAATAATTTCCGGTTTCATCTCCGTAATAAATTTATAAGTACCTTCTTTATCAGTAATATCGAGCTGATCAGCATCCGTTGAAAGATACTCAAGCTGCTTTTCATCTAGTAAATGACGAAGTTCTGTTCCTAATTGTCCGTGTCCACCTGTTATTAAGATCATTTATATCGACTCCTTTTCTCAAAAAAAGGCAGGGTATCCCTGCCTGATTCAATTAATATTATTGGCCGTTTTTGGCATAATTACTTTCAACAGCTTCTTTTTCTGCACGCCACCAAGCTTCATGTTCAGTATACCATTTAATAGTATCTTTCATTCCTGAACGGAAATCCGTGAACTCTGGTGACCAGCCTAGTTCTTCCCGCAGCTTTGTAGAATCAATGGCGTATCGTAAATCATGCCCAGCTCGATCTTTTACATGATCATAAGCATCTTTTGGTTGACCCATTTCTTCTAAGATAATCTCCATAACGGTTTTGTTGTCTTCTTCACCATCGGCACCGATCAAGTAAGTTTCACCAATTTTTCCTTTAGTTAAAATCAACCAAACAGCGGAAGAATGATCATTGGTATGGATCCAGTCACGTACATTCTTTCCATCACCATACAGTTTTGGACGAATACCGCTCAAAACATTCGTAATTTGACGAGGAATAAATTTTTCAATGTGTTGATATGGTCCATAGTTATTGGAGCAATTTGAAATCGTTGCCTGCAGCCCGAATGAACGTACCCAAGCTTTTACTAATAAATCTGAACCTGCTTTGGTTGATGAGTAAGGACTTGAAGGATTGTATGGCGTTTCTGCTGTGAATTTTTCTCCTTCGCCTTCACCATGTCCTGGTAAGTCTTCTCTTAATGGCAAATCACCATAAACCTCATCCGTTGACACATGATGATACCGCACATTATTTTTTCGACATGCTTCAATCAATGTATAGGTTCCAATGATATTCGTTTGAACAAACGGAAATGGATCTTTCAATGAATTATCATTATGAGATTCAGCTGCATAGTGAACAACCGCGTCTGTTTTTTGAACTAAACGGTTTACCAATTCTGCATCAGCAATATCGCCCACTACTAATTCTACTCGGTCTTCAGGAAGACCCGCTAGATTTTCCTTATTCCCAGCATACGTAAGTTTATCTAAAACCGTTACGTGGACATCTGGATGATTATTTACTACGTAATGAACAAAGTTAGAGCCGATAAAACCTGCTCCACCAGTTACGATAATATTTTTCATCAATTATCTACCCCTTAAATTTCACCATAAACGAAAGGATTTTCAGCTTCAAATTCTTTCAAGGTTGGTTGTTTTGCATCTTTTTCTGATGTGATAGCTTTTTCGATAGCAATCGGCCAATCAATCGCTAAATCTGGATCTGCAAATGAAATACCGCCATCCGCCTCTGCATCATAGTAATTGTCGCATTTGTACATAAAATTGACATTTGGTGTTAATGTAACAAATCCGTGAGCATAGCCACGAGGAACTAACAGTTGACGATGATTATGCTCAGAAAGGATGTAGCCTTCCCATTTCCCGTAAGTCGGACTGCCTTTGCGGATATCAACGATGACATCAAGAACCGCACCAGTGACAACACGAATCAATTTCGTTTGTGCTGACTTTCCTTTTTGAAAGTGTAATCCGCGTAGTACACCCGGTTGTGTCGAAAGTGAATGATTGTCTTGAATAAAATTGAAATCTATCCCAGCTGCTTTGAAATCTTCGACTGAAAAGCTTTCTGTGAAAAAACCACGATGATCGCCAAAAACTGCTGGTTCAATAATTTTTACATCTGTTAAATTTGTTTCTGTTACTTTAATTTTCCCCATGCTTATTCCTCTTCTGCTAAACGTAATAAATATTGCCCATATTGATTTTTCTTCAACGGTTGGGCAAGTTCGATTAGACGCTCTTTAGTAATATAGCCCATTCGATAAGAAATTTCTTCCAAACAAGCAACTTTTAAGTTTTGACGTTTTTCAATCGTTGAAATAAATGTCGATGCTTCTAACAATGACTCATGAGTGCCCGTATCTAGCCAAGCAAATCCCCGACTCATCACTTCAACAGACAATTTATTGCGTTTTAAGTATTCTTTGTTCACATCCGTGATTTCTAACTCTCCACGTTCAGAAGGTTGGATATTCTTGGCAATTTCCACCACATCGTTGTCATAGAAATACAAACCAGTTACTGCATAGTGGGATTTTGGTTTTTCAGGTTTTTCTTCGATTGATACAGCTTGCATCTCATCGTCAAACTCCACTACGCCAAAGCGTTCTGGATCATTTACATGATAACCAAAAACTGTTGCTCCCTCAGTTTTCTTAGCTGCACGTTGCAGCATACGAGACAATCCATCACCGTAATAAATATTGTCTCCTAAAACTAAACAAACACTGTCGTCACCAATAAATTCTTCTCCAATAATGAAAGCCTGTGCCAAACCATCTGGACTTTCCTGAACGGCATACTCAATGTGAATTCCTAATTCATGTCCATCCCCGAAAAGATTTTCAAACCTTGGCGTATCTTGTGGTGTTGAGATAATTAAAATCTCATTGATCCCAGCCAACATCAATGTTGACATTGGATAGTAAATCATTGGTTTATCATAAACCGGCATTAATTGTTTCGAGGTTGCTTTAGTTAGAGGGTATAAACGAGTGCCGCTGCCCCCTGCTAAGATAATTCCTTTCATAATTACGCTCCTTTTTTATACATACGAACATATTATACCCGATGTTAGTTATCATAAGAATTGTTTTGTGATTTTTTTAGATTTCTTTTATTCTTTTTCTTATCAAACTCAATACTTTCCAACGCCATTTGATTTGTTGAATACGTGAAGCTGTCGTTTCAATTTCTGATGCATTTAACCCATGACGCCGATAATAGACTAATTGATCAGGGATAAAGACCACCCCTTGATAATAGTCTGCTAATAAACCTATCCACATGTCGTGCATCGGTACATCTGATGGAATCGGCAAAATAATTTTTTTTAGCTCAGAGCGAAATGCCATGCCAGCACCAATATAGCTGCTCTTCACTAGGTTATGCCAAAATCCGGAGTGAGTATGACGCATCGCTTGATAAGAAGGTATCAAAACTTCAAAATCATTATCAACAATAATCAAATCAGAAATCACAGCTTGTGTTTGAGGATTATCAAAATAAGGCATTGTCTTTTTCACCTTATCCGGATGCCAAACATCATCCTGATCACTTAAAAAAATAATTGAGTGCGTACTTTTCTCAATCGCATTGGAAAAATTAGCAATCAAGCCTTGTTCATTGTTTTGGAAGAGTCTGATTCGTGGATCCTTTGCTTTCAATTCTAATAAAAATTCCCACGTTCCATCCGATGAATGGTCGTCGGAAATAATCAGCTCATCATGCTCCGAAAGCTGTGGGAAAATGCTGTTCAATTGTTCTTCAATAAAATGACGTCCGTTGTATGTGGCCATACAAACGGATATCCGCTCCTTAGATTGCTTTAGCATCCCCTACCTCCAAATTTAAAAGAATTGCCAGCCCCATTTTTGAAAGTATTTTCTCATGGACTGTAAAAAAATAAAAAATAATTTCTGGTTTTTAACTGCTCCACGCTCGTACAAATGGACAACTGAAAATTGCGGACTATATAAAGACTTGTAGCCAGTTTGTTCCATTTTACGGCAAAGATCATTATCCTCGAAATACATAAAGTAGCGATCGTCAAAACCATTGATTTCATTGAACTTGGCTAGGTCTACCACCATAAAGCTGCCAGAAATCATTCGGACGAAGCTGTCTTGGTCATCTGGTAAGTCACGACATTCAAATTTTGCTAACCGTTTTGCAAACAGCCTTTTGACAAACTTAAACGGAATAAACCGAAGCATATAGTCAAAAACATTTAAATGACTACGAATTAGGTATTGTGTCGTTCCATCCTCATTCAAGATTTTGGGAGCTAAGAGTCCACACTTTGGATGCTCAGCTAAATGCTTAACCATTTCATTTAAATGATTTTCTGACAAAATAATATCTGGGTTAAAAATAATTCCATACCCGGAAACACCTAAGAGATTCGTATTATGTCCGAAGCCAAAGCCTTTATTTTCTTCATAAAAATCAATCGACACAAATGAATACTCAAGGTATTTTGCTAAACGTTCTTGGTATTTCGCTTCAGACGCATTATCAAAAATCTTAATTCGAACTGATGGATCTTTACCTAACAATTTGATTAATGAATCTAGACTTAAAAAAATCTTATCGCTGTTATGAGTCACGATGCTAACAGTCACATTCATATCATTTATTTCCATAAGGAACGTCAACACTCATTTCTTGAAATATTTACGCAATACCTGCGAACGGTACTCTTTGTTCCCAAAGAAACGAAAACTTTTTGTAATAATTCCATATTTTTCCGGAATCAACCCAATCAACTCTAACAGAAAAGTCAAAGCAAAAATCATCGCAATGATCAAAACGATCGTTCCCACTTTACTCGTATAATTCAATAGTAGAGCAGTGAAGGAAAACAATACGGCGATAGCATAAATTGTCAATACAGCTCCACGATGAGTAAATCCTAATTTTAACAGCCGATGATGTAAATGCTGTTTATCAGCCATCGAAATCGGCATATTACTAGTTTTACGGCGTACCATAGCAAAGAAAGTATCTGTTACCGGAACACCAAGGATAATCAATGGCGTAATCAAAGAGATAAAGGTAACATTTTTTAAGCCTTGCAAGGTCAATACAGAAATCATAAAGCCTAAAAATAAGGCTCCGGTGTCTCCTAAATAAATCTTGGCGGGATGAAAATTGTATGGAAAAAAACCTAGAATACTTGTAACTAAACAAAAAATAGCTAAAGAAATAAATACTTGCGATGAATGTAAAAAGAAGTATCCTATTAACCCAATAGTCGTTAAACTAATAATTGATACACCAGAAGCTAATCCGTCTAATCCATCAATTAAATTCATTGCATTCGTAATCCCAAAAATCCAAAAAAGCGTTACAGGTAAACTTAACCAATCAAGATTAATTCGACCAAATAATGGAGCAGTAAAGAAATCGAAGCGAATATCTGCGTAATAATAGATCACTAGACCTGCCAGTAAAATACCAATACTTTTTTGCCTTGGAGATAGTTCGAACTTATCATCTAATAATCCTGTGATTACGATGATTAACGTACCTAACAAAATTTTACTTATATAATCGAACGGAATCGCATCTCGAAATAGAATTAACGAAGAAATGGCAAAAGTAATAAAAATCGGCAAGCCACCAGCACTTGGCATTGGCACTTGGTTCATTCGACGAGCATTAGGATTGTCTACTAAACCAGTCTGTACTGAAATTATTTTAAAAATCGGAGTTAAAATCAACGCGATCAAAAATGTTAAAAAATACTTGATGATCAGTCCGAATGATACTAACATGTTGACACCTGCCCTTTTTACTAAAAAATATTATAAATGATTCAATATTCTTTACAAGACTCTGACAAAATCTTACAAAAAATATTGAGATTATTTTTTCTTTTTCATGATACGGTCTTTGAGTTTGTTAAACCATTTATTAACATGGTTCGACCCCTCTGTCACTTCTTGACCAGTACGATATTCCTCAATAGCTACATTTAATACCCCACCAAAAATAATGATAGTAGCGGAAAAATTCAACCAGAACATCAAAACAATAAAACTTCCAATAATCTGATAACCAGAAACACGCTGAGCAAAAGTTTGCGCGTAAATACTAAATCCTTGAGCTAAAACGATCCACCCAACTGTCGCAAATATTGTCCCAGGCAGTGCATATTTGATGCGTACATGAGCATTAGGAATGACGATATACAGCCCACCTAATATGATCAATAAGCCGATCAATGTTACCGGCCAGCGTAAAGCTAAAAAGGTATCAATAATATCTGGAGAAAAACGTAATAATTGCTGTAAAGCATCTAAAATCACTTGCCCCGCACTGAAAAATAGTGCAACAGCAATAATCGCCATCATTAATACTCCGACGATTCCCACCGATACAATACGACTGATAACAAAATTCCCACGATCCTCGACTCCGTATGCTCGATTCAATGCCGTTTGCAAGGCATTAATTCCACGACTAGACGACCATAACGCAGCTAAAACTGAGATGGAAAGCATCCCACCAGAACTACTCTCTAGCAAACTTGTGATCGCTGGTTTTAGAAAACTAAACACATTCGGAGGAATCGCCTCACTTAAATAAGGCAAGACTGTTTCTGGTGTAATATTAAAGTATGGCAACAAATTGCCAACAATGATTAGTATCGGAAAAAAGGACAGCAACAAATAATAGGCGACTACCACGGAGCGGTCGCCTATTTCTGTTTCTGCTAAGTGTTTCTGGATCGATTGGATAAAATCCATTAGTTTTTTATTATCTTTAATTTTATCTATTGGTCCCATAGTATCCTCATCGTTCTAATAAGTTCCTTCTTCACCTTGTGAAGTCAAGATTTTTGGCCCTTCTTTTGTAATTGCTAAAGTGTGTTCATATTGTGCACACCAACCGCCATCTTGAGTGTAGGCAGTCCAACCATTAGGATCCATCTTCATTTGCCAAACGCCGGTATTAATCATTGGTTCGATTGTAATAACCATTCCTTCTTTTAACCGCAGTCCTTTTCCAGCAACGCCATAGTGTGGAATCGCGGGCTCTTCATGGATTGTCGGTCCAATTCCATGACCCACAAAGTCACGTACTACTGAAAATCCTTCTCCTTCGGCATATGTCTGAATGGCATGACCAATGTCACCGATTCGATTGCCAACCTGAGCCTGTTCGATACCTAAGTACATCGCCTTTTTAGTTACTTCCATTAGGCGTTCGATCTCAGGTGATACTTCTCCAACTGCATAAGACCAGCAAGAATCGGACATCGCACCTTTGTATTCTACACACATATCAACTTTGATTAGGTCTCCATTTTTTAGAGGTTTTTTTCTTGGAAAACCATGGCAAATTTCATCATTGATACTGCAACAGGTTGCATATTCGTACCCTTCGAAGCCAATTTGAGCAGCTACACCACCATGACTTTCAATAAAATTTCTAACAAATTTTTCGATATCCATACTAGTAATTCCTGGTTTTATAAAATCCCGTAAATGACGGTGAACATCAGCCAATAACTCACCTGACTCATTCATCATTTCAATTTCGCGGGGTGATTTTAATGTAATCATTCTCTCGTCTCCTTATTTCTATTAATTATATTCTGGTGAAAATATTTTTATCGGTCATCCAGATAAGCTTAATTCTCTTGATTCGAATTATTGCGACCTTTAAAGTCTGTGAAATACTGGACGAACACCTTTTTCATCTTGTCCATTTTAACATAACCCTATTAAGCGAACAAATGGTTAGAGAGCAGTGATTTCCTTTTGATTTCTATTTTGATATAATGACCATAAATTTAGCTTAAAGCTAAGGATGTCCGTTCAACTTTCCATTTCTTTTTATTTTAACGAGATTAGAAGAATATCACGCATACGAAAGCCTTTTGAATATTGCGTAAAAAAATCGGATTTACTATGAGCTTGCTTAATAATAGTAGACGTGTCGTTTAGTTGAATAATAAAGGACATTCGAATTGAATTATTTTTTCAGAAAAATTAATTCATTCAAACGAATAAGGAGGAAATATTTTGACATTAGCAAAAATTGTTTACGCCAGCATGACTGGTAATACTGAAGAAATCGCCGATATCGTGGCTGAAGCCTTCGAAAATTTAGATCTAGATGTAGAAATCGATGAATGTACACAGGTTGACGCTGAAGATTTTGAGGATGCGGATATTTGTGTGGTTGCGACATATACTTATGGTGAAGGCGACCTTCCTGATGAAATCGTGGACTTTTACGAAGAACTTCAAGAATTAGACCTGAGCGGAAAAATCTTTGGCGTCTGTGGATCTGGTGATACTTTTTATGATCAATATTGTAAATCTGTCGATGATTTCGATGCAGCATTTGCAAAAACGGGAGCAACTCGCGGAGCAGAAAGTGTAAAAGTAGAAATGGCTGCCGAAGAAGAGGATATTGAAAATTTAGAATCTTTTGCGAAAAAACTTGCAGAGGCAGTAGCATAATGATTGTTAGAAGATGTACCAAAACAATTGGTGCATCTTTTTTGTTTTATGAAGGTTTTCAGAATTATTATATACATTAATGAATCTCATTTTCTTTTTAGAATATTGAAGAAATGCTAAGATAAGGATATCGAACTGGAGGGATAGAAATGGTTTTATCTAATTTTGACACACTCTTAAAAAAATACGCCCATTTGATTGCAAAGGTGGGGGTAAATGTACAGAAAAATGACACTGTTGTCGTATACGCCAGTGTTGATCAAGCTGTATTAGCTCGGCTTGTTACAAAAGAAGCTTATCAATTAGGCGCAGCAGAAGTAATCGTCCAATGGAACGATGATGAAATTCAACGGGAGTTTTTGAGTCATGCAGCAGAGGAACGAATCAATGAAGTTCCTGCTTATAAAGTGGATAAAGCAAATACATTTGCTGAAAAACGGGTCACCCGAATCAGTATTGTTTCACAAAATCCTGATGCTTTATTAGGTGTCAATACAAGCCGTGTAGCAAGCTATCAAACAGCCCGTGGCAAAGCATTACAAGCTGTGATGGAAGCCACGCAATCAAACAAATTACGATGGACAGTGGTCGCTGCTGCTAGTCCTGCTTGGGCAAAAAAAGTCTTTCCTAATCTCGAGTCAAGTGAAAAACAAGTCGATAAACTTTGGGATGAAATTTTTAAAACAACCCGGATTTATTCTGATGATCCTGTTAAAGCATGGGAAGAACATGATGCAGCAATGCGCGAGCAAGCAGAACGTCTAAATAAAGAACAATTTTCTGCTTTACACTATACCGCTCCAGGTACAGATATCGTGATTGGACTACCAGAAAATCATGTTTGGGAAGGCGCTGGAAGTTACGCTGCAGATGGCAATGAGTTCATGGCAAATATGCCGACTGAAGAAGTGTTTACTGCACCTGATCGTAATCGTGTTGACGGATATATCACCAGTACAAAACCATTAAGCTATGCTGGCACAACTTTGAATGAAATGAAATTCACCTTCAAGGATGGAAAAGTCGTTGAGTTTTCTGCTAAAGAGGGAGCTGATGTCTTAGCCTCATTATTGGATATTGATGAAGGAGCGAAACACCTTGGTGAGGTTGCCTTAGTTCCAGATCCTTCGCCAATTTCACAATCCGGCATTACCTTTTTCAATACACTATTTGATGAAAATGCATCAAATCACTTAGCACTTGGTGCAGCATATCCCTTTAGTGTGGAGGGTGGCACTGAAATGACCAAGTCAGAATTGACTGAAGCTGGTTTGAATAGCAGCCAGACTCATGTCGATTTCATGGTAGGTTCTGCTCAAATGAATATTGATGGCATTCGCAAAGATGGTACAAAAGTTCCAATCTTTAGAAATGGTGATTGGGCTTAAATAAAACAAAAACAGCACGTAGAATTTTTTCATTCTAAGTGCTGTTTTTACGTTCTCGACTGGAATCGAACCAGCGACCTATCGCTTAGGAGGCGATCGCTCTATCCTACTGAGCTACGAGAACATGCCTCTATTATTGTAGCGATTTTAACTTATTTTAGCAAGATGACTAACTTAAATTTAATGAAGACATTCTAAAAAAATGAAAAATTACGATGGTCACCTATTACTAATTCATGAATTTTTCTCAAATAAGAATCAGAAGAACCTTGTTGTCATCCCTATTTTAAAAAGAACAAAGGGAAAAGACTTATTTCCGTCTCTTCCCTTTGCTCTTTTTACTTTTTCTCTTTTTTGGTTCACTTTGCTTTAGTGGTTCTTCTGTTAAAAGCTCTCCTCCAAACAAATAAATTGGTGCTAGCTTTAGATTCAGTTTTTTAGTAATTTTCACTAGGTCTGATTTTTCTTGGGGAGTGACAAATGAAATCACGACTCCGGTATTTCCCATTCGACCAACTCTGCCAGCACGATGCAAGTAGCTTTCCTCGCTTAATGGCACATCCACGTTAATGACAAATGGCAGTGCTTCGATATCTAGACCTCGACTAGCCAGATCGGTGGTTAATAAACCTAAAGTTTGATGCTTTTTGAATTGTTCGATCGCGCCTTTGCGAGAAAGTTTTGATTGATCAGAAGCAAGGCCTGCCACTGGTAATTGGTGGAATAGTAACTTCTCTTCCGCACTGCCCATATCGGTCAGCTGATTGAAGAAAATCATTCCCCAAAAATCAGGTATGTTTAATAAGCGACGTAATTGATCGACTTTTTTACGATCACTTGTCTCTAAATAAAAGTGCTGCACCTCTCCCTGGCTATCATCTTCTTCGCTTACATCTATCACAATCAGCTCAGATTCAATCTTATTCAATTCATCTAATACGACATCAGCAGTTGCGGAAAAATACAGATGTTGCGCATTGTTATCCGTAGCTTTCAGAATGTTTCGAATCAACTGCAAGCTTTGACCTTGAACCAGCTGGTCTACTTCATCAAATACGAGTGTTTTGATGTTGGGAGCTTTGATTTTTTTTGCCGTAATCAATTCCAGCACACGGCCGGGTGTTCCGACTAATAATTCTGGTTTTTTCTTCAGTGCTTCTTGTTGACGTTTGACATTGGCACCGCCGATTAAAGGTTGAACTTTCATTCCTGAGCCGCTAATCCAGGTTCGAGCGACTTCTACTACTTGCATCGCTAGTTCCTGTGAAGAAGTCAAAACTAAAACCTGGCTGGGATCGCCCGCTTTAAGGTTATTGATCAAAGGCAATAAATAAGCTAACGTCTTACCACTGCCAGTCGGAGCAATTCCAACTAGATTTTTCCCTTCACTGATTAAGCTATAAACTTTTGATTGAATCAAAGCAGGTTTTTGAAACCCTGCTTCTTCCCAATTTTTTTGTAAAAATGGTGCAAAATTCTGTTTATCCATGGATTCCTCTATTTCTCGTCCGCATCAAAAATGATGCCCGCACTTTTTCGCATATCATACATTACTTGGTTCACATTTCGGGATAATTCGACCCATTCTTCATAGTCCGTGCCCAACTTGCGATCTGTTGGATTCAAAATCACTTGGGCAAACTCGGCTGCCTCTTCAATCATTGGATTTTCTAATTGATGCACAGCCAGCTTTTCTCTACGTTGGTGATTTCGATCATGAAAAATGGCTTCGCTAATGGAATTGACCGCATCCATCATTAAGGTTCCATTCGCTAAATAAATCTCAGATTGCTGAAAACTATCATTGATCTTACCTGTCCGAATCGTCACGTCAAAATTATCATATCGCAAAACACCTACTCCAAATCCGTCAACACCAGTTGCGATTTTTTGAGCAAAATAGACACTTTCTTTTGGCATACCGAACCAAGCCAACGCCGCATAAATTGGGTATACGCCCAGATCAACCAACGCGCCGCCTGAAAAATGTGGAGAAAAAATATTGGGCTCTTCTCCATCCAAAACTTGATCATAACGCGAAGAATACTTCATAAAGCTAAAATCCGCGCCGATGATTTGATCTTTCAATGGCAAAAAATCAGCAATCGTTTTGAAGGATTTCTCATGAATATTACGAGCCGCCTCAAAGAAAAATACTCTTTTCTGATTCGCTAACTCGATAATTTCATCCATTTCTGTCGGCGTAGAAAAGGCTGGCTTTTCAACAATAACATTTTTGCCAGCTAAGATTCCTTGCTTTGCCTGCTCGAAATGCAGGCTGTTTGGTGAAGCGATATAAACGGTATTTACATGTTCAAGACCGAAAAACGTATCAAGATCAGTAGCATATTCGACATTGCCATACTTTTCACCAAATTTTTGCGCTGTTTCTAACCGCCGAGAATAAACCGCCGCCAGGCGATACTTCCCCGTCTCATGAGCTGCTTGGACAAATTGGTCAGTAATCCAATTTGTTCCGATGATGCCTAAGTTAATCATGATTTTTCCACCTCTCACTCATTGATTTGGATCAATAAATTCTTGTTTCAGATCAAAGGGGACAGACTCTTTAATCGAAATGGATTCCTGATCTACCTCACAATTATACGCTAAAATCTGCACACCGTCTGCCATTGCCTTCTCTGCCGCTTGATAAAGTGCTGGCTGCATCAATCGGTGAATCGTCGCCGCTCGGATTGCAGGAAATTGTACGACAAATAAAACATAACAATGATAATCCAAGGCTTGAGCGACTCGTAATTCCTCTACATGCTTTAACCCTCTGACTGTCGGTGCATCGGGAAAAGCGCCGATCCCCTGATTTTCTAATGTCATCCCTTTTACTTCAACAAAGCCTTTTTCCTGCTGATCTGTCTCAAAATAAATATCAAACTTCGACCGTTTAAAGGTATACTCCCGCTTTAAATAAATGATAGAACCTTTTAATCCAGGTAAACAGATCTTTCCTGTTAAAATCCCCTCAGCCGCGAGAGCATTAGGAATTTGTGAATCAATATTAATCCACATTTCTCCCTTTTTAACCGCAACAAGATCATAGGCTGTTTTCCGTTTGTCTGATGGTTGATGATTTACTGCTACTACTGCGTTTGGAAGTAATAATTCTTTGCACCGCCCTGTATTTTTTACATGAGTGATAATCTCTTCTCCCGATTCTATTAACCGACAGCGGGCAATAAATCGATTGCTTCTTTCAGTAAAAGCTGCTAAGTGAATCTCTGAATACTTCATTTTTTATCAAAATCCTTCTAAAAATAGTTAAATAGTCCTTAAGTCGGATGGAAAGATGACAGACTTTATTATATAGTATAACAAAGCCTGTGAGAATGGCTGCAATTTCTATGTCTAGCATTCTCAGTCAAATGGAATAGGATAAGAAATCCATCAAATTTATTATACAGTTGTGAAAGGAGTTTTTGGATGAGATTCAAATGGCCCGTGTTCCTCAGTGTGACGTCTCTTGGTGTGGCAGCAGTAGGTTCAAAATTTATTCGTAAACGTGACGCAAAGGATTTAAACAGCCTGTATGTTGGTTCTTGGGAATTCACTCATCCGAAAGAACACAAACATCATACCATAACAATCTATCCTGACCTTTCAATTGTTTTAGATGGCACCGCTATTATCTATCAGCTTATTGAATTGAGTGAACAAAAATTGGCCATTCAGGATCAATATGGTTACCATTTATTGATCAAAACAAAAAATGGCGCTCCAGTTAGCCTTTATGATGAATTGGATGATGTTTCTTTTCCAATTACCCCTGTAAATAATTAGACAAAAACGGATGCCGATTTGGCATCCGTTTTTTTATTGATGAATCAACGAACGTAGAATCTGATCCACGTTTTCTGCGGCTTTACGGCCTTCACGGATTCCCCAAATAACAAGACTTGGACCGCGTCTGGCATCACCTGCCACATAAACTTTTTCATTATTTGTCGTATAATCTTCATAGATTTCCTGAACCCCAAAAGTATCAAGTAAATTCTTCTCGGCTCCTGTAAAGCCCATCGCTAACAAAACAAGGTCAGCTTTTAAAGTTTTTTCTGTTCCGGCAATCGGTTGGAACTGGCTATCAACTTGCATTGTCTCGATCGCAATTACTTGTCCTCGTTCAGCACCAATAAAAGCAGTTGTGGAGGTATTATAAGCAGTTAGCTCTGAGTTCTCCAATGCGCCCTCTTCTTGTCCATACCCTTCGCGATTAATCATTGAATACTCCGGCCAAGGATTATTTGCTGCACGCTGCGCTGGCAATTGTGGTGTTATTTCTAGCTGTTTAACAGAAGCTGCTCCTTGACGAATCGCTGAACCAATACAGTCATTTCCTGTATCTCCACCGCCAATAACAACGACGTGCTTACCAGCGAGCTTTCGATCAGTGACTTTTTTGCCGTGCTTCATTACATCTTTTGTACATTCAGTCAAATAATCTACTGCAAACTGGATACCATGAAGCTCACGTCCTTTGATTTTTAGATCACGCGGAACGCTAGCGCCACTAGCAATAATAATGCGATCGTATTTTGCTTGCAGCTCATCTGCCGTAACATCAACGCCAACTTCTGTACTCAATACAAATGTAATTCCAACTTCCTCCATTACATCGATCCGTCGTTGAACAATTTCCTTATCCAATTTCATATTCGGAATACCGTACATCAATAATCCGCCAGCACGGTCACTGCGTTCATAGACCGTTACTTGATGACCTAGTTGATTCAACCGCCAAGCTGCTGACAGTCCTGCTGGACCAGAACCAATGATTGCAACCTTGAAATCGGTCCGTTCAGTCGGCATGCCATCAGCTTTGACCCAATCTTGTTCAAAGGCATTATCAATAATGAATCGCTCATTATCGTGGATGGCTACTCCTGAGCCATTCAAACCTTCTGTACAAGACTTTTCACAAGGTGCAGGACATACTCGACCAGTCATTTCAGGCAATGGATTCGTTTTAGCTAAACGATCAAATGCATTCTTGAAATCCCCACGATAGACAAAGTCGTTCCATTCAGGAATCAAATTATCATTTGGACATCCTGAGACAGCCCGTTTGCCGCCATAGAAAATCCCGGTATGGCAAAAAGGAATTCCGCAGTTCATACAGCGAGCCGCTTGTTCTTGCCGCTCTTCAACATTAAGTGGCGTTTGTAATTCTTCCCAATCCTGAATTCGTTCTTCAGCTGGTCGATAAGGATTGTCTTTCCGAGGATATTTTAAAAAGCCAAATGGATCTGCCATCCTAGCCACGCTCCTTTCCAGCCGGTACGGTTTGTTCACCGATCACTTCTATAAACGCTTTTTCGATCAGTTCATCACCTGCTAAACCAGTTTTTGCTAATTCCTCAGTTACACGAACCATTTCATGATATTCTCTTGGATAAACTTTAACAAAATGCTGTTGGACATTTTCCCAATCATTCAACAATTCAGCGGCCTTTAATGAATCTGTGTAAGTCAAATGCTTCTCGATCATTTCTTTCAAGACAGCATCGTCCCCGGTTTCGCCGAGTTTATAAAGATCAACCATTTCTAAATTACATTTGTCAGCAAATGTTCCGCTCGGATCATAGACATAGGCGACTCCACCAGACATACCAGCAGCGAAGTTGCGACCAGTTGGACCTAAAATGACAGCAACACCGCCAGTCATATATTCGCAGCCATGATCACCGACTCCTTCAACCACCACGTTGGCACCACTATTTCGAACACAGAAACGTTCGCCAGCCTTCCCGCCGAAATAACCTTCCCCGCGATTTGCACCAAAGCAAACCACATTTCCAACAATTGGAGAATTTTCCACGTCATAAGCAGCATCTTTAGGCGGTACAATAATCACTCGCCCTCCGCTTAACCCTTTGGCCACGTAGTCATTTCCTTCACCAATCAGTTTAAGCTCCATCCCTTGGGTGATAAATGAACCAAAACTTTGACCAGCAATCCCGGTATATGTGTATTGGATTTGACCAGGAGTCAGCTGATAATTACCAAATCGTTCAGCAATCCAACCGCCCATTCGCGCGCCGACTGTTCGATTAACATTATTGATTGGAGCGCTCATTTTCACTTGCTCACCGTTTTTAATCGCACCTTCTGCAAATTGATCCAATTCAGGCCATTCACGTTTTTCTTTAAACGGATCTTCTGTTTTGCGCTCGATGCCAATACTTGTCGATAACATTCGAGAGAAGTCTAATGATTTTGCCTTGCCTTTTGCAATAAAGCGCGGCTCTAATACCTCCGTATGACCAATCATTTCATCAATACTTCTAAACCCTAATTCGGCCATAATCTCACGCAAATCTTCGGCGATAAAATACATCATATTGATCAGATGCTCCGGTTTCCCAACAAAGAATTTACGCAATGCTGGATTTTGTGTCGCCACACCGACCGGACAAGTATTTAAACTACATACTCGCATCATCACGCATCCAATCGCTACCAAAGCAAGTGATGCAAAACTATATTCTTCGGCACCAAGTAAAATCGCCATCGCAACGTCACGACCAGTCATCAGTTTTCCATCAGTTTCCAAGGTCATTCGTTGACGTAGATTATTCATCGCTAAGGTTTGATGGGCTTCGGCAACACCCATTTCCCATGGGAGGCCAGCGTCACGAATCGAGTTACGTGGTGAAGCCCCTGTACCGCCATCGTAACCAGAAATCACGACAACATCGGCACCAGCTTTAACAACCCCCGTTGCAATCGTGCCTACACCGGTACTTGAAACCAATTTGACATTGATCTTCGCATACGGATTAATAGCTTTTAAATCATAAATCAGTTGCGCTAAGTCTTCGATCGAATAAATATCATGATGTGGCGGTGGCGAGATTAAACGCACACCTGGTGTTGAACCACGAATTTCTGCCACCCAAGGAAATACCTTGTTACCAGGAAGTTGTCCACCTTCACCTGGTTTTGCACCTTGTGCCATTTTTATTTGTAATTCTTCAGCGCTCATTAAGTACTCTGCGTTTACACCAAAACGCCCTGAAGCAACCTGTTTGATTTTACTATTGTAATTCTTGCCATCTGCTTGCGGTTTGAAACGTTTACGATTTTCGCCGCCTTCTCCGCTATTGGATTTTGCGCCGATACTGTTCATTGCCTCAGCAATACATTGATGGGCTTCCTCACTCAATGAACCATAAGACATCGCGCCAACTTTGAAACGTTTCACGATTTTACTCGCTGGCTCGACTTCAGAGAGCTTCACTGCTGGACGACCCTTTTTAAATTCCCACAGCGCCCGTAAATTGGTAGGCTCTTCCAACGCTTCCTGATTCATTTGATTGACGTAGTGTTTAAATAGTTGATAATCTCCCGAACGAACTGCCTGTTGAAAATTGTAAATCGTCTTAGGATTGAACAAATGATGTTCCCCATCCGCTTTGTATTGGAAACTACCACCAGATGCTAGTAAATCATTTTGCTGTGGACCATAAGCTAATTGATGACGCTGTAAATATTCTTCTTCAATTTGATGCAACGATAACCCGCCGATACGGCTCGCCGTCCCAGTGAAGTATTTTTCTGTCACTGGTTGGCTAATACCAACCACTTCAAACAACTGAGCACCGTGATATCCGGCAATCGTTGAAATCCCCATCCGCGACATTACTTTTACAATTCCCTTTTCAGCTGCTTTCCGATAATTCTCCAGACCATTTTCAATGTCAAAGTCATTCAAAGTTACATATGCGCCATAAGGATGAATGCCGCTAGCACCATAACCTATCAATGTAGCAAAATGATGGACTTCGCAAACTTCCGCTGAGTCGACAACCAGGCTCGCTAACGAGGCTTTCCCTTTTCGCACCAAATAATTATGCAGACCGGACACGGCTAGTAGAATCGGCATGGCCATTTTGGTTTTTTCGGCGCCACGATCACTTAGAATCAAGATTGTCCCACCATTATCAATAGCGGACTCAGCCTCTTTAAACATTTGTTCCAAACCATCTTCTAAAGCATTCTGTCCACCAACTGGATATAAGGTTGAGATAGTCACTGCTTTTTGTTCTTTTGTGTTCAATTGAACGATTTTACTAAAATCAGCACTGCTGAGAACAGGACTTTTAATTTTTAATTTCTGACAATTATGCGCATCATCAACTCGGATATCTCCATCACGACCTAAAAACATTTCTGTACCAATCACTAACTGTTCACGAATCGCATCAATCGGTGGATTAGTCACTTGGGCAAATTGCTGTTTAAAATACGTGAACAGCGATTGTGGCTTGTCACTTAAAACTGCCAATGGTGAATCATATCCCATTGAAAGAACTGGTTCCTCACCTTTTTCTGCCATAGGTAATAATTCATCACGGATAATTTCATCCGTGTAGCCATTCAACTTCCACATCTTTTGCAGTTCTTTTTCAGTCAACATTGCTGCGTCTTCTTCCGCTTCAGCAAGCTGTGACAGTTCAATTCGATTCTCGGCCAACCACTCTTTATAAGCATGGGCTTTGGCATACTTTTCCTTGATCTCTTGATTGCGATAAAATTTTCCGTTGATGGTATCGACTAAAATCATATTTGCTGGTCCTAGAACACCTTTTTCAATCACATTTGATGGTTCAAAGTCGACCACGCCCGATTCAGACGCCACTTGAACAAAACCATCCTTTGTAATCGAATAACGAGAAGGCCGTAAGCCATTTCGATCCAGCGTTGCGCCCACCATTTCACCATCTGTAAAGCATAATGCTGCCGGTCCATCCCAAGGGGCCATAAAACTCGCATTATACTCCTGAAATGCTGTCATTTCTTCCCCTAAGTTGGCCTTTTCCGACCAGGCTTCTGGTACCATCATCATCAATGCATGAGGGATATCACGACCGTTACGATATAAATATTCCATACAATTTTCTAACTTCGCTGAGTCAGAATCTTCTTCGTTATACACTTCAATGCCATGACTCTTCATCCAGTTTTCTGAACCGCGCAGCGTATTGATTTCTCCATTATGAGCCAAAAAGCGAAATGGCTGCGCACGATCCCAACTAGGAAAAGTATTTGTAGAGAATCGAGAATGCACGACAGCAATACTGGCTGCAAAATCCTCATCTTGCAGATCATCATAGAAAATCCCAACTTGGTAGGCATGCAGCATTCCTTTGTAAACGATTGTTTTGCTAGATAAGCTACAGATAGCCATTTCGCCTGCATGATACGTTTTCTCTAATTTGCGGCGCAGACGGTACATCCGATCCTCAAAGTCTCGATCTGTCCGTACTTCCAACGGTCGTTTTATGAATAACTGCACAAAGCTAGGCATCACTTTTTGTGCTCCTGGACCACAATTCTCATATTGGAACGGAACATCACGTTGCCAAAGGACCAAGTACCCGGCTGCTTCAATTTCTTTTACAAGAGCTTGCTGTAAACCATTCTTGTGTTTTTCTTCCGCTGGTAAAAAGAACATCCCCACAGCATATTGGCCACGATCAGGTAAATTTACCCCGGCAGTTTTCGCTTCACGTTGAAAGAATTTATCTGGAATCGTCGCTAAAATTCCGGCCCCATCCCCTGTTTCAGGTTCTGCTCCCGTTCCTCCACGATGATTCATACGTTCTAACATCGTTAACGCATGCCTCACTAGTTGATGTGAAGCCTTTCCTTCCATCTGAGCAATAAAGCCCATACCACATGCATCCTTCTCGAATGAGGGATCATACATGGTCGGGGCCTCTGTTACTTGTTGCTTTGTCATTGACATCAATCCTTTAAATAGTTTGACAATTCTCATTTTTTTTTAATATACTACCTTTTTTTTTTAAGATAGGCAAGGATTCTTAGAATATTTTTTTTATTACCCGTGTTATTCGTGTATCAATTCTTTAAAAGAGCGATCCAATCAAATGGAAAAAATGTGATATATTTGGTAAACTTAATCTGATATGCCTCGTTACGAAAGGATGAACATCAATGACACCGAATCGCGAAGACTACTTGAAATTAATATTGGAATTAGGTGGCGACAAAGAAAAAGTTAGTAATAAAAAAATCGTTGCTGGTTTGTCCATTTCTGGCGCTTCTGTCAGTGAGATGATCAATAAGTTAGTAAAAGAAGGCTTAGTTGAACACTCACCTTACCAAGGTGTTCAATTAACCCCGATCGGTTTAGAAAAAGCGAGTACGCTTGTCCGTAAGCATCGCTTATGGGAAGTCTTTTTAGTTGATCATCTTGGTTACTCATGGAATGAAGTCCATGATGAAGCAGAAGTATTAGAGCACGTGACCTCTTCACAACTAGAACAAAAATTGGATCATTATTTAAATCATCCAACATTTTGCCCTCATGGAGGAATGATTCCACAGCAGGATCAAACAGTTCACGAAAAAGATCGTCAAACCTTAGCAAGTTATCCTGAAGGCACGAATGTTCGAATAGCCCGTGTCTTGGATGAAAAGGATCTGCTCGATTACTTGATGGATCTGGGAGTCAAAATCCATGAAGAATACAAAATCACAAATATTGCTGCTTATGAAGGACCAATTACTTTACAAAACGACCAAAAAGAGGTTTCAATTAGTTACAAGGCAGCGTCAACAATTTTTGTTGATTCACTGTAGTGTTTTACGGAATAGAAATCAAACTAGGATGCCAGTCCAACTTTTTGCAGTATTTATGATTGAGTGTTAGATTTCGATCTTACTTGCTCATGAGAGCTCTTTCTTAATTGGATGGTATTCGTGGTGTGCATCAAGCTTATTTAACATTAAAACGAACTAGGAGTGGAACATATGGAACAGGCAGCATTATTCACCATATTTGGTGGAACTGGCGACTTAGCAAAACGAAAACTATATCCTTCGCTTTTTCGCCTATATAAAAAGGGGAATTTAGCAGAACATTTTGCAGTGATCGGTACAGCGAGACGACCATGGAGTGATGACCATTACCGTGAGATCGTTCGCGATACGATCAAGGATATTGCACCAACTGAGGAAGAAGCAGAAGAATTTTCAAATCATTTTTACTATCTGTCCCATAACGTCAACGATACTGAACATTACGATCAATTGAAAGAATTGTCTGATCAATTAGATGACAAATATAGTTTAAAAGGAAATCGCATATATTACTTAGCCATGGCACCTCAGTTTTTTGGAACAATCGTCAATCACTTAAAATCACAAGAAATTTTAACGACAAACGGTTATAACCGTTTAGTAATCGAAAAACCATTTGGCTTTGATTATGATTCTGCTAATGAGTTGAACAACCAAATCCGAAAAGTTTTTCCAGAACAAGATATTTTCCGAATTGACCACTACCTAGGAAAAGAAATGATCCAAAATATTTCGGTGATCCGCTTTGCCAACAATATCTTTGAATCCCTTTGGAACAATCGTTATATCGAGAATGTTCAGATTACCTTTTCTGAAGCACTTGGTGTAGAAGATCGTGGTGGTTATTATGAACACAGCGGTGCACTAAAAGATATGGTTCAAAACCATATCCTGCAAGTCGTAGCTTTACTAGCGATGGAAGTGCCAACTTCTTTCTCTAATAAATCGATTCGTGAGGAAAAAGTAAAAGTTCTACAAGCAATTCGTCGCTACGATTCAGAAGAAGTGTTACAAAATTTCGTTCGTGGTCAATATGACGCGGGAATGTTAGATGACAAAAAATTTGTTGCTTACCACGATGAGCCAAATGTTTTTGAAGATTCTTTGATGGAAACTTTTGTTGCCGGAAAATTTCTGATTGATAATTTCCGCTGGTCAGGCGTTCCTTTTTATGTTCGAACCGGAAAACGCATGACTGAAAAAGGCACACGGATAAATATCGTCTTTAAGCAAGTCCCTGTTAACGTCTTTAACTTCGAGCAAGAAGAAACAGCTGGTGGGGAATTGCCGCAAAATATTTTAACTATTTATATCCAACCAACAGAGGGCTTCTCGTTAACCCTTAATGGAAAGAAAATTGGTCAAGGCTTCAATACTGAACCGGTAAAATTAGACTTCCGCCAAAGTGCTGAAGTGACCGAAAACAGTCCTGAAGCGTATGAAAAACTATTGTTAGATGCCTTAAATGGTGACAGTACCAACTTCTCACATTGGGATGAAGTAGCAAACTCATGGGAGATTGTTGATCGCATCCGCAATACCTGGGATCAGACTACACCAGGCTTTCCTAACTATGCAGCTGGTACCATGGGGCCACAGTGTGCATTCGATCTTTTAGCTAAAAATGGACACGAATGGGCTTGGCAGCCAGACCAATGGTATCGCGAACGTGGGAAATTAGAATAAATCACTAAGCTGGGAAATTTTTCTCAGCTTTTTTTACATAGCTACCCAAAAACGGGTAATTTGAAAAATCATATAGATTTGATCGCACTCGAATAATTTCTACCTCATTCTATAATTGAGTATTTTCTGAGAAAAGCTAAAAGGAACCCGCATCGAATTACGTAAGCGTCATATACTAAAGCGTCTCGTTTTCTCCTTCTCCGACTGCTAAACTTACTGTATCAACTTACAGGAGGCACACTATGGAGAAAAAAGAAATCGTACCTATTCAGATCGTGG
>NZ_JAHLOS010000041.1 GCF_018917525.1 Enterococcus raffinosus | reverse complement strand
TGTTTGAATTCTTTTGAATAGGTTCGACGTTGACGTCTTGACATAAACAATCCTCCAGTGTGTTTTTTCTTATTCTACACACCTTATTTTTTCTGTCTAGTCTAGTGTAGCCGATCCAACATACCCCTGTTCCGTAATTAAGCTTGTCTTTAAAAATTGGAACACACGATAGCACATTCATGTGTTCACTAGTTTTTTATTTAGCAATAGACATAACATATTCAGACATTTTTAAAAAAATTCAACAATTCTCTATGACATGATTTATTGACAAATCGATAATTTGTTCTACATGTGAATCATTTATACTATAATACTGTTTCCTACCAATTCTTCTCGATCTAACAATATTGACCTCTTTTAGAAGCGATAGTTGATGAGAAATCGCTGATTGTGATTGTTGAATTTCCTCTCTTATCTCAGTCACATTTCTTTCCTGTTCTGTGAGCAGCAACAAAATTTTAAATCTTGTCTTGTTTCTTAGAATATGAAATAGATTTAGACTTCGATCTAGATCAATTTCCTGAAGCTGATTCTGTTTATATTTTATTGGATTCGTCATGAGACTCCCTCCAGTACTACTCTCTATAAAAGATTTTTTGGAGTTCTTAACATTCTTAATGCATTAAGAATTACAATAATAGTACTTCCTTCATGCATTATTACACCAATCGTAATGTCCATTTTTCCTAGAAAGTTTAATGTAACTAGCATCAATACAACGAACATTGAAAACGCAATATTCTGCCACGTAACTCTGTCCATTTTTTTACTCAACTTATGCGCGTAAACTAACTTAGATAAGTCATTTTTCATTAACACTAAATCAGCTACATCCATAGCAACATCAGTTCCGTCTCCCATCGCAACACCAACATCAGCAGTAACTAATGCTGGTGCATCGTTGATGCCATCACCTAACATCCCTGTGGATCCAAAGTTACGTTGTTGTTCTTTAACGATACTAGCTTTATCTTCTGGCATGACATTAGCTACAACTTCATCAACACCTATTTGTTTTCCAACAGCTTCGCCTGTTAGTTTGGCATCTCCAGTAATCATTGTAGTATGAAGGCCAGCGTCCTTAAAATATGTGATAGCATCCTTCGCATACTGATTTGGAACATCCATCAGAGCGACTAAACCGATTACATGCTCGTCTTTCCCAACAAAAACAACTGTTTTCCCTTCAGATGATAATTGTTTTTCTTTTTGTTCATAAACAAATGAAATTGTTTCAAATGATGTAGGTTTTCCTATTCGGTATTTATAGTTACCATAAGTTGTTGATAACCCTCTCCCTACTTCATTTTTCACTTCAACATCGAGTTTTTTTCTATCAGGAAACTTATTGATAATTGCAGTTGCTAATGGATGATTCGATTGTTTTTCCATTGCAACAATCAAATCAATTACCTCACTTTGGTCTAAACCTTGTTCAAACGAGTAATCAGTTACTACTGGTTTTCCGTTGGTTAGTGTTCCTGTTTTATCGAATGAGATAGCTTTTAATTCTTGTAATTTCGAAAGATATGCACCACCCTTTACTAACACACCCTTCTTTGATAAATTTGAAATTGTTGCTAAAGTTGTTGGCACTGCACTAGCTGCCAGAGCACATGGTGAAACTGAAATTAAATACACCATACTTCTGTATAAGCTCATTTCCCACGACCAACCAAAAACATAAGGCCCAGCTAAAAGTACAAGGGGAAATAATGCCAAAACGATTGTTACGTACTTAGGTTCTAAACGCTGAATCAAAGTAGCCGTTTTAGTTAAACTCTTTTGTGATTGATTAACCATTTGTAAAATTTTGGAGAAGACTGTTTCAGAACTGTCCTTTGTCACTTCCATTGTAAAAGTACCAGCACCATTTATCGTACTACCATAAACTTCATCACCAATATTCTTTTCTTTTGGAATACTCTCTCCATTGATTGACGATTCATCAATTGAGGTGCTACCACTTAGTACGACACCGTCTGTCGGTACTTGTGCTCCATTTAGAACTTGAAGTATGTCCCCAATTTTTACTTCTTCGACAGATACAACTTTGGTTGATCCATCTGTCAAAAGAATTCGAGCCTCTGTTGGATTCAAATTCAGTAAATTAGTTATTTCTCGCTTACTCTTTCCATCAACATACTCCTCTAAAAAATGAGCCCCAGCGAAAATTACAATTAACATGGCGGCTTCTTCATAGTTACCGATAGCCATTGCTCCCGCTGTTGCAAGAGCCATCAAAAAATGAACATTTGGTTGAAACTTTTTGACCTTAACTGTATTACTGATCGTATCTCCAATTCCTTCAAGAATAATATGGTAACCAGCTGTAATAACAGACATGACAAAAGAAATATTTGCCAATAAATCATATGTCATACCTTCTAAAACATACCCTGCAATAAATGCTGCAACCCCCACAAAGAACATAATAATGGTGAGTTTCCCTCCATGACTATGGTCATGATCGTGCTCTTGTTCATGTTCATGATCGTGATCGTGTGTAGATGTACTCAATTTTTCCATAATGATTCCTCTTTTCATATGATTTTATATACATATGTTTATTCATTCATATGTTTGATTACATTATATATGATTCATCATTCATATGTCAATCACATTTTTTAAAACTTTTCTAAACTAATTTGTTCTGATTAAGAAAATAATCACCATATATAAGTCTGCTCATTTTACAGCTTCTTATATGTGGTGATTAATATATTTCTAAATGAATTTTCTAGATGTATACGATAATGGGGGATATTGTCAAGCAATATGACAATAAAATACCTAGTGAGCAAAAGTAGTTGGTCTGATATAGCAAATTTTTTGTATGTCTCAATAATTATTTTTCATAACTATTATTGTTTCTCTTTTCAACTGTCTGAATACCAAATAAAAATTATCGTGTAGAATAGAATCGAAACTAATACAATAATCCACGCATTTATAGTATCCGCTTGACCTAAAAACACAGCAATAACTTTCTATAGTGAAGTTCAATTATTTTAATATCGAAGTTCATCAATGCTTCCGACCAACTTATATCCAGCGCCCCATTCAGTAGTTATATATATATCTTCAAAGTCATTGTTGGATAATTTCTTATTTATCCGCTTAACAATAGCCGATATCTGGGCCAACTTGGATTTTTTTTCATAACCGTCTTCCCATACTAATTTACACAATTCTTCTCGATCAATTGATTTTCCTTTTTTTGACTCTAAAAAGCGAAGTACTTTTGCTTCAGATCTACTTAATATAGAAAGACTCAAAAAATCTGTTTTACTATTGTGCTCATTATCATCAGTTGAAGGCGCTACATTACTAATGACCTCTCGTAAATCACCCAATGAAATTTCTGTATCTATTAATCTTGAAGTTTTCATTATGTTATTTCCACTATACTTAGTAGTCGTGTGAACATCCCTTTTTATAAGTATTGGCTTTTTATCTTTCTGCTTATTCAATAGATAATCAATAGTTTTATAAGAAAGTGTTTCACTCAATATCACAATTGAGAACCAATTAATATACGACTTATTACTTAATGATTTAATTATACTTTCTGATACAAGAACCTCACAGTTCAAGCGTTGAAGTTTATGTTGAAGATTTTGCTCATTGAGAATTGTTTCAGTAATAATTAGTATTTTCTTCATTTGATATATCCAACCCTTTTTATTTTGTCTGAAATTAATCGTATAACATTTTTCTTTATTGATATTGAGATGAAAGAAAAGTTCTCTATATGAAATAGTTTAACAAAGATATTCTTTAATAAAAGTTTCCTAGGCTCCAAGTACATTTGCTTCATAGTTATACGATCATTATTGATTTTTCATAAGTAAGAGTAACCAAAACTTGTGTAGATTTTATGTATAACCAAAGATTCATTTCCAAGCAATAAATATACTAACTTAAATTAGACAATAATTGTATATAAATCTAACCTTTACAATACGTGAACAGGATGCTGCAGTTATACATAACCAACAATAAGTATTCAAGTCATTTTTTGAATTTTTATCTCTCATGTAATTCAATTAAGAGCACTGGATCTAAGTTACAAATAGGAACCCAGTTGCTGTTTTTAAAAAAAATCGGTAACAAGCTTAATTTATATTAAAAGCTAGCTACCGATTTATATTTCTATTCTATTTTTCAAATTTTTTTAACAGTGCTATGGTTTTAGCGTCAGAGATAGTAAACTCTTTTAATTTGATAACGATTAATTTACATCAGCGGAATCCACTAAGGGAATTTTTATTCTTTGCACCGTTATTTCAATTAAATTTTAGTGTCCTCTTCCTTGATGTCCTCCCCTATTATGTTGTTGAACTTGACTTTTTTGTTCTTGATTATGATGCTGTTTTACATTTGGCGTTGTAGCTTGTGTTTGGCTTGCTTGTACTGGTTGCTGAACTTGTTGAGAACGGTGAGTTTGTTGTTGCTGTGCATATGCTTGTTGTGCCTGTGCTTGTTGTGCCTGCGCTTGTTGTGCCTGCGCTTGTTGTGCCTGCACTTGTTGTGCCTGTGCTTGTTGTGCCTGTGCTTGTTGTGCTTGTGCTTGTTGTGCCTGTGCTTGTTGTGCTTGCACTTGCTGCGTTTGTTGCGCCTGTGTTTGCTGTTGTTGCTGTTGTTGTGTATTATTTTGATTGTGAGTATGTTGTCCTGTCTGAGTACAATTTGCTACCCCGCAGCTATGATTCGCATGACCATCTTCTTTATGATGACCATAAAATGTCGTTCCATTATGTTGATGTGATTCGGTAATTGTGCAACCTTCTACCCCACAGACTTTGTGCTCATGGTTACCCTTAATATTACATCCGCTAACATTACATGCCTTTTGCTTTTGTAGATTCATCGTAACAGCAGTAGCTTTTTGTGTCGTATTTTTCTTCTGGTGATCATGCCCATCATTTTCATTATGACCGAAATAAATTTTTCCGTCATGAATATGTTCTCCTTTATTTGTACAATTTTCAACCTGACAAATTGAGTGCTTATGAACTCCAATTTGACTACAATTTTCGACAACACAATTGAAATTCTTTCCAGTTTGAATATTATCCATTTGTTGAATACCGCTAGCTGTGCCACCTAATGCATAAGCTGACATTGCAAGTATTAATATTTTGTTCACTTTAAAATCCTTCTTTCTGCTCTATTAGCAATTATTAATTGTACCTAACTCTAAATCAGTATTCTAACTCCTCTCCTAAACTTTTTATTTTATGGTAAATGACACTGTTTTTGACCGATTTAAATATATTAGTCTCATAAACTCAATGCCTTTCACCTAATTGTTCTTCAAACTTATGATCATCTTCAGTTTTATTTCCAGATTCATTATTGCTATGAGGTTCAATTCCATTTTTGTGATGTTGAATCGTTTGATTTCTGATATCGCTTAGTGAGTGTTCTCGGCATTCATCAATCGTTGCTTGACTGTCATATTTTTGAAGCTCTTGAATCGCTAAGTATTTCGCTGGAGATACATTTTTTTTATGCGAATGGACCTTCGTATCATAGCCAACAGAAAATACTTCTTCTGTTGGTTTGATCTTATTCTGCTTAAGTACATTGCTTACCGACTCTTTCAAGTAGTTCAATTGACTGTTTTGTTTCTTTTTGTTTTTATTTTGAAGAGTAATACTCACTAATCCATTGTCGTCAATGTATCCCTGTTCAGTCATGGTACTAATCAAATCTTTTACTGCATCAGTGTACTTTTTATTCTCAACATCAAGTTCCTTTAGTACACTCTGGCCATCTTTATTGTAGGCATAAGCTCCGACAACTCGATCAAAAGAATTCACTTTTAGTTCAACACTTGGATTTACATCTATATCGATAAATGCAGTTTCCTTTGCATACATCTTTAAGGAACCAAAAATGAGAAAACCGACAAGGGCGAGAGAAAATATCGGAACAATAATTTTTCTAAATTTTTTATTTGATTTTCTCTTTCTTATTTCCCTCATCCTTTTCTGAGTAGCTTCTATAAGGGCTTCTTCTACTTTGATACTATCGAAAGCTTCTTTAATTTCATTCTTCAAAAAAATCCCCTCCTAGCTTCTCCTTTAGTTGTTCTCTAGCTCTAGCCAGCCACGTATAAATAGTATTCTCTTTTTTTTGTAGGATTTTTGAAATTTCAATTGCTGAATAACCTTCATAGTAAAAAAGATAAATGACAATTCGATACTTTTCAGGCAAACTCAAAATTACTTCAATAAGCTCTTTGTTTTCACTACTGATATCCAATGGTTCTATAAACAAATCATCTAATGAATCTACTTTTTTTCTAAAAAAGTTTTTTATTTTGTCTTTACAAGCATTGATCGTGACGCGAATTATCCACGCTTTTTCATGATCATCATTCTCGAAATCTTTATCTGATAATAGATATTTCACAAAAACATCTTGAAAAACATCTTCTGAATCATGGTAATTCTTTAAGTGTACGATACATATTTTTCTTACAATATCAGAATATGTTGTAAGTGCTTGATTGACCTCTTGCTCGTTCCTCATTTCATCCCTCCAAAGCCAAATCAACTAGTAATGTTTCTAGTTGATTTCATTTCCATACTTTGTCTGTGCAATTGGTCAATAAATACTGTTCTAAAGTATATACGACCAACACACGACTATCCTTTCAACAATTTACAAATATTTTGAATTTCTTTCTAAGAAATCACTCCTTTAGCAATACTTTGATTATTTGCCCCTGAATGTATCAACAACTTCACAAAAATGATTTTCCTTTCTAAATGACTTTAAAAGAAAACTCTCCTTTAATTATTAGTGATATTGGAAATTAAAAAAATTGGAAATACTCTACTTATAGGATATCTAATTTTTGTCATACTAGCAGCAATTTCTAATAATTCTATATGTAATAATGTTGAAAACAAACTTGATTTCTTTTTAATACTCCAATTCTATTCATCATATTTAAATTTATGATGCTTTTTCAAAAACTCAGGAAATATTCGAAGGTTTACTAAAAATTTTTAAAGAGAAACAAACGAATCTATTTTGTAGTAACTTCGTAAAATATTCAAAATTGATAATTGATTTAGCTTAATGTTAAAAAAATCTATTTTATCTAATTTTCGTAAACAGTGATCTTAGAGAATCCCAAAAATCAATTTTTGTAAGCCAGTTGAATCAGATAAAAGAAAACCTCTATAACTGAGTAATTTGATTCAACAATAGATATTTAATAAATTTCCCAACTTTAATGAATTCTGAGGTAATCTCGCTGAAAAAGAAAGTTGATTCAATAGGCGAGCACTATTCTATACTAAAGGCATTACAACCGAGTATGTTACTTACCAAGTGAATCCGAAATATTACATAGGGTTTAGCAATACTTTTTAAACTTTTTTTGAGAGACTTCGGTGTTATAGCTTTATGTTGTTTGAGTGATTCATTCGTGTTACAGATACTTGTTCTCAGACTCCGATGTAAGCAATTGATGCGTTGATGATTTTTTTTATTGACAAATATAACTCAAACTAATTTGATAATGAGCACAAAAACACCAAATAACCTGAATTCCCTAGAGAGTCAGGCCATTTGGCTTATAAGTACTTAATCAATGTGATTTCAAATTTTTTTTAAGAGTTCAATTGTGACACAGACTGCAAATATTTTGATCTTACTATTAATAAAAAAAGCATCAGATTGCATTATTACTAATTTAGAACATTCTTTCGAATGAATACTTTTTTGAATGTAATTTGTACTCTCAATTATTAGATAATTACCTAATTTTGTGAAATGAAAATCAAATTTAATAGCTATGAGAATTTTAGAAATAAAAAATTGAATTTCATTACTTTCGGTTCTTATCTGACAGATGTACTGACTCTCTTACCGATACTACTTAGTAACTCATTCGAAATTGTGTTGTTTAGTTTAGCACAGTTCTCAATACTGGGATATACGTTTAGTAATTCATCAACTGAAATTTTTTCTATTTCATTTAGATCAACTAACATCATATCCATACATATTTTACCAATTTGTTTAACTATAATACCTTTATATGATAAACAAAACCCTGAATCTGATAATGAGCGCGATATACCGTCAGCATAGCCAATACTCACTACTCCAATTACCCGTGGTTCAGAAAACTTCGTATTTAATCCGTAGCCAATAGTTTCTTCCGCTTTAACATGCCTTTTTTGCACTAATTTTGCTTCTACTGAAATTATTTGCTGTACATCGACAGAAACTTTCGTAATATCATCCACTGCACTTTTCATTCCATACATAAGAATACCGATTCTGGCATAATCATATTTCAACCAAGGATAATTCAAAACTCCATAACTACTCTGAATATGAGTGACGCCATAATCAATACCTTTTCGATCTAAATCAGCTAAAATTTTATCATATGTCTCTATTTGCTTTTTCGATCGTTCAACAGACTTTTGATCCAGTGAATCTGATGAACCCAAGTGAGAATAAACTCCTTCAACATTTAAATGAGCCATTTTAAAAATTGGTTCAATTTTATCAATGGTTGGTTCTACTCCTAACCTATGCATACCTGTGTCGATTTTCAAATGACATGAAATTTTGATACCCCTACTATTCATCCTAACTGCATGGTCCTCACCAACTATCGTTTGAATAATTGAAAACTGTCTTAGATCTTCAGCTCTTTCTGGAGAGGTGTATCCTAAGACTAATATTTTTGCTTGAATCCCAGCTTTTCTTAGGCTGATCCCTTCATCCACTGTGGCAACTGCAAAAAAATCAACCCGATTATTTTCTAATATGTCAGCAACTACATTTGCATCACAGCCATACGCATCTGCTTTGATAACGGCCATAATTTTTGTTTCAGAATTCAGAACTCTAGAAATTGCATTCAAATTTTTTTCCAAAGCTGTTCTTGAAATGGTTTTAATTGCCCTTAATTCATTTTTTTCGATAGAATATACCCCTCTTTCTAAAATTTATAGCAAGAAATGATGCGCAATATGATAATGCCACCACAACAATAAAATTAATGAAATTGTTTTTTAACAAAATGATCCATTGTGAAATAAAATGGAGAGTAGCAATGAACCAAGGATGGATCACATACATAATCATCGATTTTTCTTTAGCCAACTTTAAATGAATTTTTGGATACCATTTAAGTATGAGTGGAAAAATGAAGAGCAATACAAAGGGTAATGAAATGTACATACTATCATGCTTCGGTAATGAAAATCGATGAACAAAGTACCCTTCACAAAGTAAAGTGAATAGAAAAATAATTGAAAAAAGCTTCATTCTAAAAAAGTCAATATCCTGTTGAGATACTTTTCTTAAATAGATTCCTATACATAAAAACAATGGTACAAAAAATAAGCCATTTCTAGTGTAGCCAACCGAATCAAATATTAGACTGTAGAAAATTTTTAGTGTAACATTTTCCCTGACCACTCCGTACCAGCTATCACCAAAGACACCCATTACGTAGAGCAAAGAGGAAACAAAAATTGTTGTTTTAAATGAAAGATGCTTCAACATTATTATCACAACTAATGATCCCAATATTACTGCAGGAAAATACCACAAATGATACATTATCCCTTCAAATACGAGTAACTTTATAAGCTGTTTGACTGATGTATCGAGGGATAGGTTACCATTATATATTGCTAGTGGAACATATAATAATGTGACTAGTAGATAAAATTTACACTGCCTTTTTAAGAACAATAGGTAGTTTCTTTTACTTGATGAAGTCGTTTCAACTACGATATTCCCCAATACGAAATAGCCAGTTACTAAGAAAAAAAAAGGAACCGCAATTCTAAACAGAGTTAACGTCAACAAAGTATTAAGATTTGAATCTGCCGACCCAAAAGGAAATGTATGAATTGCAATAATCATTACCGCAGCAATTAATCTAAACTGATCGATTCCAAGTATTTTCTTACTATTCATCCAAAGTTACCTTAAGACCTTGAATGAATGCAATGTATTCTTCTAATACCCATCCTTGACTAGATATTATTTGACTATGCGGAACGCCAACATATCTAAAATGCCACGGCTCATAACCAATTTTAGTGATATGAGTTTTGTTTTTCGGATAACGTAGAATAAAACCATAACTAGCAATCCTTTCCAAAAAACGATCCACAACCTTACCACGATCAAAAGTAGGAGCAATCTTATCATTTTTTATTCCCTTAATCCCAATATCAAAGGCTAGACCAGTATGATGTTCGCTGCATCTTTCAGCCGCAACATATTCTTTTGTATATTTTTCTCCATGATGCTTTATGGAATACTGGATCAACGCCTTTTGCTCTTCGATCGAACGATACCCATCCAGTATGTCGATCTCGCCTTCTATCGCCGCCTCTTTTAATAGCTTTGTCAGGTTTTCTAGAACTTTTGGATGTAGGAGAACTTCATTTGATGAGAAAGGAACCTTTACTAGTGGAGGACTTAAATTTTTCCGTATTATTGGATATTTCCTATTAACTAACTGAAGAAACATATTTTCCATAGCTTTCCTCCGCTAAAAAAATGAGTTTCGTAAGTATCTCAGGATAGCTTACCCCAGCTGCTGCGAGCATTGCAGGAAATCTTGAATGACTCGTAAACCCTGGCATCGTATTAATCTCATTAAGTAATATCTCTCCACTTTTAGTTACAAAAAAATCAATTCTAGATAATCCTCGGCATCCTAAAGAACGATAAAGTAATTCTGCGGATTGCTTTATTTTTTTACTCAATTGTGTTGGGATTCGTGCAGGTGTATGAATTTTAGCGGATAGCAGCTGATACTTCTCAACGTAATCAAAGAAATCAGTTTGTAGATCAATTTCGTCACACTCTCCAATAATTAACTCTTCATTTCCTAAAATGCCGCAGCCAATCTCTATTCCATCAACACTTTTTTGGATAATTAATTTATTACAATAAACGAAACCTTTATCTAACGCTAGTTTCAGCTCATGCATACTATTTGCTTTAGTAATTCCTTTAGAGGATCCTCCCTCATTAGGTTTGACAAAAATCGGAAACCCCTGCTCAGTGGTGAATGTGTTGATTTTTTCTTCTAATGAATCTTTTTGACTAACTATTATTGAAGGAGTGCTTTCGATCCCCAGACTTTTTGAAAAGAGATGCAGGATCCATTTATTCATACATAAAGTGGAAGAAAGGATTGGACATCCAACATAAGGAATCTCCATCATTTCAAAAACTCCTTGAATACATCCGTCCTCTCCGAATTGTCCATGAAGAACCGGAAATAAAACTTCAGGCGTGATGTATCCTTTTTCAGAAGCGGCAAAAAATCCTTTTTTGTTAAGTGAAGGCTGGATTTTCAAACAATCTCCTTCTGATAACCACTCATCGTTGCTTATTAAATTATTATCCCCGTTAAAAAGATACCACTCGCCTTCGAATGTGATGCCTATTTTAAGGACCTCAAAATCCAGCTTTTCTAATTCTGATATGACAGATGACGCCGATTCAAGAGATATCTCGTATTCTGTAGACTTACCACCAAAAATTACTGCAATTTTTTTCATATTTTGATTCCTTTCTTTTTGTAGGAATAATCTAATAGCTTAATCGTGTCTCTATATCGCTCTTTATCTGATCCAGCTCCTAGCACAACAGTGATAATTCTTTTATCGTCTTTATTACAGGTACTAATAAGACAGGCTCCAGCAGTATCGGTCGTTCCTGTTTTCAAACCATCTACACCTTTATAGCCATATTTCATCGCTGGTAATAATTTATTGTAGTTATCAAAATAAACATTTGAGAAAGTGAAACCTTTTTGCTTCGTTATCTCTAATACTTCTGGAAAATCGTTAATCAGCTTTGCAGAAATCATCGCCATATCGTAAGCAGAAAACTTATTATACTCTTCACTTTTAGCTGTCGTTTTTTCAATAAACTCCGGATCTAAACCAGTAACATTTACTAAGGAATAAGATGATATTCCCCACGTAGCTAAATACTCCTCGATTATTTTAATAAACGCATCCTCGTTGCCAGCAATTCCTTCTGCTAATGTGATCGCACAATTATTTGCTGAAGCAATAAGTACACCATTCATTAATTCTCTAACTGAATACTTCTGGAAAGAATTCATCGGTACATTTGACAAAGAGGGGATAGAACCAATTTCTGCTCCATAATTTGATAAAGAGTAGGAATCCTCCCATGAAAGTTTTTCTAGTTTTATTTGATCCATCACAACATACACCAATAATAATTTTGTTAGAGAAGCAATTGATCTTGGGCTTTCAGCATTTTTCTGATAAAGAATATCCATGTTTTTAGTATCCACGGCAATTGCTGCTGGGGAATCAATACTGACAGTCTCGATCTCCATTTTACTCTCTCGATAAAAGAAGAACGAACTGATAGTGACAATCAATAAACTAGCCATAAATAAAGTTACGGTTCGTAAAGCTGTCCTCTTTTTCATTTTCAGTTCCTCCCTCGTTTTGTTCTTCAATCAACTTTCTATAAGTACATGATTTTTTTTTAAGATCATCATGTGTTCCTATTGCTTCAATTTTTCCATTGTTCAAGATCATTATTTTTGTAGCCTTTTTGGCATACGCAATATTATGCGTAATATAGATACCCATTTTATCCTTCACTTCTTCAAAAAAGAGATCGAAAACATTAGTTTCCGCGATATTATCTAATGATGCACTTGGCTCGTCTAGTATGTATAAATCAGCATTTCTATAGAATGCTCTAGATAGAGCGATTTTTTGCCATTGTCCCCCAGAAAGTTCGTGACCATTTTCAAACCAGTTCCCTAAATTCCTGTTAAAATCGTAACCATCCCTTGTTTCAAATACATCAGCGCCACACTTTTTCAAAAGTTTAAAAGCCCTAATTTTATCGAATTCCTTTTTAACAGAACCAATTTGAATGTTCTCCTCTAAAGATCCCTCGTATTTTAAAAAGTCTTGGTACAGAACGGAAACTTTATTTAAAAAACTAGTTCGGTTTATTGTTGAGAGATCACGTCCATTTATTAGTATTTCACCCTCATTGGGATTGTATAAGCCTGTAAGAAGTTTAATCAACGTAGATTTTCCTGACCCATTTTTCCCAATAATTGCAATGGTTTCCCCCTTATTGATATTAAGACTAATAGTTGAAATATCAGATTCATTGCTAGAATAATAAGAGAAGGAAACGTTACGTAGTTGAATTGAGTTTATTTCTCCAATATCAGTCCCTGTCGAATTCTCCTCCATTTTTTCCATGAATTTTTTAAAATAATCCATATACAAGTTTGAATTATAAAGACTGTAAATGTTTGATGAAAAAAGGACCGTTGTATTTTGTATAATTGCTAGAGTATTAACATAAAGAACTACTGTTCCTATCAGAATTTCCCCGTCATATGCGCTTTTGAGTGCAATAATAAAAACTAACCCAGAAATCAGTTCTTCAAGCAAAGCCACAATAAGAGATAAACTATTTTTGTTTTTATTAATTCGATTCTCCTGATTAAAAAAGGCATCAACTAAACTTTGATACTTCTTTATAAAATACTCTGCTAATCCAAAGGTCTTAATTTCCTTAAATCCAGTATCATGAGTAAGAAGGAAAGAATAATACCAAGATTTTCTTTCTAAAGGATTTCGTTGATTTAGCATTTTGAATTCATCTGAAGCAATCTTTAGATAAAACCATGTGGCGAAAACAGCTAAAGCTATGATTAGGAAAAAAAATGATTTTCTCCATGTTAAAATCACAACGATCGCATTCAAAAAGGTAATTATTGCTGAAATAAGCCCTAAGATTGCCGATAACATTTGTGAAGGTTTATCACCAATATTTCCTTCCAAACGTGTTAAAGCATCATAGGTTTCCGACTTTTCTAAATCCTCCAATGGAAGTTTCGAAACTTTTCTCATTAACTTGACGTTCATGTTATAGCTGATAAAAATACTTAATTTATTTATTAAATAAGAATTGAGATTTGCGATGATTACCCCAATTATGGCAATAGAAATAAAGATAATAATATTTCTGGAAATTTCTTCAAATGATAGTGTCATACTTTGAATTTGGTTGATTATTGTCTGAGTCAGTCGCAATGTTAAAATTGGGTAAAATCCATTTACCATAGAAAATAAGACAACTGAAAGAAAGAGTGCTTTCTTTGTTTGGATAATTGTTTTAATCGTGTAAATTAAAAGTGTGAACTGATTCATCAATTTACTTTTATTCATCTCAATCCTATCCTCACTATATTAATTAAGGCAGTACTTGATTTTCACCAGTACTGCCTACTTTGATTAATTCCCTGCATTTAAATACATATTAATTGCTTCATAAACGTTGCAAGTCTCCCGAAGAATACATGTATCTTAATTACTTTTAGAATCAATCTGCTACAAAACACTTGTTTTATGATTTACGATTAGTAGTGTTTGCAACGTTTTTGTTGCTTGCAGTATAAGTTCCTTTAGAATCACAACCACATCCGCAGCGTGAGCATTTATCTGTGCTCCGTGCACCAGCGAACCCTGCTGTGGTATAACACATACAAGCTCGTGGTTGAACTCCATCGCCAGCCAAACGACCGGCAGGGTTAATAACAAACATATTAGTATCTCCTTTCGTCAAAATTTATTATTAACGCTTATCGCGTATAACCAAATTAGAGCATTTCCATCTCATTCAAATATTCTAAAGACTCAGAATCTTTTTCTAGTAATTCGTGATAATAAGACAAGTTATTCTCTATGAACTGCCTTTCTGACACACAGCTGTCATGCCGAAAATCAAAGTTTGCACCTTTATCGTCATAACAATTGACATAACATAATCCACACATGTTAATGGCCCAACAGTTTTTGCAAACTTTATTAGATTCATCAACATAGTCTTCGATATACTTCTGATGGATCCCTTCCATATCAAAGCCGTCATCAACATTACCGATTGGATAAGTATTTCCTACTTTTTCATAAGGATAAAACTTTCCATCTGTTGCCACATATATTCTTCTTTGTCCTGGAAGACAGCAGCCATTCATACCACAAGTATCAACAGGATCATTTTGAATTATTCTATTGTGAACATTCAGTAATCCTTGATTTAAAGACCCATCAGAAAACAATTTCTTTTCCTTGCTTTCTTTTTCATCTCTTGTCCATTTCAGCAAAGGATCATAGGTATCGTAAAGAATTTCCCTTTCTTCCTGACTTTGTGGCAATACATATTCTATTTTGGTCGGTCCATTGTCTACTGTCGTAGTGGTAGCGGGAGGGTTTGGCGGTAGCCAATCTGTGCTATCAATAAGCTGTTGCATCAACTCATAATTTTCCTCGATATTAGGACCTGCATTAACCATGTTAAATCCAATTGGAGGGCGCACTCCCTTTTCTTCGGAAACCTCTACTAAATTCTTGATACCTCTCATTGTTGCCTGATAGCTTCCCTTATTATTAATAAAAATTCTATTCCTGTCATGAACCTCTAAAGGTCCATCCAAACTAATAGTTATTTGAAATGGATGATCGATCAAAAACTCGCTTACCCTCTTTGTGATCAACGTAGCATTAGTAGTCATAGAAAAATTGATTTTTTTATCCCTCATAGATTCTTCCGCATACTCAACACATTGTTTTAATAATTTATAATTCATCAATGGTTCTCCACCATAAAAACCAATATAGAGTTCTTCATCGTAACCAGTGTGATCATTAAAAATGTCGATTGCTTTTTTTGCCGTTTCGAAAGTCATTTTCTTTTTTGTGAATTCTCTAAAATTTGGATGGCTCGGATGATAAATGCAATACTTGCATCGAAGATTGCAATCTTCAGTCAACTCAAGAGTAAGATTTCCAACCTTTTTGTATTCTTTATCTAAAGTTTCTCTAGAATAACCAATCATCCCGGAATACTCTGGAATTGATAAGATATTCTCACTTTCTATGGAGGAGAGTATTTCACTGAAGGCTTTCTCAAATTCATCTCTACTCATTTTTAGAGTGTTTATGTCATCAAATTCCCCATCATGCTCCAACAAATAACTCAATAATTTATGAACGTCGTCATTAACTTGAAGCACTTTTCCCGTTCCGGTATCGTAGAAATATTTCGCATTGTTAGTAGAAAATGTTTTCCCAAATCTTCCAAAATATTGGTTCCCTTTTAGATTCGAAATGATCTCTTGATAGTCACATAGTAAAGCTTTCATAACTGTCCTCCCTCGAACTATTGAAAATAAATTATCAATTCCTTTTCTCTAACAAAACTATATTACGAGGGATCGTTTTTGCGTATAAAGTTCGCATAAAGCAACATTTTCCTGTCAAAACCGTCAGAACAAATTTCCAAAACAACGTCGATTTCTCAAATTGATCGGCATTATGCATTACTATTTAGCAATAAATTCTTTTTTTAGATTTGTTGTTAAATATATTAAAAAACAGTTTTCATCAAATGCGTATTTTAATATTGTTTAATACTTCACATTCATTGCTAGTTAATCAGAAAACTAATGTATAATAATCTGTAAAATATAAAGCTCTTGGGAGGTGTAATAGAATGGTAGAACACTTAATTTCAAATTTAGAATTTTTTCTGACTCTGATATTTTTCTTGATACTAAAAAAGAGTTTCAATTCAAAAGTACTTATCACTTTTCTATTTGTACTGCCCTATTCAGCATTGTTGGGCCAACTTGAAATAATAGGGGGCTATAAATTATTTGTTGCTGTTCAAACATTTGTTGCTTTATCATGTTACTTACTACTATTAATCTATCTTGTTCAGAAAAGTCGGAATATTGAAGATTCTATATTTACTTCTAGCACAATCTTCATTATCAATTATCTTTCTTCAAGTATGATTAACGCTTATTTTGATCACACCCTTGAAGACAATTCCATTCCTCAAATTACTTTTCGCATTATTCTATACTGTTTCTGCTTGGCACTTTCTTACTACCCAATCAAATACTTTTTTACTCATTTCAAACAAATGGCAAATCAATTGCAGTTATTTTTTTCGATAGTGCTGCTGGGATTCTCAATAATGACTATTACTAGCAAATATATTTTTTATGGTGGACCTTTCCTTTCAATCGATAAATTAAGTACTATTTCTTCACTATTAATTGTTTTTCTGATGCTTTTTTTCATTTCAAAACAGTACTTTTCTTTGTTAGAGGAAAAGTATAAAATTGAAATCCAAAGTAAAACATATGACGCTACATTACTGTATACAAAGGAAATTGAAGCCCGGTATAAAGAGTTGAGAAAAGCTCAACACGATTACAAAAACCTTTTGCTATCAATAGAGTCTTACATTTTTGAACGTGATCTCGATGGTCTAGAAGATTACTTTTCTCGCTTAAAATCGAGTGATACTCCTTCTTCATTTAATAAAGGAGCACAATTGATTGAGCTGCAAAATATCGATAATTTAGATATCAAAGGAATCTTAACAACGAAGCTTCTCTCATTACCTAAAGAAAATTTCCACATTAACATTGAGATAAAGTACTCCATTAATTTTGCGAGTAGAGATACCGTTCTCTTGGTAAGGGCAATTGGAATCATTCTTGATAATGCAATTGAGGAATTAAAAGCAGTTGGATCTGGAGAAATGGATGTCGCAATAATCAATTTCGAAGATGATATTGTCTTTATCATTTCCAATACGTGTAGAAACATTGACGTACCATTGAGCCGACTAAAAAAAGAAGGCTTTTCAACAAAAGGAGACAATAGAGGACTTGGTTTAGCCATTCTTTCAGAGATTGTCGATCAATTAAAAGGAGTATATTTAGAAACAAAAGTTCAAGATAACCAATTTACTCAGGTCTTGACTATTTCTAAGGAGGGATAAATTTGCTAAATGTTTATATATGCGAGGATGATAAACGACAATTAGATGGATTGACCGCTATCGTCAGAACAACAATTATGATGGAAGAATACGATATGAATCTAAAATTGGCGACTACAAACCCTCTGAATTTGTTGAGTGAGGTAAAAAAGAAGAAAAATTCAATTGGTTTATATATTTTAGATGTCGATCTCAACTCTACAATCAACGGAATTGAACTTGCTGCAGAAATTCGTAAGTTTGATGTTTCCGGTACAATTATTTTTGTAACTACACATGAGGAAATGGCTTACTTAACTTTTACTTATAAGGTTGAAGCCATCGATTATATTATTAAAGACACACCTGAAAAATTGAGGATTGATGTATCGTCCTGTCTAAAAGTTGCAAATGAGCGTCAATCCCACGAAAGCTTCAGCGAAGACATCTTTACTATAAAGGTCGGTTCCAGAAGAAAGAATTTCCATTATGATGATATTATTTATTTCGAAACGTCTGATACACCACACAAAATTATTCTTCATACTGAAAACAGTATGACAGAGTTTTATTATCCGATTAAAGACCTAGAAAAAATCGACCCGCGTTTTATTCGCTGTCACAAATCCTATGTGGTAAATAATCAAAAAATCGAAAGCGTCGACATAAAAAAAAGAATAGCAAATCTCATTAATGGAGATACCTGCTTAGTTTCGGTCAGAGCCATGAGTAAGCTTCACCATAATCGGATTTCCAAATAAATATGATAAGGTTACTTAAAGTAATTTATAAAGGCCAATAAGCTGTTTATCAATTCCAAACCAATTGAAACTGTTCATGAAATAAAAGTTCCAAGCCCTTATAAGATAAGGACTTGGGACTTTTGTCAGTCGATTAGCAGACTATTTAGAGATTGGCTATATTCTTGAACTACAGTCTTCGCAATCTCTTGATCAATTTTCCCATCTTTTTCAAGCTGTTGGATTAATCGAATGATTTTATCATTGGCCTTACGTTCGCTGATTCTTACTTTTTGAATCAGCTTATCCATCTGCTTACGCAGCGTTGGATAACTGGTTGAATAGATCGCTGCTAGTTCCTTCATTGATCCTGATGAGAGAATGAAGTATTTAACAAACTCTAGCTCCTCCCGAAAACCAACTTAATTCTCCACTGTAATGCATACTCCACCTCGTTTCTATTATATAAGTTATACTTTTCTGTGTCTTCCAAATACAACCAAGCTGCTCATCGCTAAGAAGAATAGTCCTAAGAGAATTAAACCATTGCTTTGGATGCTTCCTGTTGAGGGCAAGCGTTTTGAAGTCATTGACTTGCTTTCATTACTATTTCGATAAGTTTTTTGTACATTTGTCTTAGTATCGTAAGAATCTCCAGTTGCTGGTAAACCGATTCTAGTGTTTTCTTTATTGATTTCTTTTTTGCTTGGCTGGTTGTTTTTTACTGTGAAATTGATCGGCGTTTCATCTAATTGATAACCTTTAGGTGCTTTCGTTTCAATCAACTTGTAATCACCATCTGTCAATCCTTTGATAAAAATTGTTCCATCTTCACTCGTAACAATTTTTTCATGACCAGTTACTTGCTGACCTTTATTATTAACTAATTTAAACTCCGCACCAGCTAATGTTTGCCCAGTTTGGCTGTCCACTTTTTTTAATAGAATTTCACCAGCTGGCACTTCTTTTTCAGGAGTGTATAGATTCTTGAAAGTTGGAATATCAGTAGTCGATTCGTTGAATGAATAAATGACCTTCGCCTCAAGTTTCTCAGCTTTTTCTTCGACTTTGACCATTACTTTAAACTCCGTGTCATCATAGGTAATCGTTGAATCTTTTTTTCCCGGAATCACTTCAGAAATTGTATAGTTGTAAGTACCAGACTTACTATAATTGATTTCATCAAATATAATCTTTCCGTCGGCAGAATTCTCTACAATTTGGTTAATACCTTCACCTTTTAGTTTGAAGCTGAATTCTTGATCTTTTAGAATTCTGCCGGTTAATTTCTTTTGAGCTTCTAGTTTGACACTAGTCGGCAAGACCTTATACTCATTTTTAAAGACTGGTACTTTACCCTTTCCAATATTCTCATATACCGCTGCGGCTTCTAATTTACCGTTTCTTTCTTCTACTGTGACCATGACTTTATATTCTGTTTTGTCATAACTCATTCCCGGCTCTTTTTCTGCAGGAATTACTTCTACGATCGTATATTCATAGACCCCGACCTTGTCATAGCTCAGTTCCTGGAAAGTTATTTTTCCCTGTTCATCATTTTTTACTGTTTGATCGACATTTTTACCTTTTAATTTGAAACTAAAATCGCCAGACCTTAGTGAACGACCGCTCAATTCTTTTTGTGCTGCTAACGTAATTTTTGCTGGCAACACATTCGGTGTTAAATAGGTATTCTTAAAAATCGGAATTTTACCGTTTTCAACATTTTTATATACTGCACGAGCTTCCAAATTACCGGATTTTTCTTCCACTGTAACCGTAACTTTTTGTTTTGTATCGTCATAGATGATCCCTGGTGCAGTTTGTGAAGGAATAACCTCACTAATCGTATATTCATATGTTCCAGCTTTGTTATAATCAATCTTGGTGAATTCAACTTTGCCTTTTTTATCATTTTTTACTGTTTGATCGACATTTTCGCCTTTTAAATTAAAGCTGAACTCTTCGTCTTGTAACTCGCGACCCGTTAATTTTTTTTGTGCTTCAAGCTCTATGCTTGTTGGTAGAGCTTTATACTTGTTTTTGAAAATGGGCACTTTGCCACTCTCCACTTTTTCGTAAATAATCACGGCTTCTAACTTGCCGGCGTTTTCTTCCACCTTAACTGTGACATTTTGTTTCGTATCATCATAAATCATACCAGTTTCTTTTTCGGTATCTGCTGGGATCGCTTCGGAAATTGTGTATTTATAAATTCCGGCTTTGTCATAACTAATCGAATCAAATAAGATTTTGCCTTCACTGTCATTTTTAACTGTTTGATCGATATTCTCGCCTTTTAGATTGAAGCTGAATTCGTTGGCTTTCAGCTCACGTCCAGTTAATTCTTTTCGAGCCTCCATTGCAATGTTTGCTGTTGGTTTATCCGGTAATAAATAGATATTATTGAACTCCGGAACTTTACCAGGTTCAACGTTTTCATACACTGCCCTTGCTTCTAGCTTGCCGGCATTCTCTTCAACTGTGACAGTCACTTTGTATTGTGTATCGTCATACGTCATGCCAATCTCTTTTTCGGCCTCTGCTGGAATGATTTCTGAAATTGTATAAGTATAGGTCCCTTCTTTCTCATAAGATATCTTGTCAAATGCTATATTGCCATCTGAATCGTTTTTCTTCGTTTGATTTATCTTATCTTCACTGCCTCTTAGATTGAAGCTGAATTCGTTGGTTTTTAACTTACGACCACTCAAAACTTTTTTAGCTTCTAGTGTAATATCCGTTGCTACACTTGCTTTCTTTTTGTTTTCTAAAGTAAATGTGTAGGTTTGATTGTTAGAATCAATCGTAAATTCATATAACTTATCGTCTTTTACATAACCGTCTGGAGCAATCTCTTCTTGAATAGCATAAGTACCATAGCGTAAATTACTTAACTGCTCGATCGAACTCCCATCACTGGTAACGATTTTATTATTCTTCACTTCTAGATTGGGAATGAAGATTTCGTAAATACCTTCACCGTTTTTTCGATAAATATTGAAAAAAGCTGAATCATTAATAGGTTTCTTTTCACTACTGTCGATTTTATGAATAATTAATGAACCATTTACTCCACTTGAAGTACCTGAACCGTCAGTTGATTTTACAATAACTTCCTCGATAACTTTGTGAATTTCCGTTTTACCGCCGCTAAGATTTACATCGTTCGTAATTTTCTCACTATTCACTATCCCTGGATCCAATTTTGTTTGATATTCAATTATATAAGGTTCTTCAATATATTCATCAAACTCAATTTTTAAACTTTGGGTTCCGTTTGTCGAATCCGTTAATAGCATTGCGCCTTTCCCAGTAGAGAATGAAACTTCTTCTCCTTTTTCAAAATTATTTCCATTTTTGATCCCTTTGAAAACTTTCACAAGCACTTCGTTATTCTCATCCAAAATAAATGTCTGTTGGTTTAATTTCACTGTATCCATAATTGTGGCATTGTGAATCTTCTTAGCATCTTTATTGATGACTACTTGCCAATCAACTAATCGATTGTTCGCTTCATTTTGAAGTCCATCTTTTGTTAGCCAGTCTTCTTTTAAGGAAACGTTTACTTCCGCATCGGCAGAGACTATCTTTTTACCGTCACCATTTTGAAGCTCGGCGTAATTTTTGTATCTATAACTATCTTCGTCAGTATCAACAGCAACTGCAACTGATAATGTCTTATCTGTTTCTTTAAGAAGTGTAATGACGATATCTCCATTTATTTCTTCAAATTCGTAGTCTTCACCTAATTCTAGTTTTCTCTCATACTTTTCTGTTAGATCTCCATCACGATTTAACGTGGTTTCATAAATTGCCAATTTTCGTAGGACTTGTCCTTCACCTAGTGTATCAATGATTTTATATTTTTTTGGAATTTTATTTTTAAATAAATTGAATTTTGCAATCCAATAAACACTGTCTTCTGGTGCCACAGCCTCTTCAAAGATATTATTGAATGATAAATTGTTTTTCTTCAAAAATTTTTTCATTGCTTCATGGACGTTTTCACCCTTTTTTACAAAGAAACCGCCTTTATCTGCATTCTTCAACCAATTACTGCTTATCCATTGTTCTGCTTGGTCTCCAACTTTTTGAATGTCCCCATTTTCATCTAAATATTCAGCAAATAAAGTATTACTGAATCGATTCCCAGCTACTGATGGAAACTTTCCTGACTCTTTTAGTTCATTTTGCTTGTTAATATCAAATTTCGTTTTGTAGCTAATCATTAATTTTTCGGTGACAGTATTTTTAAAAGTGATCTTAAATCCAGACTCCATCATTTCTGAAGTACCTGGTATCTGTCTTGTTAATATCTCAACCTTATAGTCAGTTACTTCATTCAATACTTTACCGGAAACTGTTTTAATCACTAGCTCATCTTTAATCAATGATAAGGCACTCACGTTGCTCCCATTAGCCATTTCATATATATCAGTAACAATTAGATTATTAATTGTTTTACCTGCTTTGTTTATCTCGGCGCTCCATGCAAGAATCATTTTGTCTACGTCTTTATTAGCTGCATCGACAGCCTTATCCACGCCAATTCCTGTTTCAGGAGTAACTGTCCCTCCTGAGCTGTGATCACTCTTATTTCCATCATCGACAACAGACATATAGTTGTCTATTTTGGTGTCTGACAAAGTAGGCTTTGCCATCTTTGTTTTATAGCTGACTATATATGAACCCGGATCCTTAAACTTAATTTCAAAAGCAACAGTATTTCCCGAACTATTTTTAGTTGTGCTTTCAAGTTTCCAACTGTCTTTACTCACTGAAGAACCATCTTGCTTTTTTGTAATTACGACACTATCTTCTACAAGATAGTGTAGCGCTCCTTCAGAATCCAATCCGGCATAAGTCTTATCTGTTAAAATCCCGTTTTCTTTTGTAAAAGTAGCAGAAACCTCCCATTTTGCCTCTCCCGTTTCTGCTGTATAACTGATAAACCGTTTGTAGTTATCCACATCTTTAAAACTTACAGTAGCTGACGCATCCTGTTCTAAAAACTCACTTCCAGTAATTTTTGCAGTATTAGTATATGTGTCAATCGTTGTTTTCTTTTGATCAACGTATGCATTAATTGTTAATCTAACTGGTGTTTTGATAATGTCATTAAAAGTAAACGTCTGAGCTACAGGATTATACGTATACAGATTAGCGGTTTCCTCCCATTTTCCATTTTTAAATAATAAACCTTTAGAGGCAATATATCCAAGTCCTTCGGGCATCACATCGGTAACTACAACTTTTGTTATACTATTAGAGTCTTTATTGAAATCAATATTCCAATTTACCGTTCCATTACTTTTGATTTCACCTGATTTCGAAAAATCAATTTGGAAAATTGGAACTGTGATGATAATTTCTTTGTTCTCATTATCATAAATCCCTGTTTCAATCTCAACTTCTCTTTCATTTGTTTGTATATTAAAAGAAGTACTTAAATCAATTTTCCCCTTTCGATTGGAAAGATTTTCTGCATTTTGATTAAAAATGACTTTCAAGTTTCCAGTTGTATCTAATTGGAATCTCCCTAATTCTTGCCCTCCATTTTTAAGAATTTCATCTACAGGATTATGGACAGCGAAACTATCTGGAAGTTTGTATTCATAGTAGTCCCCATTAGTAATGTCAACCGAATCTAGTAATGACCAATCGATATGAATCTTGATATTATCATTATATTTAGCCGGATTCTCATCAGTAAAAGCATTCCCATTTTCATCCGTTATAGTAATAGCATCAAACAATTTTACTCCTCTATCATTGAGATTATTATTCAGAGCCCGAGGCTGCGTAATTGAAGGAATTGCTTTCTCTACCTTTTCGGTTTCCGCCTCGACAAATTTTTTTGAATTCGAGTTAGCTTTCTGGTCATAATAAAGCGTTGAAATAAGATTATTGCCAAAATCCACATCTTCAGTTTCCAACTCTTTTGATGTAGTTTCTGCAGTTAGCTCCAGTACTCCTTTGTAAAACTTCGCACTTGAAAAATCAGGTACCCGCCCATCCTCGGTTTCTTGATAGTTTTTGTTGAATTGAAAAATTAGCTGTTGATTACTAACTTGATAGTTACCTATTTCACCTAAACTGCCAGACTGATCTGGATAGTTTAGATTCTTCGGCAAATTGATCGACATCCTCGTATTCCCTTCGATTAATGACGGCTTTGATTGTGACCAGTTCAATTTTATCTTTATTTTATCTTTACGTTTCACACGATTGTTTTCAGAAATTTCTTGGTCTTCTGTATCTGTAATTTTTACTTGATTGATCACCACATCGGCTGCCTCAATCGTCTCAGCAAAGATCGATATCGGAAAAATTCCAAGCGTCATTCCGCAAAGTGCCATGAATGACCATAATCTTTTTAAAAACTTCATCCTGTTCCATCCCCTTAAAAGTGATATTTTCATATATTTTTGTTTCAATCATGTTTGTGCCGAATAATATCGTACCAGACATACACGCCAACATTAGAACGAGTTCATGTCCATTTGACTGAACATCTGGTGGGTTTGCTAGTGACAAGATACAAATTTTCTGTTCAATTGTTTCCAGAACGTCATTACGTGTTCTTTTTGTTGATTGCTCAGAAGTTCGTTTGCCATTTTTCAGAAGACAATTTTTTTCAGTTAGGTTTACTTTTTTTTGCGAAAGTTTACTCTCTCCTGCTTCAGACGATTGATCCAGCTGTTGTTCTGAGTAACCTGTTTCAATTGATACATTTTTTTCTTCCATTTGATCATTGGTATTGATTAAAACGTTATCGTTCTCCGCTAAATCAAATGTGTGCAATGACTGATCCTCTATAAATTTTGCAATCAATTTTTCACTGTTGTACAAGATCAGTTTATTGGACTGATAAAACATCATTGACGGCGGTGCGATCCGAATCAATAGATTTCTATTTATAAGCGTCTCCCTTAACCGTTAACAACAAGTGTCCAAACTCTGCCCAATCCTCTGGTGTCGGAGGTCGCTTCCAAATCATCTGCTTACAAGGAAGTCGGTCGATCAAAAAATCAGATAAATATACCTGGGTCATAGAACTCAATTTTTCTTCGTAACAAATGTTCATGCTTTGGAGCGAACGCAACATCGTTTGAATGTATTCGTTATATCTGCTCCCATGAGAAAAATCGATGCAGATATATATTGGATCTTCCAGCTCTTCAACTGAGATTCGCGTAATTAGGAAAAACAAATAGTCATAATATAATTTATTTCGCTCTTGCTCCGAATGAAACAGCTCTCTTTGGGCGAATTTTTCAATAAAATCTTGAATCAGCTCATCCAGTTTTGGATTAACTCCTTGAAAATAGTGTTGCTGGATTTTTGTTACAGATGTCGTCTCGCGAAAGTGATAGATCAACCATTTACGATTGATTCGTAGCAAACCTGAAAGTAATTCAGTATCTTCTTTTAATCGATTTAATTCGAATCTCGAATGATTTGCTATATAGAGTAAAAACTCTTCTAACAATTCCTCTGCTTGTTGGTTTTCTTTACACGCAATGAAGGTCAAATCCTGGTTCAAATCGATTTCCATCATTTGACAAAATAGCAATAAAGAAGCGATCTCTCTCATCTTTTCTATATCTGTTAATGAAAAATGACGATCCAACCATGTAGCAAGATAATCGCTCACTTTATTCTCGTTATACTCAATGATTACGTCGCCCATCAAGTGTTTTTTTCTTATTCGAATCAACCAAATACTTAAAAAAAACAACAATTTATGTTCTCTGGTTTTGGGTAATGATAGATTCAACTGATGATTCAAGTAACAAAATATTTCTTGGGTTTGCTGCTGAACTTTTTTTCCAAATGGATTCGATAACCCATTAAATATTTCATAATATAGACCGAATAGAAAACTTCGGACCAAAGACTCATCGCCAATTAATTGATTTTTCTTTATTTGAAACCCCTCGTCAGTCAACTTACACTTCAACCGCTTATATAATCGATAGGTGCTTGAACGACTCACATGCAGCTCTTCGATTTGCTTGTCAATACTAGTTTCATCTATTATAAATCGGTGAAAAAGTTGGAACGATAGGCTCCGTTCAACGAAACAAAGTCGAATTCTTTTCACAATCGCATGTGTCAGTTGATGTACCTTTATCTCTCCTGTATCAAGCAGTTCTATCGTTGCCTCAAAATCAATTCTTTCCAAGTCAATCTGCAGTTCCAGAATATATTTTTCCAATTTATAGCGAGAAACTTTTAAAATATCACTAAGCTGATCAACTGAGGAGTATGAATTTTTTTTTAATTCTAAATACTGAAGCAGATACCATTTGTAACGATCATCATCCAGCAATAAATCATTGGCTTGCATTTCCAGTTCCTTTCAAAATAAAAATTTAAAATAATTATTTCCACTTAATTATATTACTAACATAAGAACTATTTAATTATTTTTCTAATCAATTTGTCCTTTTTTTTCTTAAATTCCCAAAAAAAAAGAGATTCGAATAATCAAATCACATTTTATTACAACCTAGCATCAAAATATTATTAATTAGATTTAGTAAATTTTTTTCCATAGATTCAACAAAAGAAAAACCTGATTGCATTACCACTAAATTACCTCACAATTTATTTCTGAAATGTTCGTTTAGGTCTATTCTGTTGCATCTAATTTGATCCCATTATCAAATTGGAATTTCCATTTACATTTATCTGATATCTCCTTGCGATCAGAACCTTTTTTGATTTCACACTTTTTACTATTTACCTTCGTTTTGTTAGTTCAGTAGACCATCCTACTTTCGCAATCTCCTCTATTTTTTTCAATGAGGTCTTTAAATAACAGATTCCATTCCCACGGTGTTGAGAATGAAATCTAACTTATTGTAAAAATAAACTACTCTACTAAAAAAGCATTTTAGTATTAAAAAAATTTTTGACAGAATAGTTTTCGATACTTATTTGGTGTTGTCTTCATTTGTTTATGGAAGACGCGATTGAAATAGGATGGATCATTAAAGCCGCACTCACTGGCAATACGAAAAGATGGAAAAGTTGAATGTTCCAGTAATTCGCAGGCATGTTGAATCCGTAAATTATTGACATAATCAGTACAGGATATACCAATTCTTTTTTTAAAGACTCTACTAAAATATTGCGTATTCATATAGACATGGGCTGACACCATTTCCAGTGTTAACTTTTCACGATAATTTTTTTGTATAAAACAAATTGCTTCTTGAATGAACCAGAATTGTTCCTCGTATTTACTATTCGCTGTCATTTTTATAGCGACATCTGCAATCTTTTTTTGTTGATCTATTACACCTTGAACTATCCCCTCTATTTCTCTTGGTGTAACAGGTTTTAGTAAATACTTGTGAACATTTAAATCAATCGCCTGTTGAGCAAAAGAAAACTCAGATAAAGCTGAAATAATTACGAATGTAGCCTTAGGCAAAAAGGTCCGAACCTCTTTCAATACTGACAGACCGTCTTTTTCTGGGATCATTATATCTAAAAATAAGATATTTGGTAGATATTTTTGTGCATACTCTATCGCTTGTGTCCCTGTGGCGCAACTCAAAACAAGACATTTGTCTGTAAACTTTTTTTCAATTATCATTTGCAAAAAATTTCTTTCCAATTCTTCATCTTCAACAATTAAAATTCGATTCATATTTTCCACCTAATTTCCAGTAAACTTAAATCTAACAATGCTTTCACTAAAATCAGATTTTTGTTAACCATTACATAGATTTCACCAAAAAGACACATTAAAAGAAGATAAGATTTTTAATCTAAGCTATTCGTTCGATCAATTAGTTTTTAACGAATTGCTATTATATGATTTTGCTGAAAAATGTTTTCGACATTTTTCGCGTACTGGTGTCATCATGCGGTCAATTGTTGCATGAATAAGCTATATCTCTATGCTGAAATATCATATACAATTGGATTAATTATTATTCTTTGCAATTTACTAATCAAAAGGCTTTGCAATACTAACTCACCTTAAAGGCATATTTCAAAATTAGGCCATTCTTATCATCAACAATTAGATACTTGTATCTGTAAACCATTTCAGCCTTAATCTGCTCTTCTTGAAAATATTGGGTACAGTAGCTAAAGGAAAAGAAATGAAACTGCCGCCTAATCCAATGTATGAGAAATTTCCGTCCAATATACTATGAGAAATTCTTAGTTGCTAATTGCATTTGGTGATAGTTAAATGAAAAGCATGTATATTAACTTGAACCATGATCAGATTGTTCAAATAACTTTATAGAAACTCTTTTGAATATTGAACTACTTTTGTTTCGCAAAAGAATAATCATCACTGACTCCTCTCTTCGTTACCTTTGTTCCTCCTTAAATTCTGAGAATTTGTATTATTTCTTTCGGCAACGCCATTTATTAGTAATAAACACATTGATGCTACTCCAACAAATCCACCACTCAGGAATATCGTGACACCAATTAATAAGGTCATATACTCCTCCTACATCTAAATAAATTTAACTATAACCAGAGTTTAAAATGTTCCATTTCTGTACCACTTTATGAAACACCAAATAGTTTGAATTTTTTTATTTTAAATTCAACAACTACTTTATTAGTCTTTCATGCGATTTATGTTGAAAAAATTTACACTTTTCATTCCTTGGCATGTATAGTTAGCAATCTAATCATATCTTCAATATGTGCGTCTGATAACGTGTATATCCGTGTCCGTCCATTTTTCCTGAAACTTACTAAATGATGTTTCCTCAATATCGCAAGTTGATGTGAAATTCCTGATTGAGAAATTTTTAAATAAGATTCTAATTGGTTAACACTTCTCTCCCGGTCATTTAATGCTAGAACTATTTTTAATCTTGTTTTGCAACTTAACAATTCAAAAATATCCTGCATATATGAAACAATATTTTCATCTACGTTCATGATTGACCTCCAATAAATCATTTTGATGAGTCAAAAACAAACACAAGCGAGCTAATATATTTTTAACCACTTAATTCTTCAATTTTTCCGATTAATCTATAGCCCTCTCCCCATACCGTATCTATATAAACGTTAGTTATTCTTTTGGTAGCTAATTTTGTATTAATGCGTTTAACAGTGGTTGAAAGTTGAGATAGTTTTGTAGGTAGCTTATAATCGTTATTCCAAATTAACTTACATAACTCTTCTCTGCTAATAAAGTTTCCCTGACGGTTTGCTAACGCTGATAAAATACTCCACTCTACATAGTTGAGACTTGTTGTTTCTCTTATATCCTTTTCTGTAATCGGAGTTTTGGCGTTTATTGTTGAAAAAATAGTAGTCATTAACTCTCTCAAATCCTCAAATGAAATTGTAGAATTTATCCTATTAGTCAATTGTGCTAAATCATTTCCCATTTTTTTATTGTTTTCTGTTTCTCTCTTTATATATACATACTGTTTTTTAAATTTATTATTCAACATTTTTACCATTCGCAATGGAAGAGTCTCACTTAGTATAATCACAGGAAAAAGATCCAAATATTTGGAATTAGAATTATCAGAAAACAAATCAATTACTGTTTCTGATACAAAAACTTCGTAATGCAATCGCTGAAGCTTATTTTGAAAATTTTCTTCATTAAGAATATTAGTTGTTATAATCAAGATTCTATTCAATTCACCCACCAACCTTACTTGTCTATTGTAGTTTTGTAAATTTTTTCTAGTCAATCAGAAGCCCATTGATTATGTGTTCTCCTATTTATTTCCTACCAACATACATGTTGAATTAATAGTTTTTTTTGTTTCACTTTTTTAAATTAGTTTTTAAAATAAGCACAATAATATTAATTATCATCTGAAGTAACTAAAGAACTTTGACAATTCACCTTAAAACTTCCCATGTACTGTATTTCACAAATAATCGTATAAAAATTTTTTCCCTGCATTTATCATAAGGTTGAAAAACACCTCTGAAAATCTGTTTCTCTTCAGAGGTATTTTTCATCAAAATTCAACTACTAGTTTCTTTTTGCTAATAAACGTAGCCCGTTTAAAATCACAAGAACTGTACTTCCTTCATGCGCTAAAACACTGATTCCAATATTCATTTCCCCAATAAAGTTGAGGGTGATCAGCATTACAACAATAAACATAGAAAACACTATATTTTGCCAAATTACTTTATTCATGTATTTAGAAACCTTATGTGCATAAGTTAATTTTGATATATTGTTTTTCATCAAAACAACATCTGCAACATCAATCGCCACATCCGTACCTTCACCCATAGCAACTCCAACATCTGCATTAACTAAAGCAGGTGCATCGTTCACGCCATCTCCAACCATTGCCGTTAAACCGTACTTGGTCTTTTGTTTCTTGATGATATTTGCTTTATCTTCTGGAAGAACATTCGCCACTACCTCGTCTATACCAAGATCTTTTCCAATAGCATTTCCTGTTAACTCAGTATCACCAGTGATCATTGTGGTATGAACATTTTGATTGATAAAATAATTAATTGATTCTTTTGCATTGTCATTGGGAATATCCATCAACGCTAGAAGCCCAACTACTTCATTATTTTTAGCTATTAATACAATTGTATTACCTTGTTTAGCTAGATCCTCGATTTTTTGTTCGATTACTAATGGAACCTCTGTGAATTCTGATGGTTTCGCAATTTGATATTTACTGCCATTGTAAAAAGCAACTAAGCCTTTTCCTATCTCATTATTTACATCAATCGTCAACTTTTTTTGATCTTGATAATGCTGAACAATTGCTTCAGCTAATGGATGGTTGGACTCCTTTTCCATAGAAACAATAACATCCAAAATATCACTTTCATTAACATCGTCTATAAAAAATTGATTAGTAACTACAGGCTTCCCTTGCGTCAATGTCCCAGTTTTATCAAATGCAATTGCTTTCAACTCTGAAAGGTTCGCTAAAAACGAACCGCCTTTAAATAGCACACCATTCTTTGCTAAGTTGGAAATAGCTGAAAGAGTAGCCGGAACTGCACTAGCTGCTAATGCACATGGCGATGCAGAAATTAGGAAAACGATACTTCGATAAAAGGTAGTATCCCAACTCCAATTAAATAAAAATCTACCCGATAATATAACCAACGGAAAAAGAAGTAAAATTAACCTAACATATTTCGGTTCAAACAATTTGATTTTAGTTGCAGTTTTACTAAGATTACTTTGAGATTGATCTACTAATTGTAGTATTTTTGCGAATACTGTATCTTTGCTATCTTTTGAAACTTCCATTACAAAAGTACCCTGACCATTAATTGTGCTGCCAAATACATCGTCACCAGTATTTTTCTCTTTAGGAATACTTTCTCCATTAATTGACGACTCGTCGATTGAAGTACTTCCTGAAAGAATCTTTCCGTCGGTAGGAACTTGACCTCCGTTTAATACTTGAACTTTGTCTCCAACTTTCAATTCGCTCACATCCACTACTTGAATGGTCTCATCAGCTAATATTTTCCTGGCTTCAGTCGGGTTCATTTTCAATAAATTTGTAATCTCTCTTTTGCTCTTTCCTTCTGCGTAATCCTCAAGAAAGTGTGCTCCTGCAAAAATTAAAATTAGCAATGCTGCCTCTTCAAAACTTCCGATTATCATAGCTCCTAAAGCTGCAAGGATCATCAAAAAGTGAATATTGGGTTCAAACTTCTTTAGACGTATACTCTCTTTAGCAGTATCTCCAAAACCTTCCATAATTACATGGTACCCAGAAACAAAAACTGTTACTGCAAATAGAAAATTACTTACAAATAGTTGCTTTTCTCCTATAAAAACGGATATTACAAAGGCAAGCAATCCTGCCATATATAAATAGACTGGCAAATTACCATGGTTGTGTTCATTATTTTCACCATTACTATTTGACTGATTATTTTCATGTATGTGCTTATCTGACATGGTTTATTCCTCCTTCATATTTTATATCTACATTATATATGATTATATGTTCATATGTCAATGTATTCATATGTAGAGGTTAAATTTAGTTAATCATTAATACTTCTTATTCCGAAATATGGTCAGAATAAGATTTCTTTTCATATAACGATATAGTAGACTCAAATTGATTGTTCGAATATAAACTTCCGGGAGACTTCTTGATTTTTTCCATTTGGTTAGTGTAATCGTAATTTTCTGGGTCGATTACTTGAAAATTATTAACTGAATAGAACCTTAGTAAATTACCGTTGTTAATACTATCTGACGCATCAAGTAGGTTATTTACTCTTTTTTTGTATTGTTCTACTTTGAGAAGCATCTCTTCAGAAGGGTCTTCTATCACTGTTCCTGTTCGGTTATCATAATTTTTTTCCTTTATAACGGAGATGTCGGGTGTAGTAAAACTTCCATTTCTAAAAGCAACTAGTTGTTCTTTTTCTCTATCTAGTAAATTTTTTCCAATTTGTAAATACTCAGAATTATCGATTCCTAATAAACTCAATAGTGTTGGCATTAAGTCAACTAGTCCTCCATATGTTTCTACTATTTTTCCTTTATTAATTCCAGGAATTTTTATCATTAATGGAACTCTCTGCATTTGCAAATTGTCAAATTCTGTCCACTCACTTTTATCTTTCCCTAATAGTTTTGCCAACGAACGGTTTCTAGAATTTGATATTCCATAGTGATCACCGTACAGAACAATAATTGAATTATCATAAACACCAGACTTTTTTAAATACTCAAAAAATTCCTCTACCGCTGAATCAAGATAATTTGCCGTTGAAAAGTAATTGTTAATGGTTTCATCTTCAGTTTCAGCTAATGGGAACCCTTTGTCAGCTTCTTTCAAATTGTCATACGGATAATGATTAGAAACAGTTATAAATTTTGAATAGAATGGTTGTGGTAATTTCTCAAAATAATTAACTGACTGTTCAAAAAAATCTTTATCCATCAAACCATATTGAAATGAATTATTGTCATTTTGTTTATAGTAAGAAGAGTCAAAAAAGTAGTCATATCCAAACTGTTTATATGTCCCATTTCGGTTCCAAAAATTTCCATCGTTACCATGAAAAACTGCTGAAGTATAATTTTTTTGTGATTTTAAGATTCCTGGTAAAGCTTGAAATGTGTTTTTATCTCCTAATTTAGAAAATAATGAACCATTCTCTAAACCAAAAAGTGAGGTATCTACTAATGTTTCGGCATCACTTGTTCTACCAGGGCCTACTTGACTAAAAATGTTTGTAAAACTATACGTATCTTCACTTCCAAAAATCGAATTAATAAATGGTGTTACTTCATACTCCTGTCCATTTTTTTCAAGTTTGTAATCAATTAAAAATTGTTGAAAGCTTTCCAGTTGTATTGCGATAACATTCTTTTTTGTAGCAATTCCAAAAAGTTCATTTTGAGAATTTTTTTTATTAGTCTTTAAATAGTTTTCAATTGGTTGCAAATCTGTTGGACTTGCTTCGGCTTTGACCAAATTAGTTTTGTAAGTCTCAACACCATCGTAAAAAAAATAGAAATTAAGTCCCAAATATTTCACAATGTAATCTCTAGAGAAAGTTCGACTCAACAAACCTGGACGAAAAACTTCAGCCAATGAAAAGTTTAGTGTTACGAAAAGAGCGACTACAAGATAGTAGTTCAAAATATACTTTCTTCTAAATTCCGTTTTACTCACTTTTAATTTTTTTAGTGAGTATAGAATAATGAAAACAACTTGATCAATTACATAAAAAGAATCATATGGACGAAAAAGTTGAATGGCACTTTCACCTAGTCCGCTAGCAATTTTTCCAAAACCCAAAATTGTGTTTATAGTGATAAAATCAGTATATTCTCTATAGTAGAGGACATTTGCAATCAACCAAATACTCAGGACTGAATATAACATAATCAATGTAATTAGAAAGCTTTTTTCTTTTTTTATAAACAAAAAAATCGAGAAAAAAAGAACAATTGATGATGCTGGATTTACTAACAAGATTGCATATTGAATTGGTGAACTAAAATTTACTTTAAAGTCTAAAACATAGGCAAACATATACTTTATCCAAAGAGAAATACTAAAACCATATAAAATTTGTCTTTGTGACAGAGTTATTGGGTTTCTGTTAATAATTTTCAAGTATTCACTCCCTTCGATCATCATTGACTGTTCTGTTTTTTTGAAAAGGCTTAACTATAGAAAAAAATACATTAGTATTGGACTTACCACAATTGCCCCAAACATAAAGAATGAACTCACGCACCCTCTTCTATGATGGTTATCGTGTCTATCTCTTTTATTATAATGGTGATCACGATGATTATGGTGATCACGATGATTATGGTGATCATCATAGTCGTCATGATAATCTCTTTTATAGTGATGTCTATCATTATGATGTCCCATGATTTTTCTCCTCACTTTGTTTTTTATTAATATAAACATCTTGCGAGCAATTTTTTTTAAATAGATATGCCCACAAGATGTTTTTATATTTAAGAATTTTTTTACGATAAATTTTTTTAAATTAAATACCTAATAACGGTGCTGGATTAACATATCCAGACCAATTTGGTGTCGTAGCAACTCCAAATTCTAAATGTACACCAGTGGAGTTACCAGTAGTTCCCATAATGCCGATGGTATCACCAGAATTTACACTCTGTCCTACAGAAGCAATCAAACTACTCATATGAAGATAATATGAATAATATCCATCTCCATGATCAATAATAATATAGTTACCAGCTGAACCATCAAACGCTGCTTGAACTACTCTTCCTGATCTAGAAGCGGAAATAGGAGTTGAAGAAGTGCCACCCATATCTATACCATTGTGAGAATTTCCTGAATAGCCTGTAGGGTCCGCTCTATTTCCAAAAGGACTTGTTACAAAAATATTCGGAACCGGTGCTCTCCATCCGGTTGAATTCGTATTTCCATTGTTCGAAGTACTTGGTTGTGCTTCACTAGAAGTACTTGGTTGTGTTTTACTATCATCACTTATTTCTGTTTCACTTGAAGAATTTGTCTTTTCTTTGACAGGTTTTGTTTCAATAGTCTCAGAAGGAGCAGTAATTTCTGTTTTCGAAGTTTCAGTTAACTTTTCTTCGGAAGTATTTGTTTCTTGACTATTTATCGACTTATTAGGTGTTGCTGCTTCCTCATTTTGTTTTTGTTCTTTTGTACTGGATATTTCGGACTGTTTAGCTTTTTCGCTAGCTTCTACAGCTCTTTTTTGAGCTTCTTGTGCTTCGTAAAGTGCAGCAGCTTCAGCTTCTTTTTTCCTTCTTTCTTCCAGTAATTTCAATTCCTCCTGTTTTCGCTTTTCAGCTTCTTCTTTTTGTTTTATATATTTATCTTTTACATCCTTTTCAGATGCTAATTCTGCTGATATTTCATTCACTCGTATTTTTTGATTTAACTTGGCCTCAGCTAAGGAAAACTCTCTCTCTTTTAAAACCTTGGCTTTTGACTCAATTTCATTCAGACTCTTTGTGACGTCCTCTCTCATTTCCTTGAGTTTCTTTTTGTCGCTAATCTGTTTCTGCATTACTTCGTTATTTGCGCTAACTAAAGTGGTTACTCCGATAGTTTTACTAACGGCATCAGAAATTGAATCTGAACTAGCCAAAACATATAGTAGAGAGGCTTCTTCTTTACTGACTTGAGTCTCTCTTGCTTGTGCTTTTAATTGCTCTCCTCTCAATTTAATTTTTTCTTCTAAATCTGAGATTTTGCCATTTAGTTCATTCAGATTTTTTTCAGTTTTATTTTTTTCAAAAAGTACACCTTTGTAATCTTTTTCTAAAGATACTATTTGATTATCCAAATCTGAAAGGTAACTTCTTGCTGAATCCTGATTTTTTACTATTGATGCAATATTTTGCTCTTTTTCCTGAATTTTTTCCTCAATTGTCTGAGCATCAGCCATTATTGGAAATTTAAGGGCCAAAAAAATCAGTGAAACAGTAACCAGAATAGCTCTCTTCAATTTACACAACACTTCCTTCTAAAATATTCTAAATTGATTATTTATAACCCTCCTAGTTTGAATGACAAGATAAAAATTTGATAAAGGTGTTTTTATTTTCACCTGAGAACAAAATTAAGATAACTAACAAATGTGGAGATTTCGTGTAAAAAGGTTAGAATCTTGAGAGTTTACCAATTTGTAATATGTGTCACCAAACATTAATATTCTTTTTTTGGAAGTTAATGGCGATCAACACTTTTTATTAATTCCCAAATAAAAGTGGCTATTCTTCTATTCATAGATAATGAAATAGCTTTAAAAACAACTTATTGTTTTTCAAAATCGAGCAAAATCAAATTTTCGTATTGCTAGAACAAACTGGATCCTTAACTCTTGATAACAATCTTCATCAAATACACCGTAATAATCTTTTGAGTATTTTATAATTAATGGATCAAATTGCTCTAATAGATTTTCCATAGCACTTACATTTCCTGTTTGAGCATTTCTGACATTTACTATAATTCTTCCCAACTCATTTACCCTCTTTAGAAATACCGTTTTAATTTTTAACCCTCTAAATCATTAAATAGTTCAAGTAAAATCTTATCCTTTATTTTCCTCTTTTGTTTTGATATTGCTTGACTTGATATATTCAGCATTTCACCTATTTCTTTATCGAATTTTTCATTAAAAAATTTTTCAATGAAAATAACTTGCTCTCTATCATTCAACCCTGAAAACAAATTTTTAAATTTATTTTGCAGATATTCTAATTCTACTTTTTTATCTGGTTCAATGAACGCACGCTGTATTTTTATCGCTGAATTATGTCCATCTGGAATTTCATCGATATCGAGTAAAAATTCTTTGCTATGTTTATTTCGTAATTTATTGTTGTAAGATATGGAAGTATTTTTTAGAACAGTGACAATATAACCTAGAAAAATATTGTCTAATTCTTCATCACTTCTCATTACTATCACCTGTTTCTTAGCTTGTACTGCCAATAGCCTCTGTATGCTTTCTCTATGGGGATGCCTTTTTTTTGAATCATTTTTGGCAATATATTACACGTTAAATTAGAATAAGAAATATTTATCTGAAAGTCTTCAATCATTTTTCTATATATTTCTTTATTTGAAATTGGCGTATTACTTTGTTTCACAATCTCAACAATAACTGATGATGAATCGGCTACACTAGACTAGACAGAAAAAATAAGGTGTGTAGAATAATAAAAAACACACTGGAGGATTTTTCATGTCAAGACGTCAACGAAGAACCTATTCAAAAGAATTCAAGCA
>NZ_JAHLOS010000040.1 GCF_018917525.1 Enterococcus raffinosus | reverse complement strand
ATGTATCCAGAATATTATAAGAACGTACTTGGATACGAATTTAGAATCAGTGATCGACAATAAAATGATTCATCTAAACAAAAAGTCCTCAGGAGCGGTTTTCTCCTGAGGTTTTCTTATTTTCGCTTAGGGAAGGTAAAATCTATTAACGCTTTATTTAAAAATTGGTTGAACTCCTTCATCAGTAAGAATTTCTCTACAGTTTCGGAAACAAACTTGTCAGAATCAAGTATTTCTTGATCGGTCAAAGGATATTCCAAATACATGCTCTTATATTTTAGATAATCGGCGATAGGTGAGTCGGCGTAATTTTCATAACCGTGAGGCATTCGTTTTAATTGCTTGCCTAGTACGGTAAAGTGTTCAGTAAACGCAGGGTTCTGAATGATCGTTAGAAATTCTGCTTCGTGTTCGATGATTGCTTGTCTTATCATTTCAGTTGCTTCGGAAAACATATCGGCAAAAAGACCGCCGCCTAAGAAGGATTGATTGTTGGGTTTTAGAAAAATGTAGTAGCCTACAGGAATCGGCAATTTTCCCTTTGGACCAATATGAGCACGAAACACTGGATTGTAGGGTGTTTTATCATGGCTGAAGCGCGTATCTCGATTGAGCTTGAAACTTAGTTTTTTTGCTGGATTGACCTGAATCTCAGAGTCTTTTTCATGAAGAGCAATAGAAAGCTCATCTACTAGTTGGTAGAACTCTGTCAAAGCTGTTATACGCTGATCTTTGGTTTGCTGAAACCATTCTTGCTGGTTATTTTTCTCTAATGCGGATAAATAGTTGAAAATTTTTTTATAGGCCATAGATGGCATCCTCCTTGATTAATTCTGAAAGCTGCTTGGATGCTAGCAGCTCGCTTAAAAATTTTGATGGATCAAACGATGATTGGTAATGAGATAAGGCATCAAATAGAAGTGTTTGATTATCCATAAACTCCATATTCTCCTTTTGCCGGTGGATTTCGGCTAAATCTAGTTTCTTTAATGAGGAATAAGCTAGCTCCGTCGGATTCAGTCGCTGTTGCTTGATGGCAAAGGGGACACGTCTTTTACAATCACATTTACCTCCAGCGTGTCCACAATAAATCTCTAAAAAATTCCCCATTCTTTTTCGGGTTCGCGAGAGTTTCTTGCGATATGTTTCTGGGCTGATTTGCAGAAGTATACTAGCCAGCTGACTATTCATTTTGAACATTGTTCCAAGAATGAAAATACAACGATCCTCCGGACTTAGACACTGGAGCATAATGTTGGTGCAGGAAAGCTTTAGTTCCTCAGCCAATTCATTCTCCTCTAAAACATGAAAAGTGGAATCTTTGGTCGCTATCGGCTGATCCAAATCCTGTTGCATTAAATCAAAGGTTAGCTGCTCCTGAAAAGATCGTTTCTTCTGGTCTGTAATCAAATGATTGACTGCAATACGGTATACCCACGTACTGAAACGACTTTGCTGCTTGAAGGAACCGAGGTTCGTAACGATTTTTAACAATATCTCTTGTGTGGCATCCTCTGCATCAAAAACATTTCCTAGCATTCGTAAAGACAGATTGAAGACACTATCTTTTACTTCGCTTAAAAGTTCTGCTAACGAATCGCTATCTCCTCTCAAAGCCGACTGGATCAGAGCAGTTTCTCGTTCGATGTTCATTATTTTTGCCTCCTTTATTCATTAGACAAATAAAAACAATCGGTGTGACAGGTTTTAGTCCTTTATTTATCATTGTGACAGATTTTTTGAGCCTTTACTATAAACAATCTATCGTTGACAGCTGATATATACTGTTATACACTGTTTATGAAAAGGTGGTGGGATCATGAAAATAATTATTCAGCACTCGTCGATGACGCCAATCTATGAGCAGCTGGTTGAACAAATTAAACATGCGATCATTCAAGGAGAGTTACAGGAAAATGATGCCCTGCCTTCTGTGAGAACGTTGGCCAAAGAATTGAAAATCAGCGCGTTAACAGTTAAGAAGGCTTACGATGCACTGGATCAAGATGGGATGATTGCTACTGTTCACGGAAAAGGCAGTTTCGTTTGTGGAGTAAATCCATCCTTGAAAAGGGAGGAGCAGCTCAAAGCGATTCAAGCTGAACTTGAAGGCGTTGTCACGAAAGCACGTTTAGTTGGGATGAGTGATAAGGATTTGATGGAGCTTTTGGAATTAATACTGGAGGGGTTATAATGCTTAAGCTAAAAAATGTGAAAAAGCGATACCAGAGGTTTGAGTTGGATTGTTCGTTGACACTTGGCAGAGGGGAGATCGTTGGGCTTGTTGGTCGTAATGGTGCAGGAAAGAGTACGGCTTTCAAAATTGCGCTAGGATTGATAAATCGTGATAATGGGGATGTTGAACTTTTTGGGAAATCAATCAATGCGGTCACAGATAAAGATCGCCAACGAATCGGGGCTTCGATGGGGAAGTTGGGTTTTATGAACAGTTTACAATCAAAGAGATTGCCTCCGTCTTACGAAGTTTTTACCCGCAGTTTGATAAAAGCTATTTTATCTCAAAATGCGAAGAATTTCAGCTTCCATTAAACAAACCTTTAAAAGAATTTTCCACAGGGATGAATGCGCGCTTAAGTGTGCTGATTGCCATCAGTCATAATGCGGAGCTTTTGATTTTAGATGAGCCAACTGCTGGGTTAGATGTGGTTGCACGGGGTGAAATCCTAAGACTTTTGCAGGAATATCTTGAGAAAGATGAATCTCGCAGTATTTTGATCAGCTCTCATATTTCTACCGATTTGGAACAGCTTTGTGATTCCTTGTATTTTATTGATCAAGGAAAAATCATTTTAAATGAGGATACTGACGTATTAATGGATGAGTATGGAATTATTAAAGTAACAGAGGATCAGTATTCCAACTTGGATAAGGAACACATCACCAAGACATTGCCCGCTAGTTTTGGCTATCAATGTCTGACGAAGCAGCGCCAGTTTTATCGTGAAAATTATCCCGAGGTAGCGGTTGAAAAAGCGAATATTGATGAGATTGTTTTTATGATGATGGGAGGAAATTAAGATGAAAGGGTTATTTGTGAAGGATCTCCATCTGCTAGAAAAACAAAAACTATTTTTCTTTGCTACGATTTTTTTAACGGTAATGAATGCTTATAATCTTCAAACATTAGTGATCGTACCACTTTTTACGTTATTTTTTGTATTGTCGATTATTTTTACGACGATTACTTTAGATGAGATGAATCATGGGTTCTCCTTTTTGTTCACTCTGCCCATTTCTCGGAAGAAATATGTATTTCAGAAATATTTATTATCATATATCAGTTCGCTGGCTGCCATACTGCTTTCTGTTGTCATTGTTTTGATAATGAATATGGCGCAGGGCAGAATGCTTGATATGAAAAGCTTTGGGATCGTTTTAGTCGGTGTTTTTATTGTCGGCTCTTTGTACATTAGTCTGATCCTACCTTTTTATTTTAAGTTTGATGAAGGCAAAAGTCGTCTGATCATTATGGTGGTGATGGCCATTATTTTCTTTTTCGTTTTCTTAGGAAAAGGATTGTTTGAGCGATTGGGAATTGATATTATGGCGCTTTTGTTGCGGATTTCGGCTACTCCATTATGGCTATTGTTTACTGGAGGAACGCTAACAGCAGTTATAGCGTGTGGTATATCCGTTGTTTTCTCCTTTAGATTCCTTGAACAAAAAGAACTTTAGACTAGAAATTAGTGAAAGATCAAATCATTCAAGAGAACTTGTCTTGCGTGATTTGCTCTTTTTTTCTGAATAAATTACCATTAAAAGAATACTCAACACTCTCTTCAACAGTTCACAGATTTTGTTAGAGTGTTGGAAGTAGCGCTCCTTTTTCTTAAAGCAGCGTTGTTTTTTGGCATAGACAGTCTTTGGTATGGGCCTTGCAATAGTGAGAATGAATAACTTTTTTTGAAAATAGTTATGGTAGCGGCAAAAACAAGGATTGACTTTGGTGGCGCTTTTTCTATTATAAAAGGAGGGAGGGAAGTGGATTGAAAGAAGAATTGTTAAATTATTTGAAGAATCAAACGGCGTTTCTCGATCTGAATGAGTTGAGTGATCTATTTACTGCTTCGAAATTGGCAGAGATTTTTAAAGTGAAACGAAATACAGTAAGCCAGTATTTAAATCAACTGACTGAAAATGGTGAGTTGGTAAAAATAAATTCGCGTCCAGTTTATTATTTTCATAAGGGGGCATTCGAAAGGCAATTCTTTGCATTAAGCAGCAATTATTATGAAAGCGTTCAAGGGATTCTATCTGAACAGCCTTTATTTGGAAAGGAACAGGATTTCTTTTCACTTTTGATTGGCCATGATAAAAGCTTGAATCGCGTGATCGAACAAATCAAGGCGGCGCTTAATTATCCGGATGGCGGCTTGCCTGTATTAATCAATGGAGAAAGTGGTACGGGGAAAAGCTATTTAGTTAAATTGATTTATCATTATTGCCTTCAAAATGAACTGATTGCGGAGGATGCACCTTTCATTACGCTGAACTGTGCGCAATATGCCAATAACCCGGAGCTGTTGACGAGCAATCTCTTTGGCAGTGTCAAAGGCGCCTATACAGGGGCAGATGCTGATCGCAAAGGAGCGTTTGAAGCAGCCGATGGCGGCATTTTGTTTTTAGATGAGGTTCATCGTTTGAATGCGGAGGGACAGGAAAAATTATTTACTTATTTGGATCAAGGCTTGATTTATCGAATGGGGGATACGAACCGACCGATAACAGTTAAGACTAGATTGTTTTTCGCGACAACGGAAGATTTGACGAGCAATTTTTTGACAACTTTTATTCGCCGAATTCCAATTCAGGTAACGATTCCCTCATTGCAGCAGCGGGCACGAAATGAACGCCTAGAGCTGATTTATTCTTTCCTGATCAGCGAACAAACGAAAATCAAACGAGATCTAGTGATTAGCGGTCAAACATTAGAACTGTTAGCTAACGGCAGCTTTAAAGGAAACATTGGTGAATTACAGAATATAGTCAAGGTGATGGTTGCTAAGGCTTTTTCCGAAGCGATTCATGATCAGCAGATTCGGCTGACGATTTATCACCTTCCTGAAGCACTGCTTTCGATGAATACACAGAATCTGCAAACCTCGTTGCCGGAGGAAGTGTTGATCCATAGTGATTCTAGGCTAGTTAATTTGATGTTTTCCAATAGTCAGAGCCAAAGGCGAGTGGAGGATACCTTTGCTAAAATGATTTTGGAATATCAGAAATCTCACGGAGTATTAAGTGATTGCCATTTGAAGCTCAAGGAAATCGTCGATCAATTGTTTGATTATTTGCTGTTTGAAACGGATCGGCAGCAAAAGCATGAAATGCTGCTGTATTTGACTCAGTATGTGCGTGAAACCTTCCGTCAGATGGAAAGTGCTTATCAAATTAAATTTAATGGCAACAGTGTGTATGCGGTGGGCTATTATTTATTTCAAAGGGGGTCAAGCCGCTGTGTTTCAGAAGATACTGAAATTAGGGAGCTGATTCGTCAGCTTGAAGTCCAGGTATCGGAGGCGTATCCTGCAAGCTACTATTATGTTCAGAGAATTTTGGAATTATGTAAACCAAAAATCGATATCGAGATCTCAGCGATGGACCGGATCGTCTTAACGCTGTATTTGAAAAAAGCCGACTGGACGAAAGAGCAGGGAATGACTAAAGCGGTAATCGTCGCCCATGGGTACGCGACTGCCAGCAGTATTGCTAATGTAGCGAACCGATTTTTAGGCAAAGATATTTTTGAGTCCTTCGATATGCCGCTGGATGTGACCCCTCAGCAGATTGCCGAAGAAATACTAGACTATAGTGAGAACAACGATATTTCCAATGGATTGGTTATTTTAGTGGATATGGGCAGTTTGAAGGAAATTTATCAGTATTTTCCCAAACAAATCAATGTGCCGATCGTAATCATGAATAATGTCACGACACCATTAGCTGTTGCGGTGGGGGAAAGTATTATGCACCAGCGAACATTGAATGAGTTGGCAGAAAATTCGGCAGCTGAGGCAGCCTTTGATTGGGAAATTATTTATCCTGAGGAAAATCGTACCAAGGCATTATTGACCACCTGTCAAACCGGGATCGGAACCGCCAATCAAATTTGTCATTTACTGGAGAAGAGTCTTCCAAGTACCTGCGAGTTGAAAATTTTACCTTATGAATATCGCGTTTTAGAAGAGAAAAAATTGGATGAAACGGTCTTTTCGATCTATGACGTGTTAGGAATTATCGGTACAGATGATCCTAAAATCGCTAAAGTTCCTTATCTTTCTTTAGAAGAACTGATTTCAGGAGATGAGCAGCAGGTCTTAACCGAATGGTTGGCGCCAGTGATGACCGCAGAAGAAAACCACATTTTCAATACCAATGTGATTCGGAATTTTTCACTGGAAAAGGTAATCGATTCTGTCACCATTTTAGATACGGACAAAGTTATGAGTGAAATTGACTTATTCATGCGGGATTTGGAGCTTTCAGGAAGAATCCAACTCTCAAATGCGAAAAAGTTGGCATTGTACGTGCATGTTAGCTGCTTGATTGAACGCTTGATCCGCAATGTTCCAATTGAAACCTATGAAGGTTATGCCGATTTGTATCAGTGTCAAAAAGAACGGCTGGAAAGGATCAAACAAGCCTTTAGTGTCATAGAACGAGTTTATAGTGTCACAATACCAGATTACGAGCTGGCCTATATCTTTGATATCATTTACAAAAACACGGATACCTCAATGAATGAGGATGAATTTTAAGAAAGCAAGCGGTGCGCCACTAATGTTGGCACACCGCTTGCTTTTATTAAGGTGTAGAGAGGATTGAGAGGTGAATAGTATTGGAAAGAAAGCTCATTCTGGCATCCCACGGAAAATTAGCTTCAGGGATAACATCTTCGCTGGAATTGATTTGCGGAAAACAGCTTGCGATCGAAACGCTGGATTGCTATTTGACAGAGGACTTTGATTTGCAAAAAGAAGTGAAGAATATTATGAACGCCTATCGTGATGACGAAATAGTAGTAGTAACGGATTTATTCGGTGGAAGCGTGAATAATGAATTTTTGACTCAGATTGATCGTCCCAATTTTTATTTAGTTGCGGGAATGAATTTGCCGTTTCTAGTGGAACTATCCATGCAGCTTCAGCAGGCTGAATCATTACCGAAATTGATTGAAAGTACTTTAGAAACATCTAAGCAGACGATTCAATTTTGTAATCAAGCGATTATGAACCAAATGGAAGAAGAAGAATTTTAAAAAATGGAGGAATAAACATGATTTTATTAACAAGAGTAGACCATCGCTTGCTGCACGGTCAGGTGGCATTTTCTTGGACCCAAGGCTTGGGAGCAGATTGCATCCTGATCGCCAATGATGATGTACCAACAAATGAGCTGCGCAAAACCACCATCAAATTGGCGAAACCACAAGGAGTCAAACTGGTTATCAAGAATATCGAGGATTCTATTGTCGCGCTGCAAAGCGGTGTGACTGATAAGTACAAATTATTTATCGTGGTGGAATCGATTGCGGATGCGAAAAAATTGGCAGAGGTGTATCCAGAGATTCAAAAGATCAATTTAGGCGGAATCAAAGCGAAGGAAGGTACGCGGAGCATCGGAAAAGCGGTTAATGTTTTGCCTGAGGAAGAAGAAATGTTGAAGGAAATGGTTGGCAACGGACTCGAAGTGGAAATTCGACAAGTGCCAGCTGATAAAAAGGTTGCTGTTACTGAAGTTCTTTAAAAAAGAAAGGTTGAAGAAACATGCTTATTCAAGCAATTTTACTTGGTTTAGTCGCATTTATTGCTCAATCTGAGTACGCGTTAGGAACATCGCTATTATCTCGTCCAATTGTCACGGGTCTTTTTACTGGAATTGTGTTAGGAGATATTAAGGCCGGCATTATCATGGGAGCAACTTTAGAATTAGCATTTATCGGTTCTTTCTCTGTTGGCGCAGCGATTCCGCCGGATGTAGTGACAGGTGGGATTTTAGGAACGGCTTTTGCGATTACGGCTGGCGCAGGAACAGAAACAGCGTTGCTGCTGGGGTTGCCGATTGCCACATTAACCTTGATTCTGAAAAATATTTACCTAGGTATTTTGATTCCAATCATGAACCAAAATGCCGATAAATATGCCGCTGATGGAAACTATAAAGGTGTGGAACGGATGCATCTAATGGCAGGAATTGGGCTATCCTTGATGCTAGGATTAGTAGTCATGATTTCATTTATGGTAGGAAGTAAAACCGTAGGCAATTTATTGGCGATGATTCCTGAATTCATTCAGCACGGCTTATCTGTCGCAACTGGTTTGATTCCAGCACTAGGGTTCGCGATGCTGGCTCGTCTATTGATCAATAAACAAGTGGCGCCATACTTCTTTTTAGGTTTTGCTTTAGCGGCTTATCTTGAAATTCCAGTGACGGGAATCGCTATATTTGGTGCGATCGTAGCGGTAGTGGTGATCAATATTATGAATGTGCGCGGCGGACAGAACAATAGTGCTCAGACTTCTACAGGGGAGGTAGTGGATGATGATGAAGACTTCTAATGAGAACAATGAGTTGAAAATTACGAAAAAAGATTTGAGTAAGGTGTTTTGGCGTTCGTTCCAAATGGAATTCTCGTGGAACTATGAACGACAAATGAATCTGGCTTACTGTTATGCGATGATTCCGATTTTGAAGAAATTGTATAAATCTAAAGAAGCGATGGCGACAGCGTTGAAGCGCCATCTGGAGTTCTTCAACACCACACCTCATATCGTGACATTGATTCTAGGGATCAACGCGGCGATGGAAGAGGAAAATGCCAACGATCCGAATTTTGACGTTTCCACAATTGATAATATTAAAACGTCATTAATGGGACCATTGGCTGGGATTGGCGATTCCTTCTTCTGGGGAACATTACGCTTGATTGCTACAGGTGTGGGAACTTCTTTGGCATTGCAGGGCAATATTTTAGGACCAATCTTGTTTATTCTGATTTTCAATATTCCACATTTATTGTTCCGTTATTTCGCAACCTCTTGGGGCTATAAATTGGGAACCGGCTTCTTGAAGAAAATTCAGGAAAACGGCATGATGGGCAGCTTGACCTTAGGTGCTTCAATCATCGGGTTGATGGTGGTTGGCGGAATGACTGCTTCAATGATCGATATCAATATTCCGTTAAAAATCGGGACAGGTGAAAATGCAGTGACAGTCCAAAGTATTTTTGACGATATCGTGCCGCGAATCTTATCATTGGGTGCTTTTGGTGCAGTCTTCTATTTATTGAAAAAGGAAGTCAAAGCTTTAACAATTCTACTAGGATTAGCGGTTTTCGGTATCCTTGGTTCATTGATCGGGATCTTTTAAGAATGGAGGGAAAATATGTCAACAATGACAATGCTTGATTATATTGATCAAGAGCAGGAAACATTGGCGAAAATTTTAAACGAGTATGATTTTTCAGCGGATGCGCAATTGGCAAATATGAACACTGTCACGATTTTAGCAACAGGTTCCTCCTATAATGCGTGTTTATCAGCAAAGTTCGCGTTTGAAACATTGGCGGATGTCACGATTACGATTGAAGAACCCTATAATTTCAATCATTATGGACGATTGATCAAGGGAACCGATACGATTATTGGCGTTTCCCAAAGCGGGAAGAGCGCGTCAACGATCAATGCGATGAAGGAATTAGGTGGCAGCGAGATTCAACGGATCGTGTTAACCAGCGATGTAGAAAGTCCGATTGCTCAAGTGGTTGATAAAGTCATTGACTTGAATATGGGAATCGAAACCGTTGGCTTTGTTACAAAAGGCTTTTCAGCAACAATTTTACAATTGATCCTATTGGCGATTAAAGTCGGCGTTTCGAAAAAACAAATTGATGAGCAAAAGCTTCATGCGCTTAAGGAAGAATTAGCGGAATTAATTACCCATATTCCAAGTGTGATCGAAAAGACCAATGATTTTTTTGAGCAGCACGAAAATCTGCTGAAGCTTGGCGGACGTTTCGTTGCATTAGGCTATGGACCAAACTGGGGAACAGCCAAAGAGTTTGAAACGAAATTTACTGAAACCGTGCGTCGGCCTAGTCAAGGCTTTGAATTAGAAGCTTACATGCATGGTCCATATTTGGAAGCCGATTGGGAGCATACGCTATTCTTTATCGAAACACCTAGTGTGAATCTTGAAAGATCACAGGCTTTAGCAGCTTATATGGCTAGTTCTGTTGGGAAAATTCTGAGGGTGACGACAAAAAAAGCTTCTGATAACGATACTTTAGGTTTAGATATTGAGGTTTCAGAGCTTTTCTCTCCATTAGTATTGATTATTCCGTTCCAACTGCTGGCGTATCGCACGGCAACGGCGAAGGGAATTGATTTAAGCAAACGAATTTTTGATGATTTTGACGCAGTATTGAAAAGTAAAATATAAAGTTGAGGAGTTTATGACATGTTGAAATTTAATGAACAGCAGCAAATTGATGATATCCAAGGAGCCTTAGCGCTACGCCCGCAGGTTGAAAAAATCATTGATGAGGTGTGGGAAAAAGGTTATGACAATATCTTTTACTTAGGCATCGGCGGCACTTATGCTTCAGCGATGCAGGCAGTAACCTATATTAACGGTCGCAGCGATTTACCGGTCTATGTGCAGCACGCTGCTGAATATTATACTACTGGTAATCGCAGACTGACGAAGGATTCATTAGTGATTCTTTCTTCAGTAACAGGCACAACGGAAGAAGTCGTGAAGGCAGTGGATAGGATTAAAGAAGTTGGCGCGACATTATTAGGTTTTATTGATACAGCAGGTACGAAACTGGCTGAAAGCTGTGATCACGTGATTACCTATCCGAATCCTGGAACTGAGCAGATCAAATTCTTTATGGTTGCCGATCGTTTGATGAACAAGAATGGCGATTTTCCAGACTATGAAGAGTATTATGAAGAATTGGAAAATCATTTAGCCAAAGGGTTAGTTGAAGCAGAAAAACAAGCGGAAGACTTTGGACGCGAGTTTGCTGAAAAACATCGTCATGACGATATGCATTACTTTATCGGAGCTGGTAATCAGTGGGGCGCCGTTTACTCATATGCAATGTGCTATTGGGAAGAACAAAGCTGGTTACGCTCTAAATCAATCCACGCTGCTGAATTCTTACACGGAACACTAGAAATCGTGGACGAAACAACCCCAGTAACACTATTTTTAGGGGAAGATGAGCAACGACCATTAGCTGAGCGAGTGAAAAATCTCTTGCCGCGTATTTGTGGAAACTATACCTTCATCGATTCCAAGGATTATCCAATTGAAGGGATTAGCGAGAAAAATCGCGGCCGTGTGTTACCGCATTTATTAATGCACTGTGTCACCCAACGAATCGATGCCCATGTTGAAAAACTAAATTGCCACCCATTAGACATTCGCCGCTACTACCGTCAATTTGATTATTAATACTTTAGACCTCTTTACGTGAAGTAAAGAGGTCTTCTATCTTTTTTCGAGATTAGACAGGGGATAGAATCTTTTTTGCATAAAGAGAAATAAAAATGTTTATAAAAATTGTGACGAGTAAAATCAAGACTGTATGAGTAAAATATTTCTCAAATAGGTATCCATACATCACTTGCCCCAATGGTCTTGCACAAGCAGTTAGTGCATATACATAAGAAATTATCTTTCCCATCAAGACATTAGGGGTCATTGATTGAATAAAGCTAATCATCATAATGCTAAAAATGGTGCTGGATATCATGAAAAAGAAGCAACATATACATATAATCATTGCTGAGGGAATACTCGCTATTTCTAGATACAAAATGAACGGGATAGGCAGTAGAATGATAACCGTACTAGCAAAAAGAAGATAACTACGATTCATTTTAAATCGGTTAAAGAATAATGTTAAGAGAAGACCACCTAAAAGTGCTCCAAAGGACTGAGCAGATTGCACTAGTCCATAAAACGTACTGTTTAACTTTAAATAATTAAGGATAATCTGCGGTAGCCCAATAATTAACATTGACTCAAAAAACAAGTTGAATAATGCGACTAGGATAGCAATTTTTAATAGTATTTTCTTTCTTTTGAAATAGTCAAAACAATCAATAGTATCCTGCTTAATTCTATGAAGTAGAGAGGTATCTTTTTCCACTTTTAGTTCAGGAATCTTCATAAAGACTTCAACGAAAGCAGAAAATAGAAAACTAAATGCTGCTACTATTAAAATAAATTGAATACCAAAATAATTGAAAAAGAAACCACCTAGTGCAGGACCTATAATATTCGATAATGATTGTACTTGATTTACAATAGCATTTGCTTTACCAATATCCTTTTTCTGCATTAGTAGAGGTATGCTAGATAACACCGTGGGTTGATAAATTGCTTGAATACTTGAAAGTAAGAATGTAAACCCAGTCAATAAAACAAATTCTTGGTTTGATTTTAGTGTAAGTATAGCTAAAAGGGTAATAAAACACGTAAACAAATCAAGATAAATCATTGTTTTTCTTTTTGAAAACATGTCAGCAATTAATCCATTTAGAGGACTAAAAAAAATTGTTGGTAGCACTGAAATAGCTAGATTTAAACTGAATGCAATCGATGAACTACTCGTCGTTAACAAGTACAAGGGTATTGAAAAACGTAAACAAGAATTTCCGAAAATAGAAATAATTTGCCCTATAATTAAAATAAGAAAATCTTTTTTTAAAAATCCATTTGATAGTGTTTCCATATGTAACCTCCATAAATTGTGTATACTTAAATTATAGAAAATAAATAGTGACATATAGCTGTCACTATTAGTTATTTTGGAGGAGTCTCATGCAAGTAGAACGATTATTACAAATGGTTTTTCTATTGATCAGCAGAGAAAAAATTACTACCCAAGAATTGGCAGACTATTTCAATGTATCTAGACGAACAATTATCAGAGATATTGATACCCTTTCGATGGCTAACATTCCAATATTTACTTTAAAAGGTAGAAAAGGTGGTGTTGGAATTATGGAGCAGTACGTAATTAATAGAACCTTTTTTTCACAGGAAGAAAAGGATAGAATCATTCATGGTCTACAGTTATTAAATGCGACTCAAGCACCTAATAATCCTGACCAATTATTGGACAAAGTAAGTGCACTATTTAGTGATTCTAATGAAAAGTTCGAGTGGTTGGAAATAGATTTTTCTTCTTTTGGTAGCCAAGAAAAGGAGAAGGAGAAATTTTCATCTTTACAGTATGCCATTCTCAATAAGTATGTTGTTTCATTTGATTATTTTACTTCTGAATTAAAACAGAATAACCGTACCATCGAGCCTGTACGCTTAATTTTCAAAAGTAGTGCATGGTATGTGTATGGCTATTGCCGATTCAAAAAAGCTTTTCGTCTATTTCGGGCTTCAAGAATAAAAAATCTAATTATATTGGATGAAAAGTTTGTTAGAGAGGTCCCTAATGAAAGTGCGACAAAAACAAATTATGAAGAGCACTATGAAATGATTCCGTTTGTCCTAAAATTTTCTCCGGAAATCTCATATCAACTCTTTGATGAATACGGTGAAGACTGTATGACGATGGATGATGATGGAAATTACTTGGTTTCATACGAATACGCTGACAATGATTGGTTAATTAGGCATTTACTTTCTTTCGGAAAACATGTCGAAATCATTGAACCTAAATATATGAAAGAGCGAATGCGAGTAAAAATTGAAGAGGTACTGGAGAATTATAAATAGTTGCTTGGTTTTATTTCATCTGAAAGGCAATCATTCTTGAACGTCTCAGGCTATTCAAGGATTTCCTGCGTTCAATTTTATCTGAATACGTAAGAAAGTGCATACAACCTCATGAAACCAACAACACTATATATTGTGTTGTTGGTTTTGTATATCACTAAACAGACACAAAATCTAGTCTTTACATCAAAAAAATTTAGGAGTACTATTATCAAGGATTTAAAAGGTAAATTCTTAATTTAATAAGAGAGGGATGGATGAAACGATGCTATTAATAGCTGGCACAATCGGTGCAGGGAAGAGTAGTTTGACAGATATGTTGTCGCAGGAAATGAATTCAAAACCATTTTACGAGAACGTGGATGATAACGAAGTATTGCCGTTGTTTTACTCGAATCCAGAAAAATATACATTTCTGCTGCAAATATTCTTTTTAAATAAACGCTTTTTGGCGATGAAGGATGCCTTGAAGCAAGCGGATAACGTGCTGGATCGTTCAATTTATGAGGACAGTTTACTGTTTCATTTGAATGCTGATCTTGGACGCGTTAGTCAACAGGAGGTCTTGCAATATGACAACTTATTAGACACGATGCTGAAGGAATTGGAGACTGCCGCGCCAAAGAAACGGCCTGATTTGATGGTTCATATTAAAGTTTCTTTTGATGTGATGCTAGATCGGATTCAAAAACGTGGGCGAGATTACGAACAAATTGCCGCAAATCCTGAGCTGCATGATTACTACCGAATGGTCAATGAGCGTTATGAGCAATGGTATGACAGCTTTGATATTTGCCCAAAAATCCAGATCGACGGTGACCGCTATGATTTTGTTGCTGATCCGCAGGCCGCTGAAACAGTGATCAAGCTGATCAAAGAAGAAACGAATAAATTGAATCAGCAGGAACTAAAAAGTCCTCGTTATTATTCAAATGGAAAGATTGAAAAAGGGATTTTCTAATCGGTCCTTTTTTTAGTCAATTAAAGAACGTCTGTTTTCTTGAGGGATAGATATAAAAATAAATCCCTAAATATCTATAACGAGGAGCTCCACTATGATAAACTATTTTAAATTTTTACTTCACCAGTTAAAAGGCTGGCCGCAACAGAACTATTATTTATTTTTCTTCAGTTTAGGCTGTCAGATAATGACGCTAGTTAATCAACCAATCAACCTCCTAACTATAATTACCTTCATCGGAACAACATTGGGAGTTTTATGTATTCTGTCCATTAATGCTGCGAAATCGGTCAATGGTGTTTTAGGTATCATTTCAGCCATCTGCTTTATTTATGTCGGCTACTCGGCGAAAAATTATTTAAGCATCGGCGAGCAGATCGCCTATATGATCACCCTTGATATTCCCGTTTTATTAAGTAAGGAATGGAATCATAACATGGCCGCAAAAATCCGCAAATTTACCGGGAAAACTTGGGGAATTGCGATTATCAGTACCATTATCGTTTATTTTGTTTCTGGTTATTTGATTCAACGCTTCACTGACGATCCGCGGCCTTGGATTGATGCGATTGCCTTTTCTATTAGTCTGAGTGCCGGAATTATCAGCTTCTTACGCTACAACAATCAATATTTCTGGTGGCTGGCTTCAGGCCTTGCCCAAATGGTTCTTTGGTTCATTTCATTCCGACATGGCTCCGCCAGCTTAGCGATGTTTGTCAACAGCTCGGTTTATTTGATCAACGATGTGTTGGCCTTCACGGTATCTCCTTGGTACAACAAAAAGGAACGTGCAAGAATGCAACAGATGGAAGAAGAGTATTATCATTTGAGTCACTAAATCGAATATAGAAACCAAATGACCTTGATGACATAGAAGTCACCAAGGTCATTTTTATTCCGTTAAAATCCAATTAATTTCATCCGTGATCCACATTCCCGGCTTTTTCAACTCATCAAAAGGCACCCATGAACTTTTCATAAAAATCTTTTCAGCCTGCCAATCGCCGTCATTTCGCTGTTTCGCCTTCAAATAGTCAAGTGCTGCTTGACATTCAGGTTGATCCAAGAGCTTCTCTGATTTTAGAACGCTAAGAGCCTCAACGATATTTGTGCGATAAGGATAGGGATAAAAGAGGGTGATCAGATCATCGTATAAATACTCATCGTTGTTCTGATGGAAAATCACCCGATGCTTTAAAATATAGTCTAAGCCTTGCTGTAGCTTAGCACGAAGACCAGGAATCTCTCCGTATTTTTCTGCATACTCTGAGAGGGCTTTGACTGATTTCACGACACCATCATAACAAGGAGAGTTGCCGACACAGCCTCCAAAGCGATGAAAGAGGTCCTTGCCATGCCAGTCGGAGGGTTCGTTTTTATCAAAGGGAAAGTAGGAAATGATCCATCGAACACCTTGTTCAGACCATTCTTTTTTGCCAGCACGAATAAAAATTGATGTGCAAAGTGCATTATGACAAGCCAGAACACCGTTATGTTTTCCAGTTAGTGAAAAGCCTTCCTCAACATTTGTATGGTTGTAAAGTGTGTCGAGCAGGGATTGAACGGGTTCCAGCCGTTCAAAGAAGGGGATTTCCGAAAGCTCTGCTAATAAAAACTCCAGCTTACGCAGACCGGTGAAGGTGTCCGTGCGAATCTTTTCAGCCAAAATTTTGGCGATAACCTCTGAATTTTCCAGACAGTGCTGAATATCTGACGGCTCTGGACAGCTAATATCTCGTACATATTTTTTTAATCGCAAAGCGGAGTCTAAATGCGCCTCCTCGTTAATCATACCAACACCTCGAAATCTTTTTATATAGTCAAAAACAGTTCAAATCATTCTAAGTGTAGCATTCTGAGCTGAAAGTTGGAAGCTGCTTTTCCAGCTGGAGTATGCCTTTACCACAAAGTAATAAAACTGTTAATCGGTATCTGTTATACTTAAATCATCACTCTAAAAGGAGAAAAATTTTGGGATACTTAATAATGTTTGTGGTATTAACTATTATTTGTATAGAATTTTGTCTTTATAAGAAAGACATGAAAAACGCTTATGCTCGTTTGAAGCGTTATGACGTTCATGCTTTAACAACTAGCTTCGGAAAAATGAACTATCTTGATGAAGGTTCTGGTGAGGCAGTCATCATTTCCCATGGGATATTTGGCGGATATGATCAGGGGATGACCAGTCTGAAGCAAGTATTAGGAGAGGACTACCGAAAAATTGCCCCTGCTCGTTTTGGCTATTTAGGCTCAGATCTGCCAAGCGATCCCACGCCGAAAAATCAAGCTCAGGCCTTTGTTGAAATGATGGATCAGTTGAATATTGAGAAAGGCTATATTCTAGCAACTTCAGCAGGCGGTGCCGCTGGATTAAGGGTGGCTTTGGATTATCCTGACAGGCTGAAGGGGTTAATACTATTATCCTCTGGAGCGCCGGACCAGAAAAGAACCCCAAAAGAAATAAAGGCAATGGGGCTGCAAGGACCGCCACCATTTATCGTCAATGACTTTATTATGTGGTTTTCAATGAAGCATTTTGGTTTTGTCTTCAATAAAATGATGGGTTCGACCATTGAAAGCAATAATTTGTTTGAAACCATGCTGCCAGCAACCCCTAGACGTCAAGGGGTGAAAGCGGATAGCAAGGTCACAAATACGGATATGTCCTTGAACTATGATAACTATGCTTTAGAAACGATCCGCGTGCCGATTTTAGTTTGTCACGCGAAAGATGACCCAATGGCGAAATATGAAGCTATCGAAAAATTGCTTAAGCGAGTCAAGGCAGAGACGGTAATATGCGAGACTGGCGGACATACGATTGATGGCAATGGGGATGTGATTGACCAAGCGATTCGTGGTTTTATTGAGAAAACGAGCTAAAAGCCGAAGAAGAGATTTTCTAAATGAAGTGAAAAAAAGCCAGAAACTCTTTCAATGAAGAAAAGGGTTTCTGGTTTCTTGTTTAATAAAGAATCATTTACGTTCAGTTGTTAACGATAACGATCAAATAATTTCTCGTTGTAGGCATCACCGCCATCGATATTGCTGCTTCTGAAAACCGGGACATCGCCGCCTTTTTCAACTTCAAGCTGAACAAACGCGCTGACTAAAAGCTGGACGATGAAACAGCTCATGATAGTTGATGTAGGTCCTGTTTTTATTTCTTCATTATGAGAAAGACTGGCATCTCCGTACACAGAACGATTATCAAGGACAACATCCGCAAGCTCAAACAAGCGCAATCCACTCTTATGCCGACTAGTACTATTTTTTGACGCGTCCAAAGCAGTAATGGCAATAATACTAACGCCCAGCTCCTTAAGTCGCAGGCCCAGTTCAATCAACAGCGCATTTCGTCCAGAATTTGAGGTCATAACGATTACATCGCCTTTTTTAAAGGGATACAATTGCAACAAAACCTCGGCGTATTCAGTGGTCCGTTCAATCAGCGTACTTTTGAAGGCATGATTCATGCCTAGTTCATTTTCAAGCATTGGGATAAAGCCCGCATAGCCGCCTGCACGAGCAAATACTTCCTGACCGACAATATAGGAATGACCCGTGCCAAAGAAATAAACCTTATTTTCCGTCTGAATACAAGTACTCATGAGTGTCGCTGCTTTTGTGATCGACTCTGCTTCACTGTTGATGACGTGCTCCATGTTTTTTTGAAGTTCTTGATAATAATTCTGCATTAAGTCCATTGTGTAATCCGTCCTTTCTATTTCTATAAGTAGGGCAAATAATTGTTCGTTTTACTGATTGTGGTAAAAAGGATTTCAACTTCATCATTTACTTTTATTGCCAAAAAAGCAAGTAGTTTTTTGATTGCTCAACACCTGCGACTAATTCGTAGCGGGTGTTTCTTTCTGTTCTCATTTAAGGAGATTCTATTTTAATAAAATAAGAATATTTTTTATTTGACAATATGTCTAAAAGACCTATAATAAGCAAGTCGATATATCTAAAAGACTGATACGGTTTTGTCGGGAGGGGGATAAAATGTACGATTTACTGCTTTTAGGTTCATTGATTACCAGTGATAAAACCGGCTACAAACTTCAAAAAATCGTCGGATCTGCTTTGCAGCCGATGCGGAAGGTTTCCAGTGGCGTGCTGTATCCTTCATTAGAAAGGTTAGAAAAGGAAGGACTCGTAACTTCCACAATCTATGAAGAAGGGCGAAAGATGAAGCTGTGGCATATTACTGCCCAGGGTGTCGAACGCTTTATTGAGTTAATGAAGGAAAAAATCCCTTCTGATGCGAAGCGTAATGATATGATCCATTTCAAATTACGTTCACTGGATAGCGTAGATATTCATGAACAGCTGAGGATTCTGGATGAGTTTCAAGTGTTTATTGAAAAGGATCTGGCTTTCTACCAAAAAGCTCAAGAGGATATGGCCGACTATCAAGATCGTTTTCCAGAAAATGCAGAACGATTTCGTATTTTAGTGGAGGCCTATGAGTTGGATATCCAAATTGCCAAAACAAAATTAATCTGGATAAAAAAACAAATCGCTGATCGAAAATGATTTTTTACTGAGGCGATTGATTGTTATAGAAATAGTAGGAGTTGGAACAGTGTATGAAAAATTCTTCAAGAAAATGGTTCTCATTATTTGCGATGTCTCTAGGTGTCTTTATGGGACTTTTGGACGTGACGGTAGTAAACGTTGCGTTGCCAACAATGCAAAAGGCCTTTAACGAACCCTTTACACAGCTACAATGGGTGCTGAATGCTTATACCTTAGTGTTTGCGGTCACATTGCTGATCGTGTCAAAAATGGGCGACATGTACGGACGAAAAAAAATCTTTTTAGCTAGTTTGATTCTTTTTGTCGTCGCTTCTGTAGTGAATGGCTTTGCGCCATCCTTATTGATTTTGGATATTGGGCGTGGTGTCCAAGCTGTCGGAGGTGCCGGGATGATGTCCTTGTCGATGGCGCTGGTGGCTTCCAACTTTGATGGGAAACAACGCGGTCTAGCTTTAGGTATTTTAGGGTCCGTCATTGGGTTATCTTCGGCTTCCGGTCCGTTAGTTGGTGGCTTGCTGGTGGATGCCTTTGGTTGGGAATCGATCTTCTTTATTAATTTACCGATCGGAATTATCGCTGTTTTAATGACGATTCGTTTTGTTAATGAAACACCAAGCTATGGGAAAGATCAAAAAATCGATTTTATCGGGATGATTTTATCCGCGGCGGCACTGTTCAGCGCAATCTATGGTTTGATTCAAAAGGAAACCCACATCGGTTGGGCATGGACCGATCTGCGTGTCGGCGGCTGGCTGCTTTTGGCGGTTGTTTTCTTAGCACTATTTATTTTTGCGGAAGCCAAAGTCGAAAATTCTATGATGAATTTGAAGATGTTTAAAAACATCAATTTCATCGGTTCGGTTCTAGTTGCCTTTGCTTTAGGTTCAGGAATTTATGCCTTCAATACATACTTGACGGTTTTAATGCAGAACTATATTGGCTGGTCCGCCTTTGATACAGGAATTCGTCAATTAGCCTTATCTGTTTGGTCATTAATTTTAGGACCAGTCGTCGGTATTCTCGGCAACAAATTCTCGAAGAAATGGATGATCGTTGCTGGACTGTTAGTCAGCGGTGTGGGATTTATCTTCTTAATCGGTCAATTATCCCCAACAATGGGCTATGCTCAATTATGGCCAACGCTGGTTATGATCGGGATCGCAAACGGGATTGTCAATCCGGTATTGAACTCAGCTGGTTTAGAAGGTGTGGCTCCTCAGGAAATGGGTATGGCTTCCGGGTTATTGAATGTTTTCCGACAATTCGGAACCAGCTTCGGGGTCGTTATTTTAGGCTTAGTCGAGGCCAATCGTTACGCGGATGTGGTAAATCATCAAGCTACTTCACTGCATTTACCAGAAAAATTGGTGAATGGGCTGATTAAAGCTGGACCATTTTCTGGTCATGAGATTGCTTTTTCAGATGCCTTGAGCAAGGCGCCTTTTGCTCACGAATTGCAGAAAGTCGTGGTTAATGCCTTCGATAAAGGCTTGATCCAAATCTGTTACGTAGCAGGTACCATCGTTCTGATCGGTGCCGTGGGCGCAGCGATCTTTATGCGTGAAAGTAAGGAAATAGTCGAATAAGTTTTTAAGCAGCAATCGGTTTTTGATTGCTGTTTTTTTCTGTTTTTGTTATGGTTGCTTACAAATAGTACCTTCAAAGGAGAACGCAACCAATGGGATTAGTGATTAAGGATGTAAATGAAAGTAATTGGCGTGAAATCGTTGCTCTTTCTGTTTCAAAGGAACAGGAGGCGTTCATTGAGACGAATGGTCAATCTTTGTTGGAAGCAGCCTACGATGTTTCACTTCAATGGCGACCATTGGCTTTATATGATGATGGTCAGTTAGTCGGTTTTTCCATGATTGGCGCCAAGCAGGATAAGTCAATGTGGCTGGATCGATTAATGATCGATGCACAGTTTCAAGGAAAGAACTACGGGACCTTGTTTATTCCTTTACTGATCGATTTCATGAAAGAACAGTATGAGATCGAGCGGATTTATTTGAGTGTGCATGAGGAAAATGAAAAGATCATTCCTTATTATCAGCGTTTTGGTTTTGTGGATAGCCAAGAATATGATCCGGAGAATGGCGAACTGGTGATGTATCTTGATTTGTAAAAAAATAGGATTGCCTTTTGAGTTGTTTGTTGCTAGAATGTAAGGAAATTATGAAGAACTTTTAGCAAAATCGCCGGGTTTTGTTTTGAGTAGCAGTCTGCCCCGTAGGCCATAGGAGGGTAGGATGCTATTTTTTTGTGGAGGGAATCAGATGAATGAGATCAAAGGTTATGTCACACGCAGCGTGTTAAGTACATTGGGGTTATCGTTGTATATTTTGGCGGATACGTTTTTTATCGCAAATGGCGTTGGGGTGCTGGGCTTAGCTGCCTTGAATATTGCATTGCCGATATTCAATCTGCTGACAGGGCTCGGGTTATTGTTAGGAATGGGTGGCGCGACGTTATTTGCGCTGAAGGGAAGAAGCGGCGACTATTTTTCTCAGCTGCTGGTGATCGGTGGGATCATCGGACTTCTTTTTACTGGTTTAGGGGCTTTTTTCAGTCGAGATTTGGCATTACTTTTAGGAGCAAGTGGCGCAACTGTTGCGTATACAACAATGTATATGCGCTTCATTTTGGTGATGGCGCCATTTTTCATCTTGAACAATTTATGTCTAGCGTTCATTCGCAATGATCAGAATCCGCAGTTGGCAATGAAGGCGATGATTTGTTCTAGTATTTTCAATATTGTTTTTGATTATATTTTTGTTTTTCCTATGAATATGGGAATGGCTGGTGCAGCATTGGCAACGGTCTTATCTCCGATCCTCAGCCTGATAATCTTGAGTACGCATCGTCATTTTTCAAAGCGTTCCCTTTCATTGGAATGGTCTGTTCCCAAGCTAAGGACGATCACTCAAAGTGTGCAACTGGGATTGTCTTCTTTTCTAGCAGAAATGAGCACGGGTGTAAGCATCCTAGTCTTTAATCAAGTACTGATTGGCTTAGGAGGCGATATTGCCATTGCGGCCTATGGGGTTTTGGCGAATATTCTTGTAGTTGCCCTTTCTTTATTCACTGGTGTGGCGCAGGGGATTCAGCCATTAATCAGTCGTGCCGCAAACAAAGGGGAAACTATCACTATTCAAAAAATCTTATCATTTGGATTAAGAGTTAGTTTTATTATGGCAGTTGGCTTGTATCTGGTCCTATTTTTCTTGAAATACCCAATCATTTCCGCATTCAATCGTGAAAATGATCCAATCCTGATCCGGTTGGCCGTTGCGGGTATTCCGATTTTCTTTTTGTCATTATTTGGCTCTTCACTGAATGTCGTTTTTAGTATTTTCTTTTCAGCAATCGGTCGTGCAAAACAAGCCTTTGCGTTGGCTTTGTTCAGAGGCTATTTTTTTCTAATTCCTTTAGTACTTGTTTTAGCGAACTTTTGGGGATTAACGGGAGTATGGGGAAGTTTGCCAATCACTGAATTTTTGACGCTTCTGTTCGCGGTCTCCTTTTTGCGCCAATATCAAAAAGCCAGTAAGAAAAGTTCGACCATCAAATCAGCAGTATAACTATTGGAAATTGTTCAAAAAGTTATCTCTTGCTTTGAGTTTACTAACAGAATATGAATCCTTGACTCATCGGGTAACCGATGAGTTATTTTTTATTTCTAGATAGAGTATGCAACTGTGTTGTTTAGCGAAGTAAACATTCAATTTTGTCAACCAAACAAAAAGAACCGTCATTTTTTTCAGTTTTCAAGAAATATATGAATACATTTAGGATTTATTAGAGAAAGTCCTCCATAGCCGGCTATTGCTTCTTTTAAAATAACTTAAGATTTTTAAATATAAGAAGTAATATATGGTTGGAATGAAATCAATATTCACTATTTATTCACATAAATGTCATAAACACACATTTTTAATGCGACAATTTCATAACACAGCAGAACGTAATTTTATTATAAGGTACTCCTAATTTTAAATAAAAGCATCACTTTCACAGTTATTTATTACAAAACAATCTAGTTGTTTGGAGATTATATTCTTGTTAAATTCCTATTAACTTAAGTTAACAAAAATATTTTTGCTGGCGCCAAAAAAAATAGTTCAAATAAATTATTTTTAGGGGATGAAAAAATTGAAGAGAGATTATCGAAAGTTAATGGATCAAAAAGCACGAGCGAAACGACGTTCAAGAAAATATATCTATGTAGGAACTTCCGTAGCGACAGGCTTGTTGCTAGGATTGACACCGGTTTCAATTACGACGTCATTCTTTTCAACGCAATCGACTCAAGCATATGCAGCATTAATTGATGGTCAATTGTTTAGCAGTTTAAACTCCTCCAACTCGAGTGGAATAACGGATTCGAATCCTTTTACCATTGAAAATGCAGTTAGAAATGTCGATTTCACCATTTCAGCTGATAGTGGTATCGACTTAAGTGTTTTACCAGGTAATCGACTTGCTGTACTGGCAGTTCCAGAAGGTCTTCGCGGTCACGTGACACCAAATGGAGCAGGAACACTTTCAACCAATATTTTACTCCCAGAAAACGGTCTAGCTCCACTATTATCGATTGTTGATGGTGCAACGACAACTTTAATCGACTCTATTAATGGCTTGATCAATTCCAATCCCTTATTAAACATCAATCTGGATGACGTTTATGAACAATTAAACCTATTAGAAAATTTAAGCAGCCTGACTGCCGCAGATGTCGCATTGCAATTGCAGGCTCAAGGAGATCAATATATTTATGCGGATCTTGATAGTGTATTGGAAACAATTATTCGTGAAAATGTCAACCAAATACTGGATGATTTAAATAGCGCTGTCCAGGCACTGACAATTACAGGAACCGGAGCCGGACTTTTGAATCAAACGCTAAATCTGACGCTAAAACCTATTTTCAATGGAACCTTCGCTACTGCCCAAGCTTTAGTAAATACAGGCTCAACATTAATTGGTGAGCTTGCAGATGCGAGTATTTTAGGAGAAACGAACGTTACTATTCCAACAACTATTATTGATCCGCTCCCTCAAGAATTACTTAGCCAAGGGGTGGATTTGACCAATCCTTATGAAGCTGGATTTTTAGCGACCATTGTAAAAGCGAATCTTATTTCAATTGATATTGCTACAGAAAATGATGGGTACACACCCGTCTTTTATAAGGCAGCTCAAGTAACTGCACCTTATGATGTAGCAGTTACCGGTAATTCATCAACTGGGTATGAAGTTACCGGCTATGCAGACCCTAATACGACCGTAAGAATTTATAAAGATGGCGTACAAATTGCTGAAGGACCAACGGATGAAACGGGTAGATTCACCATTCCGGTTTCTGCAGAGGATGTCGATGCACTAGATGAAATTGAACTAATTGCCTATGACCAAAACGATATTCCAAGTTTGCCGACCCCTGCGATTATTCCAGATGATGATGAAACCGATGCTGATGCTGACGCCGATGCCGATGCTGATGCTGATGCCGATGCTGACGCTGATGCTGATGCCGATGCTGACGCCGATGCTGATGCTGATGCCGACGCTGATGCTGATGCTGACGCCGATGCTGATGCCGATGCTGACGCCGATGCCGATGCTGACGCCGACGCTGATGCTGATGCCGATGCCGATGCTGATGCTGACGCTGATGCCGATGCTGATGCTGATGCTGATGCTGATGCTGATGCCGATGCGGACGCTGACGCTGATGCTGACGCCGATGCTGACGCTGATGCTGATGCAGATTCTGACTCAGATTCTGACGCGGATGCGGATAGCGACGACACCAGAGGAGTACCTGTAATGGCGAATAACCAAGGGACACCACCGACATCTTCTCTAGGAAGATATAGTGCGAGTGGGTCAGGAAGTGTTGGAAGTGGCGGAACTAGTTACCTAGGAAGTGCGAAACAATATCCAGCAACCGGTGAGGATACTGACACTTCTTTAACAGCGTTGGGTGCATTGGCCGCATTCTTTTCTGGTATTGGTATTTGGAAACTTAGAAAGACAAAGAAAGAAGATTAAAAAAGGTAGATTGATGAAGGGAGTATTCTCTTCATCAATCTTTTATGGGGTGATAAAATGTCGATTCAATTAATTGAAAATAGATTCCAAGTGGTGGAAGAGCTGCTTAGTAAGATGCGGACAAAGCAGGTGAGTCCACTGTTAATTATCAGTATTGGTAAACCCGCAGAACGTAGTCAAGTGGTTGAGCTGTACGGCGATAATTATCAAACAATTTGGAATGATTTTTTATCATACTATAAAAAAAAGAATCTTAAAAAAGCGCCGTACTTTCGACTTGACGTTGTAACGGAAGAAAAAAAGGTCACTTTCCAAGAACTTCAGGACTTGATCGGCGGTATCAAAAGAAATAACTACGGCGATTTCAATTTTCGGGTGGATGGAAAAAAGAAGCATAGCTTTTTAATGGAAGAGCTGGTTGGAAATGCGATCTTAAAGCCTAGCAAAGAGCACAAAGTTGGGCGAAATCTTCCGAAGCTTTCGATAGATGATCAAAATTATCGCGGCTATATGAAGAGAAAATATGGTATAAGGAATGCAAAGACAATCAATTTAGCAACTGCTCCGTTGTATCTATTCAAAACAGAAGCTTTCTACTTTGAAAATGATCAGGTTTTTCCTTTAATTGATTATGGAAATGGCAATCGCGTGCGATCTGTTTCGGTTTTAAATTTGGATCAAATGACTGATCTAGTGATTGAAAAAGGTAGTGACTATTTAAAACGCCACTTAACAGAGACAGGGCAATTTATTTATGGCTACTTTCCATGTTATGACCAACGAATACCAGGCTACAATTCTGTTCGCCATTTTTCTTCGTTGTATGCCTTGGCTGAAGCTGCTGGCTATGAGAAGGATCAAAAATTAAAGCCATTACTTGAAAAAAGTATTCAATGGGGAATCCAGCATTTACTCTCAGAAGTGTCAGGCTATCTTTTAGTAAAAGAGCCGTTAAGCACCAGTGTAGAATACAAGCTGGGGGCTCAAGCAACCGCGATTTTAGCGATCGCTAAGTATAGTGAAGTCACAGGAGATACGCAATTTCAGCCGATTTTAAGGCGGTTGATTGTTTCTGTAAAGGATAAATTTATAACCAGTGACAATCGAACCATTCATGTGTTGGACTCGCAATTACAAATCAAGGAAAAATTCAGAATCGTTTATTATGATGGTGAAATCCTTTTTGCGCTGCTTCGGGCCTATGGTATTTTCAAAGAAGCAAAGATTATGCAGATTTGTGAAGACCTCATGAATCAATTTATCGCTGATGACTACCAAAAATATCATGATCACTGGCTGAGCTACGCAACAAATGAACTGCTGATTTATCAAGAAAAGAAAGAGTATTATCAATTCGGCTTGGACAATGCACTTGGGAATATCAACTTCATTGATAAACGAGATACGGCTTATCCTACGATGCTGGAGCTGTTAGTCGCGGCGTCCAAAATGATTGAAAAATTAGCGACTAGCGAACTGAAATCGCAACTGTTTGAAAGCTCAAAAGAGTTCAAGGTTGTGAAGGATAGGATCAACTCGGTCATAAAAAAAAGAGTCCAGCATGAACTCACGACTGGCGTCATGTTTCCAGAATTTGCACAATTTTTCAAACAACCACATACGATCAGCTATGGCTTTTTCGCCAGACATGACCGTTTTAGAATGAGAATCGATGATGCTGAACACTTCTTGTCGGGATTAATTAATTTTCGTTTACATGAGATGATGGGGGTAAGTTCAACTTTTCGCAGTTGACCATGAAGGGTATTTACCCGAAAAGTTCGAGTAGTACTTCGTTGAGAACCCTTTAGTTGAATGATATACGGCATTCGAATCGAACTAATTTTTCTGTGAAAAATTAATTCATTAAAACGAATTAGGAGGAATGATTATGGTAGGTACGATTCGATTTATCGCATTAATACTCATCGCGCTGTCTTATTTCCTTATGCGGTTGCGGAAGAAGAACGAGCGGGGCGAGGATTCACAAAAAGATGAACTGCAAAATTTTCAAAAAAACGAAGAGGGACTTTACCCTTGGGAAGTGGATACGGACGACTCGCCAGAGCGGATTCCAACAAATGCGAAGCGCTATGTTAACAAGGCTCGATTAAAACGCGGAAGATGGTAGAAATAAGCAAAAAAGGGAGATCGGAACCGTTCTCCCTTTTTTGTGTGTAAAAGCTTAACTATAAATGCTATAGTAATAGAAGAAACAATTAGGAGTTTTGGGTTTACATAATATATTTATTTCGTGTACGCTGTGTTTTTTTTAATAGTATAGGTTGAAATGAGTCTGAATCATGGAAAAGAGGGTGCTTTTTTGAACAAGCAAAAGTTGATTGGCATATTACTGATATCGTTGGTTATTCTAATAAGTTTTTTTTCCTTCAAAGTAACCGAAGCCTGGCTGTTTAAAATAATGATCTGCGCTGTCGCACCATTTTGTGTTTTGATCTACGATAGGTTTATCAGTCCGAATAGAAGAGTAGCCAATTATTTCTTTGCGCTGCCATCGTTGATTTATCTATTAATGTGTTTTGAAAGTGGAGCTATTGATGTTCTTCCATTTTTTGTTTTTATACTTATTTTCTTCATTGTCTTTGTAACGGGAATAGTAGAAACAATGAAATCACGAAAAAAAATATAACGTTAGCGCTTTGTTTTAAGCCAATTAAAAAGCAACAATTCAGAATGACTTATAAGAAATAAAAAAACGAACGAACATACTCTTTCATTCGAAAGAAAGATGTTCGCTCGTTTTTTATTATGAGAACAGCTGCATTAAAAATCCTGAGATAATCAACACAATCGCGCCGCCTAAACGGTTGCCCATTTGTGCAAAGGCGATTAATTCCATGCGGTTTGCGGCAGATAACACTGCAACGTTACCAGTGCCACCCATTGAATTGTTACATAATCCAGCAGTAATCGTTGATTCGACAGGGTACAGTCCGAATAGACGACCAACGAAACCAGAAACCAATGAGATAACAATAACACTTGTCAAACATAGGACAACAAATTGCCATGTCAATGCGGAAGCTAGAACGTTTAAGTTCAATAACGCGATACCGATACCAGCTAACACAGCAGCAGTAAGGTTTTTAACGATCAAATTGTTGAACATGATTGCGGCATCTTCATAATATTCTGGCAAGATATTAGTAATTTTACAAATAGATACGATGATGATCATAAAAGCATAGGCATGGATCTTTGGAACGAAGAAGTTACAGATTTGACCAAGAATGAAGAAGGTCAATGCTACCATCAAACCAACACCTAGTTGAGCGATATCTGGTTTAACTTCACGAGGTTTGCCATCGCCAAGATCGCCTTTTTCCATCAGCTTGCCATTACCATTTAATTTTGGCAATGATTGTCCCGCACGAGCAACTAACGCAGCACCAATGATGGCTAAAACATTGGTCATGGCAGTTGCCGGGATCAAACGAGAAATAATTGAGGACGCATCAGTTCCTAAAACGTGAGCATAGATCGTTGATAAAGGAACGGCTCCGGCTCCAACACCACCAGCCATCGCAGGCAATGAGATGTATAGAACAGAATTCGCAAAGCCGTTACCGATCAGCATACCAACCAATCCGACAGCAAAGAAAGAAACGACCATCGAAATAAGTGCTACGGGAATAAAGCGAACAGAGGCTTTCATCAATAATTTACGGTTCATCCCAAGGATACTCCCGGTTATCAAGGCTGCGATGTAAAAGTCCAAGAAGCCCATATTGCTGACAAAATTTTGCGTTGATTTTACGACTTCATCAGGTAAGATGCCAAAGGTCGCAATTGCCGCAGAAGCGAAGATCGCAAAGACGGAGCCGCCGCCTAAATAACTTTTAACGATCGGAATTTTGTTGCCGATGAAATGGAATAAGTTCCCGAAAATTACCAGAATAGCAATCGGTCCGATCATGTTGGTTGGTAATTTGCCTAAAGCCATCGCTACGATCAGGACAACGACCATGATCAAATAGATTGGCAGGCTAACACCAGTGATTTTGGTTGACCAGAAGCTGGTCTTTTTTTCTTCAACTGGCATCGCAGTTGTTGATTCTTTTTGTGCCATTTTTAAAAGATCCTTTCTTTAGTAAAACGTAGTTGAATCCATAAAAATGGGGAGTAGCATATGCATCTACTCCCTCATTTAAGAGAGTTATTTATATATAATCTAATCCGATAAGTGGGAAGGAGAGGAATGGATTAGTCTTGGTATTCAGGTACCCATTTAGCTGCTTCTACAGCTGCTTTGACATCAGTGATTGCTTCACGGTTCAATTTTTGGTCAACGACTGATTTCACAACAGTTTCAGCGATGATTTGAGAGAATTCCGTCAATTTAGCCACTGGAGGCAGGATAGATGCGCCTGGTTTTGTCACATCGACGATTCCGCCTAGCGCACGACTTGCTTGAGAAATAATTTCATCATTTACGCGAGTTGAAGTTGAAACAATCAAGCCTAAACCAAGACCTGGGTACATTAGGGCATTGTTGGCTTGACCGATTTGGTAAGTCACGCCATTGTAATCCACGTCAGCCGCAGGGATACCTGTACCGATCAAGGCTTTTCCATCGGTCCATTCGATCAAGTCCTTCGCAGTAGCTTCCGCTAATTTTGTTGGATTTGATAAAGGCATAATAATCGGACGAGCAGTGTGTGCAGCCATGTCTTTGATGATAGTTTCGCTGAAAGCACCTGGTTGAGTTGAAGTACCGATCATGATTGTTGGATGGATTTCTTTTACAACAGCTTCTAAGTTTGTTAATTCTTCGCTGTTGGTAAATTCAGCACGTTTTCTAGCAAATGGAATTTGTCCAGGAGTTAAACCTTCTGTGTCTTCAAACAACAAACCTTGTTTGTCGACTTGATAGAAGTGTTTACGTGCTTCTTCTTCAGGTGTTCCTTGGCGAACCATTTCTTTTAATAGAATGTTGGCAATACCAACCCCGGCAGTCCCCGCACCGAAAGTTAGGATTGTTTGATCCTTCAAAGCTTCGCCAGAAATATTCAATCCGCCTAATACACCAGCAAGAACAACGATCCCAGTTCCTTGGATATCATCATTGAAGGTCGTGATTTTGTCTTGATATTTTTCTAAGATGTTAGCGGCATTGCCACGGCCGAAGTCTTCCCAGTGTAATAGTAATTCAGGGAAAAGATCTGTCGCTGCTTCAACGAATTGATCGATGAAGTCGTAGTAAGTGTTACCAGTCACACGTGCATGACGGTTCCCTAAGTAAAGTGGGTTGTTCAATAATTCTTCGTTATTCGTACCAGCATCGATGGAGACAGGTAAAACTTGTGCAGGGTTGATCCCAGCAGCAGCAGTGTAAACCATTAATTTACCGATGGCGATATCCACACCGTTGACACCCCAGTCGCCCATGCCTAGAATTCCTTCTGCGTCAGTCACGATGATCAAACGAATGTCACGGCCGTCAGCAGCGTTTTTCAAGCTATCTTTAATGCTTTCTGGATCATCAATGGATAAGAAAGCAGCATCTTGTGGTTCAACGAAGATTTCGTTGTATTGTTCAATTGAATCTGCAACCACTGGATCGTACACGATTGGCATGAATTCAACTAAATGTTGGCCCATTAATTTGTAGAATAATGTCCGATTGGTATTGAAGATGTTCATTAAGAAAATACGTTTTTCCAAATCAGATGGTTTGCTTAAGTATTGTCCGTAAGCTTGAACGGCTTGTTGTTCTAAAGTTTGAACGGTACTAGGCAGCATCCCAGTAATTCCGTATTTTGCTCGTTCTTCTTTGGTAAAGGCTGTTCCTTTATTTAAAAAGGGGTTGTTTAATAAATTTAAACCTGTAAGCATAAATAAATCCTCCTAAAATTTGATTGCTTACGAAGTATAAAAGGAGAGAGAAAGTATAGTCAAAACGTTGGGTAACGATAAATTTTGTTTATATGAGGGATATGATTAAAAAAGTAAAGGAGCTGAGGAAAATTGGCGTGCAAAACGTAGCTGTTCCTTTTTTCTCTTTAAGACAACGGAAATAAATTGGGTTATACTTAATATAATAAGAATAAAGATCGTTTAAGTTGCGGAGATTGGGAGTAATATCTGGAAGGAGGAGATGCTATGTTAATCGGTGGAATTATTTGTTTGCTAGTATTCGTAATGTTGTTGATCGCTCTTTCGTTGTCAGGTTTACAGCGGTTTGATGAGCTGGTGACGCTCAAAGTGATTGCATTACGGCGCCCGTTTATCACTAAGATCATGCTCTTTTTTACAAAACTTGGTCGAGCTACGGGTGTGGTCATTATCATCGGTGCGCTGGCTTTAGTCCCGCCGTTTTGTTCAGCAATTCTGAAACCGGCTGGCTTATCTTTGGCTCTAAGTTGGGGCTTGGCCTATATTATCAAGCGATTGAAAAAGCGTCCCCGTCCAGTCGGGCAACGGCTAGTCGAAGAGGTGGATGCCAGTTTTCCTAGCTTCCATGCGACCTGTTCCAGTGCGCTATATTGCTGCATCGCGCTTGGTGGTGGGGAAGTCTATCCGCAATTCCTACCATTATTAGTAATCATCTGTCTAGTGATCGCTGGATTGATTGGTTTCTCGCGGGTATATTTAGGGATACATTATTTGTCTGACGTGGTCGGCGGCTGGTTGTTTGGTGCGGGGATTACATTGATTTTACAGTGGGGACTGCTTGTTTATAGTTGATTATTCTGAACTAAATCCACAAGAGTCAAGGCTATCTCATCAAAGAGAAGCACTTGACTCTTTTTTTTATTCAATAATATCAAATCCATAGCCGCGAATATGTTCTTTTAACAGCTCTAAATAGGTCTGACCTAAGGGGCTAAGCTCAAGCTGCTGCTGTTTGATCCAACCGAGGGTTATGACGTCCTGATATTCTAACGGAATCGCAACAATCTTATCATCGTTTAGTTCGCTGCTGATGATTCCTGAACTGATTGTGTAGCCGTTTAAGCCTACCATCAAATTAAAAATCGTTGCGCGGTCGCTGACTTTGATGTTCTTTTTCCGATCCCAAGTGCTTAGAATCTCTTCGGAAAAATAGAAGGAATTGTTTTCTCCTTGCTCGTAGGATAAATAAGGATAGTCCTCGAGATCTGCTAATTTCAGCGATTTTTTAGCGACTAAGGGATTGGTGCGGCTGACAAAAACATGCGGTTTGGCGTTAAACAGCGGTGTGAATTCTAAGCCTTTTTCCTTGAACAGCTTGGTCATGACTTGTCGGTTGAAGGAATTCAAATAAAGAATACCAAGTTCGCTTTTAAAGCTGGCGAGATCATCGAAAATATTTTCTGTTTCGGTCTCGCGCAGGGTGAAATTATATTCCTCGGCATTGACGGTGCGCAGTAGCTCCACAAAAGCATGGACCACAAAGGCATAATGCTGAGCGGATACTGAAAAATTCTGGCGTCGCAGCGGCTCATTCTTAAATTTCTCCTCCAGCAGATTGACCTGATCCAATATTTGCCGAACATAGATCAGAAATTCACGACCTTCAGCAGTAGGGATGATCCCCTGCTTGTTGCGAACTAGCAGCTGTACCTTCATTTCATTTTCGAGCTCCTTCAACGCATTGGAAAGGCTGGGCTGAGTCAGATACAAGGCTTTTGCGGCCTCGTTTATTGAGCCTTTTTCAATAATTTTTTCGAAATAGATCAATTGTTGTAAACGCATCACTTCACCTCTTTTTCTATGATTATAACGGAGGTTATAGTTATTAGCTATAACCAGTTATTACTTTTATCAGTTATTCAAGGCGAAAAAAGCGTGGTATTGTGTAACGTATCACAACAAACGAAGGAATTTAGATAAATTCTGACAGAAGGGAAGTGCAGCCAATGTCCAGCACGCTATCATTTGAGGTGTTTCCACCGAATACACAGGTCGGAACGGAGAAGCTCTTGACCACATTAGAGGAGCTACAGCAATTAGCGCCTGATTTTATCAGTGTGACTTGTAGCAATAATCGTCAAACGATCGAAGAGACGACATTAAAAGTCGCAAATTATATCCATACGGAGCTTCAGGTGCCGACGATTGCTCATCTGCCAGCGGCTTACTTGGATCAAGCACAGGTTCAGCGGCTAGTCGCGCAATTGGATCAGATCGGCATTCATCAGATCTTGGCGTTGCGAGGCGATATCATTCCGGAGCTGCCGCCGAAACAAGATTTTACGTATGCCAGCGATTTGATTGATTATGTGAAGCAGCAGGCACCGCATTTTCATATTAGCGGCGCTTGTTATCCTGAGACGCATCCAGAATCGCAAAATCGCATTGAGGATGTTAAAAATCTGAGGCGAAAGGTTGCTGGCGGCTGCGATCAATTGATCACCCAGCTGTTTTTTGACAATGAGCTTTTTTATCAATTTCAAGAATCCTGTGACTTGGCAGATATCAAGGTGCCAATCTTGGCGGGCATCATGCCGATTGTGAATCGGAAGCAGGCCTTGCGCTTGATCAAGACTACCAACACTAAGCTTCCTCGTAAGTTCTTAGCCATTTTGGAAAAATACGAGCATGATCCGATCGCTCTTAAAGAAGCCGGCTTAGCCTATGCCATCGATCAGATTATTGATCTGGCGACACAGGATGTGGCGGGGATTCATTTGTACACGATGAATAATGCTGAAGTAGCGAAGCATATCTATTACAACACCAAAAACGTATTGAAGGGTCAGATCGAGGTACGCTAGTTTTTAGGAATAAAATAATCTAACGTTGAAGAGAAGAGTAATTGACGCTGCTAAATACAGAGACCTCGGCTGGTGAGAAAGAGGACAAAGCAAACTCAATGAAGATGAGCTCTGAGTGTTGTGGCGGGTTCACGCTCGCTAGACGGCTGCGACCGTTATCTCGCCGAGCTTCTTATGGAGCTGTCGAGGTATTTTTGTAATACGAATTTGGGTGGTAACACGGTATAATCCGTCCCTTTGTCAATTGACAAAGGGGCTTTTTTATTTTCAAAAAAAGGAGTGAGCAGATGGAAATTGCAGATTTTGTTCAGACATTTTATCAAAACAGAAAACAAACGGACTCTTTGAAATGGGATGCCTTAGAGGAGCGTTATGGGGATGAGAGCTTATTGCCGCTCTGGGTAGCGGATATGGACTTTTCGATACCGACAACCGTTCAAAAAGCATTAACGGAACGGATCGAGCATGGTATCTTCGGCTATTCCTTGGTTCCAGAAAACTATTTCTCTGCTTATGCTAACTGGCAGAAGCGCCATGAGCAAACCCGTTTTAAAAAAGAGTGGCTGCACTTTACCACTGGTGTTGTTCAAGGGCTCTATGATTTGATTAACTGCTTTACCGAAAAAGGCGATCCAATCATTGTCCAGCCTCCCGTTTATTATCCTTTCTTTGATGTAATCAAGGATCAGCAGAGGGAACTGATCACCTCGAATTTAATAGAAACCGCAGACGGCTATCAAATGGATCTGGTTCATTTTGAGCAGCAGCTGATCGAGCGGAAGGTCAAGCTGTTTATTCTTTGCTCTCCGCATAATCCAGTTGGTCGCGTCTGGCGCAAAGAAGAACTAAAGGCTGTTCTTTCCTTGTGTCAAAAATATGATGTATTGGTTCTTTCCGATGAGATTCACTCTGATCTGATTTTGCCAGGTCATTCGTTTGTTTCTGCGATAACGGTAGCAGAAGAAATAGATTTTTTGGATCATTTGATTGTCTGTAATGCACCATCAAAGACTTTTAATTTGGCTTCACTTTTGAATGCTCATATTTGGCTGCCAGATCCAAAGCTTCGCGAAACCTATCAGCTGTGGGAAAAGCGGCATCATCAAACCGGCAACAGTGTCTTAGGACAAGTTGCGGCAGTCGCTGCTTATGAAACCGGTGATGAGTGGCTGCAGGGATTACTATCCGTTGTAGCCGAAAATTATTTATTGCTAAAGAAGCAATTGGCAGAAAAAATTCCGGCGATCAAGATTAGCGAACTTCAAGGGACCTATTTAGCGTGGCTTGACTTACGAGCATGGCTGCCAACAGTAGACATGAAGCATTACATTCAGGAGCAAGCGGGGTTAGCGATTGATTACGGGGAATGGTTTTCAATAGAAACCCAGGGCTTTATCCGAATCAATCTGGCAACTAAACCAGAAATTATCGAAGCGGCATTAAAGAGTTTGATCAAGTTGAATGACAAGATTAAAGGAGGAACTAATAAATGAACTATCAGACAGCAACAGAATTAGCACAAATTGGTAATCATAGCGACCGACAGACAGGTGCAGTCTCGGCACCGATTTATTTATCAACAACTTTTTCGCATCCAGAGCTGGGTCAGAGCACCGGTTATGACTATACTCGTACGAAAAATCCAACGCGAGCCATTTTAGAAGCGGCTTTGGCAAAATTAGAAGCGGGAAGTCAAGCAATCGCAACAAGTTCGGGTATGAGCGCGATTCAGCTGGTCTTTAATTATTTTCCAGCGAAGAGTGAATTTCTAGTTTCGCGCGATCTCTATGGTGGCAGCTATCGTTATTTCCAAGAACTAGAACGACAAAATGGGTGCATCTTTCATTATTTTGATGACTTTGAAAGCTTGGAAAGTCAGATAAATCAGAAAATCACTGCTGTCTTTTTGGAAACGCCGACGAATCCGCTGATGCAGGAGGTCTCCATTGCTGATACCGCGGCACTCGCTCATCAGCATGATGCCTTGCTGATCGTAGACAATACGTTTTCAACGCCTTTGCGACAGCAGCCCTTAACAGAAGGGGCGGATATCGTGGTTCATTCGGGAACGAAATTCTTGAGCGGACACAACGATTTATTGGCTGGAGTCGTGGTGGCCAAGGCACCTGAAATCGGCGAGAAATTGGCTTGGCTCAGTAACACCACTGGCCCAACCTTATCCAGCTTTGACAGCTGGCTGTTTATTCGCAGCTTAAAGACCTTAAAGGTTCGTTTTGAACAACAGGAACGCAATGCGCAGGAGATCGCGGCTGCTTTAGAAAGCTTCCCGCAAATTGAGAAGGTACTTTATCCGGGGATCGGCGGAATGATCAGCTTCTATGTTCGTGATGCTTCTAAAATCCCCGAATTCTTGAGCCGCCTGAATTTGATCACCTTTGCTGAAAGCTTAGGCGGGGTGGAAACATTGATTACCTATCCGACGACTCAAACCCATGCGGATATCCCCAAAGAACTACGAGAATCTTATGGACTGACGGATAAACTATTGCGTCTTTCGATTGGGATCGAAGACAGTCAGGATCTGTTGGAGGATCTGACACGCGGCTTCCGAGTGTTTGACGAATAAGCAGAATGGAAGGGAGAAGTTTATGAATTTACAGCAATATCGCTATGTCCTGACGATCGCCAAGGTCGGCAGCTTCAGTCAAGCCGCCAAGGAATTGTATGTCACCCAGCCAAGCCTTTCCAGTGCCATCAAGGAGGTGGAGAGCGAGCTGGATGTTCAGCTGTTTCATCGCTCAAAATCTGGAGTTTGTCTGACGGAAGCGGGTAGTGATTTTTTGATTTACGCGAAGCGAATCTTGGCACAGGTAGACGAGATGGAGCAGCATTTTTCACTGGGGACAAAGAAGCGTTTCTCAGTGGTTTCTCAGCATTATGATTTTCTTTATGAGCCATTTTTGGCAGTCACAAGGGAATTTCAAGCGGTGTGTCAAAATTTTTATCTAATTGAAACGACCACTAAAAGAATTCTTGAAAGCATTCGGGATTTTGAAAGTGAGCTGGGGATCTTGTACCTCAATCCGCAAAATGAACGATTACTTGAGCGCTATTTTAGTCAGGAAAGTCTAAACTTTGAGGTGTTGGGAAAATTTTCAACGCATATTTATTTGGGAGCCCAGCATCCGCTTGCTGCAAAATCGGTGATCGACAAGCAGGAGCTGATCGGCTATCCGCAGGTTCGATTTATTCAAGAAGACAGCGGATCGGCACATCTCGATGAGGACCCAATTGATATATCCAAAGAGCAGTCGAATTATTATACCAGCGATCGCGGAACACTGATGAATTTATTGGGGGCTTCTGAAGCCTATGCTTCTGGACTAGGAATAATCCAAGGTCTGACTAAAGATCAGATTGTTCTGCGTCCACTGAAAGACGCCGATGTTCATTCTCTGGTGGTGATTAGTAATAAAATGCGTAAGCCGACAGAGCTGGGGAAGTTTTTTCTCGAGCAATTGAAGAAAACGCTGCAGGAATCTCAAGCTGTTATAACTAAAAGTAATGAATCGTCATAAAAACTCTCAATTGGCGTTGCCCCCTCGGTAACTGGTATAGTTGACTTACTAGAAATAGTACAACTAAGAAGGGAGCGGTTATTATGACAAAGGTACAGCGGACGAATGAAATGATGATGCCAAACATGATGTGCCGATGCGCATCGTGTTCTTTGGCATACCCTTAAATGACGCATTCATTATCGGCGAAATTTAAAGATGACCAAAGGACTTGAAACCATTTCAGGTCCTTTTTTGTTATTCAAAAAGAGATAAGGAGAGATTTTATGACAAAAAAAGAATTAGTGTTGCGAGCGTTGAAACAAGAGAAAGTTGAACGCGTACCGGTGGGTTTTTGGTTTCACTTTTTAGCCGATCCAGGAACTGCTGCGCCGACTAAAAAGAACATCCAGCAAAATATCGAAGGACATCGCGCCTTTATCGAGGACTTTCGTCCGGACTTTGTGAAGCTGATGAGTGATGGGTATTTTTATTATCCGAATGATGCGATTCAGCAGGTAGAAGCAGCTTCCGATCTCAAAAAGCTTCGTTCGATCGATGAGACGCATTCGTGGTATCAGGGACAGGTTGAGCTAATTCAGCAGCAAACCGCTCAGTTCGTTGAAGAAATTGCGTCCTTCTACAATATTTTTGCTCCAGCTACGTACTTTAAATGGCAGCTTCCGAAAGGGGAAAAGCAATTTGCTGAACTCTTGCAGAAAGCACCTGAACTGGTCGCAGCAGCACTGGATACGATTGCGGACGATCTAGTGAAATTAGTAACGAGGCTGCTGACTGAGACGACAATCGATGGGATCTACTTGAGTGTTCAAAATGTTCAAGATAAAACAGTGACGAAAGAAGTGTACGAAACGTATATTCGACCTAGCGAATGGAAGGTTTTAGCAGCTGCGAATGCAGCGGGGGGTCAAAATATTTTGCATATTTGCGGCTATGAAGGTGCCAAGAACGATCTTCGTTTGTATCAGGATTATCCAGCGGCGGCTGTAAATTGGGCAGTCGGACCAGAAGGGGTTTCACTTACTGAAGGAAAGGTCTTTTTCAATAAAACCGTCATCGGAGGCTTTGAAAATACCAGTAAAGGCTTGTTATACAGTGGGAAACCATCAGAAATTCAACAGGTAGCGGAGAATCTATTGATCGAGGCAGGGACGACCGGCGTGATCCTTGGAGCTGATTGCACAGTACCGAGCGACATTCCGATCGCAAACCTAGAGAGTGTCCGACAAGCCGCAAAAGAGTATACAAAGCAAAACGCATAGAGGAATAGAAGAATGGAGGATAAAGTTTGAAAATAAATAATACTAGTTGTTTTTGAAATAATGCATACCAAATAAGCCTGCCGTGTTCGATTTTTTTGCGGAAGGCGAAGGATTATTTCTTGAAGAATCAACGTCAAGCTG
>NZ_JAHLOS010000039.1 GCF_018917525.1 Enterococcus raffinosus | reverse complement strand
GATTTGCGTCATTGTCCGTTCATCCTTTATTGATTGTGTGAGAACTTCAATAATACATGAAATTGGGCAATGACGTTTTTTTATTGTCTTAAGTGGCTAAGTTCATTATAAAATCCGCCATTGAAAAGAAGTTGTCAAATACTGATCTGGTATGAAACAATCAAAGTAAACGGCCTGCTATTCTACCTTAACAAACAAAAAAGCTCTACCCCTTGATTAACAAGGGATAGAGCGTGAAGTTCTTAAGCTTCTTGAGCGACTGGGTATACAGACACTTGTTTTTTGTCGCGACCTTTACGTTCGAAACGTACTACGCCGTCAACTTTAGCAAACAATGTGTCATCGCCACCGATACCTACGTTTGCACCAGGGAAAATTTTAGTACCACGTTGGCGATAAAGAATTGATCCACCAGTAACAGTTTGACCGTCAGCACGTTTAGCACCTAAACGTTTTGATTCTGAGTCACGTCCGTTAGAAGTTGAACCGCCACCTTTTTTGTGGGCGAATAATTGTAAGTTCATATTCAATAACATGAGCTGCACCTCCTATGATTTAGATTCTGTTTGGACTTCAATGAAATCCAAATACTCAGTTTCGATTGATTGCAAGCCTAATAATAAATGCTCCAGCAAAATTTGCGAGATATTCATCTGCTCTTGGGTCATGGAATCATCTTCCTTCAACGCTACATGAAGATAACCACCTTCATTATCGTTGGTTTCGATGTTCGGAGTGACACCTGCTAGGGCATCCAAGCTATTTACTGTACTGATGGCTAATGCGGAAACCGCAGAACAAACGATATCGCTACCGTAAGGGCCGGCTTCAGCATGACCTGTCAGAGTAAATTCGCTGATTAGTCCTGCTTGATTTCGAGTGAATGTACCTTTGATCAACTTAGGCACCTTCTTTTTTATGCTTTGATTGAGTCAATGACAACTTTAGTGTAAGGTTGACGATGACCTTGTTTACGGTGTGAATGTTTTTTAGGTTTGTATTTGAAAGTAACGACTTTCTTTTGTTTGCCGTGTTTTTCAACAGTTCCTTCAACAGTTGCACCTTCAACGATAGGAGCTCCTACTTTCGTAGATTCGCCGCCTACTAAAACTACTTGGTCGAAGACAACTTTTTCGCCAGCTTCAACGTCTAATTTTTCAATGTAGACTGCTTGACCTTCTTCAACTTTGATTTGTTTACCGCCAGTTTTGATGATTGCGTACATGCTTGTGGCACCTCCTTATAATAGATACTTAGACTCGCCATCCCAAGTGACCGAAGTACTTACTACTTGTTCTGAGCGGTTGTAGCTGTGGGTTCCACAATTACAACATTCATAGTTTACTAAAAAAGATAGGTCAAGTCAATGATTAATTATTGACGCGTGCCTTGGTTTTTTCTACTATTAGGAGGATGACAAAGTGAGGCGAAGTAAATGGACTATCCAAATAGTTTGGTCACGCTCGTTGAAAAACGTTCAAAAGGATTTCAGTTTGAAGGCTTTATCGCTGGACAAGGGCCGCTCCATCCGAAGTTGATGTTAGTTGGCGAGGCACCTGGTCGAAATGAAGTGGTGAATCACATCCCCTTTTCTGGTGCGGCGGGGAAAGAATTAATCCAAGCGATGGCATCAATCGGACTTACTCGAGAAAACACATATATCACTAGTGCCGTTAGAAGTCGTCCCTATAAAGTCGTGCAACGGCTAAACAAACGGACACAGGAAAACGAAATCGTTTATCCCAATCGAACACCGAATAAAAAAGAAATCTTAGCACACGCACCAATTCTGGACTATGAATTAGAAATAATTCAGCCAAAAATCATCGCGACGTTGGGCAATATTGGGCTCCAGCGCTTACTGGGACCAAAGTGGCAGATCAGCGAACGGCACGGGGAAATTTACCATGGTCCTGTATTAGAGCTGAATCCAGAACAAAATAACTATCAACCATCTAAAAAAGAATATACCGTCGTCCCGCTTTTCCATCCGGCAGCGATTTTTTATAATCGTTCATTGAAGGAAAAAATAGCAACCGACTGGTTAAATATCGGAAAACTACTAGAGAAAGAGGAACTATAATGCGCAATGAAATGATGTACCGACCAATTATTAATGAAGATATCCTGCACTATCTGCGAACAGAACAAAAACAATTGACTGGATCACTAGGCGAATTAGAAGAACTGGCTCATGAGAATGGCGTACCTGTCATCCCACATGAAACGGTAGTCTTCCTGCAATTTCTATTAAAGCAAAAGCAACCGAAAAATGTTTTGGAAATCGGAACCGCGATTGGTTTTTCAGCTAGTTTGATGGCAGAGTCGCTTGATAAAGATGCTAAAATCACAACCATCGATCGTTTCCCTGTCATGATCGAAAAAGCAAAAAAGAATTTCGAAAAACTCGGTTTAACCGAACAAATCACGCTATTAGAAGGAGACGCGGCTGATTTACTTAGCAGCCTAGAAGGTCCTTACGATTTTATTTTCATGGATAGTGCGAAATCAAAATATATCACCTTCTTGCCTGAATGCCTGCGTTTATTATCAGACGAAGGCGTGTTGATGGTGGATGATATCTTCCAAGCAGGAACAGTGTTGCAGCCAATCGAAGAGATTCCTCGCAAAAATCGGGCGATTCATCGTCATTTGAATGAATTCTTAGAGGAAATCACCAAATCGTCTGAGCTCACCTCTACCCTCTTGCCTTTAGGTGACGGTGTTGCATTAATCTCAAAAAATAAATAATTTCATGGCGGAAATTTGAAACTTTTTTGAATTTCCGCCTTTTTACTTGTACCTGAGGAAAATCGGCGTACACTAGGAAACTGAAATGGAGGAGTTTCCTATGAAAAACAAAAGAATCGGAAGCATCCTATCAATTTTAGTGGTATGCATCCTTGGAATAGTCCTTTTCGAAGCGAAAGATCATGTACATGCAACAAAGAATGAGGACACCCCTTTAGCGATTCCAGCACCAGTGATCATGGTTCCTGGGACCAATGGAGATGTTGACCGCTTCGATAGTCTGGTTGATTCATTAAAACAAACGGAAAAAGGCGTGGAGGAAATAAAAATTACGGTAAATAAAGATGATTCCATCACCTCATCTGGTCACTTTACGAAAGATACCAAACGGCCCATCATCGCTATCGCCTTTGAAGACGGCTCCGACCCATCATTGCCAAAACAATCTCGTTGGTTTCAACAGGCCTTAGCCTATGCCGAAAAAAAATATACGTTTAACACTTATGATTACTTAGGCTATTCAAACGGCGGCTTGATCATCACCGGTTATTTGGAGAATGAACAGAAAAGCGATGATCCTGCCCTCTATCATTTGATTACACTAGGCACGCCTTATAATGATACCTCTTGGGAATACAATGACAACAGCGACACCTTCACTAAACCAAAGGCCAAAAGCGAATTGCTGAATTACTATTTGAAGAACAAAAAGAATATTCCTAAAAACATCACCGTTTATAATATTGCTGGTAACGTTGATCATCAGAACACGGACACCACTGTGCCATTGACCAGTGTCTTGGCTGGCCGCCTGATTTACGGAGATAGTGAAAAATATAAGGAAATAATTGTCGAGGAACAAGCAGACCACGGATCACTGATTGAAAATCCTAAAACATTGAAGCTGATTAAGGAATATCTTTTTGAATCAGTAAAATAACGAATTAGGTTGACAAGCAAGGGTAGTTTTTCTATAATAGTTCTTGTTGCAAAACTACTGTCACAGTAGCTCAGCTGGATAGAGCATCCGCCTTCTAAGCGGACGGTCGGGGGTTCGAATCCCTCCTGTGATGTAAATGGAGTTTAGTAAGGTTGAACCCTTGCTATTCATAGTATAATGATCTGTTAGTTGACCTCGAAATCTGCTAACAGATTTTTTATTTTCCCCAATTTTCATCGACAATCTCCGTTTCTGCTAACACTTTTTGCTAACAACCACTAGTTGAAGCATTGGTGTCACTGTGTTTTTATTACCCTTCTCGATCTAACGACAACAACTTTTCTTTCAACTCATCAGGTAATGACTGAATAATACTCAACAATTTTAATGTCTGATCTGTATTCATTTCTTTAGATGAAGTTTCTTCCTCATAAAATGTTTGTTCCAATTTTTTTGCATTGTGTCTTCGATCTTCATCAATGATATGAGAATATACTTCTGTTACCATGTCGGCTTTTGAATGCCCTGTGTCGCCTTGAACACTTTTAATATCCCCATTGGTCATTTTAAGCTTATAAGTGGTACTTAAATGTCTTAAACTATGGAATTCCACTCTTGGTAATTTAAACTCTTCACATAGCCTTCTGAGACGTTTACCAACTAACTTGTTTTCAACTGGTTTTCCATTTTCTAAAGAGATAACCAAATTGTGATCCTCATATTCCTCTCCAAAAAAATCTTTCATCTCATTTTGATTCTTCTTGTGTTGAACCAACATTTGAGCAACAGATTTTGGAAGCCAAACAGTTCTCCGACTTGAATCAGTTTTCGGTGTCATCAATACTAATCTTGTCACATTGTTTTTACTTGATGGAAAAACTCTGATAATATCTCTTTCCTTCAGTTCATCGATTGCCTTTTTCGAAACTCTTGTTAACTGTTTTTCAACCATCAATCTAGCTGTACCGTTCTCAATAGATTCTTCATCTATAACTAAATTATCCCACGTTAATCCTAAGACCTCGCCAATTCTAAGCGAACAAGCAAAAGCTAAATGCATACATAATCGCAATAGTTCATCCTCTGTTTTCTCAACGGCTACTTTGAAGGTCTCTATGTCCCATACCTTTCGCTCATATTCAGGAATAACTGGTAAAGTTGCCATTGTAGCTGGATTCGTTGAATTTTTGGGTAATATATCCCACGCAATCGCTTGTTTCATTGCAGAACGTATTAAATCATGGATTTTCTTGATATTGGCTGGTGTTAACAATTTATCGCTAGACGGTTTATTTCCTGCCGCTTCTTTGACACTTAATAAATCCACATAATACTTAGACAGCATTCTAGTCGAAATTTCATCAATATTTTTATCTCCAATAATCGGATCAATATAGTTGCGGATTAAGGAAGTTTTATTTCTAAAAGTTGTTACTGACCAATTAGCACGTCCATAAATATCTACATATTCTTTCAAATAATCACTAAATGTCACACTGTTTGAGTTCGTTTCAGCAATATCCAAAGCCGCTTGTGTCAGATTCTGTTCATCGGGAACAATTACTGAACCATTTACTGATTGATAGTACTCAACAAATTTTTTTCGTTGGAATGCTTCAGCTCTGGATAAAAATGTATCCCATTTTTGTTTCCGTTTCTTTTCGTTATCTACATAGCTATACACGACTACTGATTTTTTACTTCTTGATATAATGGTTGCCATTAAAAATCTCTCCTAGTTAAATCATCAGCATCAGCAAAGTCGTTTAACCATTGATCAAAAGATTTTTTTGATATACGTATTGTTCTTCCAATCCTTACATATCTAAAAAAGTTTTCATGAATTAAAGAATAGGCAGACTTATTACTAATGTCTAAAATTTTGGCAATCTCGCTAATAGAATAAGTCTCCTTCACTACTTTAGTTTTATCTCCAATAAACATTCCTCCAATGTATAATAGAATTTTATGGTAGCACCATGAGTATAGCATATTTGTAGAATACGAATCCGCTGAATACCGCGTGGTATCAAGGTTTATTTATCTTTGTTAGATTTTCGAACTGCCTTTAGAATGGGCACACAGGATTTTCACCTCCCCCTGTAGTTAGCAGCGAGACACATTTTGAGTGTGAGTATCATTATGATAAGTTGATGTCATGGCAATTGATTTTCAAAATCAAGAGTTGTATCAGATAGTGGTTCGCTCAGCCGAAGCTTCTTGGCGCATCTTTACAATAGCTCGACCAACCTAAAATGTTGTTCAAAAATCTTTATTATGTTTTCAAGGAGCAAATTTAGTTTTCATAAATACTTAAAAAATTTAACCTTATTTTTGGAACTAAATTTGAATCTCTTAATAAAATATTTAACAAAAAATATATTGAAAAAGCTTCATTATTAAGATTGGTTTTATTCGATTTCTATCGTCATAATTTCAATTCGTCAAGAATAAGCTGCTTCATTTCGTTTAGTGATATTTTTATATATTCCATTTTATTTCTTTTGAAAGATGGAAATGCTATGAGAGCAGATAAGTTATTAAATAGTCAGGCATTAGTCTAGGTGGCAACCTCCCTTCTATTACTATAACGAAATCAGATAATGACAATAAAGGAAGAAAGCTTTTCTTACCTATGAATAATCATGATCGATTCTCGTTGGCCTTCTCGATCTATAGATATTCTAACTGAATACCCGCTTGTTTTACCTTATCATCAATCAATTGTTAAAAAAATAGTGGCATTTCCTTTGATAACAGTTCGTTTACTCCTCTCGTAATAAAGCTATTTTCTTGTGTATCGAGCATTGAGGATTCCTCATTTTGAGCACAAAAATAGTCCAATCATTAATGTAAGATGATTGGACCTCATGGTAAGAATTTACTTAAAAAAAAAGTTTAGATTCATATTTGAAATTATCAGATACTTTATTCCTTATAAAATACTAGCAAATTATAGCTTAATTCATTAACCAAACTAAAATTTGAACTGGTTAACTTGCTTATTAGATTTCATGATTTTGCTTTTTTTAACCTTTCTATAATCTGTCGCACAACATAAAGCATCCCTATAAGTTTGAAATTTTTCTATTATCTCTTCCCCTTGTCTGCTAATCTGCTTTACCACATAACAATCTTTTTTCAATTAAATCATCCCAACCAAACTATCTTGCAACAGATTTAATGGATAAGATGCACAAACCTCCAATTGCTGAGAAAATGAACGATACGATAAAGATAGAAGAAAAACTGAACTGAGAAATAACAAAAGCTGCTAAAACTGGAGCAATTGCTTGCGTGATTGTATTCCCTAAATTGTAGACACCTAAGAAAAAGGCAACACGGTTCTTATCAGGAATAACTTCTAGATTCAATAAATTGTCCAAGGAATTCCAGATGCCCATCCCCAATCCGGCCGCGAAACCATAAATCAAAATTCCTAAATCATTTTGCAGGATGAACATGCTGAGCGCTCCGATTCCTAATGAAATAGTCGACAGACCCACTGGCAATTTCAAAACCTTATATTTGTCAGACAAAGGACCAGCTATAAAGCCCATCGCGATTCCGAAAATCAACATAATCGTATTAATCAATTGGATAGAATGTTGCGTCGCTCCTGTCCCCTTGTGTAAGAAGTCTGTCATAATGAACAATAGATACCCTGTAATTGAAAAATTTCCGACTCCTTGAAACAACTTACCAATCAAGGCTAAATAATAGTCACGACCAATTTTCCAACTAGGAAATATTTTCATCGCTGCTTTTAACGATGTCTTTTCCTTTTTCTCAGGATCGATTTGTTCTTCATCTAGATTTGATGGCTCACGTACGATAATTGCCGCAATGAGTGTACCCACAAAGGTCATAATACCGAAAACAATAAATCCTAATCGAAATTGTCCTAAAAACATTGCTGCAAAGATTGTAAACCCGTTATTCCCCAGAGCCATACCTAAACCGCCGTAAGCACCTGAAGCTGTTCCCTTACCATTTTCTGGCGCTAAATCCAACCATGCCACCATTGGTGCAACAATAAAGTTCAATGCTATTTGTCCGATCATCCAACTCACTAACAGAAATGGAATACTGTTAGCTGTTGAAGCAAGGATCATCGAACCCATAAATGCCGCAGCACCACCAACAAGCCAAGGAGTTCTTTTTCCAAAACGAGAGCGTGTACGATCCGACAGATAACCTGCAACCATATTAGAAATAGCTGCGACCACCATTCCACAAGTCGAAAATAGCGCGACCAATTGAATTTTATTTTGTGCATCAATTTGTTGAATCAATGCAGGTAAAAATAAGCTGGCTGCGGCGATGTATGGTCCTAGCCAAGAAGCTGGTCCAATAATCAAACCTGGAACTAAACGTTTTAATGATACTGTTGTACTCATTTTTTTCTCCTTTCAAAGCTACGCATTCGTTACATAGTAATAGTCAAAATCAGCATAAGAATCACGTTGGTGCGCATCGACTGAACCAATGAAGTTGAATAAGGCAGTAAATCCGCCGATCTCTCCCGGCTCTCCATTGACACCTTCATCAGATAGATAAGTAATATCAATTCCTTCAACAAAGCTTTTCCACTCGTTGTCTTGCCGATACATCAAAGTTGCAAATCCATGATCATAGGTGATCTTTAACTCGATCGTGTCCTTATCTACAACAAGGCGATGATTGCTGTATTCGATGCGCTCTCCCAGCTTCGCCTGCAGGACTGTCAGAATTGTCGCCTTTTCTTCTTCTGAGTAGGTTAAATGCAGGTATAGCCAATTGTTCGAATCATAATAAAGACCGACCCCAGCTGTTTCTGAATAATGATCTGGTTTGAAGGACACCTTGGTTTGAATCTCATAAGAGAATGATGTTGCTCTTGTCGCCATGATTGCTGGATTGATCTGTGAGAAGAACGAATTTTCTCCATAAATTCGCAAACACCCTGAACGATCAGTCGTATTGACCCATGTAGGTTCTTGATTACGGTATGGTGTCATAAAGCTCAAACTATAGTCATCATCGAAATCATCCCGTACATCGTATGCATTTTTTTCAATCAGTAGTGAATGCTCTAAACCGTCAACCTCCATCTTCGCAAGGTTTGAGCCGTCCGCCATTTCCAACCAGTCATCCTCTGTCCAGTGCATTTTTTGAATGGACGTTTCTCGTCCTAATGGATTTAGCAAGGTTCCGTCTAGAGGACGTGACATCAAATGAGGAACATACCATTCACCTGTAGGTGTCTCTACTAATGAACCATGTCCGGCTTTTTGCATCACAGAATTCGGATTATACATTTCAAAATGGCCCGCATCTGGATCACCTAATGAAAATAAGTGCTTTGGAGAGGACGTAATAATCGGCTCCCCTGATGGATGGGGTTCATAAGGCCCAAAAATATCTTTCGATCGACCAATTTCGACGCCATGTCCATACCCTGTTCCACCAGCAGCAATCAACAAATAGTAATAATCCTTCCGTTTATAAATCTGTGGTGCTTCCGCACACCCGCGGGTTGTAAAGCCATGATTGATTCGGTGCCACTCGCCAATGATTCCACCGCTAACCAAATCCACCTCCGCGATGACAATGTGACCAGGAGCTTGATAGCCTTCGCGGGTTTCCCATTCTAAAATGGCTAAGTAATGCTTGCCGTCATCGTCGTGAAAAATTGCTGGATCGAAGCCAATTGCGGTTAAAAAGATTGGTTCTGACCATGGTCCTTTAATGTCATCTGCCCACATTGCATAGGAATCTGAATTGAACTCACGTCCTGCCATATTGACCATATGAGAATAAGCCAACCAATACTTTTTGGTTTCAGGATCATAAGATAAATGTGGCGCCCAAATGCCCGCAGGTGTGTTGGTTCCTCTTAAATTCACTTCATCTTTCTTTAGTGCATAATCAATCAATTCCCAGTTTGCTAGGTCCTTTGACTGAAAAATTTGGATTGCTGGATTCCAATGAAATGTTGATGTGGCAATGTAATAAGTATCCTCGACTCGAATAATCGAAGGATCGGGTGCCATCCCCGGAATAATTGGATTTTGAATCTTCGTCATTACATCTCTTCCTTTCCTGTTTGAAGCACATTTTCTAAATGACAAATCTCTTTTGTAGCCGCATACATCTTCTTCCATATTTGGTAAATGAGTTGATACTGTTTCGCATTTTGTTTATTTGGTTTGTATCGGTTGTTCTTATACACAACAAATCGTTCGATTAAGCTTTGACTATCGTCAAACCAACCGGAGCCGAGTGCTGCGATCATACAGGCTCCTGCACAGGGACCTTGCTCTACAGCTAGTGAAACAATCTCTGTATCAAGAATGTCCGCCTGCATCTGTAGCCAATCTGAATTCTTTGCTCCGCCACCAACGGAAATCAATCGTTTAAACTGCTTTCCATTTCGGTTCATTATTTCTTGTGAGTCCTTCAGACTAAACGTAATCCCTTCCAATACTGCTCGCGTAAAATGAGGCAGAGAATGTTCTCCGCTTATCCCAATAAAACTACCGCGAATTTTACTGTCAAAATGGGGCGTACGTTCGCCCACGATATAAGGAGAAAACAGAAGCCCCTCGCTTCCTGCTGAAATTTCCGAGATACCTTCTAATAGTTCTGAAAAACTACGCTCCTTGGCAAAGGTATCTTTAAACCAAGACAACGAATTTCCTGCTGCCAGTGTGACGCCCATTGAATAATATCTATCCGGCAATACATGATTAAAGAAATGCAATTTCCCGTCATAATCTTGTCGCGCAGATTCATAGCTACTTAAAACGCCGCTTGTGCCAATGGAAAGTAAGCCTGTTTCATCATCAGCTAATCCCGCACCTAAAGCCGCGCAGGCATTATCTGCTCCACCAGCAAAGACACGAACCTCTTGCTCAAAGCCGAATCTTTGCTTTAGGTCTGAACGAACACTCCCAACCTCCGCAAATGAAGGAACCAAGTCAGGCAGAATCTGCTCCGAAATTCCAAATTCCTCAATAATTTCTGTTGACCATGCCTGCTTTTCGATATCGAGCAGTAATGATCCTGCTGCATCGCTATATTCTGTCGCGAGTTTTCCAGTAAACCAGTAGCGCAGGTAATCTTTTGGTAATAGTATTGTTGCCACCTTTTCCCAAACTTGTGGTTCGTTTTCCTGTAGCCAAAGGATTTTTGGTAAAGTAAATCCTTCCAATGGGATGTTTCCGGTAATTTGAAGAAGCTTCTTACCGAATCGGTCATTTATACGTCGACATTGCTTACTCGTTCGTCCATCATTCCAAAGAATTGACGGATAAACTGGCTGATTTTTTTTATTTAAAACAACCAGTGAATGCATTTGTCCCGAAAAGCTGATGCCTTCTAATCCATTTAAAAAATCGTCAACTTCAGCCGCTATCTTTTCCAATACCTCTTCGCAAGCCGAAATCCAATCATCAGGATTCTGTTGAGAGTAGCCTGGTTTCGGACTGAATAGTGGATACTCGCTGCTTTGCTCAGTGATCTGTTGTCCTTCGGGATTCATCAGTATTCCCTTCAAGCTACTTGTACCTAAGTCAATTCCTAATACATAACGCATGCTTCTACCTCCGAATGTCTTATACTAAATAATCGTTTAGCAGTGATTTGACATATTCGATATGGCTAGACTGTAAATCGATCGTTGAAACATTCAAGGCGTGTTCGGTTAACGATTCGAGATCTTCCTTATCTGCTAAAATATCCGCCCCGATTCCTTGTTTGAAGCTGCTGTATCGTTCTGCCTTCAAGTCGTCAAAGAATCGATCTTCTTTTAGTTTGGCTGCTGCTTTCAATCCACGAGCATACGTGTCCATCCCCGCAATATGAGCCAGAAGTAAATCTTCCATTTCAAACGAGGAGCGTCTTACTTTAGAATCAAAGTTGATTCCACCAGGTGCGATTCCACCATTCTCCAACACTTCATACATTGCCAAAGTCGTATCATAGATATTCGTAGGGAACTCGTCCGTATCCCAACCCAATAGCATATCTCCTTGATTCGCATCCAATGACCCTAATGCATCGTAGCAGCGTGCAACAGCGATTTCATGTTCGAAAGTGTGCCCTGCCAACGTTGCATGGTTTGCTTCCAAATTAAGTTTAAAGTCGTTCGTTAGACCATAATGTTGAATGAATGCCATAGTCGTCGCTGCATCAAAATCATATTGATGTTTCGAAGGTTCCTTCGGTTTAGGTTCCAACAAAAACTGCGGCTTGTGTCCGATTTTTTCTCCATAGGCGATCGCCATTTTGAATAGGCGAGCAATATTGTCTTGTTCAAATTTCATATCTGTATTCAACAGCGTTTCATAGCCTTCACGTCCGCCCCAAAAAACGTAATTTTCGCCACTTAATTTTTTCGAAATATCCAATCCTTTTTTTACTTGTGCTGCCGCATAACTATAAACATCCGCATGATTTGTTGAAGCGGCACCGTTTACATATCGAGGATTTGAAAACATATTAGCTGTATTCCATAGTAGCTTGATTCCTGTCTGATCCATTTTCTCCTTGATAAAATCAGTTATCACATCCAAGTTTTCAAAGAACTCCGCCAATGTCTCTCCTTCTGGTGCAACGTCGACATCATGAAAACAAAAGTACTCCGCACCCAATTTTTCACAAAGTTCAAAAAATGCTTCCACGCGATTCTTTGCTGTTTCCATTGGTGTAGCTCCGAACCAGCTCCGTTGATTCACTGCTTGACCAAAAGGATCTGAACCGTCCTGTGTCATGGTGTGCCAGTAGGCAATCGCGAACCGCAAATGCTCCTTCATTGGTTTACCCATGACGATTTCATCAGCGTTGTAGTGACGAAACGCGAATGGATTGTTTGTTTTTGTTCCCTCATACTGAATCTTTTCAATCTGATCAAAATAGCTCATCGTTTCTCTCCTTTTTTTCTGCTAGCGATTGCAAAATGGTTAAACTAATTTGCAATCGCTTACTTTTATTTGTGTACTTATCATAAAATATTTAGAACGATGGTTATATATCAAAAATCGGTAATTTTTTACCCTTTTCCGTAAAACACAAAAAACCTCTAACTTTTTCAGCTAGAGGATCCATTCTTTTATTCAATTAAGTATTCGCTTCTCGATACTCTTTCGGAGATAAGCTACTCCATTTTTTAAACTGACGAGAGAAATGAGACAAATTTTGATAACCAATAATTTCCGCAATCTCATTCACAGAAAGCTTGGGCTGATGGAGTAAAAACTTTGATTGATTATAGCGTAATTGATCTAAATACTTCTTCGGACTAACAGAGTAAACCTTTCTAAAAACCTTCAACATGGTGCTTTCACTGATATTCAAAGAAGCCGCAATATAGTTCATGGAAAGCAATTGGCGATTTTCCTCTAACGGATACTCCGTAAATGTACGAAAGTTTTGTTGGATCGTGTCTGCGATCGACTTCGCTAAAACCATCGTTGAATTATCTGATGTCGCCATTTTTTCCTGCTCAAACGTAGCATAATCAAGTAAGCTCAATACCAATTCGATTAACAGCTTTTCTACTAATAACTTTTCTCGTAAAGAAAAAGATTCTTTCTCCAATAGCTCGATATAGGTAAGCAGTACTCTTTCAATTTCTTGAAAAATCTTATTGTCCTTACTCAATTTAATCGGACAATACATCAAAAGATTTTGCTGAATTCCAGGATCGTCAATGTCAAAGTGAACACAAAAATAACGCATCCCTTCTTTTGATACACAAGAGTTCTCATGACTTGTTCCTGGTGGGATAAGGATAATATCCTCTTCATCAAAGTCATAGGAACGCCCCTCGAATTCCGTTCGTTGCGTTCCCTCAAGAATGATCATGATCTCAAAGGCAAAGTGCGTCTCACGTTCTGCTACCCATCCGAAAGGGACCTTTTGTTGGTGCCCACCAAAAAATTTCATGTTCATGTCAATTTCAGGTAAATTGGCGATCTTCTTTAGCCATTCTGGTTTCTCGTTCATAACTAACCCCAACTTTTTTAAAGGTAAAATGCAAAAGATTATAGTCTCATTAAATCAAAAAAGTAAATTGCTTACCACCTCTTTATCTCTCCATTTTGACAAGTAATTAAAAATATCATCACTTACGATCCGGCTCTCCTTAATCCATCTGAACCAATAATTAGAAGTTAAGCCTCAAGCAGTTTAGCTTTCAAACAAATATTTCTGTGACAATAACTTACTTCCATTATACAAAATAATAATTGAAAATTTCCTTGCAAACTAAAAGATCAATGATACCTTCTAGACTACGCTCTAGGTCAAGGTTCACCAGAAAAATTTTCTAATTGACTAACTTTACCTTTTTCTTTAAAATAGTAGTCGTATGATAGGTAATTAAATAAAAAAAGGCACTTGGTCTACTAGCTCCAACTAGTCTACCAAGCCCTGATTAAGTCACTTCCGATGACCAATCAAGTTGCCCTTAGTCAATGGATGCCATTGACAGTAAATATTTTACTCAATTTCAAGAGAAATATCTAGTGTTTTATTGTGAGTTTCTCTGTAATTTAATTGTTTAAAATTTTCAGGAATAGCTTTATATCCTGTTTATTAAGGCTAAGCAACAGTATTGGTAGGAGACCAATGCTGTTTTTTTTGGTTTCCTATCATACTTTTTGCAGAGTAGTAAAATTATCCTAGTTCGTATATTGCTCCACAACATATGGATAGAAAGAATATCATACTCTGCTAGAGCTGAATTATTTAACGGTATACGAGCTGCCACTCGTACTAAGTGATTTAAGCTCAATTAATGTAAACATAGTTCCATGTTTCTTCTCCTTCACATTTCGTGTGGAGGAGATTTTCATTTTCGTATACTGAACTTATCATTCCAATGGTATGAATCTTTTAAACTTCTTTCTTTGTTGTGGGGAAAATTCAGTAGAGGATATCATTTCCATGATTCTATTTGTACCATTCTCCTGATCAATTAAAAGCAGCAGTTTCAAGGTAGGCGCAACCTGTTTTCTAAGCCATGCCAATGTTCGTCGTAAATCATAAGGCTGCGGCTCTGAGGTTAATTTGAGTTTCTCTCTCGTTTTTCCAAGGAATAGTTTCCATGTTTGATCAGTAGGCCATTTTCTTTTACTTTGATTTTTCATAGGAGTAAGGAAGACAATATATGTATTGATGATGTTAAAAACTGTTTGTTCAAAATCTTGATGTGTCAGTAAGTCTTGTATTGCATAATAAGCTCGATCATCTTTTAGGCGAATCTCATAGCGATTCTTAACGGTCGAATCTTCAAGAGCAATACTATTCTTTACAAGCTGTTCGTGATTCTTTTGATAAAAACAAAAGTAAATATCACTTTTCAAAGAACCTAAATACAGCGTTGTTCCTAGAGAGCTTACCGCTTCTTCTTCATCCTCTAGCCTTCCAGAATCAATGGAGCGGAATGAACGGAATTTAGACCGTAACTCTTTTTTCGAACACTTTTCCGCTAGATAAGGAATGGAGAGAATTCCAACTCGATCATTGATTGCCAAGTCAATACGTTTGTAATGGACTTTTTCTTTTTCACATGTATTGAAAAAATCGAACCATGAACGATTTTGAGCGACTAGCAAACTATCAAATTCTCGACACCCCAGTCCTTTTAGTTCAACAAGTGTCCCTTTTTCATCCTCCTCGGGCGATATCATTATTTGAATGTCACTAAAAACATATTTCGCTATATAACCGTAGAAGGCATAATCTTCATAAACCATATACTTCATTTTGATTTGTAAAATATTTTCACAGATATATGAAACATCATGGCTCTCAAATCTTAAACGAACGTAATCAAAAACCAGTTCAAAATCATTTTCTGGATTCACTCTTTCCAAACAAGTAAGTAGAGTCTCTTTCATTTTTTCTGATGGTATCTCTTTCTCATTTTCTATACGATTAATGTGTTCTCTAGAATAGCCGCTCAAAACAGACAACTTACGTTGCGAGACACCATACTGAGTTCGTTTTCCCTTCAATACTTTACTAAAATTCATAGCATTCTCCTTCATAGAAAAAAGTGTGAAGTAAACAAATTTACCTCACACCTCATTGATTTAGTAGAAAGATTGTTGTATCAAGCGTTCCTACGTGCATTTTGTTAGAAATGTTGTATTTACTACCCCCCTAGTTAGATACTGGGGGTTAACGCTTTGGGACGCGCAAGCGCGTCCCAAAGACAAGCTTCCAGCTCGCCGCCCACGCTGGGGCGTGTTCGTCGGCTGGGCTTGATTATCGTAAAAAGGTTCTTAATATCTATTTCATCTTCATATAATAGCTAACTATCGCTAAACATTTAGATAACACGTTTTGCTTTTTTGTACTTTTCTTCATCGAATTGTACTACAAAAACTTTTTGTATTTGAAAACGACCAAATTTTCTGAAACAAGAAGTTATTATATCTAAATTATTCTTAGGATTCGCTGAAGAAAAAACATATAGCTCTTTAACAGTCTCATCAACTTCTTTTTGAAGAACTTGTCTTACCTTATTGACTAAAGGTTTATTTAAATATCTAATTTCAGAATCAGTGAAACATGATTCAATCCTGATTGTAGGATTTTCAACATATTTTTCATCAATAGAGCTAGATTCTATTCGATATGTATCACTGATAACTAAATTCATTTTTTTGTTGTGATTACCATTAAAATTTTCTTTCTCCACTCGGACATATTCCTTCGCCTTAGTAGAGACAACATCAACATAATGATTGTCCCACACATCCACTATGATATTAGAAAATGTTCCTCTTAAAACCAATTTATACTGCATACCAATTGGTACTCCAGCCAACTGAACTTGATTATATCCCAACACCTTTGCCGCAATAATATAAGTAGCATAAGAATAATCGTAATTAATATTCCCATTAGAATTAAAAACTTGATTTGAGTTCTTATTTCTAAAAAAAGTCAATACTTGTAGAACCAGAACTACACCAAGGAAAAAAGAAATACTTGTATTGAGGTACTCACATAATTTTATAACAACTTCCTTTTTCTCATCGCCTAGCATTAACTGAAGTACACTTACAATAAGAGTATTATTCAATAAAGACGTTACAAAGAAAAATAGAGAAAAAAGTAGGAAAAGTGGTATCCAAACTTTTATAACTGCATACATCTTCGATTTGGTCCAACTCAATACTTAACCCTCCCTGATTCTTAATATCTTCTGATTCTCATTTCCTACCCAAACGCCGATTTCTTTCCTTCCAACAATGATGAAAATCATAAAATCAGCAGCAGATTTTTCATGCTTAATACTCTTCTTCCAATCATTCCTATCTGTCAGAGAAGGATTAACAAAATCTTGTGGGTGAGTATGCCAAGTTCCTATAAAATATGAACCTTCTTTTCTGAACTCATCTAATTTTTGAAAATGTTTTTTATCTTTTAATAAGAAACTTACCAAACCTTGATTATCCTCACTTTGTGGCAAAGTAATATTATCTAAAAGAATAGAATCATTATTAGAATTTTAACAACCAAGTAAAAAGCCACCACTTTCAGGAGTATATTTTTCTGCTTGCCTATACTTTTCAAATTGATGTAAAACATTCACATGAACTATCAATGTACTTTTATTTGGTAACTTAAATTTTTTTATCCTTCTCTCCACAATACTCACATCCACTACCCGCTAATTTACTATCATTCAGACCTCTCACTATGCCTGAAGAAATGGCAAAAGTATAATCTCTACGTAGAGCTTTTTCAAAGCACTCTAGCACTCCGTTAGTAGCAATCAATAATAGTCGATTACCATATTTGCTTCTAGTTCCACCACAACCATCATGAATCCAGTTTTCATGCTCATTTAACTCTATAGTAGGAAAAATTTCTTTCAATTCTTGTTTTAAACATTGGTAGCAACCTTTCGCATTTTTTGGAATAGCTAATGTATGGCTTTCTTTACCATCTCCTTCCAACCAGGAATAGAGAACCGTACAATCGCACTTATTGGTATGTAGAATTTTTGAAATGGCAACTTGTTGATCCGTTGAACCGATGCAAAAAATTAACACATCAATATTATAGTCTACTATAAAAGACTCCACATTATTCTTATTAATACGTTGAGTAAATGATTCGACAAATATTTCAGGATGAACACTTTCAAGAGTGTGCTTCAGTGCTTCAGCTTTATTAAATCTTTTCCAAAAATGAAGTAAAGTATGTCTGAAAGTATTCTCATTTGAGTAAATATCATCATCAACCAAGGCTAAATTTTTTACACCAGACTTCACCAGTTCATTAGCGACATACGACCCTAGCGAACCGCAACCAACAACTGCCACTTTTTTTTCAACAGTATTATTCCCTATACATTGATTTAAATAAGTATAATCTTCTCTATAAACAATAAAAGGTTCTACTTTCTCAACATCATCTGCAATTTTATCGAAAAAGAGTTTTGCACCCGAATTCTTAAAGAACAGACTACAACCAAAAAGTAAACTTCTTTCATCTTCAAAAGCCATAGTAAAATAAAGATCAACTTTTTTCTTTTTTATCACGGTTTTTTTTAGAGCTTGATATGTCTCTGGTGAAATTTTATTTTCTTGACAATTCTTTAAGATCGAAAGAATTGTTTCATTCGTCCATCCTTTTTGTTTTGTAGGCGGTATAATCCCTCTTTTATCCGTAATGGGGATCAATAGTCCCAGTTCTTTAGTTTTTTTCCATTTAGAGATATCATTGAGAATCTTATCTTTACTTAAAACTCGGTAAGAACCTTTGTTTAAATAATAGTCGAGAATGAGAAACTCTTCGTTACAACTAATAAAAGTATGCGGCATAAAATTTGTCGTAACTTGTGAGTTCCAATAATTTAAAAACTCTTTCTGAAATTCTCTCTCTCGTTCATTACCATTTAAACTAAGCAAAGACTGCAATCTATTTAATAAAAAATGAACCTTTTCTAGCTCACTCAAATCAGAAAATACATACTCTTCTTTCTCGTACAAACAAATATATTTATAATCTATATTTTCATACTGAATACTTTCTAATAAAACATGAGGAAAATCTTCTTCAAAATTATTTGCAAAAATAAAGGGCATCTGCTCATTGTAATCATAATCTAAATTGAAATGAAAAAGTGTAAAGTCCTTCCCGTTTTTATATTCGAAAAGAACTGACTCTTCTTTCTGTTTTACAAATGAAAATTCCTCATACTGATTGATGATTTCAATGTAATTGGGTTTGTTAACCAAAACTATGCTCCCTCTGCACTTTTACATTACTAGCCTTTATTTCTTTATCTGGAACAGAAAATTCACTTCCTAATACTTTTACAACATAAGTAGCTGCATCATGTTCATTATCGCAAGCTAATGCATTATCCAAATCAACTAAAGCCTTGCTTACCTTTTTGTAAAACGTAATTCCGTGATTATCTGATCTATCAAACTTTGTAAATACATTTGAAAATGGTGAAACAGGCAAAGTATGAGTAATCTTTGCAGATATAATATTACCTTCCTGATCTGAAACAACGGTGAATTGATTTCGAATTTTCTCAAATACATTTCTCAGTGCAACCAAATCAGATGAATCCTCTATCAAGCTATCAACAGCTAAAAGGGTTAGGCCGATACTAGGCGGTTTCTTTTCGGAAGAATCATTAGAAGAATATACTTCTTGCTTCCATTTCTTTATAAAACGAATTATTCGTCTTGGCTGTCCAGTCTCACTCGTTAATTTAGAGATAATATATTCATTTAAACCTTTCGGATCAGCAACTTCCCAAGAATAATCTCCAAATTCCTTGCCTCTCGCTAAAAACAGAGTGCCATTGTAATCCGCGTACATGGGAAAATCTAAGTGAATATGTTCCTCTCCATTTTTTAAATAACTTACGGTAATACAGGGTTCCTTAATCTTTGGAGAACGAATATTCTCTATCTCTAAGGCTTTTTTTCCTAATACTTTAATTTTTCTAGGATCATCATTATCTTGTATATTTAAGGGGAAAATTACACCTTGGTCTAAATCGACTTCCCCATCTTTTGACCTGATAGTTGTCTGAAGTTTAAAACTTCCTTGAGATATAAAACTTATATCCGAAGTTTTGATTTCTATTCCATTCTCTACACATTTGTCAGGAAATTTCTTCTTGAAATCTGAAATCAACATATCTCTTTTTTCTCGAAGAATCTCACTCTCACCAAAAATTTTTATTGAGTCGTTAAAATTTTTGAATTCGTTTTGTAACATATTTACCTCCACACTATATATTGTATTATCTGATGTTTCTACAACTGTAATTATACAATATGATGTGATTTCAATTGTAACAAATCTATTTATCATTATTACAATATTGTAACAAAACAGTCCTAGAAGGATTTCATTGCTAATTACTCAAAATGTTTTTTAATAAAAAAACACATCCCTTTCAGAATGTGTTCTCTCAATACGTATAAATTTCTTCTTTTGATCAAAAAGTTCTGCTAACGACTTGCTAACACTCTGATTGATTTGTTAGCTAATTTGCTACCATAAAATTCCATTTTGGTGACTCGATGAAGAACTGTTTATCGTTGATACAAAGCTATTCTGCTCTATTTAAGTGTATTTAGGTAAAATTTACTCATTAAACTTCTAAGCGGACGGTCGGGGGTTCGAATCCCTCCTGTGATGTTTTTTACTATCCATTAACTGCTAACCAATTGGCTAGCAGTTTTTTTATTGTCCTAAAGATAATGAATAGTTCTGCTTTTAGTCTCTCTCTAACCGACTTTTATACTAGTAAACAAAAAATCTCTCCTATCAAATAGGAAAGATTTGGAATATTTACGAGAAAGCTAATTTGGATCACTCTTGTTACTAGATGGATTTATACAGCATTCTTCAATAAATAGGAATAAGCGGCTCCATAGACTCCCGCATCATTGCCTAATAAAGCTTTTTTTAAAGAGAAGTGATTCCTTATTTGCGGAAAAACATAATTTTCCAACTTCTCCTTTAACGGCTCTAATAGAGAAGCTCCTGCTTCAGATAATCCACCGCCAATAATAATTTCTTCCACATCAATCGTGTTCATAATCCCCGCTAACGCTTGGGCTAAAACAGTCAGAAACTCATTCAAAACCTCTTTAGCCGCCTCGTCGTTCTGAGCGGCTTTTTCAAAAATGATCGGCGGAGTAATTGCTGGCCAAGATTCATTTAACTGCTCCAGTTTTTTTCGCATAGATAGCACGAGACCATTCGCAGAGGCAAAGGTTTCCAAGCAATTTCTGCCACCGCAGCCGCATAGTCTATTCTCATCAGATCGATTAGGGATATGACCGATTTCGCCTCCAGCAGAATGACAGCCATTTAGTACCTCACCATTCAAGATGATGCCACCACCTACTCCTGTACCCAAAGTAACAAAAAGCAGATTTTTTCTACCTCGAGCAGCCCCTTTCCACATTTCACCTAAAGCAGCTGCATTTGCATCATTTAGTAAACAAGCCTCAATGCCCAATTCATGTTTGATCATTTTCTTCAAAGGTAGCTGCTCCCAGTCAAGATTGACTGCTCTGACGACAATCTCTCCGTCTGATGAGACTGCCCCAGGAACACCAATCCCGATTCCTTCGACCTCTTTTAACGTATCTTTGTCTATCGAACGGCGGATAGATGAACCGATTTCAGCCGGAATAAACCTTCCTTTCTCAGAAATATTTGTTGGAATCGACCACTTTTTTGCAATTCTCCCTTGCGTGTCCATTAATGCAAACTTAATGGCCGTCCCGCCAATATCTACACCAATTATCTTTTTATTTTGCTTTTCCAAGGAAACCTCCCCTAAACAAAATTCCGCAAATAATGAGCACTTTGTCTGACTGAACGTTTGACATCTTCATAATCAGATTCGTATGCACGATCTTCAACTTCGATACAGGTGTATCCGTTGTATCCAATATCGGTCAACGCAGAGACGTATTTTCCCCAATCCACGTCGCCTAGCCCTGGTAATTTAGGTGACATATATTCCAGCGGCGTTGCCATAATGCCTACATCCTTCAGTTTGTTTGGATACAGCTTAATATCCTTATAATGGACATGGAACAGCTTATCTTTAAACTCATAAAGAGGTTCAATGTAGTCTATGTGCTGCCAAACAAAATGAGAAGGGTCATAGTTAATCCCAAAGTTGTCACTATCCAGAATTTCAAAAACTTTTCGCCAATTACTAGGTGTTGTCATCAGATTTTGTCCACCAGGCCATTCATCCTCTGTAAAAAGCATTGGACAATTTTCAATCCCGATTTTGATTTCTTGTTCCTCCGCGTATTGTAGAATTGGCGGCCAAACTTTTGCTACCTCCTTCAGATTTTCAGAAACACTTTTGCTTGGCATTCTTCCTAAGAAAGTGGTCACCAAATTTACGCCTAATAGTTTGGCTGCATCAATGAGTGAATACAAATGATCAATAACTTCTTGACGTTTTTCTAGATTTTCATCTAATGGGTTAGGATAATAGGCCAACGCCGAAATTTCTACCTGTTTTTTCTCGCAATAAGCCAAAATCTCTTGCGCTTTTTCTGCTGTTAAATTCTTCGTATCAATATGAGAAACACCCGCGTAGCGTCGTTCCGCTTTTCCTTTTGGCCAGCAAGCGACCTCGACACATTCCAAACCCGTATCAGCTACGATATCGATCATTTCCTCGAAGTTGCTTTGATCAAAAATTGCACTTACAATTCCTAGCTTCATAAATAAACTCCTCTCAAATTTTTTCAATGATAGAGAGGACCATTCTGATGATCAATGGGCCTCTTATTTATTTAAATGATCTATTCTGCTACTTTCGTCCAAGCCTTTGTCTCTGAAGATTTGATGACTGCCTCAGTGACTAGGTCCACTTTATAGCCTTCTGCAAAACTAGTTGACGGTTGTTTTCCACTAACTACAGCTTTGATGAATTCATAGGCTTCAATTGTTTTTAACTCTCCATAACCAATATTCATTCCTGGAATATTCCAAGTGACTTCTCCATAGAAGTGGGCCGGCCCTGTATAAATGGTTTTGAATCCTTTTCGATCATCTGGATCATCTGCAAACATAACTTGAAGCTCGTTTAGACGTTCATAGTTAAAGATTAAAGAACCCTTTGTGCCATGAACCTCAATTGAGATAAAGTTGTTTCGCCCCCAAGCATTTCTGGTAGCTTCAATACTTCCGACTGCGCCACTTTCAAAGTTAACCAAGAATGACGCTTCATCATCTACATCTACAGGTTCCTTTTTCACATCCCCGTTAAGTTTCACCGTACCTAATAGATCCACTCCGCCTTCTTGCACTGGGCGTTCATTGATATAGGTTTTCACCGTAGAAACGACTTCACTGATGTTTCCAGCTAAGTATTGAGAAATATCAATCACGTGTGTCGCAATATCGCCCAATGTCCCTGCTCCTGCGATGGCTTTTTGGAATCTCCAAGAAAGAGGAGAATCTGGATCAGCAGACCAGCTTTGCAGATATTGTGCCCGTACATTTAGAATTTCCCCGATTGACCCTTCATCAATAAACTTCTTAGCCAAAACTATAGCTGGAACACGACGGTATTGATACGCACACATTGAGATAATGCCTTTTTTCGCTGCTTTTCCTGCGGCTTCACTCATTGCTTTGGCATCCTGATGAGTACTAGCAATTGGTTTTTCACAATAGACATGCTTTCCAGCTTCTAGGGCAGCGATCGCAATTTCTGCGTGAGAATCGTTTGGTGTACAGATGCTGACAACATCAATATCTGGATTATTCACAACTACTTTCCAATCAGTGACTGCTTCTTCAAAACCAAAGCGATCCTTTGCTTCTTTAGCGATCTCTTCTTCAATATCACAAACTACCTTTAACACAGGAACTGCTGGCGCCGGCCAAAAGAATTTTGGCATATTTGAATAGGCTACTACGTGTGCTTTCCCCATAAATCCTGCTCCGATTAGTCCAACGTTAATTTTTTTGATCATTTTAATATCTCTCCTTTAATGTTTTAATTATTTTTTTTACTTGATAAATTGCTAAGTGCAACTGCGAAAACGATAATCAACCCTTGAACAATGGTTTGTTGAGAAGAACTCAACCCTGCCAAGATCAAAGCATTTTTGATAATCCCCATCAATAATGACCCGACCAATGCACCTATAACAGAACCCGAGCCTCCGTTCATAGCTGCACCGCCAAGAACCACAGCCGCTATGACAGACATTTCATCACCATCACCAAAAGAGTATCTTCCTGACTGCATTCTTCCGGCGTATAAAATCCCGGCAAACGCGGCGAATGCGCCTGACATAATAAATACCTTCAACTTGATGAGATTCGTATTTATCCCGCTGTATTTTGCAGATAATTCATTCCCACCAGTAGCTAATGTATGTTTCCCAAATGGCGTTTTGTTAAATAGAAATACACCAACTACATAAAACAGGATTGTCCATAAAATCAGGACGGAAATACCACCAACGCTGCCTATACCAAAGACACTATTAAATTGATTGTTCTTGATCGGAACTGCCGCGGTATTAGTAATCCACATAGCCGACCCACGAATAATCTGCATCATTCCCAATGTGGCAAGAAATGCTGGAATTTTAAGAATAGTAACCAAGAAACCATTCACCGCTCCGCAAATGACGCCAAATCCTAAACCGGTTAGTAAGGCTAAAATAATCGAGTTCGTACTTTGCAGGACTAAAGACACACACATGGCTGTCATCGCTGCAACCGCGCCTACGGTCAAATCAATCTGACCCGCCGCCAATACAAACGTTCCTGCAACGGCCATGATAGAGATCATTGACGTTTGTCTTAGGATATTTAGCAGATTGTTGGAGCTTAAAAAGCCCTTATTTCCTAAAAAAATTGAGAAAGCTAGAAAAACAATAACAAATACGATGTAAACCATGTATTTATTCCACTCGATCGTTTTCAAATCGATTTTAGTATCGGATGTCTTTTTTTCTAAATTAGCCTGCTTGGATTGCATGCTGTAGTTCCTCCTCACATGAAATTTCTTCTCGTTTAATGTCATTCACTATCTTTCCATCAAAAAGAACCAAGATACGATCACATGCTGCCAATAGCTCTGCAAGCTCTGAAGAAACAAACAGGACACCGTTTCCCTTATCGGCATACTCCCGAATGATATTAATGATTTCCGTTTTGGCTCCGATATCAACCCCGGCCGTCGGTTCATCCAATAACATCACTTTAGGATTTGTGTTCAACCATTTTGATATGACAACCTTTTGCTGATTTCCGCCTGATAATAGGCTGATTTTTTTGTCTATGCTTGAAGTTTTAATATTGAAGTCCGAAACGTTCTTTTTAGTTACTTTTTGTGATTCTTTTTCATCAATTACGAAATCAATAAAGGACAATTTCTTTAAAATAGGTAAAATATTGTTCTCTTTCACGGAGTGAGACAGTACCAATCCTTGCTTCCTTCTGTCTTCAGGCACTAGGCCCAAACCCGATTTTATAGCGTCTCGAGTATTTCTTATCGCACTCTTTTGATTATCAATATAGATCTCTCCAGATTCTATTGGACTGATGCCAAATAGACCTTCCAAAATCTCCGTTCGACCACTACCCATCAATCCAGCAATACCAAGTATCTCCCCTTTCTTAACTTCAAAGGATATCTCGGAAATGGCATGGTTAATGGTTAAGTTCTCTACCTTTAAAATTGACTCATCCTGTGAATAATCACGTTTTTTCCATTCAAAAGTCGGTCCGTTTTCGCCAACAAAGAACGAAACAATATCTTCTAAGCATAAGTTAGCGATTTCATCTGTTAAAACGTTGGTTCCATCCTTTAATATAGTGATACGATCTGCGATATTCATGATTTCATTCATTCGATGCGAGATGTACACCATTGTTACACCTTTATCTTTTAGATCATTGATCAGCTGAAAAAGCTGTTTTGACTCTCCATCTGACAAAGAGGCTGTCGGTTCATCAAAAACCAGAATTTTAGCATCCTTAATAACCGCTTTCGCAATTTCCACCATCTGGCTTAGTCCAACACTTAAGCTTTCGACCTTTGCTTTAGGATTGATATCTATTCCTAAATTAAGTAGGGCTGATCGTGCCTTCCTATTCATTTCCTTTTCATCAATCAATCCGTTTTTTTGCAGTTCACTCCCAAGAAAAATATTCTGTGCCACTGTCATCGATTGAACGAGAGACAATTCCTGAAAAATCATTTCAATTCCGTTTTTTGAGGCATCTTCGCGATTTTTAAAATCAACTAGCTGATCCTCGATCCGAATTTCCCCACCATCTTTTGAGTAGACACCTGTCATTATTTTCATAAGAGTTGACTTTCCTGCACCATTGCCACCAACCAATGCATGAACTTCTCCTCTTTTTAAGGTAAAATCCACGTCCTTTAAAACTTTTGTTTCACCAAACTTTTTTTCAATCCTGTTCATTTTTAAAATAGAATCAAGCATGCGTTCACCCTCTACTATCATTTGTCTAATTCTTCAGTAATAAAGCCTGGTGCTTTCTTGTGGTAAACCATCTCATAGCCAGAAACAATGGTATTTCTTTCCACCTTTGTTGCCGGAACAGCCACATAAGAAGGTGTCTCTTTTCCTAATAAAGCATAGGCTGCCATGGTTGCTTCCGCTACGCCTTGATCGTAAGGTAATTGAGCGCCCACACCTAAAACTTTTCCTTGAGCTATTTCTTTAGCAATGTTATCGCCTAAGTCAATCGAACTGACAAAAACATCCTCGCGCCCAGCAGAGGTAAGTGCGGATAAGACACCCTCGGCAGGAATATCCCAAATTGCAAAAATCGCTTCTAAATCTGGATTTTGGGTCAGCATCGCGTCAGCGACTTCAGTAGATTGGTTGACATCTGAAAAACCAGTTTTTGCAATAACTTCAATATCCGGATATTCTTTCTTAATCGTTTTTTCAAATGCTTCTAATCGTTGATTCGTAACGAAGTAGTCAACATCGTAATGAACAATCCCAATTTTTCCTTTGCCCTTCAACTTGTCTCCGATCAGCTCCGCAGCGATAACACCATTTCCGTAATTATCAGCTGAAACAGCCCCAACGTAATTTTCACCAGCAACAAAATTATCAGGTACATTGTCCATAAAGACTAACTTGATTCCTTGACCACTTACGCGCTTGAAGGCATCAGATGTCGCTTTGGCATCTGTGGGAATACTAATCATCACATCTGGATTAAGAGCAGTTAATGTTTCCAAGTCGGATACCTGTTGCTCAACAGAGAAATTCGCATCGGTTGTTCCGACAATATTGATCCCATATTTTTTGAAGGTATCCTCCAGTCCCTTTTGCTGAGCTGAGGACCAGTCATTTCCAGCATAATGAAACGAAATTGCCGCTGAATAATTGCCGGCTTTCAATTTTGCGATTTCTTCATCTGTCAGCGTTAAAGAACTGGCGGGTGCGGCTTTTTCTCCGTTCGGTCCTGTCGATTTTATATCGTTTTCATCTAACACAATTTCGTCTTTTCCATCTGTTTTTTCTAACGCCTCCTTATTAGCTGCAGAATCCGAACCGCATCCAGTCGCAAATAGTAAAACTAATGAAAAAGCGATCATTTTTCTGATAAACTTCATAATTCTCCCCCTATACTTCAAAGAACTGTTCTAAAAACTTGTAAGAAGCTTCGCAAGCGTAGTAAGAATCCCCTGAGTAGCCATCAATTTCTACTAGCCAATCCCCCGAAAAACCGTCCTCTTTTAAGTAGCGAATAATTTCTTCTAATGGGATGTCCCCTTCTCCCAATGGAACAAATTCTGATCCTTTCAGATCCTTTAAATGGACGTATTCGATTCGTTCACGATATTTCTTGATCAACGCCAAAGCATCTCCACCGCCAGCCACAAGATGAGCGATATCTGGACAAAAACAAATGTTTGTTAACGAAAACAGCTGATCAATTTGTTCAGGCGTCTCGACCGCCGATCCTAGATGAGGATGATAACTTGCAATGATGCCATTTTCTTTAGCAAACTGTGCAACCTGATCAAGATTTTTCGCTAAAATCTTATAGTCTTCTGTATTATTTCCCTTTGCACGGATTGCTCCGCCTCCAAGAACTAAATGCTTTGCTCCAAACTTCTTCATGTTTTCAATCGTTTTTTTGATTCGGAAAAATTCATCTTCAAATGCATCAGTATAAATATAGTTTGCCCCTGTATAAATCCCTAAGATCTTCGTATTCGTTTCAGCTAAATACGCTTTCAATTTTTCTGGCGAATCATCAAATTTCTCTAAATTTCCATCAAACAACTCAATGTAGCGATACCCAACTTCAGAGATTTTCTTTATCACCTCGTCCTCATCAATTAAAGAAAGATATTTTGCCTCCCTAACATTGGTGACACCGCCGCCTGTACCTACTAACCCGCCGAAACCATTTGTCATGTATCCAACTTCCAAAACCGCCACTCCTTTTTACGTAAATTTATTTGTGTTAGCGCTTTCCACACCTGAATCCTACCATCGGGAAAATCCTTTGTCAATATTTTTTTCGTTTTTACGTTGATTATTAGCTAAATTCGATATAAACCTAAGAAAAAAGTTGCAAATTTTACAAAACCGATGTATCTTTGAAGTATAAATACAAAATTTACGTAAAAAGGACGTGTTTTTATGAAACTAGGATTTTTGACCAACTGTTTCAACAGTTCTCTATTAGATAAGGTCTTTTTAGCTACGCAACTCGGCTACTCTCAATTAGAAGTTTCCCTAACACCAAGTTCGATTCAACGTCTGGCTACTTTCGATACTGAATGTTTAAAATCCAAACTCTGTGAAAACGAAATTCGTTTTTCTTCTTTAGCTTATTATCAAAATATTTTGACCGAGGAAAAACACTTAAGACAGCTGCACATAAACAATTTATACCGCCTGATTGATTTTGCTTTTGAAAATGGGATTCCACAAATTAGTACCTTTTTAGGACGAGATGCCAGTAAATCAATTGCGGAAAACTTTACTTTGTTAGATTCACTTGTGCATCCCATCGTGGACTATGCTGAACAGCTAAAGATCAAAATCGCGATTGAAAATTGTTCCATGCCTTCATGGGATAAAAATGGCTTTCCTGCAACTATTTCGTATAGCCCTGAGCTTTGGGATGAAATGTTTTCCAGAATTCCCAATGAGAACTTCGGGCTAAATTTTGATCCTTCCCATCTTATATGGCAGAAAATCGACTATCTGAAAGCACTCACTGATTATTACGATAGAATTTTCAACATTCATGTAAAGGAGGTTTTTGTTGAAACTGATAATCTCAGCAGATATGGAATTTTTGGAAAACAGATAGAACGGGAGCATCCCTACGATTTTGGTTGGTACAGACCTGCTCCATTAGGATTAGGAAGCATTGATTGGAGAACGATTTTTGAAATCCTGAAAGAGCAGCACTATTCAAAGGATCTTACTTTGGAGTTCAAGAGTGAGAACAAAAGCGAGGCGGAACAAATACTTATTCACTCTAAAAAATATATTGAGGAATGTTTTAATAGAAAGGATGTTTTAGCATGAAAAAAAGAGTTGGCTTAGTAGGCTTTGGCGGAATGGGGAAACAACATATCAAACGAATTAAGGAGAGCCAATATGTTGAGATCACGGGGGTTTTTGATAGTGATTCAGAAAAGGATTATTCAACTATTTCGTCAACAATCAAAAAGTACCCCTCATTGGCGGATTTACTGGCAGAGCCCACGATTGATATTATCTTAATAGCAACGCCAAACGATACCCATAAGACAATCGCAATCCAAGCTTTACAATCAGGAAAACACGTTATTTCAGAAAAACCAGTTACATTGAATACTAAAGAGTTGGAAGAAATTTTAGCAGCTGCTGAAAAAAGTGGGCAAAAATTTACCGTTCACCAAAATAGACGCTGGGATGAAAATTTCTTAATCACGAAGAAATTACTCGAAGAAAACAAGTTGGGCGAACTACTATACGTTGAAAATCGTGTACAAGGATCACGCGGGATTCCAAAAGATTGGCGTAGAGAAAAGGCACAAGGCGGCGGTATGCTGTTGGATTGGGGCGTTCACCTAATTGATCGGATTTTATTTTTATTCCCAAATCAAAAGATCGTTCATCTTCACGCAACACTAAATCATTTTTTGGGCCATGAGGTAGACGATGGATTCAAAATAGAGCTAGTTTTCGATACTTCAAAAAAAGCCTATTTAGAAGTCGGAACGTCGAATTTTATCGAATTGCCTGAATGGTATACGGTTGGATCAATTGGGACCGCGGTAATTGAGGACTTTGAGCTCAACGGAAATTACGTAACTTTGACTGGAGAGCTAGCTAAGGAAGCAGTCCCTGTCGAAACTGGCGCTGGACTTACAAAAACGATGGCTCCGAGAAATGATGATTCCATCGAAACCTTCCCCTTACCTTATGTTAAAAGCAATGTCGTCGAGTTTTATGATAACTTTGCCTTAACAATCGATGGAAAAGCCGAACCTTTTATTAAAGCAGAAGAACTATTACGACTAACAACCATTATTGATGCTTGTTTCGAATCTTCTAAAAAGAATGAAACCATTCACTTCCCAAATGGGCTTTAGTAAAAAAGAAGTAACTTAAAGCAGAAAACATCAAATACTTGAGTATTTGATGTTTTCTCGAAGGCCGTATTCAATGATGCTTCAATAATCTTGAGAGTCAGATTTAATACAGATCAATTCCTGCCATTGTCGATTCATTGCCTTCTTCAGCACTTATAAAAACGTTCACTTTACTGATACCTTGTAGTATGATGTGAATTAGATAAAAATAGAAAATGGTGATTTTTTGACGACTATTAAAGAAGTAGCGGAAATGGCTGGCGTTTCTGTAGCTACAGTTTCTCACGTTGTTAGAAAAACTAGATATGTTAGCCCTGAGTTAGAAAGAAAAGTAGAAGAGGTTATCGCTTCGCTTGACTCTGTTCCTAATTTTGTATTGAAGCAAAATAAAAAAAATGAGAACAAAGTACAAATTCTATTGGTGTATGTGCCAAATTTTTCTGATAAATTTCAAATGGGTCTTCTAGCAGAAATTCGTCGGCAACAAACGAATAAAAATGTACTCGTTATTCCTGTTGAATACCAAGATATAACGAATGAGTTTGAAGTTATGTTTGATAGCTTCGCTGAAAAAATTATCGGTCAAATTCTAATCTACTCAGAAGAAGTTGAACCGACATTTCCTAAAAAATTTTACAAGATTCCGTTTGTGATCATCAGCGCCAATAACTATGAAACAATCACTTTGCCATATATTTCTAGCGATAGTTGTGCAGGTGTTGAGCATGCAACCAATCATTTAATAAAAAGCGGACACTCCAGAATTGCGTACATAGACTATTCGGAGAAAACGGAGAATGACTCACTCATTGGCTTCAAGCAGGCTTTTCAAAAAAGCAAACTTGAGATCGATGAAGAGATCATCTCTACTAAACGACTTTCTGAGCATGAATTGTTTGAAAAGCTGCATGCGCTGTTTTCTCAAGATAATCTTTACCCGCCGACGGGGATCTTTGTTGACCCTTTAATTGTGGATGAAGTGATCAGCTATTTTAAGAAGACTGGGTATCGTATCCCTGAAGACATTTCGATTATTTCTTTGGGAACTGAAGCGTGGTATGCTCTTTGCGATCCAGCTATTACGAGTATTGAGCATGATTTTCCTACAATCATTGCTGAGGCTTTAGACGTTTTGCACTCATACACAGCGGATTTGCAGATCAAAAAGGTTGTTTCTACTACCTTCCATTTACAGAACTCTACATCAGGAATTGCAAAGGGACCCTTTGGCGAAAAGGCCTACTCAATCGATAGTATTATGCTTACTGAAAAAGAAATTGCCGAAATAAAACAAAAGAAAAGAACTGCCGTCATCTCTTTTCATTATACTGGTGCTTCTTGGATGAATCTTCACGAAGCTGGGATAAATAAGCTATTTAATGAGCTTAACATTAATGTCATTGGTGTGACGGATGCTCACTTTGATGCCGAACTGCAAAATAAGCAAATTGACAGTCTCTTGTCATTAGAACCGGACATTTTTATTGCTATCCCAACAGATACTGCAAAAACGGCCGAAGCCTTCAAAAAAATTGTTGAAAGTCCTAGTGATTTAATTTTAATTACGAATGTACCCAAAGGACTAACTCCTAACGATTATGTATCGGTCGTGTCTGTAAACGAACTGACTAACGGAAGACTCGCTGCCAGAGGTTTATGTGAACAGATGGTTTCGAACGGGAAAAGCAAAGTCGGACTTATTACCTTTGATTCTGACTTCTATGCTACCAATCAAAGGGATACATCTGCGCAACAGCTAATTGATGAAGATTTCCCAGCTATTGAAATCGTAGCGCAAACGTCCTTCAAAAATGAAAGTGAAGTTTTTGATAAAACATTGAACTTGTTGGCTGAGCATCCCGAAATAGAAGGTATCTACATCTCTTGGGATGGACCAGCTCAGCAAGTCATTAAAGCACTAACTACTATCGACCGATTAGACATCATTGTCGGAACTGTCGATTTAGATTTTTCTTCTGCATTAGTTATTGCTGAAGATGGACCGATAAAATGTGTGAGTGCCCAACAACCGTTTGAGCAAGGAAGAGCCATCGCCTTAGCTGCAGCCCAATCCATCCTTCATAAGCATGTCCCTAGCTTTATCGGTATTGAGCCTATTATGGTTAATAAAGGAAACCTACTTAGCTCGTGGAGAACGATTTTCAAAGAAGAGCCACCTAAAGAGTTACGAGAGCTACTCTCTAGAAAGTAATTTTTTTACTATACAAAAAAACGAAGCGCCCCTGAACTGAAACTATTTTAAGTTCAGGGGCGTTCTATTGTTAATTAGAATCAAAATTAAGTTGACCACTTGGTCATATCATGATAGACTCTAAATGAAGAAGTTCTATTTTTTTGAAATCACAATGACCACATGGTCAGGAGGTGGTAATCATGGCAACAGAAACATTCTTGAATTTACCGTCTGATAAGAAAGAAAAGATTATTCAAAAAGGTATCGAAATATTTACGAAACACCCTTATGGAGAAGCTAGTACAAATCAGATCACTAAAGAATTAGGAATTTCAAAAGGTAGTTTATTCAATTATTTCGGCAGCAAGAAGGAATTCTACTTGTTTTTGCTGCGTCACAACATCGAATCGTTAATGACAGTAAAGCAAGAAATAACGGCAACGGAATTTTACGCAATTCTTTTTGAAAGTATGGAAAATAAAATGGCCTTGTATTCCTCAGATGCCAAAGAAAAGATTCTCTTTGTTAATCATGCTTCCAAGGAGACCAACGTCGAAGTAGTAAAGGAAAAGCAAGAAATTATTCAGAAATACATGCTGCAGGCACAACAGCAATCAGCCGAAGTTTTACAAAAGGCAATCGCGACGCTTCCGATTAAAAATGATTCTGAGAATCTTTTACAAGGAATGTCGCTGTATATCAACACGATCATTATGCAATATCTGGCAAGGTATAAGGATGCACCAATGGAATTCTTCCAAAATAAAGCGACGATCGAAAAGGAAATCAAAGAGTATCTAGACATCTTACTTTATGGGGTGGTCGAAAATGAACATGATTAAGGTCCAGCAGGTATCAAAAAAGTATGGTCAAGCGCGAGGAATTGAGGATGTGAGTTTTTCAGTACAGCCTGGAGAGATCATCGGATTGATCGGTCCAAATGGCGCCGGGAAATCAACACTGATCAGAATTCTTCTTTCCTTTATTTATCCCAATAGCGGTGAAGTTCAAATCGACGGACTTAATTGTCTTCGCGAAGCAAAAAAGATGAAGCAACGGGTAGGCTATGTCCCCTCTGAGATCAACTATTATGATGATATGACGGTAGTTGAACTGCTGCGTTACTCTGCTCGTTTTTACAAAAAGGATTGTGAGAAGCAAGCCGCAGAATTAGCCCGACGACTGGAATTGGATATGAGTAAAAAAATTACGGCCTTGTCTTATGGAAATAAAAAGAAGGTGGCGATCGTTCAAGCCCTACAGCACCAACCGAAAGTCTTGATTCTTGACGAACCAACTGGCGGGCTTGATCCTCTGATGCAAAATATTTTTTTCGAGCTGTTAAAACAAGAAAAAGAAAAAGGCACGACCATCCTATTTTCTTCTCATATACTCAGTGAGGTGGAAAAAATTTGTGACCGTGTGGCAATTATTCGCGAAGGAAAGCTGTTGAAACTTGAAACGGTTGAAGCTTTGCGAGAAAACACCTACAAGCAGATTGAGGTAGAATTCTTTAAGCTGCCTACAGCCTTTGACATGCCCAATCATTCGAACCAGCAAGTCGCTGGAAATCAAATTACCTTCTTATTTTCGGGAAACGTCAATGAACTGTTGGCTTATTTGAGTAAGTATCGGCTCAAAAATATCCGAATTCTTGAACCTTCGTTAGATGATATTTTCCTACACTATTATGAAAGGACGGCATCGAAATGAACCTCTTTTTAAGGGAAATGAAGCGAAACCTGCTTTCTACAGTTATTTGGCTGACTATCCTGATTATTGTCAACGGGATGATGTTAGCTAGCTTTGAATCCGTGGCCGAAATGGCGAAAAATACAGAAGCCATGTTAGCGCAATACCCGAAAGAATTTGTCCAAGCCTTGAGTCTTGACCAACTAAAGATGACAGATATTCTTCATTTTTACGCCAGCCGTTCATTTTTGTTAGTCTCAATTTTCGGCAGTGTTTATGCAATCCTTCTTACCTCCTCAATGCTCTCAAAGGAGGAAAGCGAAAAGACGATCGAATTTTTATTGTCAAAACCAATCAATCGTACATCACTTTTAACCTCTAAACTCCTATGTTCATTTACTTTAGTCACTCTTTTCAACCTTAGCTTCTCTGTTAGTAACTGGCTTTTATTGACTCACTTCAAGACACAGGATTTTGATCCCGTAGCCTTTTTGTTCATTTCCTTTGGGGCCTGGGGGATTCACTTGATTTTTCTCTTTATCGGTTTTACTTTGTCGGCTTATATCACAAAAAACCGAAGAAACACCGCCATCGCTTTAGGCTGCGTATTCTTAGGCTATTTCTTAAGTATTGCCGCATCATTGAAGGAAACACTTTCTATTCTAAAATATGCCTCCCCCTTCAGCTATTTTAATACGGAGGATCTAGTTATCGCTAAAACGATTCAACCCACCTATCTTTTTATCACGTTGTTTATGATTCTTTTCTGCATAGGTCTGACCTACTATCATTACGGGAAAAAGGATATTGCTGTTTGAGTCTATTAAGAAAGCCTATCCGCTAAATTAAGCGGATAGGCTTTTATCATGTTATTCTTTCACTGCTTTTGGTGCCACAAGTAAGACACACATTGCTAATCCCAATACGATAAACAGCACTGCCCCCATGACGTTCCCTTTCGTGAGCATCGCAAAGGCGATCGTACCGAAAAGACTGGCAACAGTTAAAACGATGCCTGATTTTTGGATTCCCGTCAGTTTGGCGAAAGTATTTCTAAAACCGATCGTCAATAATAATGAACCAACAAATGAAGCGAACCCAAAAACGATGTGACCAACTAAAATAAGATTTTCCATGTCTTCACCTCCCTCAGAACCACTATACTAGAAAGCCTGATGGAAGACTAAGAATGTGCCCACACAACCTGGAATTTTCCCTAGTTATTCAACTTGATAACGCAAAATCGTTTGCCGTTTTTCTGGTGGGGTTTTTCTAGCATCATTTAAATAAATCTCGCGATGGAGGTAGCTTCTGCGTGTTAGCCCTTGTTCCTTTACGAACTGATTCATCTTTTGAAAGGAAGCAGGCTCATCGTCGAAGGAACCTACATGTAAAATCTGAACGCATTTTCCATCTTCGATTGTTTCAAAACAAAGCTCCTGCAGCAACTCGTTTGGTTCCTTTTCTGCCACAGCGGCAAGCGCCGCTTCGAACATCTCTTGCGTGATCCAATCCGGCTGCCGCAGCATAATTTTGTATTCAAAGCTTGCTTTATCAGTAATATCTGCCGTATTTTTAGTGGACCAAATACCTTCTAACGGGAAAATCGCAAACTCACTATAATCAAACTCAGACTGATTTTCTTCGTGTGCTTGATAAAACTTCTTAAATCCCATCTTAATCTTCCAGGCTACTGGATAAAGTGCCCCGACTCTGGCTGAGAAATCTTGATTGTTAGGATCACCTTCGCCTTTAATCGTAAGGAATTTTTGCGGCGGAACCGTCACAATTTCCGGCTTCTTTTTCTTTCCATATAGATGCTTCTCTTGTTTTTTCCAATCATACTTCATTTTTTTCCCTCGCTTTCAGCTTTGATTTCATTATAGCGAGCATAACCTGCAAGCTGGTGTCAGGTTTAATAAATAGTTTTCAGTTGATCAATTTTCTTGCTCATTTCTTGGCGCACGGAACGCGGAGATAAGACTTCGACTTGTCCGCCAAAGGAAAGTAGAAAACTATAAAAGCCCTCATTCACTGGGTATTCCCCTTCCACCAGCAAACGCCCATCCTCTGCTTCTTCCACCTGCTCATAATTTTCATAAACCTGATAGGCCAGCTCTGGTGCAAAGGCAAGCTGTACCACTTGCTTCTTTTCGGTATAAATTTTTGGGGGATCAAGCACTTTTTCTGGTGCGGTTCGTTCAAAGGTTTCAGTAGTTTGCTGGAGCTGTCTGATCCGTTTCAGCTTGAAGAGACGATACGCCTGCTTCTCGCAGCAATACGCATACAAATACCACTCTCCTGCTTTAAAAATCAGCTTTAATGGTTCAACTTTACGATCAGAGCCAGTCTTTTCCCGACTAAAATAGTGAAAACGAAGGCGTGTTTTTTGAAAAATCGCTTTTTGTAAAAGTTGAAATCGTTCTTCATTTTGCGGATGCCAATCTGAAAAGTCGATCTCGAGCCAATTCGTGGTTTGTTTCTGAAAAACACTGCCCAGTTTTTTTAACAGCGCTTGATTGTTTTTCTCATCCACTCCACTCAACCCTTGCAAAGCGGCCAAAATTTGATTTTGCTCTTCTTCTGAAATCAAGGAACGGTTTAATATAAAATTTTCCGGCAGAAAGATCCCGCCGCCTTTTCCTTGTGTCGTATAAACGGGAATCCCTGCTGAACTAAGGATGTCAATATCGCGATAGATCGTTCGGATCGAAACCTCGAACTTTTCCGCTAATTCAGGTGCGGTCGTATTGCCTTTATCCATCAAATAATACACCATCTGAAATAATCGATACTCTGCCACACTACTCACCTCCATCATCAGTATAGCATCGTAAACTGGCAAACACGTGTCAGGTTAAAAAAAGGACCTTACTTTACTTGGTAGCAGTAAAGTAAGGTCGATGCTATTTATTCAGAAACGCCACCAGAAAAAAGATCAAAGAGATTGCCAAACAGACATAGCCGCTCAACTTTCTCAGCTTTATTTCAAAGGTTGATTAGGCTGCAGCAACACTTTCCCGATGCTCTTTCCGTTCTCAAGATAGTCATGTGCTTTTCGTCCCTCCGCTAAAGGAAAAATTGTTGGTTCGCTGATGCTAATTTGTCCTTTAATGAAGTAGCTGAATAAGCGCTCACTACGAACTTTTCTTTCTTCATAGCTGGTCAAGTAATCCCAAAGATCTCCCGTTAACAAACTTTTTGATTCAGCCATTAATGCGACTGGGTCAATCTTGACTGGATCGCCGCCAGCCATTCCGAAAAAGACGACCTTTCCGCGATGCTTGATCAAATCTAAACTTTGCTGAATCGTTGATCCGACACCGTCGTAAGCAGTCGCAAATTGGCCTTCGAGTGCTTCGACCCAAGTGTTTTCTCGACTTGGATAAACCTGCTTGACTCCATGGGTCAACGCCAATGCCTGTTTCTCTTTAGAAGAGGCAGAACCATAGACTTCTATCCCATCTGCTATCAGCATTTGTGATAATAACTGACCAACGCCGCCGCTAATTCCTGTAATAAAGACTTTTTCACCGGGATCATTTTTGCCGAGATCATGAGCAAGAAAATCAGCTGTCATCCCCTGTAGCCCAATGCTCGCCGCTAATTTACTGTCGATATCCGACGGTAAAGGAATCACCTGCTCACTCGGTACTGCGACATATTCCGCATTCGCTAAAGGAACATCGACAAACAGCACCGTTTCTCCAACCTTTTGCTTCGTTACCTTGCAGCCAACTTCAACAACGATCCCTGTTCCTTCATAACCATTAATATAGGGCTTGTGTTTTTCAATATGATACTCGCCGCGTCGGCGATAGATATCGGCAAAGTTCAAACCGATGTACGCTACCTTCACTAGCACCTCATTTTCTTCGATCACCGGTTTAGGAAGCTCACCATATTGTAAAACGTCACTGCCGCCAAAATTTTCAAAAAACAAAGCTTTCATTAATTGGACCTCTTTTCATTTTCAATAGTCATTGATTATTTTCTCAAATATACTATGAGGCTATTTTTTCAGCAAAGAATCAGATTGCATTTTCTCCCTTCGTCTGATAACTTTGAATGATCACAAGCTTTTGAAAGGAGTCCTTTTCACATGAACTTAGTCACTCTGCCGCAGGAATTCTCTGTCTATCAGGTTGCAGATCTGAAGCGAATTGATCTCACCCAGCAACCGCTTTTTATTGGCGTAACCGAGGAGGAAATATCAATTGTTTCTGCGACTGTCAACGTCCCTACGGATACGATCAATCGTGAAGATGATTGGAAAGCCTTTAAGATTGAAGGGGTATTAGATTTTAGTTTGGTTGGAATTTTGGCAAAAATCGCTACATTGTTAGCAGACGCCGGGATTAGTATTTTTGCCGTTTCAACTTACAATACGGACTACGTCTTGATTAAGTCCGACAAACTTGATGCTGCCATTACCGCTTTACGCGAAGGTGGATACGCTGTCTTGTAAGAAATCTTGCCAGAAGAGCCTTTTTAGGTTCTTTTTTTTATGTATTTATCATTTTTTAGGTCTCTCCAGCCTTTTTTCCGAGAAGAAAATAGGACTTTGGTTGGACGAAACGCTTTCGATCTTCTCTTATTATGAGAGTGTAGAGAAAAAACAGAAATAAAAATGAATCATTCGTAATGGGTAAATGTTGCTGGCAGAAATTAGGAGGAATAAGTTTGAAAATAAATAATACTAGTTGTTTTTGAAATAATGCATACCAAATAAGCCTGCCGTGTTCGATTTTTTTGCGGAAGGCGAAGGATTATTTCTTGAAGAATCAACGTCAAGCTG
>NZ_JAHLOS010000038.1 GCF_018917525.1 Enterococcus raffinosus | reverse complement strand
TCAAAATATGGCAAATATCGCCGCATGACAGCGGTTGGTTCGGCTGATAAATACACTTCTTGAATCAAATCCTGGATCAACTCCGCAAATACACCCATGCAGAAAAAGCTCCGCACAAGAATCGCAACTCCGTACTCAATCAAAGAATCAACGTCCTGCGTTTGAGCATAATACGCACGCACACGTTTCTCCAAATTCTCAGCCTTCATTAGAAATAACTGTCTCTCTGCTAATTTTGCCACATTCATTGTCTATTCCTCCACCCTTATAGCGCTTTCATCATTTAACAACCATATAATATAACAACGAAAAGAGCATTGTAAATAGAAAAATGAAATACCTTTAATTTTAATTTTGACTAAAAATTTTGAATTGACGACAACAATTCGAGTCATAAAGTTTGATAAAACGAAATTTTTGGATTATTCAAATAACAAAAAAGGAGAACTCGTCCTCACGAATTCTCCTTTTCAAAAATTATGCTTCTTGTTCTGTCATAATTACTGGACCATCTTTAGTAATCGCGATGGAATGCTCGTATTGAGCGCAAAAACTACCATCCAGCGTACGAGCAGTCCAGCCATTCATGTCGATGCCCGCTTCCCATGTTCCGGTCGTGATCATCGGTTCGATCGTGATGGTCATTCCTTCCTTCAGGCGTGTGCCTTTTCCAGCTGCGCCAAAATGCGGAAAGAAAGGCTCTTCATGAATCGTTGGTCCGATGCCATGAGCTAGAAAATCTTGTACCACACCATAACCTTTTCCCTCAGCATAGGTTTGAATGGCATGGCCGATATCGCCTACACGATTTCCGACCTGTGCTTGAGCGATCCCGATCATCAACGCTTCTTTTGTCACATCCATCAATGTCTGATGTTCTGGTGTGATTTCACCAACTGCATACGTCCAGCAGCTATCTGAGATGGCACCGTGATAATCGACACAGAAGTCAACTTTCAAGACATCTCCGGATTTTAACCGATAATTTGAAGGAAAACCATGACAGATTTCATCGTTCACGCTAGTACAGGTGGCGAATTCATAGCCTTCGAAGCCGATTTGTGCAGCCGTCGCTCCAGCTGCCTCGATCTTTTCTTGAACAAATTGATCAATTTCCTTCGTTGTGATCCTTGGTTTGATGATCTCCCGTAATTGTTTATGAATCCCTGCTAAAATCGCGCCCGATTCCTTCATCTGGTTGATTTCTCGCTTTGATTTTAATGTGACCATTTATTCCATTGCCCCTTATTCTCGTAATAGATACTTATTTTTTTAACTAAGACCTGTTGTTTGATTCTTGACATGTTATACCACGAAAGACTTTTGAAGAAAAGCTTAGGCTCTTTTTGACTGCTTTTCCTCCTTGGCGCTTAATTTCAGCTTAAAGTTTTTTAGCGGTCCACTTTGCCAGATCTCGTCATTTTTCAGATAGACTTGTCCGTATTCAATGATCCAGCCATGGAGATTTTGCGCCTTCAGTGTGTCCATTGCTTCGGGCCAAACAATTTTACTTTTTAATTGTTTATAGCCAGTCGAAACAAAGCCGAATTTTTCAAACATTCGTTGTGCATACTTGTCTGCGATGAAGGTCGACTGATCAAAGACATACACCAGCAAAGCATCGGCCGTCTCTTCACCGATACCCTTGATCGCCAATAATTCTTTGCGCAGCGCTGAAAAATCTTTTTCTGCAAGCGTTGATAAATCGAATTGATACTCTTCCAACCAAGTCAACAGCGCAAGAATCGTCTTTGATTTGCCTTTGTAAAACCCGCTTGGTCGAATCAATTCCTGCAACTGAAGCTCTTCCAGTGCTACTATCTTTTCTGGTAAAAATTGGGTCGCTTGATATAAATTTTCCAATGCATAATCGACGTTTCGCCAATTGGTATTCTGAACCAAGACCGCACCTAGTAAGATTTCCCATTTATTATCCGTGTCCCACCAGCGTTTATGCGTCATGACTTGACTAAATGCTTCATACAATTCTTCAATATTCGTGATCATTGTTCTTCCTCACCAACAATTATTTGATTTGCTATCCATTATATTAGAAAGCATCCAAATATGCTTGTAAAGTATCCGCCAGTTTACCAACATGCAGACCATCAACAAAGGAATGATGTGCTTGAACAGAGAATGGTAGCAACGTGCGACCGTCACGCTGGAAATATTTTCCCCAATCGAATAACGGCGTAGCATTATCCTTTTTACCAGCATTGGTGTGTGAAATATGGGTATAGCTCACCCACGGCATCGGCGAAAATTGATAGACATCATTGCCTAAAGGACCGGTGAAATACGCCTGCTGTTCTTCCGCCGTTTTGGTTGCTAAGATGATGTATTCTTCAAGGCTTTCTGTTAATGGCACATTCACGACTTTGAACAATTCGGTGTCTTGATTAAGGTAAGTAAAAGCGGTGTCGATTCGATCATAAAGAACCACATCTCCATCCAAGAAACGATAGCGAAATTCTTCAATTTGATTGGCACAAACTGAAACACTATAGACCAGCGCAAAAGTGAAGGAATATTTTTTCTCGCGAATCTTGTTTAGAAAGTTGGTGATATCCAGCTCAAAGGTCACGCAAAAAGCCGGTTCCACACTATTTCTAAATACCTGACAATGCATCGCTCGTTTCCAATTCTTTTCATCTATCCGTACAAACTGATTTCCCATTTTGACACCGTCCTCATATGTTTTCTAGTATCTATAAAATACAATGAAACGAAGGACAAAACAAATCCGGCTAGCAGCTTAGCTAACCGGATTTATTCAAAAATTATTTTTTACGTTTGAAGTAGATTACGCCACCTGCAACTAACACTATGATAATACCAGCGATTATCAAAATAGTTGATCTTTGTTCGCCTGTTTTAGGCAGGTACGTATGGTTGCGTCGGACATAGCTAGTAGAAGTAGATACTGTATTGCCAGCTTTTCCGCTCGCCTTCACATTTTCTTTTCTGACTGTAACCAACTGCTTCTTCGCTTCGGTTAATTGGAAGGTCACTGGTTTGGTATTCAATATATACCCCTTAGGCGCCTCGGTTTCCGCTAGTTGGTATTTCCCAGGTTTCAAGTCTGTCACAGTAAGGTTTCCTGTTTCATCGGTCCTCAATTTATCCTTTAAGACCTTCCCTTGCTGATCCTGTAAAGCAAATGTCGCATCTGCCAATCCTTCGCCTGTTTTGCTGTCAATTTTTCTCAACACAACGGTACAAGTCAGACCCTTATTCGTTTTCTTTACTCGAACAGGACTTGTTTGTTTTTCTTTAATCGTAAATGGCACTGGTTTTGCATCCAATTTATAGCCAGCAGGTGCTTTGGTTTCAACCAACTGGTAATCACCGGGATCTAAGCCTTTTACCGCTAAACGGCCGTTACCATCCGTGATCATTTTTTCATCAGTCTCAATTGTTTTTCCTGCTTGTGTTTGTAAAATGAATTCTGCGCCAGCTAAAGGCTGGTTGGTGGCACCATCAACTTTTTCTAAAATGACACCACTAATCGCTTTGTTGGTCTTTGTTAGCTCGATTGTGTCGCTTTGATCTTTAATCGTAAATTTCACTGGCGTCGCATCTTTTTCATAGCCTGTTGGGGCTTCGGTTTCCACCAATTGATAGGTTCCCGGAGCCATCGTCCCAAGTTTAAACTTAAGCTTGCCAGATATGTCTGTCACTAACTCAACATCTGTTTCTATTGCTTTTCCTTTGCTGTCCTGCAATTCAAAGACCGCACCAGATAAAGCTTCTCCTGTTTTCGCATCTGTTTTGGTCAATGTGACTGTACCTGGTTCCGCTGGTGATTTTGTATTGGTTTTTTCAACTTCAGCAGCTTTAGCTTGAGCTTTTGTAATAGTGAACTCAATTGGTGTTGAATCTTTTTCATAACCAGTCGGTGCTTGTGTTTCGACAAATTGATAATCACCGGGTGCTAAATCTTTTACTTCTAAAATTCCGTACCCATCGGTAGCCAAGTTGTCTTTTACAATCTCTCCATCACTATCCTGTAATTGGAAAATCGCGCCTTTCAATGTTTCTTTCGATTGATCATCGATTTTGGTCAATCGTACTGCTCCTGGTGCTAACGTATTAGTTTTCTTAAGATTGATGACTTGCCCTTGGCGTTCAGTGATCGAGAACTCAACAGGAGTGTCATCTTTTTGGTAGCCTGCAGGTGCTGCTGTTTCTACAAATTGATAGTCACCTTTCGGCAGACCGGTCACCTTAAATTGTCCATCTGCGTCCGTTTCATGATCCTCGCTGACTAATTCACCATCAGCCTTTTCAAGTTTGAATTTCGCTCCAGCTAAAGGCTCATCTGTTTGACTATCTGTTTTAGTAAGTTCGATACTGTTTGGAATGGTTTCTTTATTGACAACTTTTATCGTGTCCATATCTTCGACTAAAGTGATTGCTTTGCCGGTTTCGTAATCAGGATTGATTTCATACCCATTTGGTGCCTTGCTTTCCTTCAATAGGTAGTTGCCTAACGGTAATCCCGTAAAGGTTACCTCACCAGTATCGTCGGTATCGGCTTTAAGGCCTGTTTCTGTTCCGTCTTCTTTAAGGATTTCAAAGGTTGCACCTGCCAAAGGCTCGTCCTTCTCATTTACCTTCAAGACGGATAGATCGGCGGTCTTCACTACCCCAGTTCCGCTACCGCTAGTAAAGCTTAAATTCACGGATGCATTCGCTTGTCGGTAGGAAGTGCTCAACGCACCATAGCTGGTAGAGCTTACCTGCGAAAGGTTCCTGACTCCCCCTGGGAATTCACTGACCGTATTGTATTTCACTTGAATATTACTCTCGGCTTTGTAATCAGAAAAAGTAATTTTGAATGTATTCCCTGTAATCGACAAGCTATAATGATCTGTACTGATTTTCTCATTAGTAGCTGTATCGGTAACCACAAAGGACGTTGGATCATAGGCCGCGTTAGTTGTACCTGGTGTCAAGGTATCTGTAATCACAGGATCTTGAACGGGTAGATCTGCTGAAATATTTCTCGTGGTAACGGTCCAATTCGCTACGTTTTCTTTTGATGGATCTTTTGCTACAGATTTTAGCAGCGCATATTCATAATTGTATGCATACAGACTGGCTTTATATTCGGCTGGCGCCTTCGCGTCATAGGTGACTTTCGCCACATTATCCAAACGACTATAAACATACCAATCTCGCTTGATCCGTGTCCGGTACTTCACATATACACGCTTAGCACCCAAATTGCCAAACTCCAAATTAATTTGATTATTCTCAGTATCAATCTTCGTTGGATAAACATCTGAACCTTCTTGAACCAAGTTATAATCATTCGTTAAATAGCGTGACATATTATCAATCATTGACTGGCTTGTGACCTCTTCAAAACGCAGAGATCCTGGAACCAGCTCTGTGCCAGCAGGCAAGCTGTCTTCCATTTTCGTTAAATTGAATTTTTCCCCAGTAGAATTTAAAAAGACCAGCCAATTTTGATACAAATAGTTCCCCGTCGTACTAGCATTTTGAGCTAATTTTGCTCCGCCTGTGTAATAAGGATCGACAAAGGTTCCTTTGGCCTCATACTCGATAACTCCTGGAGTATCACCATAATTTAGCGTTGCCTTGTTTTTGATTTCTGTTCTCTGATCGGATGTTTCAATCTTAGTTTTGATTGTAATGACCAGTGTATCCTTTAATTCATTGTAATCACCAAGGAAGTCGATTCGCACACCGCCGTTAAAATCATCTGGTGCGCCATTGACATTCGGTTGTGCCCCGACTGGCGAACCATTCTCATCAAATCGAGTTATTTTGTAGTCGACATTTTCCACTAACGGAACAGATTCGGTGTCAGAAATCTTTTTATTGATCGTAAGTCCAGTATAATCCTTGACCGCGCCAATAAAGTAATCATGAACGACAGGGTTTTTCATCGTATATTTCTCAGCGTTGACGGTGATATTCCACTCCATCGTCCGATTGAAAATATCGATCGTTCCCGCTTCTTTTGATAAAAGATTCGGAATAAGACTCACTTGTGCTTCCTTCGTGACCGTTCCATTAGTCACCTTATTTTTAATAATCCGTTCAGTCGGATCAGTAATTTTGGTGGAGTATTTGATTACATATGCCTGAGTCGTATTACTCTTAGGCGTAAAGGCTAACGAGCCTGAGTTATCAGTCGAAACTGTAAAATCACCGGCGCCGTCACCTTGGGAAACCACCTCATAGTTGTTGCCGCTAGTATAATTAAAGCCAACCTTTTCAATACTGATTGAACCAGCAACGAACTCCACACCTTGATCAGTTAAATCTGTAAGCAGCTGTGAAGCACTTGTTAGATGCTGCTCGTTAAAATTATACTTAATCTCCCAATCGATGGCGCCAGTTTCTTGATTGATTTTCCCTTTCGCTTCCAAAGGTTGCAAAGTCACAAACGTTTTAGACGTAGAGGAAGAATTTAATTGGCTGCCATTCTCGTAAGTATATGAATACGCATAGAAATAGTTGTACTCATTACCTGTAACAGATTCATCCACGTAATTCTTTCCATCAATCCCAGAAACAACTGATTCAGCAATTATCGCCTTTTTCCCAATGGAATTTTTCAATTGAATTTCTGCTGTCGCACGAGTCGTCCCGGCATTCTTATAGACGATTTCATAATCAACGTCCTTGGTCAATAAGGTTTTACTGCCGACCAAGGTACCATTAAAGTCAACATCACTAGCGTATACTTTGACGGAATCAAAACTAATTTTACTGTTATTGTTGTACGCTTCGATTCGATACATCCGGTCAGTGTTGTCTGTACGATCCAAGTTGAATACTGACGTTAAATCAGCTTTCTTAGGATTCAACGTATCCATTGTCAATGCCATACTATTTTTTCCTGGATCAACACTTGAAGTCATTTCTATTGAAAAGCTTGTTGGTGTCGGCGCGGTATCAAAAACGATTTTTTGATTTTCCTCATCAATACCTGTTACTTTCTCAAGGGAGGTTACCAATGTTAAATCATAAACCTCTGAAGATACGTTATCTTCTAAGAAAGTAATTGTTAATTCTTTAGTAGCTGCGTTTATCGACCATTCGGCTGAAGTCATTGGACTAAAGCTGCCGGATAGATCTTTAGCAATCGCTACCTGTGCAGGAAGCTGTGTTGTGAAGGTATCTCCTGTTTGATAATTCTTGTTTGTAAAAGAGAATTGTAACGCCAGCTTTATCCCAGTCATGTTAGGTAGGGTATCATTCGGCTGAACTTCATCTCCATTAATTTTGTACATTTTTACTGAACTGAAAATATTATCAGTAATTGCTGCACGAGCTTGTTTCTTTGGCTGCTCTTTACTTTCTGATTCTACTGTTGCTTTACTCGCTTCAACTGAATCCGTCGAACTGCTTTTTTCAGCCGTTTTCTCTTCATTATTTGATGAAGACGATGGTGCTGACGTTGCAGCGGATGGCTTTGTTGAAGAAGCTACCGTCTCCTTTTGCTCTGTTGAATTCGTCGTTGATTCAGTGGTGCCTTGCGCATAAGCAAAAGCAGGACTTAGGGTTTGTAAAACCAACAGTATAATCAACCCAAATACAACTAATTTGTTTCTCATAACCACTAACACCTTTCATGATTTTTTAATAGCTGTAAGCGTTAATAGTGACTACTATAATTTACTTGCGATTTATTTCATTATAGAAATAAGTCGAAAATAATCGCTATCAGTTAATAAATTATAAAACACCCTAAATATAAATACAATACTCGAAGAGATTTTTAATTTGTAAATTTAAATTATTTAATCTATCTTAAAATTAAACTATTTCTATTTTAGTTATTTACAAAATAAAAAATGCTGGTATCAGACTGACCTCTCTCTTACATTAAAAATACTCAATCAAAAAAGACTATTTACGTCTAGCTACCCTACTCTCTAATTTTCACTTTTTTTACCAGTATGAACATGACAATTTCTTTCTTGTTCGTTCGTATGTTTGTCACTTTTTTTACATTAATGACTATTCAAAAAGTATTCATGTTTACAGTTGCTTCAAAGGCTATTTTCATCAGATTTAATAAACCAATCTTTGTAATATCAATGATTCCTAACTTAATCAATCAAAACCCTCGAATGAAATCACACCCGCTAGAATTCGCGATTCTCAGATACACGTTAATTGCAGAAGCTCTGCCATCAAAATTTTTTAATTACATGAAATACTGCTTTTTCTCGTGTTAAATATGCTTTTATTCTTCTTAAATCAAGCAAAAACGACGTCAACTAAAAACAAAGTTTCCCTTGTTTTTAGTTGACGTCATTGATTCACTTATATTGAGTTCACAATCAAACCAATCGCGGCTAAAATCGCACCGCCCACAATTTGAATAACTAATACCTTTGTCGGGGTATATTTTTTATGCTTCAATAAATAATAGGTCAACAAAGTCACACCCAACGGCAAGATGCCTTTGACCAATGCATCTAGCACATCGGTTTGAATCGACAGATTTTCTTTCCCGCTCAAATGTATACTTAATGGGGTGGCGATTTTAACAAAATTGGCTGCCAGCGAACCGATCACGATCGCCCCCAATGTTTGCGAGAAGGTCATGATATAGGAAAGGCGTCCGCCTGCCATCATCTTCTGGATGCCTTCTTTTCCTTGCTCATAGCCTTGAATCCATAAGAAGTAGGCAATGACAGTCATAATGATCCAATGGAGGGCAAAGAATAGGACAGGTCCCATAAAAATATTTCCCTTCGCACCAAATGGCAGCGTAAAGGAGAGCAGAATTGGTATCAAGGTTCCTTGCCACAAGGTATCGCCAATCCCCGCTAAGGGACCCATTAATCCTGTTTTCAATCCATTGATCGTTTGATCATTAATGTCTGCTCCCAATGCTCGTTCTTCTTCCATCGCAATCGTCATGGCTAAAATCGGACCGCCAAAAGATGGCTCGGTATTAAAAAACTGCATGTGACGCTCTAGTGCTGATTTCATTTCGTCTTCATCTTTGCCATACAGCTTTTTCAAAATCGGACTAAAGGCATGAACAACTCCAGTTGCCTGTAACCGCTCATAGTTGTAATTTGCATGCGAGAAAAATGTCCAACGCCAAAAGGCTTTAACTACATCTTTTTTTGTTAATAGCTTTTCTTTAGCTTCTACTGCTGTCTGCTCCATTATGTCAGCCCTCCATTTTTATCTTTCAAATACAACTCCGTAAAGACATAGCCGATGATTCCTGCAAAAACAGCGATCGGTACAGAAGGCAGTCCGGAGTAGATTGCTAGCATAAAGCCGAAAGTGAAAAATAATAAAGTTCCTTTACCATTCATCGCACGCAGGTTCATGGCAATCCCCAGAGCTGGCAGTATACCGCCAATCGCCGAAAGAACATCTAGCGGACGTCCGCTTAAAGCATCCACGATCCCCTCAACTGCATCTGCTCCTAAATAAGCGGCTAAGGCAACCGGCACGACAGTAATCAAAAGTAAAAATAATTGCGGTGGTACGATATGCAGCCAATTAATGCGGTCAATTTTTCCTTCTTCTGCAGCCTTATCTGCCATATGCACAAAAGTAATATCAACGGTCATATGAGCGACCCAAATCAAGGTCCCCAGCAGTCCGATCGGTACAGCCAAGGTCACAGCAACAGCCGGTTCAACCTTAGCCGCCATCGCTAAAGCGGTTCCAAGAGTCCCCGCAAGCGCTGGGTCCATCGCCACCGTTCCGCCAGCTGAAATAAAAGCTAAATACGGCAGATTGATAGCCGCTCCGATGATACACCCCTGAACCGGATCACCTAAAATCAATCCGACTACAGTTCCATTGACCAGCGGACGCATCCAGCCATGCGTTCCCACTAATGAAAGCCACGGCGTGCCATTGATTCCAAGATAATAAACGACCCCGATCAAAATTGCTTGGATTAGACTAATTTTCATTTCTCCACTTCCTTCACTATTTTTTTATAGCAATCCTTCAATTGCTTGTGAACCTTGATCTGGAATCACATGGATCTTCATTTTGACATTTTGGGCGACGATCTTTCTAAAGGTCTCCTTTTCTTCCTCCGAAGCCGAAATATTTTTATGGAAGGTTTTACGATCTTTCCGTGCTCCCATCCCACCGATAATAATTTCATCGAAGGTCACGCCCTTTTCAATCAGCTGCCAATACGTTTGAGGCTCCTTCGCCAACACAATGATCTTGTGTCCGTCAGGAATATTCGCCAAAAGTTTCGCTCCATCTGCCACTCCCAAAATCGATAATTTAATCCCATTCGGCACCGCCATCGACATGATCGATTTGGTAAACTCATCTCCTGCTGTCGCGTCATCCACAATGACAATATGATTTCCTCCAGTAAACTGCAGCCAGGCCGTCATTACTTGTCCGTGAATCAAGCGATCATCGATTCGTGCTAATACGATTTCACCCATTTGTACTCCACTCCATTTCTATTATTTATCTGTACGTATTTTTTCCAGCTTTGCCATTTCTTCCAAAAACTCTTTGATTCCGTCTTTTCCCGCGGTCATTGCGACTTGATACATTGTTTCTAAATTCGCTCCAATCATTCGCTGATTAAAGGCTTCGACAATCATGGGAAGATTCACCCCTGAAATTAATCGATAGTGATGCCCCTTCAATTTGTTGAAGGACATAGCTGCTTGGTTATAGGGACTTGCAGAAAATAAATCGACGAAAACCAATACCCCATCACCTGTGTCCAGTTCGCAAATGGCCGTTTGAATCTTCTCTCCGAATTCGCCAATGTCATCCCCATGCTTTAATCCAAGCGTTTGATAATCTTCCTGCTCTCCCATGATAAGGCTCAAGCTGTCCATCAGACCTATCGCCATCTCGCCATGCGTTACAATTGCTATTCCTGTCATATTTTCACCTCATTCATTTAGCCCGTCGCACTTACCAATTGAAATGCATAACTGTTTTATTCCAGCCTGGATTTTCGACAAATTGCTCCATCACTCTTCTAAAATCTTCTCCTGTTGAAACCTCAACAATTTTCTCCGGCAAAATTTTACTCAACGCACGTCGATAGTCTGGATTTTTCATGCCTTCAACAACTGCTTCAAAGTCCGCCGTTGACGATCGACTGCTGCCATGAGCGGTAATCCCTTTTTCCAAAATGTCTCGTGTATCAATTGGTACCAGCTCTTCAGTCACACCCATAAAAATGATATCCGCCAACGAATCTGCAATATCAATTGCTTGATTCAAAGCACTTTGACTAAATTTTCCGCCTGTGCATTCGATCAGTACATCAAACTTTTCTTTAGAATGCTTAAAATCATAAGACAGTACATTCTCTCTTCGAGCAAAATCGAAATGCGCCAACTTATCATCCGCTGCACCAAAGACAACAAAGCGTTCAGCAGTCACGCCGTACAGATATTTCAGCATAACAGCGGTGAAGTATCCCACAGGTCCATCACCAAAAAGGGCTACACGAGTATCTGACTTTTTCAGCTTCTCCTGCACGTGGCTAAGAGCATGATGAGAAACAGACGAAAGCTCCGCTAAAACCGCGATTTCATTGGGAATTTCATCAGGGATACGCACCAGACATTCTTCTGGATGAACCAAGCAGCTTTGGGCCATACCATCATAGCCGCTTCCTAAAAAGGCATTTCCCTTTGAGTAATTCACAGGAATATCGGGCTTCTGATCAATCTCAGGATGCAAGATTTGTCCCGGTATATTGGGAACAACGACTACTCGATCCCCTTTTGAAAATTTTTCTGAACGACTTTCCTTGACCACTGCGATCCCTTCATGCAGCAAAGCCATCGGCAACTTTTTAGCTAAAGCCTCAGGTCTTCGCAACCCTGCAAAATATCTTAAATCCGCATGGCAAATACTCGCATAGGTCGGCTCAACAGCCACCCAATTTTCAGGAAGACTTCTCGTCTTGTTCACCTCCTCAATCACACCAGGTTCCACCAAACTAAAAACTTTTGATTCAAGCATTTGTTTCATTCTTCCTCTCCTACCGCTCGTTTATGAGCGCTCATATAAACTCTTTGTTGCTCGTTTACGAGTATAGCATCAGAATACAGCTCTGTAAACGCTTTATTTTAAAAATATCAGAGCGCTATTAGTAAAACAGCTACAAATGAATCATTTGATTGGATATAAAAAAACAAAAAAGTTGATTTTAAATTGTGAGGTCTTAAATCTATTTAGTTGCAGTCTCACTCGAATACGCTCGTTGATGCGCGCTTTTCATCTGTATGTATTGACACCTTCTATTATTTTCCCTAGACTGAGAAGTGAGAAAGTCTTTCAACGGTGGGGATTTTTACTGGGAAAGCGAGAGGATGAAGAAACATGCTAACAGGAGAGCGGAGAATAAAGCTGCTAGAAGCTATTGAAAATAAACAATTTATTTCTGTTGCCCAATTGTCAGAGATTTTTCAGGTTCATGAAACAACGATTCGGCGAGATTTAGATGAATTGGAGTCACAGGGACTTGTTGTTAGAATCCATGGCGGAGTGGTTCCTGCAAGTATCAAACAGGATGAGCCAGATTTTGAAGATCGGGCAACTGAAAATATGCTGGAAAAAACAAAAATCGGAAAATATGCGACGAATTATATAAAAAGCGGCGAAGCGATTATTTTAGATTCTGGTACCACCACCCTGCAAATCGCAAAAACCCTCAATGAAATGCCGCAGTTGCAAGACATTACGATTATCACCAATGATGTCAATATCGCTTCTGTTTTACGGTCCAATCGAGGAATCACCACCATCGTCACTGGAGGGACACTTTTCCACGACAGCTATATGCTCAACGGACAAATTGCTAATGAATCCCTGCAGCAATTAAGTGTCGATAAGGCCTTTATTGCTACGCCTGCGCTTAATGTTGAAAAGGGCTTAACCCATTTCAATGAATTATTGATCGCCACCAAAAAAAATATGATTGACGCTGCTGCAAAAAAAATTGTCGTTACCGATCACACAAAAATCGGCCGACGAGCGCTGTATACGTTTCTTCCGATTGATCAAATCGACTTACTCATTACAGATAATCAGACAGATAAGAAACTAATTGATGAAATGTATAAAAACGGAATCATCCGTATCGAAAGTATTTAGCTTCCTTAAAAAAATTGGCATCTATAACAAAAGAAGCAAAGAATTGAGGAGTATATTTCCCTCATTCTTTGCTTTTTCTACTCATCAAGCTGTTAGTATCCAATTCTAACTATCCCACACCTGATCCTGCATAATCCCTGCTGCCTTCAGAAACATGCAAGTAACAATTGGACCCACAAAGGTAAATCCTCTTTTCTTCATATCTTTGGCGATCACCGTTGCTTCAGGCAATGTATTCGGAACTTCCTCTGCCGTCTCGTACTCATGGAGGACTGGCACCCCACCTACGAAATCCCATAAATAGTCAGCAAAACTATCATAGTCGTTTAACAGCAGCACGATAGCTCGCGCATTTTGGACAACCGCTTTAATTTTTCGCCGATTCTGGATCATTTCCGGATCTTTGGCAATCTGTTCAATATCTTCAGGAAAAAAAGCCGCCACTTTGCGAAAATCCATTCCACAAAAATTTCTTTCGAAGACTTCCCGTTTACTTGCTGCTGCCTGCCAGCTTAATCCTGCTTGAAAAACGCCCACCGTCAACAATAAAAACAGCATCCGATCATCATGTGTCGGCTCGCCCCACCGATCACTGTACCATTGAGATTTACTCACTACCTCACCTCCATTTTTAGTTCACTTTAATTCAGCACACTTAACATTCCTGATAAACAGTAAAAAGCAACAAAAATGCTGACCCTTCAGCCAGCATTTTCACTACATTTCTTTGTGGCAAACGGCCTCAATATTGTATCCATCGGGATCAAAGACAAAGGCACCGTAATAATTCTCGTGATAATGAGGTCGTACACCTGGCGCTCCATTATCTGCTCCGCCGGCCCTCATCGCTGCTTCATAAAAGCGATCGACCGTTGTACGATCAGATGCGCTAAACGCCAAATGGATCTTGCTTGGTTCGCTTTTGACGATCCATATATCTCCTCCTTCTGCCCCAAAACAAACACCATGGTCCATCTCGAATTTTACCTGATAGCCTAATGGTTCCAAAGCTTCCTTATAAAACACCTTACTCTTTTCCAAATCGCTGACACCAATACTTAAATGATCAATCATGTACTGCACCTTCCTTTTACCATTGTTAGCTTTAAGTATAACTGAAAAGAAAGCGCCTACCAAGTCGAATTATTGAGGAATAAGGACACGGATGCTTACAATAGTTCACCGTAACGACGAATATAAATCCGTTTAACTACAGTCACTAAAGCCAAGTAAAGAACCATTGTGACAAACAACCATAACCAATAGTTTCCTGGCAATGGCAGCATCCCTAAGTTTCTGCCAAAATTAGTGAACGGCACGATTGTTCCTACAGCGATTCCTAAAGTGGTAATAGCAATCATACTGAATGAGGCCCGACTTTGCAAAAACGGCACTTTCGGAGTCCGCAACGCATGCAGCACCATCGTTTGCGTCCAAAGTGATTCCACGAACCAGCCGGCATGGAAAATCGCAATAAAGGTCGCCTGTTGTGCTGGACTCAAGGTGTGGTAGCTGCCGCCTAGCATTGCTGGGCAAATGACAAAGTACATTAATAGATAAGTCGTGATATCAAAAACTGAACTAGTTGGTCCAATCCAAAGCATAAACTTACCAATATTGGCTGAGATCCAACTTTTTGGTTCATCCAAATACTCTTTGTCCATATGATCCCACGGAATCGAAATACAAGAAATATCGTAGATCATATTCAAAAATAGCAGTTGCAATGGCAGCATTGGCAAGAAGGGCAGGAACGTACTAGCAATTAAGACAGAGAACATGTTACCGAAGTTCGAGCTGGCAGTTGCTTTGATATATTTCATAATATTGCCAAATGTTTCTCTGCCTGAAACGATTCCCCGTTCCAAGACCATCAAATCCTTTTCCAGTAAGATCACGTCAGCAGATTCCTTCGCAATATCAACAGCGGTATCCACGGAAATTCCAACATCGGCGGCCTTCATCGCAGGAGCGTCATTGATGCCGTCTCCTAAGAAGCCGACGGTATGTCCATTTTTCTTTAATGCGTGGGTGATACGTTGCTTTTGCTGAGGATTCAGTTTGACAAAGACATTGTATTTTTCTACGATGTCAGCTAATTGTACTTCGTTTAGATTGGCGATTTGTTCACCTGTAACTAATTCTTCCGATTCCAAACCAACCTGTTTGCAGACAGATTTCGTAACCAGCGCATTGTCGCCTGTCAGCACCTTGACTCCCACGCCATGTTTCTTCAGTGTTTCCAAAGCTTGCTTCGTGGTTTCCTTTGGCGGATCTAAAAAGGCCAGGTAACCAATTAGGACCATCTCCGACTCATCCGATACCGAGAATTCGCCGACGACACTTGGATTGGTTTTTTGTGCCACCCCTAATACCCGCAAGCCATCGCTGTTTAGTTCTTTTACTTTTTCTAAAACCTCTTGTTTTGCTTTTTCTGTTAATGGTATGACCTTCCCCTTAAAATCAACGAAGCTCGAGATTCGCAGCATTTCCTCAATTGCACCTTTTGTGATCATTTGAGTCTTGCCATCATTGTCCGCTACAACCACACTCATACGGCGACGGTCAAAATCAAATGGAATCTCATCGACCTTTTGATAATTGATTTTAGTCGTATCCAATTCATTCTTCGCAGCATCAATAATCGCGACATCCATCAAATTTTTTAATCCAGTTTGATAATAGCTGTTTAAATATGCGTGACGTAAAACCCGTGAATCTTCCTTCCCATCACAATCTAAATGATATTCCAAAATGATTTTATCCTGAGTCAACGTTCCAGTCTTATCCGTACAAAGCACATCAACAGCGCCGAAATTTTGAATCGAATTGATATTTTTAATAACCGTTCCCTTTTTCGCCATTCTTGAGGCACCCTTGACCAGATTGGTGGTTACGATCATCGGCAGCATTTCAGGTGTCAATCCTACAGCCACAGATAAACCGAACAGAAAAGCCTCCATCCAATCCCCCTTAGTCAGCCCATTAATCACGATGACCGTTGGTGCCATGATCGCCATAAATTTGATAAAAATGAACGAAGTTTTCTTGATTCCCAATTCAAAATTTGTCAAGTCAGGCTTGGTACTCAAGGATTTTGCCACATCGCCAAACAACGTTCGATTCCCCGTTGCGATTACAACTCCTTCCGCACTCCCGCTAATGACATTGCTTCCCATAAAGACCATATTTTCGTAACTTGTCTCAGAATCTTGGACTTCAATTTGACTCTCCGCTCTTTTTTCAACTGGATAGCTTTCCCCAGTCAAAGCCGATTGAGAAACAAATAAATCTTTTGTGACTGTTAACCGGACATCCGCTGGAATCATATCACCGGCAGATAATTTAACGACATCTCCACAGACAATTTCCTCGATGGGAAGCTCAAGGAATTGATTTTTCCGACGAACGGTCGCTGTGACTTTTACTAAAGATTTCAACTTTTCAGCAGCATGATTCGAACGAACTGATTGGATCAAGGTCATTGTTCCGCTAATAATAACCATCGTAAAAATAATAGCACTGCCAAAATAATCGCGGTCTGCCGGAGCCGCCATTAATACATCTGTCGTAATCGAGGTTAATCCTAGACCAATTAATACCAAGGTAAAGGGCGTGATATACGCTTTTAGCACCTCCAAAATGAAAGGCGTCTTTTTGCCATAAGAGATCTTGTTATCCCCGTATCGCTCTCTAGCAATGCTGGCTTGTTTTTCTGATAACCCCTTTTTTGATGTATGAAAGGTCTCAAAAACATTCGCCACTGTTTTTCTAGCAAATAAATCATAATTAACCTTTTGGTTATTTTTCGTTACTTTTTCCACTGTTCTTTCCTTCTCTCCAAAAAAAATTCGCCATAATCCTATCCCAATCATTAGGTATAAAAGAATATTTCCGAATGTTTTCATTTTTTTGCGCCTCCTATTGTGGGCTCACGGAGAGATGAAGGGGCTAAAAACAAATAGACAAGAATAATTTGCCAATGCCCCGTTCCTCTATCATCCATAAACCCGTTCTTCGCGAACTACTGTCGTCCATTTGTTTTCATCTCCTTTGTGGTTATTCGACTCAATGGTTGTCGAATTTCTTTCTTAAAAATTTTCAAAATCAATTGGTCTTCTTGATACTCATATGGCAGCTCTTGGTAAGCCAGCTTTTCATAAAAGCCCCAGGCCTGCTTTCTGCCTGTTAAGAAAATAGTCGAAAAGCCTAATCTTTCCGCAATCTCTTCTGCATAGATCATCAAATTCTTCCCAAGACTCTTTCCTTGAGTCAGCGGTTCGATCGCAACCTGCTTGATCTGAACAAATGCGTTTGATACAGGATGCAGCAGCAACGTTCCCACTACTTCATCTCCTTGCCGCACGACCAAATGAATATCCTGCTTTTCTTCAATCGGTGCCTCGAACAAATACGCCTTTCCCGCACTTTCCTTCAACACCCGATTTCGAAGCATCAAGGCTTCCCGGTAAAATAAACTGTTCCATCTCGTTAGCATATACACTGTTTTACCATGATAATTCCTCCTTTGTTTTTGATTGAAAATAAAATAGACGGTTGGTGAGAACTAGCTCCATGAAAGAAAGCCATGCCGTCGAGAACAAGTAGCTCGGCGATGTGAAACTGCAGAAAGTTGAACTCGCAGCTAGTTCATTTTAATGAATCCATTTTTCTAAAAAGCAGAAAAATGAGTTGAGTTTCACCACGCATATCATCGTGCTAAGCGTCTTCAGCTACAATTTGTTAAAAATTTCTTTTAAAACTGGCATCACTGAGCCAAACTGCGAAAAGCACGACTGACAGCTAGCTCCTATCTAGGAATTCATTTTTCGAAAAGCACGAAAAATGAACTCACCCTCGTACGCATACGATCCAACTAAACATTTCGATAAATAAGTTTTCTTTGCCGTTGAGAACAAGTAGCTCACGCGATATAAAGCTGCAAAAAGTTGGACTCGCAAAAAAGGCCTTTCGCTTTAAAACTCAGCGAAAGGCCGTAAAAAATCCATCTTAAATAAAAGACAAATACTCTTGTCGATCTAGTCGTTGAGTTTTGGCACTATACAACGTAAAGACAAACATCTTAGCTACCTTAAGAAAAGCCTTGTATTCGACAATTCCTGTTCTACCCATTGGCGTCTCTCGACATTTTTGGGCAGTAGCCTGTGTTTGTATAGGAGCCTCACCTAACAAATCATATTTTATTTTTCTTTACAAAACTTAACAAAATGAATGAATCTTGTCAACCGAGATCAGTTAGAAAGTTATTAAAAATAACAATAATCCTTTAAAAACTTTGCATTATGACTAACAATCACGAGCAACTAACCTTTTCGAACTTCTTTTATCAACTACTCGATTCCAAAAACTTTATGATTTTTCATTTTTTTGAAAAAAACGAACTTTTATTATCAAAAAAAGATTTTCGTCTGACAAAAAGTGATAAACGTGCAACGAAAATCAACTTTCCTTTCGGGTTTCCGATAAATTAACGAATGATAGAATCGTTTGTAGGTTCGAAAGAAAAGTTGGGACTTCCGTACATGATAAAATAAATTTAGCTTATAAATAAACAACAGATTTGGTCTTTATCGCTATTTTCCAAGCGCAATTATCAGAATATTTTCAATTCGATGAACATTTGACAGAAAGGCGTGGCTTTTATGTACAGAGATCTTTTTATGACAAATCAGCAACAGAAAAAAGTGCAGTTTTTTAAGCAGATGGAAGAATGTCCAGCTGGCGAGTACTCCGTTCATACACTCAGTCAAAAGTTTAACTCCAGTTATCCACCGTTTCTTCAGATGCTTCAAGAGTTGGATGATTCTCTGAAGAAATTGAACGAAAGGCCCTTGTTGATTGAACCTTCCAAAGTTTATTGGGAAAGCGATTCAAGCCGCTCCAACACGTTCTTAATTGAGCAGGTAAAAAATTCGATTCCTTATCGTTTTTTGCTAACCTCCTTGTTTTATCCTGAAAAAAAATTGAAGGACTTCAGTAAGGAAATCTTCGTGAGTGAATCGACGATCTTGCGACGTTTGCACCCATTGATGGATCATCTCTCTCAGTGCAATGTTCGAATAAACTTTTCAAAAATGGAGCTGACAGGATGTGAAGCGGTTATTCGTTTGGTTTATATCAAGACGCTTTGGGCCGCCTCCTTGGGTGAAGATATTAATTTCAGCCCGCTCTCTTTTGAACTGGAAGATGCCTTGCTTAATGAGATGGCGCCATTACTGCCTACCCATCTCCATCCGAAATTAGCCCGCTTGATGCTTTGTGTTAATCGGCTAAGAAATGAGCAGAAGAGCTACTTAGCAGAGACTCCTTTTGAAGACCTGTTATTCTCTCAAACGAAGCCGCTGCTGGAGCATTACTTTTCCAGTCTTTTGGATTCGCGTATCCAAATTCGGCGAAATATCGAATTTCTCAATTATTTATTCTATTATTATCCCTACAGCGTCAAAAATGATGGACAGATTCTCAACCCTATGATGCTTTATTACGCTAAAAATGTGGAAGAACGTGATCCTCTATGTTTGGCGATCGACACCTTTTATCGTTATTGTTCAAGAGACCTCCTGCAAGAAACGCTAAACGAACAGGAAGAGCGGCTTTTGCTAGACAATATCGCCCGAACCTTCTTAAACTATTCGATCCAGAAAAAAGAAATTCCTTTACTATTTGAGACTGGAAACAAGGAACATTTCCTCAAATCCGAACTATACGCGGAGCTTTATCCTGCGATCCGTAAAGCGATTCGAAAATTAAGCCGGCGTAAGCAATTAGAGTGGCTGGCTACGGTAGATGCCTCCATTTCAAAAACCTTATGCTTAAGCCTGCTGCCCCACTTTACCGTCACCGATGAAAAAGTCCATGTGGGTATCGTAGCAATCCCGAACTATCTTTACTTGCAGCAGATGGTGAAATTTTTAAGTAATCTCAGCTTCATCGAAATCGTCTTTCAACCGCAACCGGATGAGCCGATCGATCTTTTCATCACTACCTTCAAAGAACTGCTGCCCGCTGAAACAAGTGATTATTATCTGATCAATATTTTGAACGCCGATTATCAGTCCGATCTTTTACCACGATTGTTGACGATCCAAAACAACAAAAGATTTGCTTAAAAAAGCTCGTTCGTGAAGCCGGACATGGATATACCTGCTGTAAAGCGATTTATTGATGTAAAAACTTTATACTTTCCTAGTTAAAAAAACAGGGCCCAATCATATGATTGAGTCCTGCTTTTTTTAAATATTTTTTTGCAAATCTTCATAGAAAGCAGCTTTAGTAGCAGATATATAAGGTGCCACCCATAGATAGGCGATGCCCGCTGTTAGAGCAGTCAGCAAGTACCAGCCGATAAACGTGATATCCAGCCAAAACAATCGGCCCTTATGACCAATCATTAAGTGGCGACTGGCAGTAATCGTGTCTAACACTTTCGGTTTCTCTCCCGTTTGTTGAAGCTGATCATAATAGATAAAATAGCTTTGCGAATACGCATAAGCTTTTACGATTCCAGGAATAATGAATAGGAATGTCCATAATGTCGTGAAAATGTTCGTAAATAGTGCTAATAGAACAACCCCGCCAAGGAATGCTCCTTGAAAGCCACGAAACGCATCCTTCATCGGTTCGATCTGCGTCCGCTCGCCTCTCAGTAAATCAAGATACGTCCAAGATATTCCACTCATAAATAAGGCGCTGATGATAGACGAAACCAGACTCGTTCCGCCACCGCTAGCATTATTTTGCTGATACTCAGAAACAGATGTAATCATGTCACCACTTGACCCATGAATAAAAAACCAAATCAACCCAGATAATACCACAAAGAACATTACAGCTACTGTTAATAACGTCGGGATAAGGTTTAGAATAACCGCCTGACCCCATTTACCTCTCAAAGCATCCTTCGCTTCTGCCTTTAATTCAGCAGTCGTTTTCATAATTGAATAACCCCTCTCTTTATTCAATAGTTTAATATACTGTAATTGTTTTAGAAAGTCATTCAAACGAACTTGTCAAAATTAGTTTATTTGACGCAGCATTTTCCAAAATTCAGCTAATATCCGAGATTGATACCGACTTTTGCGAACCAGAGCGCTAATATCGTTGGTCAGCTGCCAATCCGTGATCTTGACCTCGGTCAGTTTTCCTAGCAGAAGCTCTTCCTTCACTAGACGGTATGGCAATACTGATAAGCCAAATCCAGCTTTAACAGCTGAAATCAAAGCCTGCGAATCGACACTTTCCCAAATCGGAAAAAGCTTGAAACCCTGTAAAACAACAAAGGATTCAAAGGATTCACGAACAGCACTTCCTCTTTCCCGCAATAAAAGCGGACGTTGCAAAAGTTCTGGCAAACTGAGCTGTTCTTCAGCGAAATCTGGTGCCGCCACTACACACAACCGATAATCTGCGATCTTTTTTGCTTGAAAGGAAGCTTGCTGGACCTTGCCTTCAATAAAGGCAAGATCAACCTCGCCAGTTTCTAAACGAGCAATCGATTCTGAAGCAGGAAAAACCTGAACGTTAAAATGAGCCTCTGGATGAAGCTCGCTAAATCGTTGCAATAGCTGAGGCAGCTCTGTCTGAGCATACGTAATACAGGAAGCGATTTTTAACGGTGGCTGCTTCTCTAGGTCAGGCAAACGGGCTTCGACAGACTCGAACTCCTCAATGATCGGTTGGATCTCCCGCAAAAGCAGTTCACCCGCAGAAGTCAGCTTCACACTGCGATGCAGTCGTTCAAAAAGCTGTGTGCCCGCTTCTTCTTCTAAATCTTTGATCGCATGTGAAACGGCTGATTGTGTCAAAAACAAGTTCGTTGCTGCTTTAGTAAAATTAGTTGTTTTCGCGATCTCACGAAATATCACACATTGTTTATAGTTCATAAGGACTCCTTTTCACATGAATTAAATTCATGTCTACCTATTAATATTATCATTTCACACATGACAAACCAAGCCTTATACTAGAGAGAAAGAAGAAAGGGCGTTAATATGACAAAACTCAAATTCTATTTATGGTTGGCCTCGGTCAATCTATTTATCAGCACCTTTACCTTCGGTGGCGGCTATGTAGTCGTTCCCATGATTCGTAAATATTATGTTGAAAAAAAAGGGCTATTCACCAATGATGAATTAATGGAAATGGCGGCTGTCGCGCAATCCTCACCAGGAGCCATTGCCATTAATTTAAGTGTTTTGGCAGGAAAAAAAGCGGCGGGACTGCCTGGGGTAATCATCAACGCGATTTGTTCAATCATCCCGCCTTTAGTGATCTTAGGATTAATCTCTAACTGGTACGCCGCATTTGCCGCAAATGTAACGGTGATGGCCGTTCTAAAAGGCATGCAGGCTTGTGTTACCGCTTTGATCATCGATATTGTTATTGATATGTACCAGCTGATTCGACAAGAAAGCTCTAGACTACTACGCATGTTAGTTCCAATTTCTTTTGTAGCTAATGCCATTTTTAATTTAAACGTAATCTATATTTTAATTTTCAGTGTTGGTATTTGTTTACTTGATACTCATTTCCAACAAACAAGGGAGGCTTCCTAATGCAGTTATTTTTAACCTTTCTCAAGATCGGGCTATTCAGCATCGGTGGCGGCTATGCCATCATCCCTTTGATTCAGGAGCAGGTGGTTCATCAGCAAGGTTGGCTGAGTGAAAAAGTTTTCAGTGATATTATTACCATCTCGCAGATGACGCCCGGACCGCTGGCAGTCAATACTTCGACCTTTGTCGGCATGCAAATTGACGGAATTTCCGGCGCAATCGTCGCTACCATTGGTTGTATTTTAGGAGGCTGCGTAATCTCCATTAGCTTGTATCAGTTTTTCCAAAAACATAACGACTCCCTCTATGTGGCAGCTGCTCTGAAAAGCCTAAAAGCTTCTTCAGTTGGCTTGATCATGTCGGCAGGCTTTACCATTCTTTTATTGGCTTTTTTTGGTTCATCAGATTTTTCCAGCAATTTGCTCCCACAATTTGATTGGAAAGTCGCAATTTTATTCACAGCTTCGTTAATCATTCTGCGAAAATTCAAGCCTAACCCCATTGTTTTGATGTGTGTGGCAGGATTTGCAGGGTTCTTTCTCTATCAGTAGGTGGACATTGATTAAAATCATCTCCAGCATTTCTTATCTATAGTTTTCTACGTGCAAAAAGACCGTATCCTTCAATAGGACACGGCCTTAAGAGTTGTTTATAGTTTTTCCCATTCGCCTGATAGTCGATAGTTCTCAGCATACTTTTCGGCCTGATCAACGATTTCCTGATCATAATGACAATAGGCTAATAATTTGATCGCGTTACTGCCAGTCGTTACGCCTTCTCGCAACGTGTAATCAAATAGAATATCATCCGCTGTCACGACCTCTCGGAAATGATAGTTTTCATAGCGTTCACCTAGGATTCGGCTTAGCTCTACATCATGTGTTGCCAGGCAAATGAAACAATCCAGGTCAGCGAATTTTTTCAGAATGATCGAAGCAGCAGCGATCCGTTCGATCATGTTGGTTCCTTTAAACATTTCATCCATAAAGATCATGGCATACTCTTTAGATTCAGCGATTTTCAACAAGCGCTTCAGCGACTTGATCTCTGCCATATAGAAACTGTCGCCGGTAACAATATCATCCTTTAAATTCATCGAACTATAGACGGCACATGGTTTAAAGCTGAAACTCTTAGCCAAGCAAGTATTAAACAGCTGTCCAAAGATCGCATTGATCGCTAACGTTCGGGCAAAGGTCGATTTTCCGCTGGCATTTGAACCCGTTATCAACACCTTATTTCCCATGCTACGCGTATTCGGAACGGGTTCTTTTAACAGCGGATGTACGATCTCTTCGAACGTTACCTGATCACTATCATTAAAATTCGGCAGACAATAATATGGCAAACTTTCTCGATAAGAAGCAATCGAAATACACAGCTCGATGTATCCAATGGTTTCATACAGTTTCAACGCTTCACTGCGATACTTTTGAAACAGCTTGACCATGATAAAATAAGCATAGCCATACAAAGAAAAATAAGAAGTAATGATCATCATTAGGCTGTTGGAAGAGCCAAAGATTTGCACAATATAATCTGCCAATCCTGTAATGTTTTTAAACGCTTTAAGATTTTTACGCAGCTGATCGGTTTCTTCTTTGAAGGCCGGAAGCTCTAGTTTCACCATCACCTTCGCCGCCCGAACCATGCGTGTAAACATCCCCAAAGCTTCAAACGCCTGATAAATTTTTCGCAACACGATCGAAAATAAAATCAAACCCACACAAAAGCTCAGACAGACAGCTAAAATCCCATAATCAATATCTACTGCCAGCCAGATCAAGCTGCCTATTCCGACTACCGTCACCAAAACAATTGGCAGCATCGCTATTTTAGGAAACTTACTGGGCTCCAGTAATAACTCAACCAACTGATTATTGGTTTTCCGCCCAATTCGATAAAAGGCAAATTGCAGTTTTTCCCGAGCTTCAGCCTGCTCACTCATGCACTGAACAGCCGCTTCAAAATGAGTCAAATCAGGATTTTTCTGCCTTCTAAAAAAATCGTAGCTGTATTCATCCCCAATACTAGACTGCGTATTTTTTACCTGTTTAAAAATCTCATCCATATTTAAATCATTGAAGGTAATATCATCAATCGTTGGCTCATCCGATTTCTTCTGCTGATAATACTTCTTCATACTGGCATAATCCCGTTCATCCAGTTTCCATTCCATTTTTTTCCCATACTCTGCCTTGATCCGCGCCTTGATTTTTAGTTTCTTGCGATACAAAAAATAGGCATAGATCAGAAAAAATATTCCTACAATCCCAAACAAAATCCCATAAATCCAGATCACTTCCAATAATTGAACCCCCGTCTTCTTTTTTAATCATTCTACCATTAGAAATAGCTTGACAAAATGACTCATAATAAAAAAGCACCCCACCTATCTTATAAGTGAGATGCTTTCCCTATCCATTACACATCTTTCGAATGGCGTTCGCCTACCTGAAATTCCTCTGCGTGTTCAAACATATAGCGAACAGTTAGTGGCGTGTCACCGGTCAATTTTTCAAAATCATCGGTGTGTTCAGTCATCTTATTTTCCCGAATCGCTTGAGCAAAAGTGACCATTCCTTCTGAAGAAAATGGTGCTTCGGAATCTTCTTTAAACTTTCCTTCGGTCGTTCGCGGAACGCCCATCGCATCGAATACCGCATAGTTTTCTTCATCGGAGATTTCTTGGTAGCTGACCTTATTGCCAGTAACCTCATTGCCAACCGCAACAAAATCGCTGATCGTCATTAACTCTTTTCCATTGATATTCAAAATCTGGTGATGCAGCGTTTGATTGTTTAAAGCATATGCAACAGCTTTGGCACAGTCTTTTCTTGAAATATACGCCATCTTCCCATCACCCTGACTGTTAGTTAGCACACCATCGCCTTTTACATAGGTAAAGTAGTTCGTGATCATGGCTTCGGCATATTGGGAGTTGCGTAAGAAAATATAATCAAGTCCGCTTTCTTCAATGTACTTCTCTGTATAGGCGTGGTCGATTTTCTCAATACTTGGATTCTCTGGATCTGCCGCATTGACCAAGGAAGTATAAATGATTTTTTTCACGCCAGCTGCTTTGGCAGCATCAACGACATTTCTATGGGCTGCTTGACGTTTTTCTCCCACAAAAGGCATCGAAATCAAGGCCAACGCTTCTCCGCCCGCAAATTTTTCGGCTAAGCCTTCGACATGATTGAAATTCGTTTCTCGGGTTTCTACGCCTTGGGCTGAAAATTTTTCTAGCGAAGCGGGATCATAGCCGCAAAAGACTAAGCGGTCCTTTTCTGCGATCGTCATTAGATACTCGGCTGCTTGTCCGCCTAAATTTCCATCTACACCTGTCAAAATCAGTTTATTCATTGAATAAAACCTCCTCATTTTTGATAAGTTAAGCATATGTGATTCAGTGAACAAATACCAATACATCTATTTAATGCCCTATAAGTAAAAGTTATTACGCTTTCAGCCGCTCAAGCAGTCGCTGAACAGTTGCGTTTTGTTCATTGGCCAAATAGGCTAAAACAATCTCAAATTGATGATGAGAATCCTCGATTCGTAGCGACTTCAGATCCATGTCATCCTCGATCAACGGGTAATTTTCAGGAAAAAAGCCCACCATCTCATTGTTCTGGATCAGAAAGATTTCCGTCTCGATATCGTTGGTCACTTTTACGATGTTGGGGGCATACCCATCCTGCAATGCATGATCCAGCATTAAATAGTAGGATTTTCCTATCGTTTCTGGCGAAAGCATCACAATGGATTGATTGTATAGCTCCTCAAGCGTCAATGATTCTTTAGTAAAAAATGGGTGCTTCTTACCGACCACTGCACAGTAATCCCCATAATATAGCGGAAGTGTTTGAATTTGCTTTTCTTCAAAAAATTCCGAATCAAAACTAATCGCAAGATCATACCGATGATTTAACAAGTTTTCAGCGACACCCTTCAACGGCACCTTCTCCACATCTAATAGAATGTTTTCCTCTTCAAGCTTTTTATCCTGCATGACCTGAGAAAACAATTGAATGTCCATAATCGAAGTGTACTCGATCCGGACCCGCTTTTTTTGTTCATTGTAATCTGACATCCGTTGCGTTAATCGATCGTACTGTTGGATTAGCTGGAGGGCCTCCTGATACAACAGTTTCCCAGCTTCGGTCGGCTTTACGGGAATCGTTGAACGATCAATCAGCTGACAGGCAAAATGCGTCTCCAAAAAACGAATCTGCTGGGTAATACTTGCTTGGGAAACAAAATTTTTCTTTCCGGCTTTGGTAAAGCTGCCGGTTTGGACTAAATCAATAAAGTATTTCAACTTTTCTAAATACATGAGCATCCCTCCGCTTCTTTTCCATTTTAACAAACCTGCTAGAAAAACTTCAAAATATTCAGAAGTGAATGAAGCATTTCAGGCTTGTGATCAGGAAAATCAATGATAGAATAGAGAATTGGATGAAACGAAACTGAAGCACTTAAAATCAACACCTGATAGAAATGAGGAGAATACACTAAATGACCAATGCACTTGAAATAAAAGATTTGAGAAAAGTCTATGCCACTGGTGTAGAGGCTTTAAAAGGGATCGATCTGACGGTTGAGGAAGGCGATTTCTACGCACTGTTAGGTCCGAACGGTGCTGGCAAATCCACGACCATCGGGATTATTACTTCTTTAGTTAATAAAACCGCTGGAAACGTAAAAGTTTTCGACTATGACTTGGACACAGAGTTGGTAATGGCTAAGCAGCAAATCGGTCTTGTCCCGCAGGAATTCAACTTCAATCCTTTTGAGACTGTTCAACAAATTGTGGTCAATCAAGCTGGCTATTACGGCGTGCCCCGCAAAGAGGCCATGATCCGCAGTGAGAAATATTTGAAGCAGTCTGACCTATGGGAAAAACGCAATGTCCGTGCCCGAATGCTTTCTGGCGGGATGAAACGGCGTTTGATGATCGCGCGCGCCCTGATGCATGAACCGCGTTTGCTGATTTTGGATGAGCCAACTGCTGGAGTGGATATCGAACTGCGCCGCGAAATGTGGACATTCCTTAGAGAACTGAATGCTAACGGCACAACGATCATCTTGACCACTCATTATTTAGAAGAAGCGGAGATGCTTTGTCGCAATATTGGAATCATCCAATCTGGGGAACTGATCGAAAACACCAGCATGAAATCATTACTATCGAAATTACAGTTCGAAACGTTTATTTTTGATCTTGAACCTTATGACAAACAACCGGTAATCACTGGCTTTAAACATACCTTTGAGGATGACCAAACCTTAGAAGTTGAAGTCGTACGTGATCAAGGGATCAACGAGCTCTTCGAACAGCTAACCAATCAAGGAATCAAAGTCCTTTCCATGCGGAACAAATCCAACCGCCTAGAAGAACTATTCCTAAAAATCACGGAGGAAAATCATGTCTAATCTCTATTTTACTGCCCTTAAAAGTCTGGCAGTCAAAGAAACCAACCGCTATCTGCGGATCTGGGTACAGACTTTAGTTCCGCCAGTCATCACCACATCGCTGTACTTTGTCATTTTCGGCAATTTGATCGGCGGACGAATCGGTGATATGGCTGGCTTCTCTTACATGGAATTTATCGTTCCCGGGTTGATTATGATGTCGGCGATCACCAGCTCATACGCCAATGTCTCGTCATCCTTCTTCTCGCAAAAATTCCAAAAGAATATCGAGGAAATCTTAGTCGCACCCGTTCCAACCCATATCATTATCTGGGGCTTTGTGATCGGCGGAGTTGGCCGAAGTGTCATGGTTGGCACACTTGTCACGATTATTTCATTGTTTTTCGTGCCGCTGCATGTTTACTCATGGGCGATTGTTGTCATCACCTTGTTGATGACCGCTATCCTATTTTCATTAGCTGGACTATTGAACGGGATCTTCGCTCAATCCTTTGATGATGTGTCGATCGTACCGACCTTTGTTTTACAGCCGCTGACTTATCTTGGAGGAGTTTTCTACGCTATTTCCATGCTGCCGCCATTCTGGCAAGCCGTCTCAAAAATCAATCCGATCGTTTATATGATCTCTGGTTTTCGTTATGGATTCCTTGGGGTGATGGATGTGTCGATCGTGGTCTCCATGTCGATTTTAGTATTATTCATCGTGGTGCTTTACAGCGTTTGCTGGTATTTGATCGATCGCGGACGCGGGTTGAGAAGTTAAAAAGAAAGAGTCACTTTGGGTATAAATTTTTCCAAAGTGGCTCTTCTTTAAATTAATCAAAGTTTCTCTGAACAGCGGAGAGACCTAAGAGAATACCGTAGCAGCTATCACTACCAGAAGTGTGCCCTATCGCTAGAATCTCATCCACTAATTGATCCAATTTATCATAGGGGACTCTCTCCTCTAATCCAGATAGCAACTCAATAAACGGTGAACTTGCATACCCGGAAAGCAACACTGATAGATAATTCCAGCTAACATCAGTCGTCAAATCGCTCGCTTCTTGCAGCTGTGATTCTAATACGGAACAAACTTTATGCCCATATATCTTCAGTATAAACAAATAACCCATTATTAGATCATCTCCACTGGGAGTTAATCCTTTGCCTCGACCTACAAAATATTCTACTAACGCTGACCATTTTTTATTTTTAATTTCGGTATTTTGTAGGAAATTAAAATACCTTCTTTCTCTATTTCCGATAAATAAACCTAATCGTTTCTCTAATTGTTTCGTATTCAAAATTTTTCTTAAGGTTAATAAAGGCTCCACTTGGGGTTTAATAATTCTAATATTTAATGGAACGACTTGGATGTCAGAAAATAATACTCGTTTGATTCCCAACTGACTGTAAACGGTTAATGAATGTTCAGTCATTTTTATAACATTACCCAACTGACAAAAAGGTAGAATTTCTTGAAAAGTAACTTGTGACAACTGTATACCGAAACTAGATAAAAAATTTCCTGATTCAGTTAAATTTATCAAATGTTCTTCGAAAATCAGATTAAGTGAATGCTCAAATATACTATGAATTTTCCCAATCTTTCCAAAATGATCCAAAGTTGAAAGATAAGAACTAATCCTGGCCCGTTCTTCATACATAAGATTCTCCCATTTTTCATGCTCTTTGATTAATCTTAAAAAGGGTTTCTTCAAGAAGAAAGAAAAAATACTTCTGAAACACTATTTACTCAAAAAATCTATTTTAAAATATTTGCTTGATGGTTCACTTTTACCGTGATCCGACCATTTTTAATGACATATAGTCGTTCAGGTATATCAATGACAGCATCCGCCTTAACCTTGGTGTCTAATAAAACCAAGTCAGCTTTTTTACCTACACTGATACCATAATCAGTTAATCCCAATGCTTTTGCAGGATTTTCTGTAATCATTGGAAGAACCGTCGGCAAATCATCAGCTCCGCCTAAATGACCTACTGGCACAGCCAGCATCGCAATTTGCATCAAATCTCCATTTCCATACGGTGTGAAGGCATTTCGAATATTATTAGTAGCTAAACAAATATTGACACCACCATCTCTTAACTTACGAATCGGTGTAACCGCGCGCCGAATATTATATTCGTCGTTGCGGGCTCCTAAGTGCAAATCGGTCGCGGGCAACGGCATCACATTGATTTTTGCTTCTGACATTTTTTTAATCACACGATCCAATTGGTCTTTTGGCATAGCATGTAATGCTGTTAAATGCCCCACTGATACACGTCCTTGATAACCTTCCTCAATCGTTTTTTCACATAAATATTCGATTGAAGTATTATCCGCTTCATCTGCAAAATCTTGATGCAAGTCAATATCTTTGTCATATTTCTTTGCAATTTCGAAAATCAAATCAATGTGATCATTCGCAGGCGCGTCATTGTAAGGTATACCGCCAACAACATCCACACCCATTTCCATCGCTTCATACATCATTTTATCAGTACCAGGTGCTTTAAAAATTCCTTCTTGCGGAAATGCGACTACCTGCATATCAATCAAATCTTTGTATTCTTCTTTTAATTTCATGATCATATTGAAGCCAGTGAAACCTTGTGCCGGATCAAATTCAGAATGGGTTCTTACAGTTGTCGCTCCACGACGGATAATCATTTCCAAAGCTCGCTTCGCACGAGTATAGACATCTTCTTCTGTGAAAGTTGGTTTAAGTTTTGCAGTTACTTGAATAGCTTCCTTCAATGTTCCTGACTTGTTTGGTTCACGATCGGCAATCAGTGCTTTATCTAAATGAATATGACTTTCTATCAATCCAGGAATCAGTACTCGTCCACTCGCTTCAATCACTTCTTTAGCGGAATCCTTGATTTCAGGTGCAATCTCTACAATTTTTCCTTGATCGATTGCGATATCCTGTAAGGCATCACCATCATTTAATCTTGCTTGTTTGATCAATAAATCCATTCTTTCCACTCCTTATTCAACTTAATTTATTTTTTTCTGTACTATATAACATCCGTTTTGACGTTTCGTTTATTCAAACTTTAACAGATTTTTACTTAACCAAAGAATAAGCCGATTGCTAAAAGTAAAACAGAGGCTAAGCTCAACCATTTTACGTTTCCTTTTACTACATCCAAAATTGGAATTTGGAAACCTGATGATAATGCCTGCATTGTAATATTTACAAAGCTCATTTGACTTCCTAAGCCAACACCCATCGTAACAAAGCCTAAAGCTAATGGCGGGAATCCTAGTGAAACAGCTACCGGCAAGACTAATGTTAGAACTGAACCAACATACGCTCCCGCGGGAACGCCAATCAATACGCCGGTTAAAATAGCTACAGGAACAACAACAAATTCAGGCGCATTTTGGGCAACTCCTGCAATAACCGCGAAAGTTCCAGTTTGAGCAATTACATTAATGAAAGCTAAGAAAATCCCTACTTGGAATAAGCGCGTTAGGATATACGTTGAGCCGTCTACCATCGCTTCGACGGATTGATTCATCGTAAAGTCGGTACATATGAAGACCAGCGCCAAAGTTAAGATCATATAGACCAAAGGTGTAAAAAAGGCAAAGCCGATGAAATCATTAACAATCGGTCCAAATATTACTGCAAATAGTAAAAATATTGCTGGTAACGTCAGCTTGAATAATTCCCCATTTGTTTTCTTATCAAACTCATCATCTGTAGTCTCTTTAAAACCAATCTTCCGGCGTTTTGTCCCCCAGAATGCCAGAACAATAGCCAAAACAACAAAGATCAACCAATAAGGACGCATAATTGAAACATAATTCCCAACACTTACATCTCCAAGTTTAGAAACAATACTTGATTCTAATGAAGCCGGAGAAGTCGTAAAAGATACTGCTGCGGAAAGTGACATAGCCGCAATTAACTCTGGTACTACCCCAACTGCAGCAAAAGCTAACGGTGCAATAACCATGGCACTCCCACCGCCAATTCCTGACATATAAGTAGCAGCCGCTAATAAGATAACAATAAAGGCTGATACATACTCAACCTTCCCTTTTGTTCCTCGTTTTGCCAAAGTTAAGGCAGCCGAATAACTGCCAGCTTTAAAAACCGCCATAGCAACAGCAGAATTGATGATCGGAACTGTAATGCTCAACATGGATGGAATTGTTTCCAACAACTGTGCATTCGCATCCATCAGACTGACGCCGCCAATCAGCATCGCTAAAACTCCCGCAACTAATCCAGCGATAATCATATCTACTTTCAGGAATAATAGAACAAGTACTAAAATCAGTGGAACAATTACTAACAGTGCCTGAAAACCGGTCGGCGCAGTAACTTTATCTAGCGCCTCTGCGGCATATGCGTTGATTCCTGATGTTGCGCCTACCAGCAGCATCAGGAAAAAAAACGTAATTTTTCGCTTCATCATTAAACCCCTCACTCATTTTTATTAGCAAACAATTCTTGTACCAAAGCCTTCTACAATATTACTTAAGTTTTCAATTGAGGTAATTACAGCCTCACGTTTTCGACTTTCTTGAACAAAATCAATAGCAGATTCAACTTTTGGCAGCATGCTCCCAGGAGGAAATTGATCCTCCTGAATATATTGCTTCGCTTCACTGATCGTTAACTTTTCTAATTTCTTTTGGTTTGGCTGATTGTAGTTAATGTAAATATTATCGACCCCGGTTAAAATAATTAGACGATCTGCATTAATTTCTTTGGCTAAGTGATTCGCAGATAAATCCTTATCAATCACCGCTTCAACGCCTTCAAATTCTCCTAGTGCATTTTTCGAAACAGGAATCCCGCCACCACCGACACAAATAGTAATAATACCGGCATCTACTAATGTAAGAATCGCCTCTTTTTCAACAATCCGTTTCGGTTTTGGAGAAGCAATCACTTTCCGATATCCTCGGCCGGAATCTTCTCGATAGATCCCATCGCCATTAACCATTTGCATCTCAGCTTCTTCTCTCGTATAGAATGGGCCGATTGGTTTAGTGGGTGTCTCAAATGAAGAATCATTTGTATCAACCTCTACTTGTGTGATTACACTAACCACACTTTTATGCATATTTCGTTTTTGTAGTTCATTCTGAATCGCTTGTTGAATCCAGTAGCCAATGCTACCTTCGGTCATTGCCACATTTGAATCCAGCTTCATCATTGGCGTTTTTTCGGAATCTCCTGCTTTTTGCTGGATCAGCAAATTACCGACCTGAGGACCATTTCCATGGCAAATGACCACGTGCTCTCCTAATTCAATAAACTCAATAATATCTGACGCAACTTTTCGTACAACCTCCTTTTGTCCTTCGTCAGTTGGAATTTTATCTAAAATGGCATTTCCGCCTAAAGCAATCACATTTAATCCCATTGATTCGATCCTTTCTTAGTTGGTCTCAATACCTAATGATTGGGCATACGCTTCTAACGCTTTTTCAAAACAGTTTAAAGGTGCTCTCACAGTCCCTGCCCCGATTTGGCCAATACCTGCTTCTTTATGTGCAATTCCGGTGTTAATCAACGGTGTAATCCCCGTCTCTACAACTTTTCGAATATCGATTCCTAGACAAGTTCCTCGGAAATCCCACGTCGGAATCGTCCATGTTGGATTTTGACCTGCACTAATTTCTGCCATTTCATTCGAAATAGCTAAAGCATCTTGGAATCCCCCTGCGCCAACAAACCGGGTTACTCCAGGAGCGGCTACCATTGCCATTCCGCCAACACCGATCGTTTCGGTAATTGCGCTATCGCCCATATCTGGATTGCCATTTTCCTCTGAAAACCCAGTAAAATACAAACCTTTAGGGACATTAACTGGTGCGGTATACCACTCATCCGCTGTCTCTGCGATACGAACACCAAAATCCACGCCATTTCTAGTTAATGTAGTAACGATGGTTCCTTTAGCATCTTTTCTAGCACAATCAACAATTGATTTTCCAGCAGCCATCATGATATTCAAGAAAAATTGATCTGTATCCGCTAAAAACTTCATAACGTCCCGTTTATCTTGTTCATCCATTGATAGTGGGACTATCAGCGGAGCAATTTCTCTTAGGAAGTTCAATGACGCCGCGAAATTACGTTGATGGAATTCATCTCCCATCGTAATCGAACGTGCGATCAACACGCTCAAATTCAGACCACTTTTACTTTGCTTCAAGGCACCTGATAGAGTCGGACCTAAAATATCTCTCATCCAATTCAATCGATCAATCACCTCTTGCGAGAAAGCGCCAAAGCGTAAGACTTTTCCAATCCCTTCATTCATTGTGCAGTATCCTTTTGAACCATCTAAACGATTATCAACTACAAAAACTGGCATATTAGCAGAAGTTATTCCTCCCATTGGACCAACTGCATGGACGTGGTGACAAGGAATAAAACGGATTTGATTTGATTCAATCAATGTGACAACTTCTTTTTCATTGGCTGCCCAGCCTTCAAAGATCGCCGCACCAACTACTGACCCTTTCATCGGGCCCGTCATTTCTGTCCAAGTAATTGGTGGCCCAGCGTGCAGCAAAGTCTTCGTAGATTCATTTAACTCTGGAATCACTTTTTTTGCTGGCACAACATCTGTTAGAAATGGTTGGGCATTTTTGATTTTGTTCATTACCTTTTGATTCTCTGCATCGATCTGTTCTGCGTGTTCTTCCAATGCGTTTAAAATCTTGATCATTTTTTTGTTTCCACTAGCTCTTGGCTTCCAATTAAATTGAGTAGATTTTCCATCAAACGCTTGGACTGATTGATTGAAGCTTTGTAATCCGACATTGATAATTCGCGGTTTAGAATTTAATAATTCCATCACTTTAGAACTTGCTTCAGGTACTTCAATGGTTGTTCCTTGATACGGCACAACAACCTTATCTTCTTCGGTCAATGCTATTCCTTTTAAACTTAGTGCCAATTGAACAGCTTTTGCGTTACTCTCAGCAACTAATATTTGATTTTCTTGTAAACGTTGAACCGCCTTCTGATAATTTTGCGGATCTTTGTCCGTTCCAACCACTGTTGCAACGAATTGTAAATCAGATCTAGACGCTTGGACTTTTTTTATCGTTGGCAGCAAAGCTCCCACCATATCTTCATGCGCGCCATAGCCTAATACAATATCTAGCAAAATTGCACCCGTTGATTCATCGGCGGCATATTCTTGAATTTTTTTAATTCGAACCTCTGGATCAATCATTGGATGAGGCTTCCCTTGAGTATAGATATCATCACCCAAATCAATTACATCATAGCCATGCGATTTTAAAACATAACCTTCCTTTTTCACTAATCCTTCTAAGCCTAAAGCTTCTGAGATCAACATTCCTGCTTCTGCAGCTAAAGTGCCACCTGAATAAAGGCCTTTGATGACCTTGTCTTCGGCAAGAGTCGCAGTTGATTTAGCCACCGCTTCAAAGTAGTTCTTTTTAACAGCAGTTTCATTCGCTAAATCTACAGCAATTTTGGCGGTTTCTTCTAGTGTATGCGCCAGATATACTTTGCCTTCATGAGCTACTGGTTTTTCACCTAAGAAAATAGCTACTACTGGCTTAGTGATGCTTTGTAAAAGTTGAACAACCTCATCACGGACTTCTTTTGCCGGCGGCTTTGAAATCACACAGATCACATCTGTTGGTTCATGGTTTTCTAAAGCCACAATGGCATCTTTCATCGTAGTTGCCCCGACTTTATCGCTTAAGTCACGGCCGCCTGTTCCAATGGCATGAACCACACCATTTCCCAAACGATCGATAATCGTTGTTACTTCCTGAATTCCAGTTCCAGAGGCACCCACAACACCAATATTTCCAGGCGCTACAACATTAGTAAAAGCAATCGGGATACTAGAAATAATTCCCGTCCCGCAATCAGGTCCCATCATCAACAAACCTTTTTCATGGGCCATTTGTTTTAATCGCACTTCATCTTCTATCGGAATATTGTCAGTAAAAGAGAAAACATGTAGACCCTTTTTTAAAGCGGTTTCCATTTCTGCCGCACCATATTCTCCAGGAATACTAAAAAGCGCCATGTTTGCTTCTGGTAAATTATCCAGCGCTTCTTGCCATGAAGTTGCAGCTTTTGCTTTTTCTTCGGAACCTGTTGACGATAGATCCTCTAAAAATTGTTCAATTTCAGGTAAAACTTGATCCATAATATCTGATTGCTCACTGTCGACGACAATCATTAAATCGTTTGGTGAAGCCGCTTTCGCTTCATCCGTTAGAAGTTTTGTATTATCTAAGATATCCTTATTAGCATTTGTACCCATCATAATTTGACTCATTGTGACCGCTTGCAGATCATTGATCCGATTTGTCAGCAGCATCAAATTAATAGAGTCTTGATAATTATTTTTTAAAATAACGGTTTGCAACATTTAGTTACGCCTTCCTTTCCACTACACAAACATTTTAAAATGAAAAGATTGCGTTTTCATCGGATGATATTCTAAAAAAGTGGTATAATTTTTATCCGAATAGGGAAAAAAGGAGAATTTGATGAAATTAAAAGAGTTGTTATCGCTAAGTCAATTAAAAACAAGTAAAATCCTAACGAAAGAAATTGGATTAGAGAATGAAGTAGAGTCAGCGATGGTATTAGAGGCTCTCGACATTGAACACTGGAGTAAAAGAAATCAATTAATTTTGACCTCCTTCTATGCCTTTGATGGACTTACAGAAGCTGATGTAGAAGAGTTTTTCCGTAAAATGCAGCAAATTGGTGTGAGTGGATTAGTCATTAAAATGGAACGCTTGATTAAAGTCATCCCCGATTGGGTAATCGAACTATCCTTCAAATATCAAATTCCTTTGATTAAAATTGCGCAGGATGTTAGCTATGAAAAAATTTTGCTCGCCATTTACGAACCATTATTGAATCATCAGACTCATATTTTGCGTGCCTATTATGATGTTCGTCAACGTTTTACCAGATTGGAGCGCCAACATCCTTCATTGAAAGAAATTATGGGGGAATTTTACCATTTGATAGGCTCGCCCTGCAGCTTGAAAATGATCGATCACCAAGTAGAAATAGCTTTTGGTGAAACACCTAAGGACAATGTTGTCCTTAATCGAAAAAGTTTATCTAATGGGGAATTTACTAAAAACGACTATACCTTGCTGACGCTTTTTTCACAGCAAAATGGTCCAAGCCAGACTGCTTTGGAAGTGAATCTATTTAACCCATATTCTAGTCACTGTCTATTGTTGGTTTATTTGAATCAAACGGAGGTTAAAGAAACTGATTTGGTTATTATTGAAAATACGATCGACGTTTTGCAGGAAAGATTGAATACTGAATACTTATTAAAGAAGGAACGCTACGAGCGATTAAACAATTTAGCCGATGCTATTTTACAAAACACGCCGAAGAATCTTGATGAACTGGAAAGTCTCTTGCAAGAAGCCCATATGAATCAGCATGCGTATTACCAAGCGGTATCCTTCTCAACAAAAACACCTGCGGCAAAACTGCTGAAAGACAAAGCAATTAATCTTCTGAAGAGCTTGAAGACTGATTCAATCTTTTTTGACCATCATAACTATTCACTGATTCTTTTTAATTTTAGTCAGAACAAGAGTATTTCAAAATTACAGATGAAGCATCTGCTAAGCGAGTTATTAGAATCAAACCCAACGATGACTTTTGTTGTCAGCAGTTTAAAACAACGTGATGATTTAAAGGAGATTTTGATGGAGTGTTTGGATATTTTAAGATTCAGTGAGGAATTCTATCAAGATAATGTGGTGGAATTAGCAGATATTGGCATTTTTCGACACTTTATTCGCAGTGAACAGCTTCAAACAATCAATGAAATTGTTCCCGCAAAATTACTGAATCTGGCTCAAACTAATTTTGAACTTTTCGAAACCTTCTACCAATTCTTACGAAACAATCGAAATTATAAACAAACATCAGAGGCGATGTTTCTACATTCAAAGACCATTCGCTACCGTTTAAATAAAGTCGAAAAAATCCTAGCAATCGATCTTGCCGATCCTTTGCAAGTAATGAATCATGAAATTGGTACTTATATCATAAAAATGAGGAGAACTGCTCTTGAAAAAAACAATAACATTAGCAAACCAGGCTAATTATGATCTCTATGAAACAACCCAAAACGATAAATTTGTTCTCTATCTCCATGGCGGAGGTTTAGTCTATGGGTCAAAAAATGATCTTCCTCGTGATCTGAGAGATCGCTTCTTACAGAGAGGTTATTCTGTAATAGCTTTGGATTACCGCTTAGCGCCTAACAGTTCGTTGGTTGAAATTCTAGATGACTTAGAGACAAGTGTTGCGCTTTTGTGTAATACTATCATTAAGGGGAAGTCCTTTGGTATCTGTGGACGATCAGCCGGTGCTTTTCTAATGTTGCAATTGACCAAACGGCTCAAAGAAAAAAATCAAGCACCCGATTTCTTAGTCAATTTCTACGGATACACTGACTTAACATTTATCAATGAAGAGCGAACATTACTGCCACAGATAATTTCTTCAAAACAAATTGAAGGGACTGAGTTGAAAAATCCTATCTGGGATGATCCTCTCATGTCGCGTTACTTACTTTACCATTATGCTGTACAACAAAATTTACTTCCTTCATTTTACGGTGTCGATTCTCCTGATGAATTTGCCTTATCAAAAGAAACTTTACACTCTTTTCCAAAAACATTTAGCAGCGCCAGCTCTTCTGATGAGGAAATTCCCTTTCGATACAGCAAAATGATTGGCCGTAGTATTCCAGACAGCCTTTTTGTTCCAGCCTACTATTTACCTCATGATTTTTTAAAAGAGACTAACAAATCAGAAGTTCAGGTTATTTTAGATAAGTTAGCTATCTGGCTGCCTTAAAAAACAAACGAAGAGGGGGCGACATTTTGTCACACCCCCTTCGTTTATTATTAAGAGTAATCATTACATATTCTCTTCATTATCTTCAACAAAGCCTGAACATCCTCCGGCTTCGTATCTCCTGTTTTAGAATCAATAATCGAACTATACACATGCGGGATAATTTTTTTCACTCCAGCATCAACTGCTATTTGCACAATCTCTGCAAAATTTGCTAAATCGATGCCGCCAGTCGGCTCCAAATAAAAATCATACTTCGCACAAGCTTCTGCAACGGCTTGATACTCCTTTTTATGAGCCAAGCCCTTCATCGGAAAATACTTTACCGAACTACCGCCCATATCCTGCAGCAATTTGATCGCTGTTTCTATCGGCACAATCGCTTCAGGCGCTTTTGAACTCAATGGTCCCGTCGCAATATTCACGTAGCCGACTTTTCCGGTTGGTGAAACTAAACCGTTCACGACCGTATCCACCTGACCTAAAAGGGCTCGTGAAGCCCCCACACCAGTGAATACTTGATTGACATGCTGCGGCTGCAAGACAGCGGAAATTCTTGATACCATCTGGCTCTGATTGGGATCGCCAGCACCTAAACCGACGGACAAAGCATTATTGGTCGCTGCTTGATACAGTTTCATATCCTCGATCGCCAATTCATCACTGGCATAGTTTTTCGATAATACGCCTAATACAACATGACCTTCTGCCGCCTCGTAACATTCTTTCGCATTTGCAACAGAATTAGCTAATACATTTAAGCAAATTCGATCTGCTAAATAATTGGGACTTAATGACATCTTCTATCTCCTCGTAATATATTTTTTAGAGTGATAAATCACTCCAGTTTTATTCTCTTGTTCTTTGATAATTTAATAACACTTTAGTTGCTTGGTGCTTGTGTGATGTTCTAGAATTGACTCCT
>NZ_JAHLOS010000037.1 GCF_018917525.1 Enterococcus raffinosus | reverse complement strand
AGGCGCTTCAGGGCGTTACTCCTTCATTTCACCTATCAAGCAAAGAGTTCACGACTCTCTTATATTTGAGAGGACGTGCGCAATCTTTTCAATTACGAACGTGTCTCACGATGATTATGACCAAGAATCACCCGCGCTGCACTGATTCGTACTGCCTCGCGAAAAATCTCTCGAGGATGCGCAATGCTCTGATTCAGTGAACCAATGAAGATCGTCTTCTGCAAAATAATTTCATTTTTAGTATTCAAAAAAATGGCAACCAAATGCTCTTGATGATAATCTTTTAGTTCTGTAATCAGCTGTTGACCTAAAGAAAGACTAGATTGGATCCTCCCCAGCTTTGGCTGTAATGCGCGATTGATTCGATAGCCAAACTCCATCATCGCCTTTAATTCAATCGCGCGTGTTTCGCCAATCCCTTTAAATTGCTGCAGCTCCTGCAGCGTTGCATGCTTTAGATCATAAAGCGTGGGATATTCACGTAAAATACTCCCGGCTAAATCCATCACATTTTGCTGGCGCGAACCATTGCGTAAAATAATCGCTAATAGTTCCTGATCCGATAAATGCTTCTCGCCTTCTCTAAGCAAGCGTTCCCGCGGCCATGAACTTTCAGGCAGCTCCTGTAATAACAAACTTTTATCCATAAAAAACTCCTTTGCTACTTTTCTTTAAAGTACGCAAAGGAGTTGATTTTTATGCTTCTAAAAAGTCGATTACCTCATGCAAAGTGGAAAATACGGCTTCTGTCTTTTCTTCCAGTTCCTTGGTCGGGGGAAGAATATCCGGGACCATCACTACTGGAACACCCGCCCCTTCTGCGGCCAAGATGCCATTTTTGGAATCCTCTAAGACTAAGCAATCTTCCGGCGCAAGCGCTAGACGTTCCGAGGCAATCACAAATATTTCTGGATCAGGCTTGGCAAATTTCACATCTTCTGCTGAAATAATATCTGAAAATTTGTCACGGATACCTGCATGCTCCAATAAAATTTCAATTATAGGACGCACATTACTAGAAGCCACTACGCGCGGAATGTCTTGCTCTTCTAAATAAGCGAGCAATTCATGGACACCCGGTTTTAAATCAACCTCGCCAGTTTTGAAACGGTCATGAGCCATTCCCCAGCTTTCATCGATAAATTTTTGGACCGTCTCTTCACCATGATCGGCAAACATTTTGTGCAGCTCTGCCCAGACCTCTTCATCTGAGATGCCAATGAAACGAGCATAAACTTCTTCCGTAAAAGGCAAACCGTATTTCTCAGCTACCACCAAATTGGCTTCACAATAAATCGATTCCGTATCAAACAATAATCCATCCATGTCGAAAATGATTCCCTTAACTTTTTTCATTCGTGCCTCCTAAATTTAATAATAATTGACGTACTTCAGAAACGAAGTACAAAGATCCCGTAATCAATAATAAATCATCCGCGCCCATATCCTCTAACAATTCTCCTAAGCCGAACTGCCATAATGAAACAACCTCAAAACGGCTATCTAAATGGTCAAAGCGACTAAGATCCAGTGCTTTAGGGTATTCAAATGTGGTCAGATAAATGTGCGCATTAGGAATTTCTGAAAGCAATGCAAGCATCTGGTCAACATCCTTTGTCTCCAACGCGGAAAAAAGAATATTGATATTATAGTCGCGAAATTCGCGTTTTACATTTTCGACTAAACGTTTGATTGCATGCCCATTATGAGCCCCATCCATAATGATCAATGGTTCATCACTGACTTTTTCCATTCGGGCAGGCCACTGTGCTTTCAATAACCCTTTTTGAATGGTCTTTTCCTCAAATGGCAGGCCCTTTTGTTCGCAATAGAGATGATACAGCTCAATAGCCACACCCGCATTTTCTACTTGATGTCGTCCCAATAACGGAACCTTCAATGATGTAAGCTTGCCAGCTTGGTCCGTAAAGTTGAACAGCTCGCCCCAAGTAGGATCTGGTCGCAAATAATCCACTTGGTATTCTTCACCATAGCGATACATTTTTGCCGTCTCATCCGCTGCCTTTTCCACGATTTCGATTAACGGTCCTTTGGTGATTTTCCCCGTCACCACGGGAATATTTTCTTTGATGATTCCGGCCTTCTGTCCGGCAATCTCGTTTAAGGTATCTCCCAAAACGTCCATATGATCGTAGCCAATCGTCGTAACGGCCGTCAAAATCGGTTCCACGACATTGGTTGAATCCAGCAAGCCGCCTAAGCCAACTTCAACAATGGCAACATCTACTTGCTCTGTTGCGAAATAATCCAACATGATTGCTGTCAAAATCTCGAATTCCGTGATCCCGCTAATTTCTGGGTCTTGATCAAGTTCAGCCACGATTGGCTGATATTTTTCGACATAGCGAATCAGCTGATTATCTGGAATTGGCTTGGCATCGATAGCGATTCGTTCATTAAACTCTTCAATGTAAGGCGAAGTAAAGCTGCCTACAGTGACCCCCGCTTCAATTAAGATACTGCGTAAATAGGCAACCGTTGAGCCTTTACCGTTCGTTCCGGCAATATGAATCACGGGTACCTTTTTTTCTGGATTATCTACTTTCGCTAATAAGGCTTGGATCCGTTCTAAACCTGGGCGTGAGCCAAATTTTTTTCGACTGTGAATCCAATCAATTGCTTCTTCTATCATCAATAGTATTCGCCTCGTTTATCTCTTTTTTTGCATGCCTCTAGTATAGCAAAGTTTCCTGCAGAAAGATGGATAAGTGCTGAGGAAATCCGTCAATTTATAAATTTAGTTACGAGATTATCAGATAAAAAAATGAGCGTGACCCAAAATCACAGGTCACACTCATTAATCAATTAAGAAATTGTTCGCAGACTTTCGATCCGTTCTTGAACCGCTGCTTGTTTTTCTAAATAATCTTTCTCTTTCGCCCGTTCTTCAGCAACCACATTTTCTGGTGCATTCGCCACGAAGCGTTCGTTGGCTAATTTACCTTGGACACGTTTGACTTCACCGTTCCATTTTGTCAATTCTTTTTCAAGACGTTTGATCTCTTCTTCGATATTGATCAAGCCGGCCAATGGCAAGTAGATTTCTGCGCCAGTCAAGACAGCTGACATCGCCAAGTCAGGTGCCGTAATGTCGCTTGCAATCACCAATTCTTCTGGATTACAGAAGCGTTCGATATAGCTAGTGTTCTCAATTAAGAATTCATCGATTTTTTGATCGTTCGTTTTGATCAGTAAAGTAATTGGTTTTGAAAGTGGCGTATTCACTTCCGCCCGAATGTTTCGAACAGAACGAATCAATTCCTTCAAAACTTCCATGCCTTTTGCGGCTGTTTTGTCATCGTATTCTGGATGAACCACCGGATAATCCGCAACAACTAATGATTCACCAGTATGCGGAATCTTCGCCCAAATTTCTTCTGTTACAAAAGGCATAATTGGATGTAATAGACGTAAGGTTTGATCTAAAACGTAAACCAAAATGCTCTTCGTTGTTTGTTTGGCTTCTTCATCTTCTCCGTAAAGAATTTCTTTACTCATCTCGATATACCAGTCACAGAAATCATCCCACATGAAGTTGTACAATTGACGTCCAGCTTCACCAAATTCAAATTGATCAAACAGGCTGGTTACTTTTTCAACCGTTTCATTCAAACGAGTTAAAATCCAACGATCCGCCACAGTTTTCTCACCAGAGAAATCAATGTCTTCAGCGGTAAAGCCTTCAACGTTCATAATTACGAAACGAGAAGCATTCCAGATTTTATTGATAAAGTTCCAAGCTGCATCCATTTTTTCATAACTGAAGCGCACATCTTGACCTGGTGCAGAACCGGTAGATAAGAACCAGCGCAATGCGTCAGCACCATATTTCTCAATCACGTCCATTGGATCGATCCCGTTGCCTAAAGACTTACTCATCTTGCGACCTTGTTCATCACGAATCAAACCGTGGATCAACACATTTTTAAATGGACGTTCATCCGTGAATTCCAAGCTTTGGAAAATCATCCGGCTCACCCAGAAGAAAATGATATCGTAACCAGTCACTAAGGTACTGGTTGGGAAGTAGCGTTTGTAATCTTCACTTGCTTCATCCGGCCAGCCCATCGTAGAAAACGGCCATAATGCAGAACTGAACCAAGTATCTAATACATCCGGGTCCTGTTCCCAATTTTCGCTATCCGCAGGAGCTTCCATTCCGACATACATTTCGCCGGTTTCTTTATGATACCAAGCAGGAATACGATGTCCCCACCATAATTGACGTGAAATAACCCAGTCATGTACATTTTCCATCCAAGTCATAAAGGTATTGTTAAAACGAGGCGGGAAGAAATCTACTGCGTTATCCGTGCTTTGATTTTTCACTGCTTGATCTGCCAACGGTCCCATCTTAACAAACCATTGAGTCGATAAACGCGGTTCAACAACAACACCCGTGCGTTCTGAATGGCCAACACTGTGAACCATTTTCTCGACTTTGATTAGACGACCGATTTCTTTCAAATCAGCAACGATCGCTTTACGTGCTTCGAAACGATCCATGCCCGCATATTTGCCAGCCAGCTCATTCATACTGCCATCTGGATTCATCACGTTTACTCGCGGCAAGTCATGACGATTACCCACTTCAAAGTCATTCGGGTCATGAGCAGGTGTGATTTTCACTGCCCCTGTTCCAAACTCGCGTTCAACGTAGCTGTCTGCAATAATCGGAATTTCTTTATCGACTAATGGTAAAATCACTGTCTTACCAACCAAGTCTTGGTAACGTTCATCATCAGGATGGACAGCAATCGCTGTATCTCCTAGCATCGTTTCAGGACGAGTCGTTGCAATCTCCAACACACCGCTGCCGTCACTCAACGGATAAGAAACATGATAGAAAGCACCTTCTAAGTCTTTATGGATAACTTCAATATCAGACAACGCTGTTTTAGCTTGCGGATCCCAATTAATGATGTATTCGCCACGATAGATTAAATCCTTCTCGTATAATGAAACAAAAACCTTACGCACTGCATCGGATAAGCCATCATCAAGGGTAAAGCGTTCACGGCTATAATCAAGGGATAAGCCTAATTTCGCCCATTGCTCTCGAATATGTCCAGCGTACTCTTCTTTCCATTCCCAAACTTGATCGACAAATTTTTCACGACCAAGATCATAACGTGAGATACCTTGTTCTCTTAATTTTTCTTCAACTTTTGCTTGCGTCGCGATACCCGCATGGTCCATCCCAGGAAGCCATAGTGTATCAAAGCCTTGCATCCGTTTTTGACGAATGATCATATCTTGCAACGTCGTATCCCAAGCATGTCCCAAATGCAGTTTCCCAGTTACGTTTGGGGGCGGAATAACGATTGAATATGGTTTGGCTTGCTGATCTTCTGAGGGCTTAAATAAATCTTGGTCTAACCATTTTTGGTAACGACCCGCTTCAACTTCTTGCGGATTGAATTTTGTTGGTAAATTTTCAGTCATATAAATTCCTCCTATTTTAAAAGATTGATTTCTGGTACAGCTTCTTTAGTCAAAGCAACTGGTACTCTTTTTCGTGCACATACAATTCTACTAAACAGTCCCGTTCCATGTTATTTCTAATTAGAACTCGTCTCTTCAATAAACTGAGAAAAGCAGAACTAACGAAAAAAAATCCTAGAACACAACTGTGTTCTAGGACGTAAATTACGCGGTACCACCTAAATTGCAGAGAAGGACTCTGCCGCTCAAGCATGCTATAACGGACATGTGCCGTGCGCTCATACTGCTTTCAGATCGCAAAACTCCCAAGCTACCTTCCATAAGTCAAAGTGAAGATGTTTCAGCCGTGCATCTTCTCTCTAGGACTTTGTTACTCATGTACTCCTCTTGATCATCGTCTGACTCATTCTACAATGAAGTCGGAAACTTGTAAAGTCCTACTGACCATCAAAATAGATCAATGTCTGCAATTCTGAGGTTAAATCAATATAATGGACATGGACATTATCCGGCACCTTTAAAGGATCTGGCGCAAAATTTAAAATGGCCGTGACTCCATTTGCAACCACCTGATCAATTGCTGCTTGAGCATTTTGACTGGGAACTGTTGAGATGGCAACGGTGATCTTTTCTTCTGCCAATACTTCATCCATCTCATCAATCGAATGGATACGATATCCACAAAGTTCTTTACCAACCTTTTCCGGATCGTTATCAAATGCACAAACGATATTCAAATTTTCATTACGGCGAAAATTATTATTTAACAGCGCTTGGCCTAAGTTCCCGCAGCCAATCAATGCGATCCGTTTTTCTTCCTTCGTTTCCAGCATGTCGCTAAAAACCTTAATCAAGTCGTTGACATCGTAGCCGTAGCCGCTGCGGCCAAGCTCTCCAAAATGAGAAAAATCACGACGAATCGTCGCAGATCCCACCTGAGTCATTTTGCTGAGCTCAGAAGACTTGATGCGAGTAACACCATTTTTCTCCAATCCTTTCAAACAACGTAAATACAAAGACAGTCTTTTAGTTGTCGCTTTCGATAGTTGGGGTTTTTGAATGATTCGCTCCATGTTTTTTCTCCTTGTTCGTTTTAATGTAATAATTTTTTTTCAAAAAATTAGGCTGATTCTCTCGCCGTATATCATTCTGCTAAACAGTTCTTTTGCTTGTTTTGAGCATAGCTTTCTATTTCTTATGAGCTATAGATACTGCGAAAAGCTGAACTGACATCCTTGTTCGTTTTAGTGTAATAATTTTTTTAGCAAAAAATTAGGTCGATTCTCTCGCCGTATATCATTCTGCTAAACAGTTCTTTTGCTCGTTTTGAGCATAGCTTTCTATTTCTTATGAGCTATAGATACTGCGAAAAGCTGAACTGACATCCTTGTTCGTTTTAATGTAATAATTTTTTTCAAAAAATTAGGCTGATTCTCACGCCGTATATCATTCTGCTAAACAGTTCTTTTGCTTGTTTTGAGCATAGCTTTCTATTTCTTATGAGCTATAATACTGCGAAAAGCTGAACTGACATCCTTGTTCGTTTTAGTATAATCATTTTTTTAGCAAAAAATTAGGTCGATTCTCTCGCTGTATATTAGTCTATGAACTCTTGTTTGTTAATTACTTCACATAAACGATTTTAACATGTAGAAAAACCAATAACAATCTTTTACAAAAAAAAGAGCAAGAAAGTACACTTTCTTGCTCAAAATTATTATAAAAAGTCTGCGAACTCTTCGTTTTTTTCTGCCCGAGCAGGAGTGATTTCTTCAATCTTCAATCCAGCTAAACAGCGGGCCATTAATCCCTCAATGTCGAAACGTTCCTCTAACTCTAAAACCTTATCCAGCTTTGGTCGTGTCTTAGGCTGAGGTGGCGCAAAAATCGTACAGCAATCTTCAAATGGCTGAATGGCCAACTCAAAGGTATCGATCTTTTCAGCTAGTTCAATGATTTCAGTTTTATCCATTGTCACAACTGGTCGGATAATTGGTGTAGTTGTTACTTCATTGATGGCTACCATACTATGCAATGTCTGTGAGGCTACTTGGCCCAGTGATTCCCCATTGATAATGACTAATCCATGACGCATCTCGCGAATCGCATCTGTTAATCGCAGCATCATCCGACGAGTTAATGTCATCCAATAGCCTTGTGGACTGTGGGCTTTGATCTCTTCCTGAATTTCAGTAAAAGGAACCTCGATAAATTGGATTCCGCCAACATAGGGCGTTAATTTTTCTGTCAAATCCTTGGCCTTTTGCAACGCCTGCTCGCTAGTATAGGGCGGACTGGCAAAGTGAACAGCCTCAATCTCCACTCCGCGTTTCATCGCTAAATAGCCAGCAACGGGGGAATCGATCCCGCCAGACAGCATTAACATCCCGCGACCACTGGTCCCAACCGGCAGCCCACCGGCTCCTTTGATCGTTTCATAAGAAAGATAAGCCCCATCACGGCGAATTTCTACCCGCAAATTAATATCCGGACGCTTCATTTGTGCTTTGATATCCGGACAAACATCCATTACTGCATCTCCTAGATATTGCTGGATTCCATGACTATCTAAATCAAAGTGATGATCACTACGCTTAGCAGTAATCTTAAAAGTTTCTTTTCCCGTATAAATCTCTTGCATGATTTGCTGAGTCATTTGCTTCAAATCATCGAGTTTTTTCTCTACGCGAATACTTGGTGAGAAGGTTTGAATTCCAAACACCTTTTCTAATTTAGGTAATACCAAACGGCTGTCTTCACCATTTAATAAAATATGCATTCGGTCGCGATCGGCGTGAATCTTCAAATTAGGAAATTCTGCCAGCGCCCCGCGAACATTTTGTGCGAGTCGCATGATAAAACTGCGGCGGTTCTTTCCCTTGGTAGATAACTCTCCGTAGCGCACCATAATTTCAGTATATTGCACGATCATTCTCCTTAGTTATAGTATCAGTTCTCGACTTGTTTCTCTTTACTTTTTAATGCTTCAACGGTCATCCATAATCTCTATTTACATGAAGCGTTCTTAATTGATCTTCGAAAATTTGTCGTAAAGATGGTTGAATATCACCATGAATTGCTCTGCTTCGGCCATGGTATTGGCTTCATCTAAACTAACTCGGATTGCCGTCGTGGCAATGTCATGAGGGACTCCCATGGCATGTAATGTCGAGCTATCGACCTTTTTACGACTTGAACAAGCACTCGTCGTTGACACGAAAATTTGTTTTTCTTCCAAGGCATGGACCAAGACTTCCCCGCGAATCCCTTTAATTCCAAACGTTAAAATATGCGGCGCAAAATTCTCGTCGCCAGAGAAGATCGTTACCTTCTCATAGCTTGCTAACGCTTCTTTTAAGTATTGACGAATAACTGCTGTGTGGTTTGGTCGTTCTGCCTTTTTCTCAAGGTGTAGGCGCAAAGCGCGGCTCATCGCGACGATAGCAGGAAGATTTTCTGTTGTTGCCCGCTGTCCGCTTTCTTGCCCGCCGCCATTTAACAACGGTGCCAGTTTCTTGCCTTCCTTCCAATAAATAAAACCCACGCCACGAGGGCCGTGAAACTTATGGGCGGAAAAAGTAGCAAAATCAACCCGTGCTGTCAGCCATTTTTCCTGCTCAACTTTGCCGATCGCTTGTACCGCATCCACATGAAAATGGATCGTGGGATGGTCTTCCAACACTTTGCTAATCGCTTCGATCGGTTGAATGGCTCCCATCTCATTGTTGACACCCATAACCGAAACTAAAATCGTTTCCGGGCGAATCAGCTTAGCCAACTGCTCGACTTTTACAAATCCATTTTGATCAACTGGTGCGATACTTACTTCGAATCCAAGTTCTTTTAGTTGTTCGGCTGTTCGACTGACAGCCGGATGCTCAACACTGGAAATAATGAGATGATTGCCGTATTCTCGCTTAGCAATCGCAGTACCTTTCAGTACCCAGTTATCACCTTCCGTACCGCCGCTGGTAAAATAGATTTCATTGGCTTTCACATTCAGCAAGTCCGCCGTTTGTTTTCGCGCTTGCTGCAGCAAACGATTTGCCTGTGTGCCTAAGTCATGCAGACTAGAGGGATTCCCCATAATGCGTTGACTCGTTTTTACATATGTATCAAGTGCGGATGGATAAATTGTCGTCGTCGCACTATTATCAAAATAAATCATTCTTCGACCTTCCTTCAAAAATTCTTTCCTATTATAGCGAGAATGCCATAACACTTCAAGTAATCCTTACAAATAAGAAGAGTTTCATAACCTCTTCCTTAATAGTTGCCAATAACGTTGAACTTCTTTTCTCCTAAATAAAGTAAAAAAGCTGAGCAAATCGCTCAGCTTAGACTAAATCTCGGTTGTTAAAATAGAAATCTTCAATCCGTTTAAAAGCACCAGGTTCAACTCGTTCTAGCGCAGTCCCAATCTCATCCAAGGCATCTTGGTAACGATATTCTCTGTTGAACAGTTCCAAACTGTTCTCAATCGCACTCTTGATTTCAGGATGAGTATGACGGTAACGGTTCGCATATTGCATCATTTGCTCTGTCAACGCTGCGGCATCCACTAAGTCGTAGGTCTTTTGATCCAACAATTCCATGTCCTCATCACAAAGACTCACAAGTTTATTAATGTCCTGCATATTGATCCGAATCTTGTTTAATGATTTGCTTAACTCTTCCACACGATCCGTTGCTACGAAGAAGAATTCTAAGTAATCCCCAGGCAAACCAGGTAAACGTTGTTGTTCGACATAGCGTTTTAGATTGCGTAAACGGAATTCATACTTCTCGATTTTCTCAGAAGCTTCTTTTTCACCTTTACGCAAATCGTGTAAGTCATCATCAATCTCAACTTGTTTCGTTTCAATATCGTCCAAGACTTTGAAAGCATCCTTATAGAACACTTGAACTTCAGAAAAGGCTAATTCATGTTTATCAATCTGTGGTTCCATATTGCGGTTGCGACGTTCCAGTTCTTCGATCTCTGTTTGGAATCCGCGGGCACGTCCCAACTCATTGTTGTTCAATGCATAGCTCTGAGAGGTGTGGTCCAACTCGACCATCAATTGGTGGTTGTTGTGAGCCGCATGAGTAATGTACTCACCGATCGTTTTACGATTGGTTAAGACATATTTTTTGGCTTCAAATTCTTTTTCCAATACGACATACAAATCATCGATCAATTCAGCCGTTTCTTTATTGGCAGTTTCCACAGTACCTAACTCGATTTTTTCTAGATCTTCTAATGAACGTTCAACATGCTTCTTGACTTTATCCAGACGTTCCTCGAAATCATCCTCTGGTAAAACAAAATTGTCAGCCATCATTTTCTTATAAGTTTTTTCTAGTTCATCGATCTGGCCTGGGAAGGTTTTTTCTAAATCTTCATAAATAGCAGGAACCTTTTGCATCGTTTCTTGTACTTCATACGTATGCTTCTCTGCATCATCCAATACTTCTCGAGCTTCGATCGGATCACCTGAAGTATTCAAAGTAACGAATTGCGTAAATTCGATTTCTACATTTTTTACTTGTTTTTGAATCTCAGGTAAAGCAGGTCCAAAGCTGTCTTTCTTTTCCTTCAGATCCTTTTTCAATTCTTCAAAAACATCAAGAGCTTGTTGAACGGCTAATGAATTACGTTCTTCAGTCTCGCGTAATTCCTTCAACCCTGTACGGATTCCTTCGACTTCCTCTTCCATCTCAGTCATCGTACGCTCAGCACTTTCGATCGCCGATTTTCCCTTCATAAAACGGAAGGTTTCATTTTGACTTTCAACTTCAAAGATTTGACTTTCAAGCTCAGCAAAAGATTTCGTCGAAACATCTGTCCATTTTTGATTCCATTCACGGAAAGTATTTTGACTTTGGCCGACAAGGTGCATTTTTTTCACTTCATCGACCTCTTCCACGACAGGAAGATCGAATAACGCTTCTTTCCTTTTATCAAGTTCTTTTAAGCGTTCTTGATTTTTTTTCTTCATCAGATAACCAATCAAGTATAAAACGGCAGCCAAAATGACCAAGCCGATAACGATCCCTATGATTACATTACTTCCCATGTATGATTTTCCTTTCAACTATCCAGATTCAGTTTTATTTAATGGTTCATTAATATCAGTTTTTGGCGAAAACATCTAACGTAGATTATAACACAAAAGACTTTTCTCTTCACTAGCTAGTTTCGAAATCCCTTTAGAAATGTTTATCGCACAGTCACTCCTCATACTAGCATTTTTTGCGAACTGCTTCAATTGCAATAAATTTAAGAAAAGTGTAATTTTATTAAATTTTCTGTTTGGGAAAGCGACAAATCCCCTTGAAATTGTATGACTTTTCAGATAATATTAAAGCCACATTAAAATAAGAGGTGATTAAAGTGAAAGTGATCAAATTTGGCGGGAGCTCCGTAGCTTCAGCTGAACAACTAAAAAAAGTCTTATCGATCGTGACAGGCGACTCCGGCCGCCGTTTCGTGGTGGTTTCTGCTCCAGGAAAGCGAACCAATAAAGACAAAAAAGTCACCGACTTATTGATTCAATTTTATAATGCTGTTGTATACAAACACGATACTGACGAGTTGATCCGTGAAATCGTCGCGCGTTATACCGAGATCGCGGCAGAATTTCAGGTCGATGACGATATTGAAAATACTTTTAGCGCTGAATTAAGGCAGTTGCAGGAAAACTTTGACGAAGCCGATCCTTATGCCTTAGACAGCTTTTTAGCCAGTGGAGAGAATTTAAATGCCCAATTAGTCGCAGCATGTTTCCAAAAAAATGGTGTCCGTGCTCGCTACATCAATCCAAAAGAATTAGGCATCACGGTCTCCAATGAACCGCAAAACGCTCGGATTCTAGAGGAATCCTATGAAAAAATCTATCAATGGCGTGATTCTGAAGACATCCTGATTATCCCAGGGTTCTTTGGTTACACAACTGACGGCCATCTTTGTACCTTCTCTCGAGGCGGATCGGATATTACCGGTTCGATCGTTGCAGCAGGTTTAAAGGTCGACCTTTACGAGAACTTCACGGATGTGGACGGTATTTTCGCGGCCAGTCCCAAATATATCCATGATCCTGAACTGATTGAATATGCTACTTATCGTGAGATTCGCGAATTAACTTACGCCGGCTTTACCGTTTTTCACGACGAAGCCTTGATGCCGGCCTTTAAAGCACAGATTCCTGTGATTATTAAAAACACCAATAATCCGGAGTGCCAAGGGACATTAATCAAGAAATCCTTTGAGAATGTTAGCCGAAATGAAGTAGTAGGAGTAGCCAGTGATGGCGGCTTCTGTGGCATAACGGTTGGCAAATATTTGTTAAACCGAGAAGTCGGTATCGTACGGCGAATCCTGCAAATTCTTGAAGATTTAAACATTTGCTTTGAGCATATGCCATCAGGAATTGATGATATCTCGATCATTCTGAGAGAACGCCAGTTAACCCGTGATATCGAAGCAGAGTTAATGAAGCAGATCGAAGAAAAAATCAAACCAGATCAGCTGTCGATTGAGCATGGACTGTCCGTGGTGGCACTGGTTGGTGAAGGCATGCGAGAACGACCAGGAACGACTTCTGACAGCACCGCTGCTCTAGCTCGTAAAAATGTCAACCTGCGAATGATCTCTCAAGGCGCCGATGAACGCAGTATTATCTTCGCCATTCGCAGTGAGCAAGAACGCTTAGCTGTGCGTTCGCTTTATTACACATTTTTTGATTAAAAAAGGAAAAGCCGTTACTTTTCGGCTTTTCCTTTTTGTCTGTCTATTTCTTCTTTGATCAATGGTTCAGGTGCGTATTTTTGCTGCCAATCCTCCGGCTTCATTACTTTGTTAGTCACCGGATGATACCGCGGCTTCCCATCAGGAAAGAGTTTTCCCATATTCGCCCGATGAACGATTTCAAAAATCGGTTGAGGATCGACGCCAATCAAGGCAAATGAGCCATACGTAAAATAAAGCAAATCGGTCAAAGCGTCAACTTCGGCAATCAACGGATCTTCCACCGTTTCGGCTTTTGCTAAAACTTTTTCCTTCGCCTGATCAACACTTTCATGGAGCCGTTCGACTAACTCCTTAAACTCTGCTTCATCACCTTCTGCAACGCCATACAAGAATTCGACGATCTCTTCAGCTTTAAATCCTGCGCGGAAGCCCCCGCGTTCTTTAGAAAAAGCTTTTGGTAAAGTCGGTGGCGCTGGCGCAAAGGTTTCATGAAATTCTTTAGCCATTTGATATGGTTCTTTTGACATACTTATCCCTCTTTAAATGATATTGAAATACTTCATTGCTTGATAAATGCCGTCATTCTCATTCGTTACGGTAACATAATCCGCTTGTTCCTTGACCTCATCCAGTCCATTCCCCATCGCTACTCCGATACCGACTTTTTTGATCATTTCAATATCGTTATAGTGATCACCAAAAACCATTACCTCTTCAGGCGTAATCCCAGCCGCTTTCGTAAACTCCAAAATACCACGATACTTCGAGCCATTCTTGGGAACGATGTCAACCGAATAAGGATTGGACCGCTGAAATGAGCAATCCGGCAATAATTCTTGCAAGCGTTGTGCTTCAGTTTCTGCGCTGAAAAGCACACATTGATAAATCGGTTCCTGTAAAATCGATAGCTTCTTATACCGCCCCTTTTGACGATTTGGACTGAAGGATTGCAACAATCTTCTCGTCGGTCTAACTGGAAACCATTTCGGCATCCAGCTGGCGATTTTTTTTAATAAAGAATTTTGGGACCATTTCATTAAATGGCTGCCATCCATTCTTCGACGTCCGCCAAAAATGATCTGCCGGTGTTCATCATCGGCAAAGTTCACGATCCGCTGCAATGTCTCAGCAGAAAATGGACGCTGGTAAATATCCTTTTCTCGCGTGTACACCAGTTGGCCGTTGTACAACACAAAGACGTCCAAAGGCAGCTGTTCAATTCGTTCCTCGATCCTCACAGGCCCTCGTCCGGTCGCGACTCCGCAGAAAATCCCCTGTTTTTGCGCCAGACGAATCGCTTCTCTGGTGCTATCCAATACTTTTGAATCACTTGTGATCAAAGTCCCGTCAATATCAAAAAAAATGGCTTTTATCATGGTTCTCCCTCGTTTTAAAATAGATCGATTTGGCTCGGATTCAATCCTTCATAATCCAAACCTAAACTCTTTTTCAGTTGCATAGCATTATCGGCAGCATCCCCACCGGAGTTATTATTAAAGATAACACCAACTTCTTTTGTTTCCTTGGCTACTTGCTGGATTTTTTCTCCTAATATTTTCAATTCTGCTTCATTGTAACGATAAAGCGTACGTTTCTTCCGCCAATCCCCCGTGCGATCATTCCAATAAGCCTGATTTCTGCCATGGAAACGGAACAAGCTGAAATTCGGATTGGTTACCGTCGTATCCAACGGTACAGTGTCAGGCAGCTGCGGTTCATCAACCATCACCAAACTAAAGTTTAAGGTTCTCATTAATTGGCGGGTCTTTTCAATAAACTCTTTGCCATACCAGCTGTAGTCTCGCAATTCGATCGCCACAGGCAAATCGTTGAACAGTTCTCGCAACGTTTCTAAATAAGCAACGTTTTCTTTCGTACATTTAAATTGTGCCGGAAATTGCGCTAAAAAGCAAAATAACTTTCCACTTTCGATCATCGGCTGCAAGGTTTCTAAAAAATGCTCTTGCATCGCAGTCATAGAAGGATAACTATCCTGCCATTTCGCTTGTCCTGTGAATCCGCCATACAACTTCACCACAAAACGAAAATCCTCTGGAACCTGTGTCAGCCAGTTTTCAACGGAACTTTTTCTGGTAATCCCATAATAGTTCGTATCTAATTCTACCAATGGCAAGTAACCAGCGTACTCATACAAAGAAGAGGTCTTCTTGCCGGTCAGACTGCTGTGTTCATTAAAAGAAGTTAATCCAATTCGAATCATAGTATCCTAGCCTCCCCTTGCTTCATAGTATACAATAAACATAGCAAAAAAATGATTGCAATGCGCGAATAACGAATGGAGTAATGAAGATGAAACGGATTTTGATTTTACATACAGGTGGAACGATCTCGATGAGTCAGGATGCTGACGGTGCTGTACGCCCCGATAAGAAAAACCCTTTACTGGCGGCGGGACAAGAATTACGTTTGCCTGCTGACATCGAACTAATTGTAGAAGACTTTTCTAATCTGCCTTCTCCACATATTACAGTTGAGACAATGTTCCAGCTCAAGGAACGGATTAAAGCGGCCAAACAAGAAGGCCTTGATAGCGTCGTTATCACCCATGGAACGGATACATTAGAGGAGACTGCTTATTTTCTAGAAATAACCATTGGTGATTTAATGCCGATTATTCTTACCGGTGCAATGCGTTCAATCAATGAACTGGGCAGTGACGGTCTCTATAATTTTGAATGTGCGATCCGTGTAGCGGCTTCAGAGAGCGCCATCAATAAAGGCGTGCTAGTGGTCATGAATGATGAGGTCCACAGTGCCCGCTATGTGACAAAGACCCATACGACCAATGTCGCGACATTTAGAACGCCGACGCTAGGACCGATCGGATTAGTAACAAAATCAAAGATTCTTTTCAAACAAGAATTACCAAAAGCAACTCGTTATGATATCGCTAGCTTCGATGCGATGATCCCAATTGTAAAAGTTTTCGCCGGGATGGAGGGCGATTTCTTTAAAATACTTGACCAAGCGATTTCTGTGGATGGTCTCGTGGTAGAAGCACTGGGCGCAGGAAATTTACCACCGCAAACCTTACCGCCTTTCTACCATTTACTAGAAAAAGGCCTGCCGATCGTTCTAGTCTCTCGCTGCTTCAACGGTATTGCCGAACCTGTCTATGATTATCATGGCGGCGGCGTAGAATTGGCTCAGCATGGGGTGATCTTCTGTAATGGGATCAACAGTCAAAAGGCCCGGTTAAAATTATTGATCGCGTTGAACGCCAAGCTCTCAAAAGAAGAATTGAAGCAATTTATGGAAGAATAATTTGCTAAACAACATGACAAAAAAGAAGCTGGATCGAAAATACTCTCGATTCAGCTTCTTTTTTGCCACAAAATATTTGCTTCGCAGGCCAGTTGGTCGCCAAGACGAATTTCATGTCGGGTTTTAACTTCTTCTGCCTCAACAATTTCGTAAAAGCTTTCGATATCGTTCCCGTACAATACCTCTTTATCAAATTTTACATTCACATAGGTCGGTTCATGCTGTGTCATAAAATCATAGCCTAAGACATCGATCAACCAGTTGAAATACATGGCATTATTGACATGATGATTGCTGTCAAGATCGTAGTAACGTACGTGATATAACTGATGCTGTTCACCCTCAACTTTTTCGATCTTAGGCCAGCGACGAATCTTTTTAACCTGCGGTGACTCATAAGGTGCCATTAATTTAGCATCCACACTACTCATTTTACGATTTTCAACGTCCATCAACACAAAAGACATATCGATCTTCAGCAATTCAGTTTCCTCTGAATCATAAACCCAAAAGCTGCGGTAACAGAAATAGCGATTAAATTCGGTTGGCTCAGTCACGACCGTGATCTGCTCGCCGACTTTTGGCAATCGATTAATTGTTACCTCCGTTTGAGTAATCACCCAAGTAATCCCCAGGGTATTGATGTATTCTGTTCCTCGTTCCAGTTGATCGCTTTGATCAGACGATGCCTTGATAGCAACGCTTAATAAAGCCGGAAACGTCATATTTTGATTGATATCGCACTCATAGTAGGCGACCTCATGATTCAAGGTGTATCTTTTTCCCAATTACTTTCCTCCTAAAGCTAAGACACGATCTACCGCATCCCCATAACTCTCGCCAAAGGTATTCAGATGAACAAGCAGATAATAGAGCTGATAGATCGTCAGTCGTTCTTCCCAACCTGCTCGCATCGGTAAGATTTCTTGATAGCTGTCGATGAACTCTCGGCGAAATCCGCCAAAAAGCTGTGACATAGCCAGATCCACTTCCCGGTGCCCATAGGACACTACCGGATCAATAAACACAGGCTGTCCCTGCGTATCAAAAAACGTGTTGCCGCTCCAAAAATCACCGTGCAATAAAGTTGGTTCAAAAGACATTGTACCCCATTTTTGGTACACCCACTCTTTAAATAACTGATAATTTTTTTCTCGCCGCGTTGTCCAGTGATTTCTCCCCTTGGCAATTTCGATTTGAATCTCCAAACGATAGGTAAAATAGAACTTCCACCAGTCTCTTGTATATTTATTGATTTGTGGAAGGACACCGATAAAATTATTTTTTTTATAACCAAAATAATCGGCTTTTACTCGATGAATTTTACTTAGTTCACGAGCTAGATCCTTTTGATCGCCCTCTCCAGGTTCAATCCATTCCATTAAAATAAATGCACCTTCCAGATAAGTACCGTGTTGAATAACTTTTGGTACACGGACAAACTCGCCTAATTCTGCCAAGCCGCCAACCTCAGCTTGAAAAAAATCGGCTGACATTTGAGGATGGTACTTCAGAAAATAATCCTGTTCCCCATCTGTCACACGAAACGCTTGATTGATATCTCCGCCACCGATTGGCACAGCCTTCGATTGTAATTGTAAATAGTTTAGCAATTCATCCATCTCGTCAGCTCCTTACAACAAATAAATTTTCTTCAGGTCTTTGATTTCTTGTTTCGTTACGCCGATTCCATCATGAATAAAGTTATTCATGGTTCCGTAGTGCTCTTTGATTAATTTGAAGCTTGTTTGCAGATATTCCTTTTTAGCACTCATCATATCCGCAATCCCCTCCAATGAATCCGCAGGGACACCTGCTTTTTCCGCCTTTTGGTACATTTCTTCGACTGCCTTCTTTAAATAGCGATTCGTCGCTAAATAATCCTTTGTGATGGTGGTTTGATTGACATCTAGACTACTTAATAAAAGGATTGCCGCAAAACCGGTACGGTCTTTTCCTGCGGTACAATGAAAGAGCAGGCTCTCCTTCTCACTTGAATTCTCCAAGACTAAATCAAAAAATTTACGATACTGTCCCCGCACATGGTCATCTGTTACAAAGTGTTTGTATACCTCAACCATTTGTTGATGCGCATCCTCCCCGTTTTGCATTCGGCGCATCATTTTCTTAGGCGAGGCCGAAGCCGTCTTGGTTTCCTCTATTGGAAAAATTGGCAAGAAAATATTTTCAGCTTCAGGAATTTCCTGATCCGGCTGTGAGTCTCGCTCTTCGATTGACCGAAAATCGACGACTTTTTTAATCCCGTATTTATTTAAATAGTGTTTATCCTGTGCATCAATATGATTGATACCCGCAGAACGAATCAATTTTTGATGAGCGATCCTCCGTCCATCTTTTGTCTTATAACCACCCAATTCCCGCATATTTTCAGCATGCCGAACGGCTAAATGTTTAGGCATTCAATCAACCTCCTTTTTCATTTTTTCGAATGTGTCTCCCATTCAACTAATTTATTCATTTCACAAACAACTTTTCTTGAAAAAATCCCCTTATTAAGTTGTCTGCGCGCGTTGAATCAACATCCTTTTTGCTAAAAGTATAGCATAATAAAAAAGAAAACGCTTTTGTTCCTAAAAACAAACCATTCGCAAAAAAGGAATTTTCCTAAAAAAAATCTGAAACAGCCGTACTGTCTCAGATTTTTTTGCTCTTATGCCAACGCTCCCATTGGGTCCCAAGGAGCTAGAACTGTTGGTTCTGCCTCGAAGGCAGCTAATTGTTCTGGTGTTAAAAATTCTTTGCGAACAACGATTTGATAGGTGTATTCGTCCATCCATTCGTCACTCATTACAAAAAAGCCCTTTTCCCCGACTTTTTCGCCCCAGCTGTTTTCGACTTTCCATTTTTTCGCCTGACCATCAATCAAGTCGACACCGGTCAAAACCATCGCGTGGGTCATCAAGCTTTCACCATAGTCTAATCGCTCAGCCTTCGTCATTGTCAAATCAACGTCAAATAAATCTTCGACATCATAAGCATCTAAGGCCATGATTCCGCTGTCTCGGGTTGAGGATTGACCAACATCGCAGCCGAACCAGACAGATTCGCCTTGCTCTAATTGCTTAACTGCCAATGCCTTGAAATCCTCCATCTCAAGATTCAAGTATTTTACCTGTTTACCATCAACTACATTTCCTAACATATCCACCGTATAGGATTTCATGAAAGGCTTGTCCTCGGTCGGCGCATTGATAATACTGATATATTCATCTAAATCTACACCAACATATTTATCATAGAAGCTTTGCGGAGTCAGCCCTTGATCCAAGTGATAATTTTTTTCCTCATCACGATATTCAAAATCAAACACTGTTGGCGGTGTCCCCAATGAGATCGCCAAAAGATTATAGACTTCCTGCAGCATCGCTTCACGGTTGGCTTGAATCTCTTCTTCTGTCGCCTCTTCCAAGACCATCTGACGAAGCAGAACCGCGTGTTTGCGCAATAATTTATTTAAATAATTATTTAGATCGCGAGAGTTTGAACTGTTGCTGCTTTCCGGCATCACACTTTTCGGTACGACTCCATATTTCTGGAAAAGAGACACAATCATATCCCATTGCCCACCATCTTGCTGCGGTGTTTGCAGCAAAAAGGCCACCTCACGACTCGTTACAGGCTGCTCTGCTGTATTCAATATATTTTCATAGAAGTAATTTGCCTTTTCGTATTTATCCCAAAAGAAGGTATAGTTTTGCGAAAGCTCAAAGTCTTTCAGCTGAAAGGTCGTCAACAGTTTGTGACGAAACGTATTTAATGCCGCAAACATCCAGCAGCGTCCAGATTGTTTTTGGTTTGCGACTTTTCCTGTAGCCAGATCAATGGAGAAGACCGGCGTATTTTCCACATGTGTCTGAATATTTTCCGCAGAGGCCCGAATACCATTTTTTACTACGCCTCGTTGCAATGCGATTTGTTTAGAATTTTGTTCAAAAGCTTTTCGAAAAGCTTGGGTTCGTTCATTCGTAATTTTTGCCATAAAAAACGCCTCCTTGCCCCTCATTTTACGCTTAATGAGGCAAAGAGACAATTAGTTTACAAACTAGGCTGCAAAACTGCTTTTCCTTTTTCGATCCAATGCCCCACCCGTTTGCTTGATAGCAGCACCGTTAGCAGCATACTCCCGATAAACAATAAAAGAACTTCTAAAGAGCTGATCTCGAAATCAAGATCAAGGGCTCTCAAGCCTTTCACTAAAAAACCATGAAGCAAATACACTGTCAACGTATTTTTCCCCCAATTGGAGAAAAAATGCCGTTCTTTGGGGACAATCATCAAGAAAACAACGATTCCGATTAACCCGGCTATAAAAAAGATCAAACGTTGAGGCCCGCCCAGTAACGGTTGATTGAGATAGTCTTCATAGGGCTTTGAACCAAAGACCCAATACTTATTGATCAAATCGTTCCCTTGTATAAATAGAAACAATCCGCTAAATAACAGTAAGGCCATCCATTTTTTCGGATACGTCTTCAGCTTTTCGACCCAATTCTTCGGAATCGCGTAGCCTACCATGAAATATGGGAAAAACGTCAACGTCCGTTGAATCGCTAAATAACGATCAAAAATCGGAAAATAGCCCACAAGCAATGCCACAAGCACACTAGCGATCAAAACCTGTCTTACTGAAAATTTATTCGTCAAATGTAAAAGTACGTTCCAGCAAAACAAGCTCAATAAAAACCAGAGTGACCATTGCGGAATACCCAGATCGAGGCTAAAGGAATCCTGCAGGCCAATCAACGTGTAATAGCCAGAATACAACAGCTGGAAGAAAATGTACGGAAGCAGTAATTTTTTTACCAGACTCATTAGCGGTTTCGGTCCACTTTTAGCGAAAAATCCCGAGATCAAAATAAACGCGGGCATATGGAAGGTAAAGATAAAATAGTACAAATCATTATATAAAGGATGATCATTTGCAAAGGGCTGCAAAAAGTGACCAAACACAACTAAGATCATCAAGAAAAGCTTTGCGTTATCAAAATAGGCATCGCGTTTCTCCATCGAATCCCCCCTCACTATTAGTATAACGAGGATTTTTAACGGGTTCAAAGGGTGTGACCTAGTTTTAAAAAAAGGTCATGCTTTTCTCAATATTTCCCTCATATTTCAGATTTTTGTTCATATAAAATTCACTTTTTAGGTGTAAAAAAATAGAGATGATCAAAAGACCATCTCTAAAACTCCGGCAGTAGGACTCGAACCTACGACATCATGATTAACAGTCATGCGCTACTACCAACTGAGCTATGCCGGAAGAATACTTTACTATAATATCAATTTTTATTTCATGATGCAATCCTAATTTTTCAAAATTTTTGGGGAGTGACAGGAAATTCATTTCCTTCCTTTTTATCGAAATAAAAATAGAGTAAATTTAGATAGAACTAGAGGATTTCTTATGTCAAAACACAGGTTAAAAAAAAGAAAGAAAAATAGATTAAAATTTGTTTTCTCATTTTTCTTAGTACTCCTAATCTTAAGCGGAATGTATGTCGAACACATTTATCGCCAGCATCATGCAGCAGAAAAGAACACCTTGACTGATACTACTGGCATATCCAATCAACAACCGGTCGAACCAAGAAATGCTGCGTCCGCTAATATTGAGCAAATGTTAGTAGAAAAAAATTTTAGCGGTACTGTGTTAGTTTTTCAACATGGACAGGTGATCTTGAATAAAGCTTACGGCTGGAAAGACCAAGCAAAAAGAATCCACAACACGATCCACACACAATATTGCATCGGTTCCGTCCAAAAAGGGCAAACCGCCTATTTGATTATGCAGGCTGTTAAATCCGGTAAAATTTTCCTAGATGAAAAGCTTAGCAACTTTTATCCGCAAATTCCTAATAGTGAAAATATCTCTATCAAAGATATGTTGAATATGAGTTCTGGCTTACGTATCGACGAAAAGAAAATTGCCGCCTTGAATACTACGGATACACAAAAAATACTGTCTCAAACGATCCGCCAAACGACAGTGGTCGCAAATCCCAGCTACTCCTATCAACCAGTCAATTATGTTCTGCTAGCTGGTATCCTGGAACAAGTCTATCAAACCGACTACAGCACATTATTTGATAAATTTTTAAAAGAACCGATGAAGCTAAAGGAAACAAGCTTCTATTCAGAAACCAACAATCAGCAAGCTCTTTCATACTCACAAAGTGCCTCTGGTCCTGTTTACGCCCCCACAACCGTCTCTTCCTATGCAGATGAGTTGGGGACAGGCAATGTGTTTATGTCGGCTGAGGATCTATACAGCTATTTTCAAGCACTCTATCAGGACCAATTCTTAACAAAACAAGAACGTGCGGAATTATGGCAAACGTACCCTGGGGAAAAATACGCCAGCGGGATCTATAGCATGACAAATAGTTACCACACGCGAGGCGTTAAGGCACGTTTCGAAACCCTTGCTGATTTTTCAAAAGACGGTCAGAATGGTATTATTCTACTCTCAAATGTCTGGACTCAACCAAAGGGATATAATGATATCGTCTCTAAACTATATAAACAAGTCGTCGCAGGATCTTAAGCAACGACTTGTTTATAAATAAAGCTTTTACAACAGCTAATGCCGCAATTTTTTCTGTTTAACCAGTTGACAAATAGCCTTGTTTTCGCTATTCTATATCTTGTGTTAAATAACTATGCCGCCTTAGCTCAGCTGGTAGAGCGTTTCCATGGTAAGGAAGAGGTCGTCGGTTCAAGCCCGACAGGTGGCTCTTCTAAGAACGTTGAGTTTTCAACGTTCTTTTTTTGTGCTTAGAACTATCCTCAATCCCTGCAAGGTAGAAGCTGACAAGCGTCAGACCTAATAAAATCCCACCAAAAATATCGGTTCCCCAATGGGCTCCAGACAAAAAGCGACCAATAACCAGTACAATCATAATCACCAAACTCAGATAGGCGATGATTGCTTTGACCATCCCTGTTTCCTTTCTTAACACATAAAAAGCTGACAGTAGAACTGTAATCGCTAGAAAAGTATGACTTGACGGATAGGATGCCTCTAGCTGCCCATCGACTAAAATCGGTCGATAATTAATGACGACTTTTTCAAAAAGAACATAACAAGCAGCGACTGCAGCATAAAGAAATCCTAGCGCAAGAATTTCCTTGTCCACTAGTGAGAGCTTCTTCCGAGTATACAACTGGAGAAATCCTCGTAAAGCAAAATACCCCACAATCATTAATGGAAAAATCCCTAAAACTTCTGTCACTTGATACCAAAAGGCACTGGTACCAATTTTATTGACTAGAGATTGATTCAGTGTCGCAAAGCCCACTTCTGAATGCTGCGGACCTATTTTCTGTACATCGATCAAGGTTAAAGAAATCGTGTATAAAATAAAGACGATCAATAATCCTATGGCTGTTTCTAATTGCTTCTTTGCTATTTTCATATGGCTGATTCTCTCCTAACAATTATTTGGAAGCTATCCAAATAAAACGTATCAGAGACTGCCAGAAACAAAAAGAAGCGCATCGTCACCTTGAGGTGACGATGCGTATCAACGGCTATTTAATAAGGAAATCCCCTTCACTGCCAAAAGCATTAATACATACGTTGCCGGATATGGATGCCTAGTCATAATGAAAAGCAGCACGCCGAACAACGATAAAATCAAAGAAATCGATCCAATGATTCGTTGTTCTCGCTTGGAAAAAACGAGCTCAAAAATGCCGAACAGCATTGTTAAAATAACGAAAGAAAAAATAATAAGCTTGAAGATAATCGTTTCCTGCGAAAGTTGCCACAAAGAGACAAACGCAATATGGTCTCCTTGTGCTTGACCAAAAATCGGCAGAACGATTAATAAGCCAACCATGCAATCTGAAATACCTAAAAGCAAATGTTGAAAGTTTTTCCGCTGCTGTTGCTGCTCATTTTCTGCAATTGACAGCAGTTCGCTATTGGATAGCAACTCATCGATAGAAATATCAAAAACCTGCGAAATAGCTTTCAAGGAGTCAATACTGGGAAAGCCACGGCCTGATTCCCATTTGGAGACGGCCGTTCGTGAGATAAATAGCTTCTCCGCTAATTCTTCCTGCGTCCATTGCTTATTTTGACGTAATTGCTTTAGTTTCTCGTTAAAATCCACTTTAGTCTCCTACTCTTTCTTTTATCCTCCTGTAAATCATACCATAATAGAAAGAAACTATTGCAGACAGCTAGCCTTTATTAAGAAGTTCATTTTCGAAACCCACGAGAAGTTGGACTCGCAAAAAAGCCAGAGAATCGTTTCTCTGGCTTAATCATCTTCTATGAGATTTTATTCGTCCTCATCATCGTCGTCGATGATTCGTTCATTCACGTGGCAAATATTACTTGTCGCAGATTCGACTAACGCAAGTTCTGTACCGATCAGTTCGCTATTGATGAAATCAATCACCATTGGCATATTCATTCCTGCGTATAGTTCGATCGCTTGCCCTTCTAAAATCATCCGAGAGACTACATTACAAGGTGTACCGCCCATCAGATCAGCCAGCACAACAAAATCATCCAACTCCGCGATAACTGCTTCAAATTTTGCACGAAAATCTTCTGCCGATTCTGAAGGAAGCAGGCTGACAGTATGAATGCTTTCCTGCGGTCCCATAATCATTTCCGTACTCTTTTTTAATTCCTCACAAAAGAGTCCATGACTCACTAAAACTAGTTGTTTTCCCATTGGTTCGCTCCTCATTATTCATTGGAATCAGCCTAACTTATTTAGAAATCACACCTAATGCTGATAATGCCACACAGACAACTAAAACAATAAAGATCGCCTTGGTGGAAGTCATGTTCTTTTTACCTAGCATCCAATAAATCGCCGCAACGATTCCTGCTGGTAACAAGCGCGGCAAGATCATATCAAGGTTGTTTTGCATATTCAACGTTACATCACCAATACTTGGTGCCCAAGAGAATTTTACATTGATCATAGTGGCAACTAACGCCCCAACCATGAAGACCCCAAGCAAAGTCGCAGCGTCTGTCAAAGCAGTTAAGCGATGCTGCATCGTTGTAACTAAAGAGATCCCTTCACGATAAGCAAACTCCAATTGTTTCCAACGGAAGATCATCACCGCGATTTGTGCGATGATCCAAATGAAGATACCAGTTGGATTCCCATTGATCGCCATATTCGCCGCTAAGGCTCCAAAAATTGTCGGAATCAATGCCGCGAAGATCGAATCACCAATTGCCGCAAAAGGTCCCATTAAACCAGCCTTCATCCCTGATACAGTATCTTTTCCGCCAATCCCTTCTTTTTCCTCAATCGCCAAGTCAATCCCAGTAACGATTGTATTGAAGAAGTTTGAGGTATTAAAGAATTGTGTATGGGTTTTCATAATTTCTTTTAATTCCGGTGTGTCATCACCATAAATCTTACGTAATTGCGGCAGGATCGTATAGAGGTAACCTGATCCTTGCATCCGTTCATAGTTCCAGCCTAATTGGAAGGTGAATAAGCTTCTGCGATTGATCTGCTTAAAATCTTCCTTCGTTAACTTATAATTAGATTTCGTCATCTTCAATCTCTCCTTCATCTGAATCATTGGAAGCAACATCTTTAGGGGCTGGAGAATTTGGTATCATCTGCCCGTTCTTATAGCTGATTGCAGCTAAAGCAAATCCGACTAATGCAATTGCTAACATAGGAAGTGAGTTGAAGATTCCTTCGAAGTTTTTCACAACACCAGCAACACCAGTTCCTAAAACCTGCATATTGGTAAAGACTGTTCCTAGTAACGCAGTTAACGTGAACCCTAAGATCAAGTAAGGGAAGTGTTTTTTCACAGGCAAGTAACGTAATAAAATCGCAAACCCGACAGCTGGTAAAACTGCTCCGGCTACCGATAAGCCGTCACCTAACCATTTCAAATCACCATTCAAGACAGCAACAACCTTTTCGACTAAGCCTCCACCAAATGCTAACGCTAGAAAGACTGGAATCATTCGAGAAAATGACCATGGAATGGCCCCCATCAAGAAGTTGCGTTCGATCCCTTTATAATTCATATCTTCGACTAATTTATCAATTCGATGCGCGAAATACGTATTCGCAAAACGAGCTAAAATATCTAACTGAATCATCAAGCTAGCTACTGGTACTGCGATTGCAGCGATGGCTTGTTCTGGATTCATTCCCAATGCTACTGAAAAAGCTGTTGCCAGAATCGTTCCGGAGTTGGCATCGATTTTTGATGCACCACCAAATGTACCAACACCTAGTACTGTCAATTGCATACTACCACCAATAATAAGTCCTGCTTTTAAATCGCCCATTACTAGGCCGGCAAACAATCCGGCAAATACTGGTGCGCTCAGCGATGAATAAATTTGTAATTCATCTAAAATTTGATACCCTGCATATAATGTTAATAATAAGATCTGCCACCATAAGATATCCATTTATTTATCCTCCTATTTCGCTAATAGATTCATAAAGTCTTCTGATTTATCACTTGGTACCATTTGTGCGATCAAACGAACGCCTTTAGCATGTAATTGGTTGAATACTTCTACATCCTGATCGACAACATTGATTGATTTAGTAATTGAACGCGTTTCATCTGTTTGCGACATATTTCCAACATTGATTTCTTCAATTGGAACACCTAACTCAACTAGCTTCAATAAACGATCGGGTTTGCGGGCAATGATCAATAGACGTTGAGAATCATATTTCCCTGCTAAGATATTGTTAGCGGCTTTTTCAATCGGCAACACGCTTAGCTTCACGCCTGCTGGAGTAGCCAGCTTCAGTCCGCTTTTTTCAATATCATTTTGTGCCACTTCATCATCTACCACCATGATCCGCGTAATATTCAGTTTTGTTGTCCATAAGTTTGCTACCTGTCCGTGAATCAAACGTCCGTCAATTCTTACTCCGATAATACTCATTGTTTATCCCTCTTTCATTTCTTTATATAATGGTGCTTTTACTAATTGAATCTCTGGTTGAAAGGTGCCTTCTGTTTCAAAAATCACGATTTCGTTTCGGCCTTCTTTAAATAATCCCTTAGGAATATAAAGCGATAATGTTGGCCCAACTTCCCAAAATCGTCCAATATTTACTTGATTGACGAAAACGACACCTTTTCCAAAATTCGACAGATCGATGAAGCTGTCTTCCACTTCATCAAGCGCTACTTCATAGCGATAAAAACCTGGTTGTTCTGGCTGCCATTCTCTTGAATAATCAACCGTCTCACAAGAATCCAGTGGCAAGCAATACTGCGACCAATCAGTGAGGAAATGCAGATCAGCCATTACTCCAGTTCGAATCCCCTTATTTTGTGTATCAGCAAATAATTTGTGTCCGTAATTCACCCGACCCATATTTTCAATCAAAATATCTAGTTGATTGTTTTCTTCAGTCATCGGAACAATGATATCTTCGCCGATTTCCGTTTGATACTGTGTTGCTTTTAATTGTTGATTTAGATATAGCTGGCTACGATCACGACCATCGATCACTCTCAATCTTTCTTCTTCAGCATCTTTTTTGATCGATGTGCGATACAATAGGTAACCAGTATTCTGTCCTAACACCTCCATCGTTTCTGGGTATGTCGTTTTCACCGGTTGGCTAATTGTGTCTAAGGTAGAAAACAAACTGACTTTATCAATCAACGGAATGTTTTTCACTTCCATTGTGTCTTTTGTCAACGGTTCCATTTGTTGAATCTCAGGAAACGTTTCATGAATCATTTGTTGAATCGCGAAATACTTTTCAGTTGGATTGCCCTGCTCATCTAGTGGAGCTCCGTAATCATAAGAAGTGATTTGCGGCAAATCAATGACTCCCCGTGCGGAACAGCCATTCATAAAACCAAAATTCGTTCCCCCGTGAAACATATACAGGTTGATACTGCCTCTGATCAAGACATCCTTTACTGCTTCCGCCAATTCCTGAGGATCTCGTTTGATAATCGGTTCTTTCCAACGATTGAACCAGCCATCCCAAAATTCCATACACATTAAAGGCCATTTTTTCCCGTGTTCATCGAAGAAGCGTTGCATGGAGGCAAAATTTTCTTCCGCTTTTGAACCGAAATTTCCAGTAACTAAAATGTCTTCTTCTATCATGCTGCCTGCTCTAAGTGTCGCACGCCAAGGCCCATCTGAAGTGAAAAACGGAACCGTGATTCCTCTGTTTATCATCAAATCTCGAACCGAACGTAAATAGTCCTTTTCTTCTCCATAAGAGCCATACTCATTCTCAATTTGGATCATCAAAATATTTCCGCCATTTGACAACTGATGAGGAACCAGTTTCTTTATGAGAACATCATAATAATCCGCCACATGCTTCAAATAACCGGTTTCATTTGTTCGGATGCGTGTATCTTCATTCAGTAACCAGGCGGGGAATCCACCGAACTCCCATTCAGCACAAATGTATGGTGATGGTCTAACGATTGCATAAAGCTCTAATTCCTCTGCAATTGTTAAAAAGCGTTCCAAGTCTAGTATTCCTTCAAAATGAAACTCACCTTTTTTTGGTTCATGTAAATTCCATGGGACATAGGTCTCGACAGTGTTAAATCCCAAGGCCTTCAAGTTATATAGCGAATGATACCAATCTGCCGGATCGACCCGAAAGTAATGAATCGCTCCTGACATGATCTTAAAGGGCTCTCCATTTAGAAGAAAATCTTCTTTAATCTCAAATGTTTTCAAAGGCTCCCTCCTTAAATGAAAGCGTTTTTAATATATTAATATATTAAATTATTTAAAATAGAAAGTCAACTCTATCTATTTTAGTGGAATGTGTTAAAATCAACCCATAACCAAAAAATCAAAAAATTCTAATGAAACTTTTAATTCTTATTCATTGTTTGGAGGTTCCTATGGTCATTCCAAAATACCAAATCATAAAAGATGAACTAAAGCAGCAAATCATTTCTGGCAAATTCGAAAACGGCGACAAATTTTATACGGAAGCCGAGTTGGCGGAAATGTTCAGTGTCAGCTCAATCACTGTCATTCGCGCGTTGAATGATTTAGTCAAGGATGGATTCATTGTTCGTCATCAAGGACGCGGCTCTTTCGTCTCCCGTGCCCGTAAAGGAAAAATAGTCGAATTTTCCGATATCGAGTTGTTTCCTATCAGTAACGATCAGGTACAAGTCTTGTCGATTACGCGGGGAAATGATCCAGCCTATTTAAGTAAGCTTGAGTTACCTGATACAGCGTTTTATTACTGCATCAAACGCTTGCGCAAGACTGAAGAGACGCCGTATATCTATCAACAGACATATTTGCCGGAACAATATGTGAATCCTAATTATCAAGAACTGAGCTATTACAATTCCATCTACCAACGCTTTAAGCTGGATTACAATATCCACATGAATGAAGAAGATTTTACCGAAACAAATGAAATCAAGTTTCCGACTCCTTCAGATGCAGCAAAGCTTTTAGAAATTTCTACCGGTGAACCGACTGTTCTCCAAGTCCGCGTGACCAAACGAAGGGACACACAACAGACCCTGGAATACGTCGAATCTTATAAAAAATGGAGTTTTTATAAAATTGAACTGGTCTCAAGAAACAATTAATCCCGTCTAGATCGAGCTTATGGCTCGATCTTTTTTACGTGTATCTCTTCAAAATGCACGTCCACATTCGCTGGATTGACATGACCTGTTCGCGCTTCTTGAGCATTGGCCATACCAGTTGCCATACACAGCTTCAGCAATTCTGTTGGATTCATTTTTTGCGATAGGCCATAGGCAAATCCCGCAATCGTCGCATCACCTGAACCGACTGGATTGACTGCTGTAATCGTTGGGATCGTTACTCGATAGAAAGAATCACGATATTTTGCGAGTGCGCCTTCTTTGCCTAGTGAGACAACGATCCACTCAACACCAGTAAACAGAGGCTGAGCTAAAGCTGACTGCAGCTCTTCTAAGTCATCAATTGAAAACGGCTGCCCCAACAACGCTTTTAATTCTTCAAGGTTTGGCTTAATCAGAAAGGGTTTATGCTTCCCGGCCAACACCTGTCTCAAGCTTTCGCCAGAGGTATCCACAAGGACTTTTACCGCTTGTTCTTCCGCTAATTGAACGAGCCTTTGATAAAAATTCAACGGGAGCCCTTTAGCCAGACTGCCTGAAATGGTGACAATCTCGGCTTCCTTAACCAACTCCTGAAAATTTTCCAAAAAAGTCTGCTGTTCCGCTTCTGAAACCGTTGGACCAGCTTCTAATATTTCCGTCTGGTTCCCCTCGTGTAGGATTGCGATCGAGTCGCGGCTTTCTTCCTGAATGGCTGTAAATGCCTGCTTAATACCTACTCGCTTTAATTCTTCTGCAATATACGCGCCGTGAAAGCCGCCCAAAACACCCGTTGCTAGAACATCGCCCTTTAAATCGTGGATCACACGCGTAACATTAAGACCTTTTCCACCAGCTGTTTTGCTGACCCGATCGATTCGATTGACCGTGTCCAGCTTCAGCTTCTCCAATGGATAGGAAATATCAATGGACGGGTTCATCGTTACCGTTACTATCACGAGCTCGCCTCCTAGTTGATCGCTGCTTCTTCTGCGACTTGAACTTTGTCATGCCATGAGCTTGCCGTTTGTTTTAACACGTTGTTCAAGCTTTCGATATTTTCACGACCTTCGCTTTGCAGCCAGTCACGAGCAGCAGCCTCACCTGATTCAATAAACGGCTTCACACCATTTTTCCAGGTTGCACGCCCACAGAGCACGCCATTGAAGGTGGAGCCTGCTTCTTTAGCAAATACCAATGTTTGCTGGAATAACTCCGTTGAAACCCCCGCGCTTAAGAAAATGAAGGGTAGGTCTGTTGCTTGGCTTTGTTCTAAGAAATAGTTGGCTGCTTCTTCTTTTGTATAAGCGATTTCAGCCGTGCCAAAGCCTTCAACGAAATTCATATTCACTGGAACTTCTACTTTTAGCACATCCACTTTGTATTGTGGTTTTGAGAATTCCTTCATCATATCATTGACCTTGTGCGGTTTCACTTTGGCATAATCAAATGAACCAGCATCTGAAATTTGGGCGTCATAAGAAACCAATTCTAAGTAGAAAGGCAGGTCTTCTTCCGCACACTCACTACCTAAGCGTTCAACAAAGACATGCTTTTGATGATTGATCGCTGGATCTTCATCCACATCATAGTAAAGTAAAAACTTGATGGCATCGGCACCTTGTTCTTTTAGTCGTAAAACCGACCAATCCGCCAATAGATCAGGCAAACGTCCTGGTGTCGTTGCATCGTAGCCAGTTTTCTCATAAGCCAGCAATAGTCCCGCTTCTGCATGACGGGCTTTTGCTGCGGGCAGACCATATTCAGGATCCAATAAGATCGAAGACGCGTACGGCGTCAACTCACTGGATACTAATTCCTTAAAACGCTCAATATGTTCATCCGTTGGTTCAACATCTAACGCTTTGATCATCTTTTTTAATGCGCCACGTTGATCAATTGCTAAGGCACTGATAATACCGTCCTTTGTTGATAAGCGGTCCATCGCCGCTTTTTTTCCTGTTGTTAATGTAAGCATGGTTCTTCCTCCCAGTTGGTTCTTACTTATATTCGTGAATCGTTACACCCTTTACCACACGATTGACTGTTCCGGTTGGTGAAGGTGTGTCAGGTGTGTTCGCAACTTTTACCGAAGTTAAGAGCGCGACTGTTTGTGCCACCATGACATAGCCTAGTGCTAAATAAGCATCTGGAAGTAAAGTCGTTCCAGTTTCAAACTCGAAATTATCACCAGAAAAATTGCGTTCACCCGGTTGCGTGATAGCAAAGACACCGGAAGCGATTTCATCTCCGTGAACTTCTTCTAACACATCTAAATCATAGTCACGTGTGTAAGGATCATTATTGATAAAACCGAACATGATGGTTTTTTCATTGATAAATGATTTCGGACCATGTCGGAAGCCCATTGATGAATCAAAGACCGTCGCGATTTTCCCAGCTGTCAATTCTAAAATTTTTAATTGTGCTTCCCGAGTCAATCCAGCTAAACTTCCTGAACCAACATAGACGATCCGTTCAAAATCAAGTGCAACAATTTTTTCGATCTCATCCTCACGGGTGATCACTTCGTTTCCTAGAGCATTCAGTGTTTTTACATAGTTTTGTTTTTCCGCTAGCGCTGTCTGATCGAAGGTTAATAACGCGCCTAAGGTCATACATGAGAAGCTGCCGGTCATAGCGAAGCCGTCATCATTTGAGCGCGCTGGCATTAAGAATAGGAAGCTGTTGGATTCGGCTTGACTAATTTGCGCTAATTTCCCCTCTTCGGCACAGGTGATGGATAAATGATGGATCGTATCAACGACCTGATTCGCGATTTCAACTGCTGCCAAGCTTTCAGGACTGTTTCCGCTTCGGGCAAAGGATACCAGTAAGGTCGGTTCCTCTTTGATTAAATATTCTTCAGGTTCTGCCACGATGTCAGTGGTTCCGATACTTTCAAAAGTGAAGGTTTGACGATCGCCGTGTTTGCGCAAATAAGGAACGAGCGTGTCACCTACATATTGCGAGGTTCCCGCACCAGTGAAAATTACGCGTGTACGCTGACCCTTTGCTTGTTTTTGGACTTCTGCTAGAAAATTTTCTAGTTCTGCTTGGGCGGCTTGGTAAAGCTCGATCGTTTCCTCCCAAAGTTCCGGTTGCTGGCGAATCTCACGAGTCGTGATCTCAGCCCCCATTTGTTCCAGTTTTTCTTTTTCTACTGTAAACATGCTACACTTCTCCTAACTATTTCGAATATGGCGAATCTGATAATGAAATTGATCCGCACGAGCGACGCTCAAAGTAAATTCAATGATTTCATTTTTCATATTGTAGGTCTGTCGAACTAAATGTAGAACTGGTGCTCCTTCAGGGATCATCAGCTGTTTCGCGTCATCCTTTGAGGCGATGCTGGCATAAAGCTCTTCATCTGCTAAACGGACCGTTTGCTCAAAATCTTCTGAAAAAAGATCATATAAAGGTTTGCTTCTTAAAAGCTGATCATCTAACGATAAGAAAAATTTGACTGGCAGATAGCTGTCTTCAATCATTAAAGGTTCACGATCTGCACTCCGCAACCGGCTTAACTTGAAAACTGCTTCTCCCAACGAAAGATTGAGTCGTTGCGCGATGAATTTATCCGCTTCAATTTTTTCAAAGGATAAAATTCGCGTTTCCGGATTTCTACCGAGACTCTTCATTTGTTCGGTAAAGCTGTAAGCGCCAGCTAAATCAGCGGCATCCTTTTTGATATCAGAGACGAAGGTCCCTTTTCCATGCCGACGATAAATGTCTCCGGTACTTTCCAGCTCCTGCAAAGCTAAACGAACCGTCGTCCGACTAACCCCGTACTGAGCTGTTAGCTCCCGCTCAGATGGCAGCTTATCATGAGGAATCATGCTGCTTTCCATCCGATTCTTCAATAAATCTACGAGTTGATGATACAAAGCTTTGTTTTTAAAAGAATTTTCCATGGGCTTCTCCTTCTTTTAAACTGGTTATAACCACAACCCAATGGTAAGGTGGTTTTTTTACCTTTGTCAACAACAAATCTAGTGAAAATTTTATATTTAACCCAAAACACTGATATAACAACACTTTTAAAGGAAAAACATTCCGACAGAATCTTCTTTTCTTTATATTTCAAATAAAATTTTCAATAAATGGTTTAAAAATATAATACCAGTTGGGGGGGTTAGCGTATATAAAAAAGTGCCAACCCGCAGGTTCGCACTTTTACTTACATCTGATTTTTCTAAAAGACTAAAACTGGTGTCCCTTCTTCGAGCATCGGATACAGCTCAGCCATCTTGGCCGGCGGTGTGTTGATACAGCCGTGAGAACCGCGGTACAGCCACAAATCTCCTCCGTAGGCATATTGCCAATCGGAATCATGAAGACCAACGCCTGTATCGTCGATCGGCATCCAATAACGGACAGGACTAGCGTATTTAGAGCCATCATCATTCAAGCCTCTCAACACCTGATCCATTGATTTGCTTCGCACATAATTTAATCCCGGCGGCGTCGGTGTTGACGGTTTTCCGCTGACAATATCCGTTTCAAATTGCAACGCGCCATCTTTGTAATACCACATGTGCTGATTTTGCAGGTCCACCTCTACGTAGGTACCACCAATACTTGTCTGGATATTTTCTACATCACTTACTACTTTTGGTGTCCGGTTAAAGTTCTCACCCTTTAAAATCTGAGCACTTAATTCAGCCACCTCTGAAGGAATATCGATCGTCCAATTATAAATCCCTACAGGTACAGCAACCGTTCCACGTAAAGTGCTGTTGAAGGACGTAGGATTGGCTTTCGTATTATATTCTTCATTCAACTTCGTCACAAAAGCCGTCACTTGATCCTGTTTCAGAAGTACTTCGGCTTTTTCGTTAGTAGTTAACCAGCTGCTAAGTTCTTGAGTAGGGATCGTTAGCTGTTTTCCGCCAATCGTATAGACTGCCTCCAGCTTGGCTAATTGATTCATTTTCGCTTTTAGCTTTTTTAAAGTACTATCTTCTTTAGTCAGAACCGGCTGAGCATAATAGTCCTCTGTGTCTAGTGAATCCTCACCGTTTTCCAGATACTCCTTTAGCGCACTTTTGACCGCTTCAACATCAAAGGTATCTCCTTGTTTTTCTGGAACGATCACAAACTGATCCTCCTGCCATTCAATCGTGGCATTTTTTGTCGGTACACGTGCTGCATTTGTTTCAAGCAGGACTGTATTCAAATCAGCTACTAATTGATTTACCTTTGTTTGATCGTACCTCTTCGGCAAATTGTGCTGACTGCCAAGTAAGCTGGTAATTCCCCAAGCAAATGGTTTTTGTTTTTGCTTGATTCTACTAAGTTCCTCTAGATGATCTGTTTGCCAACCAAAATCACTTCGTTTAATTTGCTTCCATAACGTACTACCTAGATGAATTTCAAAAGGCGCCTCTGTTAATTCAGCATTCAGTTTTTTATTCGCTTGTTCAAGCGTCAGTCCACCAACATTGATACTGTTTACCTTCGTTTTCGGTAATAATCGTTCCGCATAATGAACACTCTTAAATGAATAAAAACTAACAACTATAAGTAAAACCACCAAACTGATAATGATGATTTTTTTCGTTTTCTCCTGAAAAAAATCCTCCCTAAAACTCTTCAACAATATACCCTCACTTTTCTCACTTTAAATTGATGCTTTCTTGCCAACTATCCCTGCTGGCTCAAAAATAGTATGACTTTACTACCATCATATTTTATCAGAAAAATAATGGCTTTTGGTCGCTTAATTATGACTTTTTTATGAAAGTAGTTCATTCAGGGACATAAAATGTTTTTAATGAATATTTTCAATATAATTTTTTGTGCAAATTAATTTCAAAATAATTTCCATCCTAGAACAACACTGTGTAATATAAGTATTTCTTCCTATCTCAAGCTTATTTTGTTGTCTCGAAAATGACCTGAAAGAGCCGATCATCCATTCGTCGATCTGGCTGGTCAATCGCCATTTGAATTTTTTCGGCGTAGGCCTTGCCTAGTTCTTGATAAGGCTGTCGAACACTTTTTATTTGCGGGCGAACAATCTGCGTAACCTCGCCGCCATCAAACCCAATAATCGTAATGTCCTGATTCATCTTCTTCCCACTATCATATAGCGCTTGGTAACAGCCAATCGCCAGCATATCGTCACAACAAAAAATCGCACGAACGTCCGTCTCTTTTAACAAATCAATCGTTCCTTGATACCCTCCAGCTATCGTCAAAGGCATCTGCTTAATGTATTTTTCTTCTATTAATAGATCATGATCCTTCAACGCCTGTCGATATGCGTCAAAACGTTCTGTCAGATGATAGTGCTCAGCATTATCCATAATAAAAGCAATTTTTTGATGCCCTTCTGTAATCAGCCATTCGATTGCACGATAAACACCCGAGAATTCATCGAGCTTGATGGTTCCATAAAATCCCTCATTCAAACCACGATCAGCAAAAATGACTGGTATCTCTTGAAAACGTCCGTTCTCGATGATTTTCTTTCCTCCATAATCATTGGGCGTGAACAGAAAAATCCCTTCAACTGCAATTCTCGCTAATTGATTCAATAATTCCTGTTCCTTTGAAAAATCATGGCTTGATTCACAAATAATCAAATAATACCCCTGCTTTTCTAATTGATCTCTGATTTCCCGTACAATCGCTGAAGCAAATTGTTCCGAGAAATCCGGAACAATTACCCCGATCGTCTTAGATTTCCTCGCAATAATATTAGAAGCAAAATAATTTGGAGAATAATCCTGCTCTTCAATCACCCTTAATACCCTTTGTCTCGTCGCCTCACTAAAACGGCCGCCCTTTTGATTGAGAATCTGAGACACAGTTGTCACCGAAACACCCGCTAAGCGAGCAACCTCTTTGATCGTGATCTTCATTTTCCACCTCATTCACCCTTGGTTTACCTTTTCTTAAGAATTTTTTTGCCTATTTCCTTGATTTTTCCGTATAGAATTTTCTGATTTTTTACAACAAAATTTCAACATTGCAACTTTGAGCAGCGCTTTCAAAAATACTCGCTTGAAAAACACGCTAAAAACCCTATCAGCGCGCTGATTTTAATTATTCTTAAAAGAGATTAAGTATTTCAAAAACACACGTTCGCTTATTTATTGTCATATTAATACATTACACTGTAACGTGTTGTCACTGGTTTATAACCCACGCAATCTGAAACGATGGTAAAGTATCACTCGTAGTCGAAATGACTGATTTACATTTAAAAACTTTTTGGAGGAATTTACATAATGAAATTTGGAAAAACTCTTGTACTTACGACTTTACTAACAGCTGGTGCAGTATTCGCACTAGGAACAGACGACGCACATGCAGCAGAAAACTACACAGTTCAATCTGGTGATACCTTATCAAAAATTTCAATCAAATTTGCTGGCGACAACAGCTTGGTTGATTCAATCGCTAAAGAAAACAAAATTTCAAATGTTGACATGATTTTTGAAGGTCAAAACCTAACCATCGATACAGACGCTAAAGGCAATACAACAGTAACGCCTGTTCAAGAACAAGCAGCTCCTGCTCAAACAGCACAAGCACCCGTTCAAGAAACAGCACAAACAGCAGCTCCTGCACAACAAGCCGCTGCTCCAGCTGCTGAAACTTCAACACCAGCAAGCACCAATTCTGCTAAAGAATGGATTGCACAACGTGAATCTAGTGGTTCATACACTGCAACTAACGGCCAATACATCGGACGTTACCAATTATCAGCTTCATACTTAAACGGTGACTACTCAGCTGCCAACCAAGAACGTGTAGCCGACCAATACGTAACTTCTCGTTATGGTTCATGGGAAGGCGCTCAAGCATTCTGGCAAGCAAACGGCTGGTACTAAGTCGAAATAATAGCATTAAACTCCCTCAGATGAGGGAGTTTTTTATTTTAGAAACTCTTTTTTATCGCTTCAGGTAGCTCTTCGACAGTTGCAACAATAAAATCTGCCTCTGCTTCCAGCAATTCTTGCCGATCTCCAAAACCGTACAACACACCAATACTTTTCAACTGATTGGCCTTAGCCCCTAAAATATCAAATTTTCGATCACCGATCATTACAGCAGTTGTTTCTTCTAACTGCGCTAGTGCATAGGCAATCACATCGGTTTTATTTGACCGTTCACCAGCTAGATCTGCGCCGAAAATTCCCGAAAAATACTTAGACAATCCCGTACTTTCAATAATCTGCCTAGCATAAAACTCTGGCTTTGAAGTTGCTACAGCCAAGCAATACTCTGCGGCTAATTCATCGAGGACTTCTTCTATCCCAGCATAAACAGCTAATTGCTTGATTCCCTGTTCTCCATAATATTCGCGATAAACCTCTACAGCATCATTGGCATCCTCTTCACTCAAATCATATAACTGTTTTAACGTATCCGTTAGCGGTGGGCCAATAAAACTCTGTAGCGTTGCTTCATCAGGAATCGCCAACCTCTTTTTTTCTAACATATAGCGAACACTATTCAAGATTCCCTCACTAGAATCCGTCAATGTTCCATCTAAATCGAACAAAACAATCTTTTTCATCGTCTACCTCCTGCTTCCATCCTACTGATTCCTTCAACAAATATCAACCTAAGGCAATATTCTTGCTAAAAAAAGTTATTACACATATACTTACTTTTAGTAAGAACTTAGGAGGAAATTATTATGGATACACAAATTCGCGGACTACACCACGTTACAGCTATGACTTCCAGTGCCGAAAAAAATTATCGCTTCTTTACGGATATTTTAGGCTTACGTATGATCAAAAAAACCGTCAACCAAGACGATATTGAAACGTATCATTTATACTTTACTGATGATACTGGGGCTCCTGGAACAGATATGACATTCTTTGACTTCCCAGGGATTCCCAAAGGAACAAAAGGAACCAACAGCATTTCTCGTACAGGTTTCCGCGTTCCGACAGATGCATCGTTAGATTACTGGGCGCAACGTTTTTCAGATCTAGCAGTTGCTCATGGAGAAATTAAAGAACGCTTCGGTAAAAAATACCTTGAATTCCACGATTATGACGATCAATTGTTTCAATTAGTTTCAGATGAAAAAAATCACGGCGTCGCTGGCGGAACACCTTGGAAGAACTCAAATGTTCCAGCAGAACATTCGATCATCGGCTTAGGACCAACGATTGTTACTGTCGCAAAATTTGAACATCTAAAATTAGTTTTGGAAAATCTTTTAGGTTTTAAAGAAACCGCAGCTGAGGACAGTATGCATCAATTTGAAGTTGGCGAGGGCGGTAACGGCGCAACGATCATTGTCGATGATCAGCCAGATATGATTCCAGCCCAAGAAGGGTACGGCAATGTACACCATTTAGCTCTACGCGTTGCTGATGATGAAGCATTACGAGACTGGATCGAAAAAATCAACGCCTTAGAATTTCCTAATTCAGGTTTTGTTGATCGCTTCTATTTCCAATCAGAATATTTCTTAGCAGCACCAAATGTTCTATTTGAATTAGCTACCGATGGACCAGGTTTCTTGCAAGATGAAACGTATGATCATGCTGGAGAGATTCTTTCTCTACCACCTCATCTTCAATCAAAACGCAAAGAAATTGAAGAATACGTTCGACCATTCGACACATCCGATGCCAATAAAAAACGTCAATAAGGAGAATGCTATGCTCTTCTATTCAGCCAAAGAACTGACGACTAAACAAAATTATAAGTTTTTAACAGGCAGCATCATCCCACGTCCAATTGCTTGGATTACGACGATCAATCAAGAAACAGATGTGGTAAATGCAGCGCCCTTTAGTTATTTTAATGCTGTTGCTAAAGATCTGCCGTTAGTCAGTCTTTCGATCAATCGCAACAATCAAAAAATGAAGGATACCGCTTATAATCTGCTTCAGCAGAAAGAAGGGGTGATCCATCTAGTTAATGATGATGTTTTAGCAGAAATGAACCGTTCTTCTGCTTCCTTGGCCGCTGACGAAAGTGAGCTGGCAGAGACGACTCTCCCTTTAGTTGATAGTCAAGAAGTCGCGGTGCCGGCAATCTCAAATGCTCCTATTCGATTTGAAGTTCGCTTACACCAATATGTTCCTGTTAAGGATCATAACGACACGATCATCAGCGACCTGTTTATTCTAGAGGTCTTGAACTATCACTTTGAAGAAACACTATTTGATCCAGAGAAAGAATACATCGATCCATTAGCATTTGATCCCATAGCACGCTTAGCTGGTAACACTTATAGCCATATCGCACGTACTTTAGATCTTGAAAGACCAAAATAAATAAGGAGTGGGCTCAATTGAGCTCACTCCTTATTTTCACGTAGATCAATAATTTGTACATTTCCATCAATCATACCACTAGGACCCTTCAACTTGATCAAAGACATCCGAGGATCAAACGTCAAAGTCATCTCATCTTCTAAATATAACTTTGAGTGTTCCTTAATTGCAATGTTGCCAATATTACTCTCAACATTCAAGGTATAATCTGAATGATCCTGATCCTCATCTAAAATCAATAATCGGAAACTAATATTTAATGCACAACTCCCCGATTTAGAATAGCGACCAACACCATCATCCAAATCCAAAACAATCCGACTATCTTGATACTTCTCAAGACGATCTACTAATTCATCTGCTATTGTTATATACATAATTCTCATCACCTCAAGGTAAGCATAGCACGCTTTTGCGAAACATCTAAATACTTTGCTCACGACAAAAAAAGACAATCTATGATAGATTGTCTTTAAAACTCCGGCAGTAGGACTCGAACCTACGACATCATGATTAACAGTCATGCGCTACTACCAACTGAGCTATGCCGGAATAAACCGCGTGGCGACGTCCTAATCTCACAAGGGGCAACCCCTCACTACAATCGGCGCTAAGAAGCTTAACTTCTGTGTTCGACATGGGAACAGGTGTATCCTTCTCGCTATCGCCACCACACTGGTATTCAATTGAGTAAACATCGTTCACTCAAAACTGGATCAGAAACATTCTAACAACCGTGAATCAATTTTTGGTTAAGTCCTCGATCGATTAGTATCAGTCCGCTCCGTACATCACTGCACTTCCACTCCTGACCTATCTACCTGATCATCTCTCAGGGATCTTACTT
>NZ_JAHLOS010000036.1 GCF_018917525.1 Enterococcus raffinosus | reverse complement strand
CAACTCGTCAAACAATCGAAGAGACTTTTTCCTGAAATCAACTGTGTTGTCGCTGATGCTGGGTATAAGACACCTAAGTTTGTTCACTTTTTGACTCATTTGAACCTTCGACCTTGTTTGCCTTATTCAAGGCTCAAAGGGAAAAAGGGGCTATTATCAAAAAATGAGTTTCTCTATGACGAGTATTATGATTGTTACATTTGTCCGCAGGATCAAATGCTCGCTTTTTCAACGGTCACACGAGACGGGTATCGTGAATACAAATCGAATCCAAAAGAGTGTGTGCACTGCCCTCTGATAAAAACATGTACGAAAAGTAAAAATCATCAACGAGTCATCACGAGACATGTTTGGGGAGATCTGATGGATGAAGTGGAACATCTTCGCCTAACGGATCTGAATAAATCAATTTACAAAAAACGAAAACAAACGATTGAACGAATATTTGCAGATGCAAAAGAAAAGCATGGGATGCGTTGGACCAAGTATCGAGGCTTGGAAAAAGTCGCGACGCATACGATGCTGGTGTTTGCTGCAATGAATTTAAAGAAATTAGCCACCTGGCTATGGAAAGGCAAGGAGCCTTTATTTTTTTGTCCTGAATGTCGAAAGAAATCAGATAAAAAGACGTCCCAAACTCAAATTACGAGTTCGAGACGTCTTTTGTCTACAGTCTGACGCGCTCCTAAATTAAGGAGCGCGTTTTTGAGATATAAAGAACTTCATCGCTTTTAAGAGAAAATTGACCGCTGTGTAGGATCTTGCAGAAAAGCAGTGACTTGTTGTGCGTCTTCAGGTGTCTTTGAGATGATAATAATTGTATCGAAACTCGCCATCGTTGCAACAATCAACTCACTCGAAAGATCATCCAGAACAGAAGCCAATAGATGCGCATTATCAGGAAGTGTACTGACTATGGTCATAAATTGAACAGTATCGACTTTGACGATAACATTGTTTGTCATACGAATGAGTCGCTTAATATCATCATCCTCAGTCGGTTCTTGCTGGTCTTGGAACAATTCAAAACGTGGCTTGCCGGATTCATCAATCGTTTTTACGATTTTCAGATCACGAATATCGCGTGAAATCGTAGCTTGAGTCGCTGAAACTTGATACTGCTGTAAAAATTCCATCAATTCATTTTGATTTCGAATCGCGTTTTCTGAAATGATTTTCTTGATTAGTTCGTGTCGATCTTTTTTTCGCATAAAAAAACTCCTTAATTATATAATAGCAGAACGGTCAAATTATAAATCCTTAAGATTAAGTTGAAGGTTATCGTGAATAGCTCTTAATGGTTTGAGCATTCTTTTTCTAAAATCAGTACCGAATAAATGATAATTATGCATTCAGTATAGCAGAAAAAGATTTTTTAAACAGTATTCCTAGCTAAATAATAATTAACGAAAAGCTAAAGAAAAAAGATTGATTTATTAAAAAGAGTCTTGTATAATTACTAATTGTGTGTGGGCGACTATGCATAATAAAATCCACATTCTGGCTTGATTTGTGAGGCGGTGCTGCTAGTCAGTTCCTTATGAAGAAGAGAGCAGGAGAGGAAAACAAAAACCAAATTGGAGGAAACACAAATGTCAGTATTGTCTATGAAACAATTACTAGAAGCCGGCGTACATTTCGGTCACCAAACTCGTCGCTGGAACCCAAAAATGAAGAAATATATCTTCACAGAAAGAAACGGAATCTACATCATTGACTTGCAAAAAACAGTTAAATTAGTAGATGCAGCTTATGATTACATGAAAGATGTTGCTGAAGATGGCGGCGTTGCATTATTCGTAGGTACTAAAAAACAAGCTCAAGAAGCAATTAAAGAAGAAGCAGTTCGCGCTGGACAATTCTACGTAAACCATCGTTGGTTGGGCGGAACTTTAACTAACTGGGATACAATCCAAAAACGTATCGCTCGTTTAAAACAAATCAATGCTATGGAACAAGATGGTACTTTTGAAGTATTACCTAAAAAAGAAGTTGTTGGTTTGAACAAAGAACGTGAACGTTTAGAAAAATTCTTAGGCGGTATCGCTGATATGCCTCGCATCCCTGATGTTATGTATATCGTTGATCCTCGTAAAGAACGTATTGCTGTTCAAGAAGCTCAAAAATTAAACATTCCAATCGTTGCTATGGTTGATACAAACTGCGATCCAGATGAAATTGACGTAGTTATTCCTTCAAACGATGACGCTATTCGTGCCGTGAAATTAATCACTGCTAAAATGGCTGATGCGTTCATCGAAGGAAACCAGGGTGAAGATCAAGTAGCAGAAGAAGACTTCGTTGCTGAAGATGGCGGACAAGCAACTTCAATCGAAGAAATCGTTGATGTAGTGGAAGGCGACAACGCTTCTACTGAATCAGCTGAATAATTTCGTAGCATATGCTGCTTCAAAGTAAATATTTTCCTTTGAAGCAGCTTTTTTAGAAAATCTAAGGAGGCCCTTAAAATGGCAGACGTAACAGCTAAAATGGTAAAAGAACTACGCGACATGACTGGCGTAGGGATGATGGATGCGAAACGCGCACTAGTAGAAGTAGAAGGCGACATTGAAAAAGCTGTTGATCTTTTACGCGAAAAAGGTATGGCTAAAGCAGCTAAGAAAAATGACCGCATCGCTGCTGAAGGTTTAGCTTCAGTTGCAATTCACGGCAATACTGCAGCAATTGTAGAAGTGAACTCTGAAACAGACTTTGTTTCAAAAAATGAAATGTTCCAAGATCTAGTTAAAGAAATCGCAGCATTAGTTGCTGAACATAAACCAGCTGACATGGATGCAGCAATGAAATTAACAAACGCTAAAGGTGAAACGTTAGAAGCAGCATTGATCGAAGCAACACAAGTTATCGGTGAAAGAATCAACTTCCGTCGTTTTGAAGTTGTTGAAAAAGACGACAACGCTGCATTTGGTGGCTATTTACACATGGGCGGACGTATCGCTGTTTTAGCTCTATTGAACGGCACAACTGACGAATCAGTAGCAAAAGACGTTGCGATGCACGTTGCAGCAATCAACCCTCGTTATGTAAATGAAAGCCAAATTCCAGAATCAGAATTAGAACACGAAAAAGCAGTTCTAACTGAACAAGCATTGAACGAAGGCAAACCAGCGAATATCGTTGAGAAAATGGTTATTGGCCGTTTGAACAAGTTTAAAGCAGAAATCGCTTTGGTTGACCAACCATTTGTTAAAGATCCTGATATGACTGTTGAAAAATATGTATCTTCTAAAGGTGCTACAGTTGCAAGCTTCGTTCGTTTCGAAGTTGGCGAAGGTATCGAAAAACGCGAAGATAACTTTGTTGAAGAAGTTATGAGCCAAATTAAAAAATAATTCTGTTTTTTAAACAGTTGGGAACGCACGGAAAATGTGCGCTCCCTTTTTTTAAGCAAATTCAAATTTGGCTGGCTTCGAAGGCAGAGTATGCTAAAATATCAATAGAGTGACAGTGGAGGTATTGTGATGAATGAACCAAAGTATAAACGTGTAGTATTGAAACTCAGCGGGGAAGCATTGGCAGGCGATGAAAAATTTGGTATTAAACCACCGGTTATCCAAGAGATCGTAGAAGAAATTAAAGAAGTTCATGATTTAGGAATCGAAATGGCTATTATTGTTGGTGGTGGAAACATTTGGCGTGGGCAAATTGGTGCTGAAATGGGAATGGAACGTGCACAAGCAGATTATATGGGCATGTTAGCAACAGTGATGAATGCTTTAGCTTTACAAGATGCACTAGAAAATATCGATGTACCAACTCGCGTTCAAACATCAATTGAAATGCGTCAAATCGCTGAACCATACATCCGCCGAAAAGCAGAACGTCACCTTGAAAAGGGTCGTATTGTTATTTTTGCCGGCGGGACGGGAAATCCTTATTTCTCAACTGATACAACAGCAGCATTAAGAGCAGCAGAAGTAAATGCTGACGTAATCTTAATGGCGAAAAATAACGTAGATGGTGTTTATTCGGCTGATCCAAAACTTGATGAAAATGCTGTGAAGTATGAAGAATTAACACATTTAGATGTGATCGCTAAAGGATTGCAAGTTATGGATTCAACAGCAAGCTCATTAAGTATGGACAATGATATTCCACTTGTTGTCTTCAATTTAAATGAACCAGGAAATATTAAACGTGTTGTACTCGGTGAAAACATCGGGACAACTGTAAGGGGGAAATAACATGGCAGATGCAGTAATGAATGAAGCAAAAGACAAAATGAAGAAGGCTCAAGAAGCTTTGCAACGCCAATTAGGCCAAATTCGTGCAGGGCGTGCGAATGCGAGTTTACTTGACCGCATCACAGTTGATTATTATGGCGTACCAACACCAGTTAATCAAATGGCATCAATTACGATTCCTGAAGCACGTGTATTAATGGTTACACCATTTGATAAAAATATGATTAACGATGTGGAAAAAGCTATTTTAGCTAGCGATATTGGGCTGAATCCAGCTAATGATGGAAATGTGATTCGTTTAGTGATTCCTCAATTAACAGAAGAACGCCGAAAAGAATTGGCTAAAGAAGTAAAGAAAGAATCAGAAGGCGCAAAGATTGCTGTTCGTAACATACGTCGTGATGCGATGGATGAGTATAAGAAGCAACAAAAGAATGGTGATCTAACGGAAGATGATTTACGTAATATGGAAAAAGACATTCAAGCGTTGACAGATGACAATATCAAAGCCATTGATGGAATTGTTGCTGAAAAAGAAAAAGAATTATTAGAAGTTTAATTGATAAAACCTGAAGAATCGTTCTTCAGGTTTTTTTGTTGCTCATAAAAATCATTGAAAAAGCCTAAAGGTATTTATTTTTCGTAGGAATAGCCGCATTTTATTGTTATAATGGCAGATGACTTTTTAAAAGTATTTTTAAGTTATTCATTTAATAAAGGAGGGGAAAACATGGTGTTACGATTTTTTCCACAAAAACAGAAATACACACCAGAAGAATCGTCCTTCGTTTTTGATCCTAATAATGCAATTCCAAAACATATTGCGATCATCATGGACGGAAATGGGCGTTGGGCACAAAATCGTCGTTTACCAAGGATCGCGGGACACAAAGAGGGCATGGAAACAGTAAAAAAAATCACAAAGCATGCTAACCGTTTAGGGGTTAAAGTATTGACGCTGTATGCCTTCTCAACCGAGAATTGGAAACGGCCTGAAGAAGAAGTAAATTTCTTAATGCAGTTACCCGTTGATTTTTTTGATACTTTTGTTCCAGAATTGATTGAGGAAAATGTACAGGTTCACGTGATGGGATACGAAGAGTATTTACCTGCACACACTCAAGACGCAGTGAAACGGGCAATTGAGCAAACAGCACAAAATGATGGGTTGATTTTAAACTTTGCCCTGAATTATGGTAGTCGTGCTGAGATTATTACGGCGATCCAACAAATCGCTGAAGAAGTTAAAAATGAGGAGCTTGCAGTTCAAGAGATTAATGATGATATTGTCGGTAATCATTTGATGACAGGATTTCTACCTAAAGAACTTCGGGATCCAGAGCTAGTTGTACGCACTAGTGGAGAAGAACGGATTAGTAATTTTTTGCTTTGGCAATTGGCTTATAGCGAATTATATTTTACGAAAGCTCTGTGGCCAGATTTTGATGGTGATCACTTAGAAGCAGCGATTGCTTCGTTTCAACAAAGGAATCGGCGTTTTGGTGGACTAATTAAGGATACAAGTTCCACCTAAGTATAGAGTCAGTAATATAATGTATACTGTAGCTTAAATGTAGAATAAATACTTTGATTTAAACAAGGAGGATAATAAATGAGACAGCGAGTCATTACCGCGGTTGTCGCTTTAGCGATCTTTATTCCGATTCTATATGTCGGAGGTATTGCAGTCGAATTAGCTGCGGCAGTATTGGCGGGGATAGGTGTGTATGAATTATTCCGCATGAAAGGACTTGCGATTTTGAGCTTTGAGGGAGTTCTTTCAATTTTGGGAGCAGTCTTTTTGGTCTTACCAGCGGAGCGTTGGCTGCCATTTTTAAGTGGTAACAACAGCAATTTTCTTTTATTTTATTTACCAGTAATGATTATTTTAGGCTTCTCTGTTGTTTCTAAAAATACTTACACTATAGATGAAGCCGGCTTTCCCGTCGTAGCAAGTTTATACGTTGGCGTTGGCTTTCAAAATTTAGTTACAGCACGAGCAGAAGGTTTATCTATTTTACTTTTTGCATTCTTTGTTGTTTGGGCAACAGATATCGGCGCTTATATGGTTGGACGCCAATTTGGTAAACACAAATTATGGCCAGAAATTTCTCCGAATAAAACGATTGAAGGTGCTTTAGGAGGAATTGCCAGTGCTGTTGTGGTGGCGATAGTGTTCTTCTTAGTACAACCAGGAATTTTTCAACACAATTTGGTGATGATGGTTCTCTTCACAATTGTTTTCTCAATTGTTGGCCAATTTGGAGACTTAGTAGAGTCAGCAATCAAACGTCACTATGACGTAAAGGATTCGGGGAATATTTTACCCGGTCATGGCGGAATCTTAGATCGTTTCGACAGTATGCTGTTTGTTTTTCCCATGATGCATTTACTAGGAGTATTTTAAAAAGAGTGGAAACACTCTTTTTTTGATAAAAAATTATAAGCAGCTGAGATCAACAACAAATTTTGGATAAAGGAAATGTTTTTATACAAGGATTTTAATTTTATAAGTCTATTCTCAAGTGGATTTTCTTTCTGATAGACAGTTTTTGGATTCGCTTGAATAAAAAAGTATTGTTTTGATTGCAGCGTTCCATTGAAAATGATTCAGTCGCAAAGAGAGCGATAAGTATGTTAGTAGTAGATAAATGAGATCTGTGTCCTACAGAAGTTCTTTTTTAAATTTTCTATGAATTGATCTGTAAAAGAATATCTTATTGTCAGATTGTGATAAACTATCTCTAAGAAACTAATGAAGGTAGGAAAATTATGCGTACGATTATTACATTTTTAATCGTTTTTGGTGTTTTAGTGATCGTTCATGAATTTGGACATTTTTTCTTTGCAAAACGTTCAGGAATTTTAGTCCGAGAATTTTCGATCGGTATGGGTCCAAAGTTGATTGCTCATATGGGCAAAGATGGGACAACTTATACACTACGTCTATTGCCAATTGGCGGTTATGTAAGAATGGCTGGTCTGGAAGATGAAGAAACTGATTTGAGTCCTGGGATGCCTTTATCGGTTGAGTTGACTTCTAAAAATGAAGTGCAGCGAATTAATGTCAGCAAGAAAGTTCAATTACCTAGCAGTATCCCAATGGAACTGATTTCAGCTGATCTTGTCGACGATTTGATTATTAAAGGTTATGTGAATGGTGACGAAAGTCAAGAAACAACATACAAGGTTCAACATGATGCTACGGTGATTGAAGAAAATGGTACGGAGGTTCGAATTGCACCAAGAGATGTTCAATTTCAATCAGCAAAGTTAGGTTCACGTATTTTGACCAATTTCGCTGGGCCAATGAATAACTTTATTTTAACCGTGATACTATTTATTGCACTCGCTTTTTTACAAGGTGGCGTAGCAGTTTATGATACGAATCAAATTGGTGAAGTTCAGGAAAATAGTCCGGCTGCCACTGCTGGCTTAAAAGATAATGATACGATTTTGGCAGTTGACGGAAAGAAGATTTCTTCATGGGATGATCTGACAAATACGGTAACAAAAAAGCCAGGGAAAGAATTGAGCGTGTCAATTGAGCATGATGGCAAAGAAAAAACTGTTCAAATGACACCAAAGACAGTAAAAAGCAATGGTGAGAAGGTCGGACAAATTGGAGTCGGACCTTACATGAAAACGGGTTTTGGAGATAAAATCGTTGGAGGTTTAACTCAGTCATGGGACATGGTCAAGAGAATTTTTAGTGCTTTAGGTTCTCTATTCACAGGATTTAGCTTGGACAAGCTAGGTGGCCCTGTTATGATGTACCAGATGTCAGCAGAAGCATCACGTGCAGGAATTAGGACAGTTATCTATTTAATGGCGCTATTGTCAGTCAACTTAGGAATAGTCAATCTTTTACCGATACCAGCCTTTGATGGTGGAAAGATTCTTCTGAATCTAATTGAGGGGATCAGAGGCAAACCACTTGATCCGGATAAAGAAGGTATGATCACCATGATTGGTTTTGGTTTTATCATGCTTCTGATGATTCTCGTGACGTGGAACGATATTCAGCGTTTCTTCTTTTAAAATGAAAGGATCGAAATTTTTTCGATCCTTTTTCTAATGCAATCATAAAAAAAAACAGGTATACTTGAGCATACTTGAAAAAGTGAAGGAGATGTCATTTTGTCTAAGAATCGTGAACTATTTGAAAATTTATTACGACAAATTGAATTAGCCGAGGCGGAACAGCAGCATCCAATGATCCAGGCGTCAGAGATCAAAGAAGTGATTGTTCATGAAAGATCACGGGTGTGGGAATTTTTTATTCAAACTCCGCAAATTTTGCCGGCTAAATTATTTTATGCGTTCCATCAGAAACTGCAAATAGCGTTTCAATCAATCGCATCAGTGAAATTACATATTATTCCAGAAGATAATCAGTTTGAGGAAGAGCTTTTGCAGAACTATTGGCAATTGGCTTTGACTGAACAGGATTGCGATACACCGTTAGTCAAGCAGGTTTTGAGTACACCTTTGCCTGTAATTCAAGGTAAACGAATTGTTTTGCTGATTGATAATGAAACGGTCATTCCTTTTTTGAAACAGCAATATTTACCATTAATTGAGGAAAACTTGGTTTCTTATGGGTTTCCCCATTTGCGAATTGATCCTGAGGTTGATAAAGAACAGGCAGATAAAAAATTACAAGAGTTTGAAGTGCGAAAACAAGAACAGGCGCAGGCAATGCAAGAACAGGCTGCTGCCAGCTTAGCTCAATATGAATCGAAGAAAAAAGAGCAGAAGGAAAGTGCTGCTCATTTTGATGGACCTATCCAAATGGGTCGAAATATTCCAGCAGATGAAGCTATTACTCCAATGGGGAATATCATCGAAGAGGAACGACGTATTACGATTGAAGGGTTTATTTTTGATAAAGAGGTCCGCGAGTTACGCTCCAAACGAAAGATTCTGATCTTAAAGATGACTGATTATACATCTTCATTTGTAGTAAAGAAATTTTCTAACGGTGAAAAGGATGAAGCAATCTTTGAAGCAATCGCAACTAAGAGTTGGATTCGTGTACGAGGTAGTGTTCAGGAAGATACCTTTATGCGTGACCTTGTCATGAACGCTCAGGACATTCAAGAGGTTAAGCATCCAGAGCGTCAGGACACAGCGACAGAGAAGCGTTCTGAGCTGCACTTGCATACGAATATGAGTACGATGGATGCCATCAACAGCGCTAGTGACCTAGTAGCCCAAGCTGGAAAATGGGGGCACAAAGCCATTGCTATTACGGATCATGGTGGTGCGCAATCTTTCCCCGAAGCTCATGCGGCGGGAAAAAAGGCTGGTGTGAAGATTCTTTACGGGGTTGAAGCGAATGTTGTTTCTGATGGGGTACCGATTGCTTACAATGATGCTCATGAATCATTAACAGATGCTACTTATGTTGTATTTGATGTGGAAACCACAGGGTTATCTGCAGTATACGACACGATTATTGAGTTGGCTGCAGTTAAGATGCATAAAGGAAACGTGATTGATACGTTTGAAGAGTTCATTGATCCTGGTCATCCGTTATCAGAAACAACGATCAATTTAACTGGAATCACTGACGAAATGGTGCGAGGATCAAAACCAGAAAAAGAGGTCATGGAGCTATTTGAAAAATTTTGCGAAGGGTCAATTTTAGTTGCTCACAACGCAACCTTCGATATTGGTTTTATCAATACAACTTATTTACGACACAATATGCAGGAAACACCAAATCCGGTAATTGATACGTTGGAATTGGCGCGTTTCTTATACCCTGAGTTCAAACGATTTGGTTTAGGTGTCTTAACTAAGAAGTTCGGCGTAAACTTGGAACAACACCATAGGGCTGTGTATGATGCGGAAGCAACTGGCCATTTAGGTTGGATTTTTGTTAAAGAGGCAATCGAAAAGCATGGTATGAATTACCATGATCAATTGAACGATCACGTTGGTGAAGGCGATTCTTATAAACGGGCACGTCCATTTCATGCAACGATTTTAGCGAAGAATCAGGCAGGCTTAAAAGATCTATTCAAACTAATCTCTATGTCTAATGTAGAATACTTCGAAAGGGTACCACGAATTCCACGTTCGCAATTAAATAAATTGCGGGAGAATCTTTTGGTAGGTTCAGCTTGTTCACAAGGTGAAATCTTTGAGGCGATGATGCAAAAAGGAGTAGAAGAGGCGAAAAATCGTGCTGCTTTTTACGATTACATTGAAGTGATGCCTAAGGCTGTTTATGCTCCCTTGATTGAGCAAGAATTAGTAAAGAACGAAGCAGACTTAGAAGATATTTTACGTAATCTGATTCAAATTGGTAAGGATCTAAATAAAACAGTTGTCGCTACTGGAGATGTTCATTATTTAAATAAGGAAGATGCAATCTATCGGAAAATTTTGATCAGTTCGATGGGTGGAGCTAATCCATTGAACCGTCATAGTTTACCAGATGTTCACTTCCGCACGACGGATGAAATGCTACAGGCCTTCAGTTTCTTGGGTCCAGAACTAGCAAAAGAAATTGTAGTTGATGGTCCCGATAAGATTGTTGAAAGCTGTGAAGAAATCATTCCAGTTAAAGATGCCTTGTATACGCCAAAAATCCCAGGATCAGAAGAGGAAATCAAGGATCTAAGTTATAATCGGGCGCGAGAGCTTTACGGTGATCCATTGCCAGATATTATTGAAAAGCGTTTAGAGAAGGAATTAAATTCAATTATCGGAAACGGGTTCTCAGTGATCTATTTGATTTCTCAGAAACTTGTGCATAAGAGTAATGCTGACGGCTATTTGGTTGGTTCACGGGGGTCCGTGGGGTCAAGTTTTGTAGCTACAATGACAGGGATTACCGAAGTAAATCCATTGCCGCCACATTATTATTGCCCTGAGTGTCAATATTCGGAGTTTTTCGAAGACGGCTCTTACGGTTCTGGTTTTGATATGCCAGAAAAAGCTTGCCCTAAATGTGGTGCGCGGCTAAATAAAGACGGACATGATATTCCCTTCGAGACTTTCTTAGGTTTCCACGGCGACAAAGTTCCCGATATCGATTTGAACTTCTCTGGGGATTATCAAGCAGAGGCTCATAACTATACGAAGGTATTGTTTGGTGAGGACTATGTTTATCGTGCCGGAACGATCGGTACAGTTGCAGATAAGACGGCATACGGTTTTGTTAAGGGATATGAACGGGATCACAATTTACATTTCAGAAATGCTGAAGTTGATCGTCTAGCTAAAGGTGCAACTGGGGTTAAGCGAACAACGGGACAGCATCCAGGTGGGATCATCGTTATTCCAGACTATATGGATGTTTATGATTTCACACCGATCCAATACCCAGCGGACGATCAGAATTCTGAATGGAAAACGACTCACTTTGATTTCCACTCGATTCATGATAATGTTTTAAAACTCGATATTCTTGGACACGATGATCCAACAGTGATTCGGATGTTGCAAGAATTGTCTGGGATCGATCCTAAAACGATTCCAACTGATGATCCAGAAGTTATGAAGATTTTTGCTGGACCTCAAGTTTTAGGTGTGGAGGCTGATCAAATTTATTCGAAAACTGGAACTTTGGGAATTCCTGAATTCGGAACACGATTTGTTCGTGGAATGTTGGAAGAAACGAGCCCGACGACTTTTGCTGAATTATTGCAAATTTCTGGGTTGTCTCATGGTACCGACGTTTGGTTAGGCAATGCGGAAGAATTAATTAGTCGCGGAGAAGCAAACTTAGCTGAGGTTATCGGTTGTCGGGATGATATCATGGTTTATCTCATTCATGCAGGACTTGATAGCGGTATGGCCTTTAAGATCATGGAGACCGTGCGTAAAGGACAATGGAACAAGATTGATGATGATTTGCGTGAAACCTATTTGACTGCAATGAAAGAAAATAATGTACCAGACTGGTATATTGATTCCTGTTCGAAAATCAAGTATATGTTCCCGAAAGCCCATGCAGCAGCTTATGTATTGATGGCATTACGAGTAGCGTATTTTAAAGTATATTTTCCAATCCTTTATTATTGTGCCTATTTTTCTGTTCGAGCTGATGATTTTGATTTAGTTGCGATGGCTAAAGGAAAAGATGCGGTGAAGGCCGCAATGAAGGCTATCACAGATAAAGGGATGGATGCATCCACAAAGGAAAAGAATCAATTGACTGTTTTGGAATTGTGTAATGAAATGCTGGAACGAGATTTCCATTTCGGTATGATCGATTTATACAAATCGGATGCGCAAGATTTTGTGATTGATGGAGACACATTGATTGCACCTTTCCGTGCCGTACCGGGACTTGGTTTGAACGTAGCCAAACAAATTGTTGAAGCTCGTAAAGACGGTATTTTCTTATCGAAAGAAGATCTGGCTTCACGTGGGAAGGTTTCTAAGACCTTGATTGAGTACATGGACACTCATGGCGTCTTGAAGGATCTTCCAGATGAAAACCAACTTTCACTCTTTGATATGTAAAGAAAAAGATAAGTTCAATATAAAAATGAAAGAAAATTCCATCATGAAAATGACAAGGTTGAATTTTCAATAGAATTGTGCTAATATAACAATGTAATCATAGACTGATGATGAGTGAGCGGATTTTTCGCTCACTCTTTTTAATGGAATAAAGGAGGCTGACAGTTTGAGCAGTGTAGTCGAAACAGTGACTGACTTGGTAACACCAATCTTGGATGAACAAAATTTTGACTTAGTCGAGGTTGAGTTTGTCAAAGAAGGAAAAAGTTGGTTTTTAAGAGTATTTATTGATAAAGAAGGCGGTATCGACATTGAAGAATGTGCCTTTGTTAGTGAAAAGCTTAGTGAAAAGCTAGATTCAATCGATCCTGATCCAATCCCACAAGCATATTTTCTTGAGGTTTCTTCACCGGGGGCCGAACGTCCATTGAAAAAAGAAGAAGATTACCAAAAGGCGATGGGAGAATACATTAACATCTCACTTTATCAAAATATTGACGGTGAAAAACAGTATCAAGGTTTTTTGAAAGAATTGACTGAAGATGAACTGACTTTAACCGTCAAAATTAAGACACGCACTAAAGACATGGTTTTTGATCGTAAAAACATTGCTAAAGCGCGCTTTGCAATAGAATTTTAAACAATTGAAAATCAAACCTGTTTTTCTTTGGAAAATAGATTTGTCAGTTTTATTTCTTGCTTTAGCAAGTTAGTAAAATGGTATGCGTACGAGAGTTGCTTAAATTTTTACGTTAGAAAAATTCACACGTTATTAGCGAGCTAGCCCTCTTATTTAGTAAGTTAGCTAAATAATATGTGTAGGGAATTTTGATAATAGATGTATTAGCATGAATTTAGGAGGAAAGTTAAAATGAGTAAAGAAATGCTGAATGCGTTGGATACTCTAGAAGCAGAAAAAGGTGTTTCGAAAGAAATCGTAATTGATGCCTTGGAAGCAGCATTAGTTTCTGCCTATAAGCGTCATTATGGTCAATCACAAAATGTTGAAGTGGAATTCAACGAGAAAAAAGGTGACATTCATGTTTATGCCGTGAAGGAAGTAACGGAAGAAGTCATGGATTCGCAATTGGAAGTGTCATTGAAAGATGCGATGGAAATCAACCCAGCGTATGAAATTGGTGATACAATCCGTTTTGAAGTAACACCAAAAGATTTTGGTCGAATTGCTGCTCAAACAGCAAAGCAAGTAATTTTACAACGTGTTCGTGAAGCAGAACGTAGCATTATTTATAACGAGTACAGCGCCTACGAAAAAGATATCATGCAAGGTGTGGTAGAACGTCAAGATAATCGCTACATCTATGTAAACTTAGGGAAGATCGAAGCTGTTCTTTCAAAACAAGACCAAATGCCTAATGAGCATTATAAACCTCATGACCGCATTAAAGTGTATGTTTCCCGAGTAGAAAACACGTCAAAAGGTCCGCAAGTATTTGTAAGCCGCAGTCATCCCGATTTGTTACGCCGCCTATTTGAACAAGAAATTCCAGAAGTCTATGATGGAATCGTCGAAATCGTCAGCATTGCTCGCGAGGCTGGTGATCGTGCGAAAGTTGCCGTTCGTTCAACCGATCCAAACATCGATCCAGTTGGAACATGTGTCGGACCGAAAGGACAACGTGTACAAGCGATTGTAAATGAATTAAAAGGTGAAAACATGGACATCGTCGAGTGGGATGAGGATCCAGCGGTATTTATCGCAAATTCTTTAAACCCTGCGCAAGTAGAAGATGTTATCTTTGATATCGACAATCCAAAAGTTTGCACTGTAGTGGTTCCGGATTATCAATTGTCTTTAGCTATTGGTAAGCGTGGACAAAATGCCCGTTTAGCTGCTAAATTGACAGCACATAAGATTGATATCAAATCTGAGTCCGATATGGAAGAGTTTTATGCTAACTATGATGAAGAAGAAGTAGAGGAAGTCGCAACTGAGATTGAAGAAATTACTTCTGAAGCAGAAGCAATCGAAACTGAGGTAGCAGATATTGAATCCGAAGCAGAAGTAACAGTTGATGATATGATTGAAGACGAAGAAAACGTTGCTTCTGATCAAACAGATCAATAATTTATTAGGAGGACAGCAAATGAAAAAAAGAAAAGTTCCTTTGCGAAAATCGGTCGTTTCCGGTGAAATGTTCCCAAAAAAAGAATTGATTCGGATCGCTAAGTCCAAAGAAGGTGAAGTTTCCATTGATCCTTCAGGCAAGAAACCAGGACGTGGCGCCTATGTTGCGCTAGAACCAGCTGAGGTCGAGGAAGCGTGGAAAAAACGTATTTTGGACCGTACGCTTGGTACTGAATTAAGTGATGATTTTTATCAAGAACTACTTGATTATGTAAAACACCAAAAAGCCAGAAAAGAGCTCTTCGGCAATGAATAAACAGAAGGCCTTGAACATGTTAGGCCTTGCAATGCGTGCAGGCAAACTGATCACAGGAGAAGAAATGACGATCAATGAGATTCGTAAAAGGAAAGTGAGTCTCGTTATTGTTACTACTGATGCGAGTGAAAACACTCAAAAGAAAGTATCAGATAAAAGTAAGTATTATCAAACGACATGTTTTGTCGAATTTACTCAAGGGGAGATTTTAGGCGCGATTGGCAAACCTAGAAAAGTAATCGGGGTTTTAGACCAGGGATTCGCCGACAAAATTATGACGTTAATAACAGGTTAGGAAGGTGATTGCATGGGAAATAAAAGAGTATACGAATTTGCCAAAGAAGTGAATCAATCAAGTAAGGATGTTGTAGAAAAAGCACAAACTTTGGGGATTGATGTAAAAAATCATATGGGTTCATTATCTGGAGATGATGAATCAAAATTGAAACAAGCTTTTTCTAGCAAACCGAAACAAAATACTCAGGCAAAGCCATCAGCTAACCAGCACGAAAAACCAAAATTCCATGGAAAGAGCTCGAAGAACAACCCAAATTTCCAGAATAGAAAAGGAAATAAAGACTTGACACAAAATAATAGACAGAATAACTCAGCGAACGCAAACCGTTCAAACCAAGGACAACAACGTCCAACACAAGGAAACACAAACAATACACAACGCCAAAATCAGGGCCAACGCCCCGCACAAGGCAGTGGAAATAATGCGCAACGCCAAAACCAAGGGCAACGCCCAACACAACAAGGTAGCACAAATAATGCGCAACGCCAGAATCAAGGACAACGTCCAACACAGAGCAATGCAAATAACACTCAACGCCAAAATCAAGGGCAACGTCCAACACAAGGCAACGCAAATAATGCGCAACGTCAAAACCAAGGGCAACGCCCCGCACAAGGCAGTGGAAATAATGCGCAACGTCAAAACCAAGGACAACGCCCAACACAAAGCAATACAAAAAATGCGCAGCGTCAAAACCAAGGGCAACGCCCAACACAAGGCAACGCAAATAACGCTCAACGCCAAAATCAAGGGCAACGCCCAGCACAAAATAGTGCGAATCAAGGAGCGCGTTCAAACCAAAGTAGTTCAAATCAAGGACAACGTTCGAACCAAAGTGGTACAACACAAGGCGGCAACCAAAATCGCAATAAAAACAATTATGGCAACCAAAACCGTAACAATAGTTTTGGCGGCAATCAAAATCGTAACAAAAACAAATTTAACAAAAAAGGTAAAAAAGGTAGACAGCAACAAAGTAATAAACCTGCCGTTCCACCACGTAAGTTCCGTGAATTGCCAGAAGTATTGGAATATACAGAAGGCATGAACGTAGCAGATATCGCGAAGAAGATTCATCGCGAACCAGCTGAGATCATCAAAAAATTATTTATGATGGGGGTTATGGTCAATCAAAACCAACCATTAGATAAAGATACAATCGAACTGTTAGCTACGGATTATGGAATTGAACCACAAGAAAAAGTTACAATTGATATTGCGGATATCGACCGCTTCTTCGATGCAGAAGATATAAATGAAGAAAACTTAGTATCACGTCCACCAGTTGTAACTATCATGGGACACGTTGACCATGGTAAAACAACGTTACTAGATACTTTACGTCATTCTCGTGTAACAAGCGGAGAAGCAGGCGGAATCACGCAGCATATTGGTGCTTATCAAATCGATATCGATGGTAAACCGATTACTTTCTTAGACACACCAGGGCATGCTGCCTTCACAAGTATGCGTGCACGTGGAGCAAGTATTACAGACATCACTATTTTAGTTGTAGCAGCTGATGATGGTGTGATGCCGCAAACAATCGAAGCGATCAACCATGCGAAAGCAGCAAAAGTGCCAATCATTGTAGCAGTTAATAAGGTTGATAAACCAGGTGCCAACCCACAACATGTCATGCAAGAGTTAAGTGAATATGAATTGATTCCTGAAGCATGGGGCGGCGATACAATTTTTGTTGAAATATCAGCAAAATTCAATCAAAATATCGATGAACTATTAGAAATGATTCTATTAGTTGCTGAAGTTGAAGATTTGAAAGCTGATCCAACCCAACACGGAATCGGAACGGTTATTGAAGCTCGTTTAGATAAAGGTAAAGGACCAGTTGCGACCTTATTAGTTCAACAAGGTACGATGAACGTTGGTGATCCGATCGTTGTCGGTAACACGTATGGTCGTGTTCGTGTAATGACGAATGATATTGGCCGTCGTGAGAAATCTGCCGGACCAGCGACACCAGTGGAAATTACTGGTTTGAATGATGTTCCTCAAGCTGGGGATCGTTTCGCAATCTTTGAAGACGAAAAAACGGCTCGTGCTGCTGGGGAAGAACGTGCAAAACGCGCATTGCTCGAACATCGCAGTGCAAGTGCTCGTGTAACATTAGACAACTTGTTTGAATCTCTTAAAGAGGGCGAATTGAAAGAAGTTAATGTTATCATCAAAGCTGATGTGCAAGGATCTGCCGAAGCATTGGCAGCTTCATTGAAGAAAATTGATGTTGAAGGCGTACGTGTGAAGATCGTCCACTCAGCTGTAGGTGCCATCAATGAAAGTGATGTTACTTTAGCAGCGGCAAGTAATGCGATCATTATCGGCTTTAACGTTCGTCCTACACCACAAGCGAAACAACAAGCGTCAACCGAAGAAGTAGACATTCGTTTGCACCGTATTATCTATAAAGCAATTGAAGAAATTGAAACAGCGATGAAGGGTATGCTTGATCCTGAATACGAAGAAAAAATCACTGGTCAAATGACTGTACGTGAAACCTATAAAGTTTCTAAAGTTGGTACAATCGCCGGATGTTACGTTAACGAAGGATCCATCCAACGTGATAGCGGAGTACGTATCATTCGCGATGGAATCGTAATTCTTGAAGGCAAACTTGCTAGCTTGAAACGTTTCAAAGATGATGTGAAAGAAGTTAAGATGGGCTATGAATGTGGTGCCATGATCGAAAACTTTAACGACATCAAAGTTGATGACGTAATCGAAGGGTTCGTTATGGAAGAAATCAAGCCTAAATAGTATTACTCGTTCCGCTTCCTGCTTTTAAAAATAGCGGAGCGGAACGGGATCTGCTAAAAATTCGTCCATTATTTGTAGTTAGTTATTTTTTTAGTTAGTGGAAATAGAAGGAGGCAGTCGTTATGCCAAATTATCGTGATCGTCGTCTGGCTCAGGAAATCTTGAAAGAAGTCAATGACATCTTACGAAAAAAAGTCCGTGATCCACGTGTCCAAGAGGTGAACATTACTGATGTTCATGTCACCGGAGACCTACAACAAGCAACGATTTATTATAGTTTATTGTCTGATAAGGCATCGGATAAAGAAAAAGCGCAAGAAGGATTGAACAAGGCAAGTGGTTTGGTTCGACGTGAACTTGGTCATGCTTTGTCGATTTACAAGACTCCGGAATTGTTTTTTGAACTAGATGAATCGGTTGAGTATGGTTCTAAGATTGATCAAATGATCCGTGACTTAAATAAAGAATAAATTCGTTAGAACCTGAAAAATTTTTCGGGTTCTTTTTTGCATTATTGGGCAAATCCTGTTAAAGTGTATGCAGTTTGTAAATAATCCTTTTGCTGGATATTTTCAAGGAGGCAGAGTCTAGAATGACTACGGAATTTGAAGAACGGATGAAGGAACTCCACAAAGAATTTGACAACCTAAGTCCAGAAGAACGCAAAGCCGTTAAACAAAAAATAAAAAGAATCAACGTTTTAACTTCTCGAAAGTTGGAACGTATGAAACATGATTTGCTGCGTATGGAAACAAAGCGTGCCCAGCTTTCATTAGATGGTGAGTCGCAAGAATTATCCGAATTAGAAGATCGAATCATCAGTAAAAAAAGAGAGTTCTTGAAGCTATTATGTAAGGCAAAAGAGAATTGTTCCAAGAGGTGAGTGAATGGGCTTAATTGAGATTATCATCATTTTAGCCATTGCCATTACCTTGTCGAATGTTTTAGCAAAAGTTTTCCCGTCTTTTCCAATTTTTATGATCCAGATTATCCTCGGCATTATCCTTAGTTTTACAGAAGTTGGTAGCTCGATCCATTTTGAACCAGAGGTTTTTCTTGTAATGATTATTGCACCTTTGCTATTTAGAGAAGGCGAGACAGCCGATATTCCCTCAATATTGAAGCATTTTGGCTTGATCTTGCTGCTAGCTTTTGGTGGAGTGATTTTCACTCTGTTTGGATTGGGCTTTGTTCTGCATAGTATTTTACCGGCAATCCCGATTGCTGCTTGTTTGGCCTTTGGAGCTTCTTTAGGACCAACCGATGCAGTAGCAGTTAGCTCGCTGGCGAAACGTTTAAATATCCCCGAATCGGTCATGCACGTTTTAGAAGGGGAAGGCTTAATCAATGATGCAAGGGGTGTTACTGCCTTTCAGTTTGCCGTCGCCGCACTACTAACCGGACAATTTTCGGCGGCTGATGCATCGATATCTTTACTTGAATCAAGTGTTGTAGGAGTATTGGTTGGTCTTGTAATTATTTGGTTTAAGAATGAAGTCATAAAAATTATTGAACGAATCTCTGCACAAGATGTATCGGCGTATCTGCTGATTGAATTAATACTTCCGTTCGTTGCTTATTTTATAGCTGAATTGTTTCATGCTTCAGGAATCATCGCAGCGGTTGTAACGGGTGTATTACAAGCTACTGGTTTCCGACGCGTAAATCTATTCGAGGCGCAGCTTTCTAATGTAACTGAAAGCTCATGGAGTACGATTAGCTTTATGTTGAATGCATTGGTTTTTATTTTTTTGGGAATCGAACTTTCTCAAGTCTTTTCACCTGTGTGGAATAGTCGAAATTATTCCAATGTGCATTTGTTAGGGATTGTATTATTATTGACAGCCCTACTTTTTGTTTTACGCTTTTTATTCGTTAGCGGCTTTTACATTGTTACTCAAGGCTGGAAGAAAAATCATGAACAGCTGAGAGATCGCTTGCTACTGACCTTTGGCGGTGTTAAAGGTACAGTCAGCATTGCGACAATTTTTATTTTACCAACAACGATCAACGGTTTGGAGTTTCCCGAACGATCTTTACTGCTATTTATCACAGCCTGTGTAACCTTTCTAACGTTGATTATCGGAATGATTTTATTACCCATCTTATCTGAAGGTGAAGTAGTACCGTTAACCGATCCCAAACGAATGTTAATCTTGCGGGAAGTCATTAGCGAGTTATACGAAGATTTAGACGATAAAAAATTGAATGAAAAGGAACGTTTTGCACTGCTAGCGGTGATCGCAAATTATCAGGGGCGAATCCAGATGCTCTTCAATAATTCGATGCCGGAAAGTGCGCAACAAGAATTCCAAGAAATTCAAGCCTTGATTATTTCGGTTGAACGGGATGGATTGGATGAAAGCTTTAGAAGACATCAAATCGATTCAGGTGCCTATCGTTTGTATTCCCGTTTCATTTCAAATGTATCTGAATCAGTGACGAAACAAATGTTGTCATTACTTAGCTTTTGGTTAATTTTCGTACGAAGGATTATTCGCGTTATTATGCATCCAAAAATGTTTTGGGAACGTCGGCAAAGGCGTAAAGAGACGGTTGATAATGAAGATATTTCAACTCTTAGAAAAATCTTTATTCGCAATAGTGAAGCTATATTAGATAGTTTGGAAAATCTGCGGGATGTTTATGATGAGGATTTAATTGATTTTTTTGTGGATGAACGAAAAAATTTGATGAATCAAGTCAGTGGACACGGATTATTTGGCACTTATTTGATTCAACAAGATCCACTTTACGCGAAAGAGCTGATTCGCGGATTTTATTTAGAGAGAAAGATTATTGACAAATATGAAGTAAATGAAGATATCTCCAATTTTTCAGCAAATAATTATCGTGATCAAGTCAATCAATTAGAATCCTATGCGATGCAGCAACGATCAGAACCAAGTATTTCATTTGTGATCAATCGTCAGCGGCAAAAGAAAAAAGCAAAAGAAAAGAAATATTAAACCGTCATCTTGGCGGTTTTTTTCTTTGGACTTTAATAGAAATAGAAAGGGACTTCTACGTTTTTATTAGAAAGATAAGGCGAACATCTTCAGAGAGTTGGCTTGTCATTTCTTAGATCAGCTATGCTATAATGGGAGCGTTGATTATAAATAGAAATGAGGAAACAGCGATGGACGGTATCTTGCCGTTATGGAAAGAGCGCGGCATGACAAGTCATGACTGTGTCTTTAAGTTACGAAAAATTCTGCAAACCAAAAAGGTTGGTCACGGGGGAACTTTAGATCCTGATGTCGATGGTGTCTTACCTATCTGTATTGGCAAGGGAACCAAGGTGATCGAATATTTACAAGATAGTGGGAAAATTTATGAAGGTGAGATTACGTTGGGTTTTTCTACAACTACAGAAGATCGTAGTGGCGAAATAGTAGAGACAAAAGCAGTAGACCACCCTTTAAGTGAAGCTGAAATCGATCGAGTAATGGCTACATTTATCGGAAAAATCAAGCAGGTACCGCCAATGTATTCAGCGGTTAAAGTCAATGGGAAACGATTGTATGAGTATGCGCGTGCTGGTGAAACGGTTGAACGACCTGAACGGGAAGCGGAGATTGAGAGTTTTCAACGTACGACTGATCCGATTTATAATGAAGAGGCAAAAACTCAGAGTTGGCGATTTCAGGTTACTTGCGGGAAAGGGACTTATGTTCGAACCTTGGCTGTGGATCTTGGGACAAAGCTAAACTATCCTGCCCATATGTCCGATCTGACTCGTTTAGCCAGTGGCGGTTTTTCAGTGGGACAGGCAGTTACCTTGGCGCAAGTTAGCGAATTGATGGAAAAAGGTCAGATCAATCAAGCGTTGCAGCCGGTTGAAGAGGCAATGAAGGAATTTCCGCGAATTGATTTAACAGCTGCTGATTGGCAAAAGGTGAAAAATGGACAAGTTTTGCCTATGAAATCTTTTGGAATCAAAAAGATGCCAGCTAATCTAATCGCATTTTTTTATCAAGGCCAACTAGTTAGTCTTTACGGACAACACCCAGAAAAAAACTGGCTCTTGAAGCCAAGCAAAGTAATTCGAAACGAAATTGCTCAAGATCCTCACGCTTAGTGGCTGAAGAAAAATAATTATATTATTAAGAATTAAGATATCAGTCCAACTTTTGGCAGTGATTAAAGAGGAAAAGAACTATCTGATTACAACTAGAAAAAATATAAGCATGTATAGTTGGATGATATACGGCATGAAGATCAGACTTATTTTTCTTCAAGAAAAATAAATACATTACTATGAATTAGGAGGCACACTAAATGGAAATTGTTAAATTGCGGCATCCATATAAATCAGAGGAAATTCCTGCTGGAGATTGTGTGTTGGTGTTAGGATTTTTTGATGGTGTTCATCGTGGTCATCAAGAGGTCATTAATACTGGTAAAAAAATTGCGAAAGAAAAAAATTTAAAATTAGCTGTGATGACGTTTAATCAGCATCCGGCAATTGTTTTTCAACAAGTACAGAGCAAGCCGATTCAATATCTTTCGACTTTGAAGCAGAAAGAAGAACGGATGTCAGAGCTTGGTGTTGATTTGTTATATGAGGTAGCCTTCACCTCTTCGTTCGCTGCGTTAAAGCCTCAAGAGTTTGTCGATCAATACATTGTAGGGCTACATGCAAAAGTGGCAGTTTCAGGCTTTGATTACAATTTTGGAAAAGACCAAACGGCTGATGCCGAAAACTTACCTAACTATGCGAAAGATCGCTTTGAGGTAGTAATTGTTGCTAAAAAGACAGAAGAAGACGAAACTGAAAAAATTAGTTCTTCACGAATCCGCCGCTTATTGTCTGAAGGAAGACTAGACGAAGCCAACCACTTACTTGGCTATATCTATGAGATCATCGGGACGGTGATTCACGGCGAAGCGCGGGGACGAAAACTGGGTTATCCAACTGCAAACATCCAAGTGCCCGATGATATGAAATTGCCCAAAGAAGGGGTATATGTCAATGAGATTCAGATTGGCGATCAATGGTATCCGGCGATGGGTTCGATAGGCCATAATGACACTTTTGGAACCAATCGCATGCTGACAGTAGAGATCAATATTTTAGACTTTAATGAAGAAATTTATGGTGAAAAAGTTAAGGTACGCTGGTATCATATGTTGCGGGGACAAGTAGCTTTTGAATCAGTTGAAGGATTGATTCAGCAGCTTGAGATAGACGAAAAGGCTACTAGAGAATATTTTAAGGGTTAAGTAAGTAGGACATTCAAAAATGAGTGTCCTTTTTTGATTCCACCATTTGTAGTTAACGTTGTTTTATTAGAAAATAGCAATCTATTAAATTGTGTAAGTTCTAGTATTTTGATGGTTATTTGTTAGTATAAAATAAAAGGAGTTTTTTAGATGGAAAGTTCTTGGTATATTCGCCCTTATCAAGAGGAGGATGCAGACGCTTTATTTGAAATGATGAAAAAAGAGTCCGATTGGGCTGGCTATTGTATTGGTGAGGGGAAGAAAAAATACGCGCGAGCTTTATTGACATCAACAACTTATTTACTTTTTGAGAAAGAAAAGATTTGTGGGTATGCTCGTTGCCGAGAAGATGACGGTTTTGGCATATATGTTTATGATTTATTAGTAGATGCTGATTGTCGTGGAAAAAGCTATGGTCGCTTGTTAATGGAGCAAGCCTGTAAAGATTTTCCTGACCAAACGGTATATGTGATGAGCGATGTTGATCCTTACTACGAAAAGCAAGGCTATCAAAAAGAGGGAACGATTTTCATTGTGAAGCCGCAATAAAAATTATCCGCACGCTGTTGACTCTCCCTTAACAGGAGACAGTATTCTGTTAATGAAAGGGGAGGATCATCATGAGTATAGCTATCACAGCTGATCAATTAACGAAAGAAATCGGCGGTAGAAAAATCGTCAACCAACTCTCCTTCACCATCAATAAGGGTGAAGTTTTTGGTCTATTGGGACCAAATGGAGCAGGGAAAACGACTACTATTGAAACACTGCTGGGGATTAAACGACCGGATTACGGATCAGCAAAAATTTTAGGACTAGATCCACGCAAGCGAAGAAGAGAAGTTTTCGAAAAAGTTGGAGTCCAACTACAATCTTCCAGCTATCAAAACAATATTCGTGTGAATGAGCTCTGTCAAGAACTGTCTAGTTTGTATCAAAAACCTAGAGATTACTATGAGTTGCTGAAATTGTTTAAATTAGAGAAGTTTGAAAAACAATCTGTTGAGAAGCTATCAGGCGGAGAAAAGCAAAAGTTGTCGATCGTGCTAGCATTAATTCCTGATCCAGAGATTATTTTCTTGGACGAGTTGACGACTGGATTAGACACGGAGGCACGCAGAACAGTTTGGCAGACCTTGCTAAAATTAAAGAAGACAAATTTAACGATCTTTTTGACGACGCATTATATGGAGGAGGCTGAGATTCTGTGTGATCGTATTTGCCTCATTAAGCGTGGTAGCATTGTCGTTGAAGGAAGTATTCCAGAATTATTGGCGGAGAGTTCTCAGAGTAATTTAGAGGACGCGTATCTTTGGTTTGTAGGGGAGGACGAAGATGAATAAGGTAATCAATTTGGCAAAGGTTGAAGGAAAACTGGCGATTCGTTCTATTGACGGAATTTTATTTGGGATCGGAATGCCACTGGGTGTTTTACTGTTGACGACAATGATCGCTGGGAACAAGCAAGCGGGCAATACTTCTTATACTTTTTTAGATAGCAGCTTTAGTTCACTTTTAGTCGTTGGCATTTGCGCCACTGCATTCATGGGAATTCCGTTGACGATTTGTGATTATCGCGATAAAAAAATCTTGAAGCACTTTTTTGTGACCCCCGCTTCACCCGGACATTTAATCGCAACTCAAGTGTTAGTAGCTATGACAACGGCAATCGTTTCTGCCGGATTTGTTGCACTGGTAGCCATCGTCTTTCTTGATTATAGAATGCAGGGAAATTGGGTCTTGTTGATTGCTAGTTATTTTTTAGTTATGATTGCTATGTACAGTTTAGGATTATTGATCGCAAGTCTATGTAAAAATATGAAGATCGCAAACCTTGTGTGCAGTCTGGTTTATTTTCCGATGCTCTTTTTATCTGGTGCAGTGATTCCCTTTGAGATCTTTCCAAGAGGAATGCAGAAAGTAGCCAGCGTGCTTCCCTTAACTCAAGGTGTTCAATTGTTAAAAAGCGTTAGTTTGAATCAACCAGTCGGAAATCCACAATTTGTCCTGATATTATTGATCGTGATTTCAATCGTGGGATTTGGTTTAGCGGCAAAATTCTTTCGCTGGGAGTAATGAGAAAATAGGGGGTTGAGTAATTGGATCACGAATGTGAAAAAGTTCAGGAGCAATTATATCGAATCGGTATGTTTTCGAAAATGAATCAGGTTACAATCAAAGCACTACGCTATTACGATGAAGTGGGGCTGCTTCGCCCCCGTTTTATCGATCCTGATAACGGCTACCGCTACTATAGTTCGAGTCAACTGGAGCCGCTGCATCGTTTACTGGCGTTGCGTAGAATTGGCTATAGTATAGAAGAAATCAAGCGCGTGCAAGATGGAGAAAGCGAGCAGCGAATCTTGCAAAGAAAAAAACAGCAGCTGCTGAAAGAAATTTCTGATCGCATGTCGATGCTTTCTCAGATTGAAGGGTATTTGCAGCAAGAGGATGATAATTATCACATGGTGATCAAGCGATTACCAGAAGTCATCGTGGCATCAATGAGGAAAATCATTCCGAGCTTTGAGGCACTTTCTTCAATGATTCCCGAAATGGCTTCACAGATGGAGAAGGCTGGTTGTGTCTGTGCATTGCCAGAGTACTGCTTCAATATTTATCATGATGCAGGGTATAAGGAAGAGAACATTGATATTGAAGTCTGCGAATCTGTGGTTGAAATGAAAGAAGAAACTGATGAATTGAAATTCAAAAGAATTGATGAAGTTCCTCAAGCTGTCTGTACAATGCACAAAGGGCCTTATGAAAATATTCCTAAAGCATTCGCGGCAGCGATTAAGTTTGTTGAGGACAATGATTATGAAATAGTTGGCCCTGTTCGAGAAAGTTATATAGATGGTATGTGGAATAAAGATAGCGAAGACGACTGGCTGACAGAGATTCAAATACCTGTAAAAAAATCTGAGAAAGCTTCGCAATAAGCTTTCTCAGATTACAGAAAAAAAGTTCTAAGTTCACAGTTCGAGCTCAGAACTTTTTTCTATTTCATTTCAAAATTTTGAGTTTCGAAGCTATTGAAAGTTCGAGATAAAATTTTATTTTTAATCGTAAATGTGGCAAAAGAAAAATAGACAGATCCTATGCAAAATAAGAGTAAGTGTATCCTTTTTTTACGCTAATTTTGTGCATTTTTGAAGAATAATGACCATAAGCAATTGTTTGGTTGTCTTGGTTATGCTACGCTAGATTTAGTTTCATGAAAACGTTATACAAAAAATAGAAAGAAGGAATTGAAATGGCAAAGGATCGTTTTGTAAGGGTTTATTCTCAAGGGAAATTGGATGCGATTATGATTTTTGTTGATCGGGAGACAGGTGTCAACTACATGTTCAACAAAGTAGGCTATGCTGGAGGATTGACACCTCTATTAGATAAAGATGGCAAACCAGTAATCACACCAATTGAAGAGTTAGACAAATAGCAGACAGCACTAGCGAACAAGCCTGCATCTAAAAGATATGCTACTATTTTCTCATAAAGATGATGGCGGCATGAAAATCAGATTTATTTAAATAAGGCGTGAGTTAGATGCATGCTTGGGATGCTATTCAAAGGTCAGTGGATTATGTGGAAGAAAATATCAAGGAAGAGTTATCGATCGAAGAGTTAGCAAAGGTTTCTTATCTATCGGTATACTATTTTCAAAAATTATTTAATCGTTTGGTTGGAAAAACAGTTAATGAGTATATCAAGGCGAGAAGAGTGGCAAATGCTAAACCGCTATTGAAGAGTGATAAACGGATTGCTGATATTGCTTGTGAGTTCGGTTTTAACAGTCATGAAACTTTTACAAAAGCCTTCAAAGAAATCTATGGTGTTACACCGGAAACATATCGTAAAAATGATCTATTATTAACGGATTTTTTAAAGCCAGATCTATCAATTTATTATACGCTGGTGGATGAAGGGGTACCTTTGGTGGTAGATGATCTAGTTCTTGAAGTAAATAGGCGAGAACTGACAAAAACGGAATACTATACTGGTTTTTCCAAGCAAGTCGATTCTGTTGAAATGAACAAAGTAGGCGTCAATGTTCTGATTGAGTTATGGGATGATTTCCATGAGAAACAGAAGACGATTCCTAATTTAATTGAGGATGGGGTTCACATCGACTGCTTCACGAGTGATACCACTCCTGGAAAAGTCCAATACTTTGTAGGTGGACTATCTGATGATCAAACTTTTGCGGATTATTGTCAGTATCGAATGGAACCTGGAAACTATTATGTTTGCACGTTTGAAGCAGAAAACTTCAAGTATTTGGTTGAAGATGCTTTGTACAAAGCTAACGATTATTTCTTTGGAACTTGGCTCAAAAGACACGGAATAGAGATGGAAGATATGGCTCCTTTCCTGGTACAAAAATACGTGAATGTAACGGATGAGCCGAGGATTGAAATATGGATTAAACCGACCAAAGATTTAGAAAACATTTGATAGAAAAAAACTTCGGATCAATTATATTGATGATCCGAAGTTTTTTAGTTCTTTTTTTCTTTACTGATTGAAATTGAGGCTTCTTTGTGAAGGATATAGCCCCAAAAAATCCCGGTTAATTGTGTCATCAAAAAGAGAACGATCAATGGAATCGCTGCTTCAAAAGGTGAAGAGGAGTGATATAAGCTAACTAAAGGACTTTTAAAAACAATCAAGGAGCAGCTCAATATGATATTGATAAGATTACCGAAAACCAACAAAGATAGCTGTTGAGTAATTTTTGCATAAAAACCAATCATTACAGTAAGGAGCAAGAATAGAAAGATCCCTATGATTGAATCAAACAGGTAATCAATTGCTAAAGATAGATGAACATAAGGAATTAAATAGAAAACAAAAGGTATACGCATGATTGTTTTCTTATTCATTGTAGGGACCACCTCGACAATCGTTTATTGTATGGTTATTTTATGATTGTTAAATGGTCAATTCAACACAAAACGACAAATTGCTTTGGATAATGAAAGTTCTTTTATGCTGCTATCAATGAATCATAAGTTATTTAGAGCTAAATTTTTTTATTTTGAAATAGTTTTTACGATTATAAAAAAGAAAGAGTCATTAAACGAATGAACGTCTAAAAAAAGCCTGCAAGTGTTGAAACAATTCATGGAAGATCATCAATTCTTTTCAAATCACTACCATACAGCCGATATTTTTTCTTTACTATCTGAGCTTTTGTGATAATATGATTAGAAATGGAGGGGTTATATGAATAAATTGCAAGATCGATTTAACAAAAATGTCTATGAAATCGCCGTCTCATTGATTCGTCAATTTGATGAAAAAGTTTCTGGAATTCCTAATATGTTGAAGTTGACGTTAGGAGAGCCGGATTTTAATACCCCTGAACACGTAAAAGAAGCAGGGCAACAGGCGATTAAAGATAATTTTAGTCATTATACCGGCATGTCTGGTTTGATAGATGTTCGAGAAGCTGCGAGTCGTTTTTTATCTGAAAAATATGCGGTCAATTATCAGCCGACGACTGAGGTGCTAGTGACTGTAGGAGCAACGGAAGCTTTATCGGCAAGTTTGTTATCCATTTTGGAAGCTGGTGATAAAGTACTGCTTCCAGCTCCAACTTATCCAGGCTATGAACCATTAATCTTACTAGCAGGTGCTGAACCTGTTTATATTGATACGCGAGAAACGGGTTTTGTGTTAACGCCTGAACAGATTGATCAGGCGATGGCAGAACATGGCGATAAGGTGAAAGCGATCATTATTACATCGCCATCAAATCCAACAGGCGTTGCTTATAATGAAGCCGAAGTATCTGCCTTGAGTGAAACATTGAAGAAGTATCCGGTTTTTGTGATTAGTGATGAAATCTATAGTGAATTGAATTATGAAACCAAACACGTTTCATTTGGAAAATATTTACGCGAACAAACAATTGTGATCAATGGATTGTCAAAATCGCATGCGATGACTGGTTGGCGGATTGGCTTTATTTTTGCTCCGGCGGAATTGGTAGAACAAATCATTAAAGTTCATCAGTACTTAGTCACTGCGGCTTCAACAATCTCACAAAAAGCTGCTGTTCGAGCATTAGTACAAGGAATTTCTGATGCAGAAGTGATGCGGGAAGAATATCGCGAACGACGGGATTATGTCTATCAAGCAATGACGAAAATGGGCTTTGAGGTAGCACGTCCATCAGGAGCGTTTTACATTTTTGCGAAGATTCCAGCTGAATATGAGCAAGATTCGATGGCTTTTTGTATTGATTTAGCTGAGAAGAATCAATTAGCGATTATTCCAGGAATTGCCTTTGGCCCAGAAGGTGAAGGCTATGTCCGGATTAGTTATGCCGCTTCAATGGAGAATTTGGTTGAAGCGATGAACCGTTTGGCAGCCTATTTAGGAAAATAAAAAAGAAACGATCAAATCTATTTTGGTTTGATCGTTTCTTTTTGCTTATCATAAACTTTATTTACATGTTTAGGTAGTTGAATAGACCGCTGATCGTTTTGTCTTTCAAATCAATCTCGTTGCCATCAACAGTTGCTTTTACCACATGGTAATAATCAGGCAGATCGGGAACTTCTTTTAATTGTGCAGCGACAAAATCATTGGCACTGGAATAAGTTTTTTCTTTTTCTGAGTCGTTTAATGCATAGGTAATCACTAACATGTCAGTTCGCTTCTCTCGTTTATAATTTTTATTGCATGAGTATTGTACATCAAAACTAATATAAAGTAAGGAATTTTGTCTTTACTCAATATTTACAGTTCTTTACGGTTCATTTACATCGCTTCAATCAGATATTTACGTTTCATTGGTAAAGTATCAGTGTACTAAAAATAAGAGATACGGTAAAAGCTTACTGCCGCTTCTCTTATGGAAATGTTTACTATCTAAATTAAGGAGCGTACATGATGAAGAAAATTATTTTAGCATTCGCATTTTCAGGAATTCTTTTAGCAGGGTGTGGTACTGGAAATGCAACGAAGGATTCGGGTTCAGCAAAAGAGGATACGGCGAAAATTACAGCGGTAGGGTCAACAGCTTTACAACCGTTAGTTGATGCAGCGCAAGAAAGCTACACGCAAGATCATCCGAATGTTCAAATCTCTGTGCAAGGAGGCGGAAGCGGAACCGGCTTAAGTCAAGTTGAGAGCGGCTCGGTTGAAATTGGAAATTCCGATGTTTTTGCTGAGGAAAAGGATGGCGTAGATGCTAGTAAGTTAGTTGATCATAAAGTAGCAGTCGTTGGTTTTGTTCCAGTTGTTAACAAGGATGTTGGTGTCAAGGATATCACTAAACAACAACTGATCGATATTTTCACTGGAAAAATCAAAAACTGGAAAGAACTCGGTGGTAAGGATGAAGCAATTCAGGTAGTTAATCGTGCTTCTGGTAGTGGTACTCGTGCGACTTTTGAGAAATGGGGCTTAGATGGAAAAGAGCCAATTCAGTCACAAGAACAGGATTCATCAGGAACGGTGAAAAAAATTGTGGCAGAAACTCCCGGATCAATTAGCTACTTAGCATTATCCTATGTTGATGACAGTTTACAAGCCCTACAATTAGACGGCGTCACAGCTAATGATAAAAACATCACTACTAATAAATGGCCAATCTGGTCTTATGAACACATGTATACAAATGGCAAACCAGAAAAAGCGTTAGCAGATTTCTTGGAATACATGGTTAGTGATGATGTGCAAAATGGTCCGGTGAAAGAACTGGGCTATCTGCCAATTACTTCAATGGAGGTTGAACGTTCTGCTGATGGAACAGTGAAATAATAATTAAAAGTAAAAAAATTCGAACCCCGTTAGTATTTTCGTAATGAATGTACTAACGGGGTTACTTTTATTTGTTTGGTAATGTGACTGTAAAGGTGGAGCCTAAGTGAGGGTGGCTCTCGACCTTAACCTCTCCGCCGAGAATTTCGCTGTATTCCTTAACAATTGCAAGACCTAATCCGGTCCCGCCAGAATGGCGAGCTCGGGCTTTATCCACACGATAAAAACGTTCAAAAATTCTTTTTTGATCGTCTTTTGATATACCGATGCCATGATCTGTTACAGTTATTTCTAATTGGTCAGTTAGATGATAGGTTACTTCGATATGACTTTCTTCAGGCGAGTATTGGATCGCATTTTCAAAAAGATTCTTTATGATCGGTTGAAAGAAGGTCAAACGTGTCTGGTAGAAACAATTTTCTGCGCCATTAATCGTGACAGTGATCTGTTTATCTTTTAGTAAATGCTGATATAACTCAACTTGCTGGTGCAAAAAATAATTTAGCTCAATCGTTTGCCGATCTTCTGCTAGATCATCGCTATCCTTTGATAATTCGATGATATCCTGAATCAGTCGCTGCAATCGCTTGGCATCCTTTTGCATGATCGTCAGAAATTCTGTGGTCAGCTCGGGATCATCTTTTGCACCGTCCAAGAGTGTTTCGGCAAATCCCAACAATGAAGTTACCGGTGTTTTTAATTCGTGGGAGACGTTACCGACAAAATCCTTTTGAATTTTTTCTAAACGACGAACATGTGTCAAGTCGTAGACGGTACCCATGATTTGATCACCTTTGATTTCATTTTCAATATAACGTAGGCGAATATCCAAATTCATCGAGCTTGGTAGTTTAGTCGAGATTTCCTGATGCACTTGATTTTTATCGACTAACACCTGTTGGATCAATTGGATGAACTTATGATCCTCAATCACTTGCCAATAATATTGCTGACTAATACCCCCGATTTGCAGCAGCTCTTCCATAGCGGGATTAATCATAATAAAACGTCCTTCGGTATCAATGATGAAGACACCAATCGTCAGTTCGTGAAAAAGGGTGGAAAATTGCTCTTCCGTCGATGTATAGGCGGCATAGGTCGCATTCAATTGTTCACTAATCTGATTCACTGTGACATAAAGCTCCTGCCACTGTGGCGAGTTCTGCATCACATAATTGCTTTTCTCTGGTTCCTTCAACATCCGCTGTAAAACCGGGAGTACGGTTTCGATTGGTCGATTCCGCTGATAGGTTAAGTAGCAAATAATCAAATAAATGAATGTATAAAAAAGCAATAAAATAACGAAAATTGTTCGCTGGAAGTTTCGTGTTTTCGGTTGAAAGGCAGAGGTTTTTTTGGCAACTCGCAAAATACCAACCGTTTTATCGGCAGCTCTGATGGGTTGAGCTGTGTACAGTAATTCTGTTTTTAAAGTACTGCTATAGCGAACGGAAGAACCAATATTATTGCTGTTTAAAACAATTTTTACTTCTGGTCGATTTTCTCGACTTCCTGAGAGATGTGGTTCGGAACTGTCAAAAATAATTTTTCCGTCAGCATCTAACAAGGTGATCCGATCATTGGCCTCTTTAGAAAAATTTTCTATCGCTTTCTTATTTTCGTCAGAATCAAGGTGATTGAGGTCCAATCGATGGATTATTAGTTCACCATTACTACTCAAAAATTCTTCCTGCTGCTCCAATAATTCTTTTGTATAGAAATGATTGGCTAATTTCCAACTGCCGAGAAAGAGTAAACAAATAAGTACTAAAGGAACAAAATAATCTAAATGTTTGCGTCTCATTGAGCTGGCACCTGGAACTTATAACCGAAACCCCGAACGGTTTGTAAATATTGCGGATGTTTAGGATCCACTTCGATTTTTTCTCGTAAATGGGACACATGGACATCTACGATTCGGCTTTGACCAGAAAAATCATATTGCCAAATGCGATCAAGCAGAGTATCGCGATCAATCACTCGTTCTTTGCGTTTCATGAAATAGACTAGCAGTTCAAACTCTTTTGGTGTTAGTTCAATTTTTTTGTCTCGAACTGTGACCTGATAATTTGATAAATCTGCTTTAATATCGCCAGCAGTCAAAAATTCGTGTTCAACAGATTCCTGACGCGGTTCGACACGTCGGAAGATCGCCTTCATGCGGGCTAAGACCTCTCTTGGAGAAAATGGCTTAGTCAAGTAGTCATCGGCCCCGATCTCCAAGCCTAGGATGCGATCAATGGTGTCGTCCTTTGCCGTTAACATTAGAATGGGCGTGTCGACTTTTTCCTGACGCAGTTTTTTTGCAATCTCCAGACCGTCCATTGATGGCAGCATGACATCTAAAATAATGAAGTCGAACTTTTCGTTTAAGGCCAATTCATAGCCTTCTTTTCCATCTTCGGCAGTGGTGACGGCGTAGCCTTCTTTTTCTAAATTAAAGCTCAATAATTTTACGATTGAAATCTCATCGTCTACAACTAATACACGTTTCATATGTGTCTCCTTTTTTATAAGAACATTTGTGAAAGACTATTTCCATACCTGAATAAATGGTATAATGGGAAGGCAGTTTTGTCACCTATTTTCTATTAATTTGATGGGAGAAATAACAATGCTAGGGATCAGTGCTTGTTTGGGCGGCATAGCTTGTCGTTATGATGGTGGGGCAAATGAGATTGATGAGTTGAAAAAGCTGGTTGATGCGAATCAAGCAATCATGATTTGTCCAGAAGTGTTGGGTGGATTACCTACACCACGACATCCTGCTGAGATACAAGGCGGCGATGGGTATGACGTATGGGAAGGTCGAGCAAAAGTTCTAGATAAGGAAGGCAATGATTTGACTGAAGCCTTTAAACAAGGAGCGATCAAGGCCTTTGAGGAAATACAAAAGCTGAAGATTACGGGCTTAGTTTTAAAAGAGAGAAGTCCATCTTGTGGTAGCAGCCTGATCTATGACGGCAGTTTTTCCGGTACTCGGATCAAAGGGATGGGTGTGGCAACCGCGTATTTTATCCAACAAGGCTTACCCGTTTACTCTGAAGAAAATTGGCAGGAAATGAGGATAACGTAATGGAGATCGAAAAAACGAATCGCATGAACGCGTTGTTTGAATTTTACGCGACGCTATTAACTGAGAAGCAAATGAATTATATGGAGCTGTATTACGCCGATGATTTTTCTTTAGGAGAAATTGCTGAGGAATATCAAGTGAGTCGTCAGGCGGTTTATGATAATATCAAAAGGACAGAAAAAATCTTAGAGGATTACGAGCGCAAACTCCATTTGTTCTCTGACTATATTGTAAGAGAAGAGCAATTAGATAAACTGGCGCTATATGTGACTGAGCATTATCCCAAGGATGAGTTTTTAGCCGAAACAATTACCGGCATACAAGATTTAGATGAATAGAAAGGAAAATAAGCAATGGCATTTGAAAGTTTGACGCAGCGCCTACAAGCTGCGATGGGGAAATTACGTAAAAAAGGAAAGGTTACCGAAGCTGATATTACTGAAATGATGCGAGAAATCCGTCTCGCTCTATTAGAAGCCGATGTTAACTTGCAGGTTGTGAAGCAGTTTACCAAAGAAGTGCGGACACGTGCTTTAGGCGTAGAAGTCTTGGAAAGCTTAACTCCTGCACAACAAATCGTTAAGATCGTTGATGAAGAATTAACCAAAACCTTAGGATCTGAAGCAGTTGGAATTGAGAAATCACCAAAAATCCCAACAGTTATCATGATGGCAGGTTTGCAGGGGGCAGGTAAAACAACCTTTGCCGGAAAACTTGCTAATCAATTGATCAAAAATGAAAAAGCCCGTCCTTTAATGATCGCAGGAGACGTTTACCGTCCAGCGGCTATCGACCAGTTAAAAGTATTAGGCCAACAATTAGATGTGCCTGTCTTTGATATGGGAACCGATGTTAGTCCAGTTGAGATCGTTCGTCAAGGGATGGAACAAGCCCGTGAAAATAAAAATGATTATGTTTTGATCGATACGGCAGGTCGTTTGCATATTGATGAAGCGTTAATGGATGAGTTAAAACAAATCAAAGAAATTGCCCAACCAAATGAAATTCTATTAGTCGTTGATGCGATGACGGGGCAAGATGCGGTTAACGTAGCCCAAAGCTTTAACGAACAATTAGGAATTACTGGGGTCGTGATTACTAAATTGGATGGTGACACTCGTGGTGGTGCGGCACTTTCAATCCGTGCTGTGACGGGAGCACCAATCAAATTTATCGGTTCTGGTGAAAAACTAACCGACCTAGAAGTCTTCCATCCAGATCGGATGTCTAGCCGAATCTTAGGTATGGGTGACATGCTGACGCTGATCGAAAAAGCCCAGCAAGATTACGATGAAAAGAAAGCTGAAGAACTTGCTCGCAAGATGAAGGAAAACAGCTTTGATTTCAATGATTTCATTGAGCAGCTAGACCAAGTGATGGGCATGGGACCAATCGAAGATTTACTGAAGATGATTCCAGGAATGAGTCAAATGCCGGGGATTGAAAATGTCAAGGTTGATCCAAAGGATGTAGAACGTAAAAAAGCGATGGTTTACTCCATGACCCCTGCTGAACGTGAAAATCCAGACTTATTAAATCCTAGCCGTCGTCGGCGGATTGCTGCTGGTTCAGGAAACTCAGTTGTCGAAGTTAATCGCATGATTAAGCAATTCAAAGAATCCCGGAAAATGATGCAGCAAATGAGCAAAGGCAGCATGCCTGCTGGAATGGATCAAATGTTTGGTTCAGGCGTCAAAGGAAAAATGGGTAAAATGGCGATGAATCGCATGGTCAAGAAAAACAAGAAGAGAAAAAAGAAACGCAAATAATAGAAGCAGTTTGTTTCTAATGTGAAACATAAATAGCGTCTGTCTCGTTTTAGTAGAGACAGACGCTATTTATTTGAGTCGTTTACAATTAGCGGAATCATATACATGATGAAGATAGGCTGTTAAAAAAAATTCTATTCATCGAGTCAGGCTATAGAAAGAATCGCCAATGGAAAAACAGAAAGACACCGGCAAGACTTAAGATTAGATAAATCTGTGGTTCTCGTTGCGAAAAAGACTGGATATCTTTCGGAGTTTTATTGAATAATTTACGATAAAGCAGCCAAATTAGGAAACCGGCAAATGCACCTAACGTGTTCATTAATAAATCATCAATATCAGTTGCTCGACGATTAAACAATTGGAGCAGTTCGATCATCAATGAAAATTGGAAGCCCAATAAAACTGTGGAGGCAAGTTTGCGACACTGTTTCCAAATTAACGGCAATAAAAAGCCTAACGGTGTAAACATGATGATATTCAAAAGATTCAATATGCCAACACCTGATTGAAAGGGAACCAGATTGATCTCATCGGGGCGAAGCAATTCTGGATAACTTAAAAGGTCTTCCAATGTACCGACACCGGTCACATCAATCACTAGATAGAGGTAGAACAAAAAGATGAAGCGCCAAACCATGGAAGAAACAGTAATTTTTTCTTGCTTCTTTCTTAGTGAAAAGTACTGATAGATCAAGCAAGGAAGAAAAATACAGCCAAAACGATAAATTGGAAATAAAATGTCTAAAGCACTCAAAGGATTCACCTCGTTTGATGGGTTAATTTGTTAAGGGCTCTTGATAAGATCTTCGTTATATCAGTGAAGAATACGATTAGTGCGCAGATACAACCGACAATTAACGTTACTGAAAAAGTTGTTATGATTGGACCGCTGATTGAAATATCAACCTGTTCGTAAACACGTCTGCTAAAAAAATAAATCCAGGAATTAAAAAAGGTCATATTTAGAATGAACGTAGTAAACAACGTCATGATTCCCCAGATCAGCCAGCGTGATTTTTTGTAGAGTAAATAGTTCGTATCATTTTCTAGTGAAAGAGTTTGATATTTTTTATAGCACCAGAATAATAGAAGAATACTACTAATAATAAAAATCAAGTTGATCCACCAATGCCCTCCCATTTTTCCAACTGAGAAAACAAACAGAGTTTCAGTGAATGATTTATGAATGATATTTTTCGCTGTGTAGATGAGACTTCCTAAAGAATAAACAGCTCTTGGAAGTAGGATCATCAGACACCAATAAACAATCCAAGTTAACGGACCGAAAATTATATTTCCTACCATTGCTCCAATAAATGCGCTAGAGCAAAACATTACTAGCAACAAACAGAAGTTGCTCAGAACGGAAATAAATAATTGTCCTAACGTTGCATTCATATAAGGTGCTGGGATAAGAGTATGGATCAAACACGCATAGAGTGATTGACCAACGAATATCGAGAGTAGAAAAGGAATAGCCACATAGATAATTTTGCTCTTAAATAAATCTTTCCGCGAAAGTGGCAAGGAAAAGAGAAATTGATTGAAGCCTGTTTTTTGGTCAATAAAAAAGAGTAAAAAACCTAATAAAGGAACAATTAGCAATAAAGAAAGACCGATATAGAATTGTCCTACACTTGACCTGTATGAAATCTTATTAGAATAGTTTTCAGCTTTTGACATCGTTTTGATGCTAAAGTCTGAATATCCAGAATAGACATTATAAAAAAGTCGCGTCGCATCGCGATACTCTTTATAAGATTTATAGTGAACAAAATCCATTTCTCCTTCATCGTAATACTTATACTCGTTACGATTCGATTCAAAATCAATTTGAGAGGGAGGATTGTTATATAAATTTTTCCACTGATTATTTTGTACAAGAGCGGTACAAACACTCAAGCCAATTACTAGCAAACAAGCAGCAATCAAAGCCTTTTTATAGCGTTCAATAAAAATGGAACGAATCATTTCATCATCCCCTTTCGATAGGGTTTTAGATTTGCTTCGAAGAGGTCTTCTAGAGACAAGGGTAATTCTTCGTAAACCAGCGGGTTGTATGCTTTAATTGCTTGCTCAAGTTCCGCTGAGAAATTTTCGAAGACAACAGTAACGACACGACCTTGAAAGTCCAGCAGTTTAGAGTTTTCCTTTACAATTGTCGGTACTTTTTTTGTTTTAAAGACAAGCTGGAGCTTCTTGGCCTGTTCTCGCATTTCTTCCAGTCGATAGTCTTTAATGATGGTTTGATTTTTTAGCAGTAGTACGCGATCAATTAAATTTTCTAGTTCTAGTAAATTGTGTGAGGAAATTAAGGCAGTTCGTGATTGTTCACCTAATTGCTCCATCAATAATCCAATCATTTCCTTTTTTATAATAATATCCAATCCGTCAAAAGGTTCATCCAGCAACAGGTATCGTGCATTGGAGCAGATAGCCAAAATAATTTGGAACAACCCTTGTTGTCCTTTTGATAGGTGACGGTAATTTCTATTTAATGGAAATTCATGCTCCTTGATCAGATTCGTAAATAATGGCTGATCGAATTTGGGATAAGCGAACTGATAGAATTTCGCAATTTTATTCAGGGAGTAGGTCCTTAAAAAGTTTTCTTTTTCGTCAATAAAAAAAATTTCCTGTTTTACTTCCGGATGTTGGTAAATCGATTTTTGATTAATGAGTATCTCTCCATTATCAGGGAGATAGTGACCAGCGATTACCCGAAATAGAGTCGTTTTTCCAGAACCATTCCGACCAACTAAACCAACGATTTCATTATCAAATAATTGAAAGTCGATACTTTTAAGAATGGACTGCCCCTCAATTTTTTTAGTTAAATTTTTAATCCTCATAGGGGTTAACCTCCCAAGTTTTTTTCTGCTTCTTTAATCCAAGCCAATAATTCCTCTTGGGTAATTTGCAGATGTCGCGCTTCGATGACTAATTCATTCAGAGTGTCTTTCAATTCTTGGACCCGGATTTCATCTCGAGGTGTTTCTTCAATCCCTCGCACAAAGGTGCCTTTTCCTTTGACTGTGACTAAAACTTTTTCCGTTTCCAATACCTTATAGGCTTTACTGATGGTGTTCGGGTTCATTAATAGCTGCTTAGCCATTTCTCTAACAGAAGGAATTTTGTCTCCTGGTTGTAAAATGCCCTGTAAGATATCTTCTTTGATTCCTAATACTAATTGCTCGTAGTAGGCCCGACTGCTATTTTTATCGATACGAACCATTCGCTCACCTCCGTGTCTCTATGTGTACTAGTATACATAGTACACTTTGGTTAGGCAATGACTTTTTTTCATTTTCTGGTATACTGAAGGGGAGCGTATGTTCGTTTTTTTAAATTTAAGAGTAGGAGTGATGAGGATGTATCGGTGTCAATGGTCAGGAAATAATGAAAATATGCAGGTGTATCATGATACGGTATGGGGAACGCCAGAATACGATGATCAACATCTTTTTCGAAAGTTGGTTTTGGATATGAATCAGGCCGGATTAAGCTGGCAAACGATTTTGAATAAGATGGATAATTTTGACAACGCCTACGAACAATTTGAGATTGAAAAGGTCGCAGCGTTTGATGAAGCAAAAATCGAGTCTCTAATGGAGGATGCAGGAATTATTCGGAATCGGCGAAAAATCGAAGCGGCGATCATCAATGCACAAAAGGTCTTGGAGCTGCAAGCTGAAGGGATAAGTTTTTCGGATTATTTGTGGGGATTTACAGATCACCAAGTAATAGATCATGAAATTGGCGACGCTTCAGAGATACCGGCAAAAACAGAATTGTCTGATCAGATTGCCAAGGATTTAAAAAAGCGCGGGTTTAAATTTGTTGGTAGTACAACGATTTATGCATTTTTACAAGCAGTCGGGATTGTTAACGATCATGAGACGGCATGTTTTCGCTATGAAGAACTGAACGCTACGATGAAGCAAAACGAATAAGATAGGCAATAAAGTTGAATTGGTGTTGCCACTTGATAAAATGAATAGAAGAAAGAGGTGGGATTAGATGGCACGCGCAGTCTTTTACGGAGCTATGAGTTTAGATGGGTATTTAGCGGATAAGGAAGACGGTTTAGGTTGGTTATATCAGCAAGAAGGTGGCGAATTAGTACCTTATGATGTATTTTATCAAGCGATTGATTATACGATGATGGGACGCAGAACCTATGAAGTAGTAAAACGTGATGCACAGTTAGAAATTCTTTATCCGGAAAAGGAAAATTTTATCTTTAGTCACTCAGATATCCGTGTTGATGACAACCTGAAAGTGATCAATGAGGATCCCATAACGTTCATTCAAACTTTACCAGCTGATAAAACCATTTGGGTTGTGGGCGGTGGTGCGCTATTGCAGCCAGTGATTGAAGCTGGCTTAATTGAAGAATGGTGGATTCAAATCGTACCCATACTATTAGGCGAGGGCGTTCCGCTCTTCTTACCACAAACCAATCAACAAAAGTTAAAGTTGGTCGAAACAGAACAGTTCGGTCAGTTTGCACAGCTACATTTAAAGCAAGCTTGATCGAAATTTCTTTATAAAATAAAAGCGAACGCTCCTGTTCCTTTCCAATTGGAAAGAGTAGGAGCGTTTTGCCTTAATACTCGTTTTCATCGATTTCGCTTGCAGCTGCTTCAAACTTTGCCTGGCAAGGTAAGACTTTCTTCTCTTTTTCAGGAAAGGTTTGATCAAAAGCCTCTAATCCTTGGGGATCAGGATATAACCCTTCTGAAAAGACAATACGACCGCTAATACCATCAAGCGCGCCATCTTTTAGCGGTAAGGCCATAATACCAGTATAAAATTTTCCATCTGGCATGGAGATATTGTACTTCTTCGTGCCAATAAAACCATATGTATGGTAGTGATAAGTAAAGCCGCCCAGTACGATTGCCTCATAGCCTAAGCGTTTTGCTTCATTGATGGAGTGTTCGATCAGCATTCGACCATATCCTTGTCGATGATACTCTGGTGCGATACTAACAGGACCAAAGGAAATGACTGGATACTCGTTGTTATCAGCATCAACGATTTTGGCTTTACTATAAAAAATACTGCCAATAATATTTCCATCTAGCTCAATGACAAAGGTCAGTTCTGGAATAAAATCCGGATGTTTGCGAAGCGTGTGAGCAAGATAATGTTCCTCAGCTCCAGGTAAATATAAATTCCAAAAAGCTTCGCGAGTAATTTCTTCAACCCTGCGATAATCTCGTTCTTCTTCAAGTCTAATGGTAATAGTCAAATAATAGCCTCCAATCTAATTCTAAATTAAGTATAGCATAATAAGTGCATCAAAAAAGACTGCGGACATCGTTCATTTAAGAACAGTATCCGCAGTCTTCTGGTGAAATTATTTAACTAATTTATTGAAGAATTCGATATATTTATCTGTGATTGTTTTAAAGAATTCAACTGTGCCATCAGCAATATGCCCGTCATTATCAACAAGATTCATAATGCCGCCAATGTAAGCTTCTGGTTGTTGCAAAGTAGGTACGTCTAAGAAAACTAATGATTGACGTAATGCGTGGTTTGCACCAAAGCCGCCAGGGCCACCAGGGGATACAGTCACGACTAAACCAGGTTTGCCGCCCCAAACACTGCTGCCCATTGGACGAGAACCAACATCTAACGCATTTTTCAACGCTGCCGGAACAGAACGATTATACTCTGGAGTAACGAAGAATAATCCATCGACGCTATTTACATCGTTACGGAAACGTGTCCAAGCTTCAGGAACAGAGCCTTCCACTTCAAGATCTTCATTGTAAAATGGAAGATCGCCAATTTCAATAAATTTTGCTTCAAAGCCATCAGGCAGCAATTCTGCAAATTGTTTTGCAACGATTTTATTGTAAGAATCCTTGCGCAGACTGCCGACTAAAATACCGATTGTTTTTGTCATAATAATTCCTCCTAAATTCGATCGTTATGATCGCTGTTGTTGTCTACATTTATTATCTTACAAAAAATAAGTAAAAGACGCAAAAGATATGCTTCAAAAGAAAAATAAGACTGTAAAGAAAAAACTCTTTACAGCTAACTAAAAGCGTGTTAGACTACATCTTGTGATTAATTATATGGAGGTGTAGTTATACAATGGCAGTTAAAATTCGCTTGAAACGTATGGGTTCTAAAAAGAAACCTTTCTACCGTATCGTTGTTGCTGATTCTCGTTCTCCTCGTGATGGACGTTTTATCGAAACTGTGGGTACTTACAATCCTTTGAAAAACCCTGCAGAAGTCGTATTAAAAGAAGAAAATGTTTTAGACTGGTTACAAAAAGGTGCACAACCTTCTGATACCGTTCGTAACATTCTTTCTAAAGAAGGCATCATGCAAAAACACCACGACGCTAAATTCGCTAAGAAGTAAGGTGATCAATTATGCAAGATTTAACTAACCTTGTGTTGACCATTGTTCACCCTTTGGTGACCAAACCTGAAGAAGTGAAGCTAGAGATTGAAGAGTCTAAAGATTTCTTTGAGTACAACCTCACCGTTGCACCAGAAGATATCGGCAGAATTATCGGAAAACAAGGTCGAGTAGCAAAAGCGATCCGTACGATCGTGTACAGTGTTCGAACGAATGGACCGAAAAAAGTTCGTCTCAACATCGTGGATGGTAAATAAAGCAAGAACACTCGAGTCAGTTTGATTCGAGTGTTTTTTCGTTAGAGATACGGTAAACTAAGGGTGGAGGTGTTCCATTATGAAAAAATATTTGTTGTTGTGCAGCGCGTTGTTTGTGTTGGCTGCCTGTAATTCAGGAAATAATGATTCGAAAGATAGCACCACGAAGTCGACCGCTGCTGCGACTGTGAAAAGCAGTTCCGTGCGTTCGGAAAAAAGTGATTCAAGTACAAGTACAAATTCGTCCGCCACTTCAAGCACGAAGACTGCGACGAGTTCATCCGGCACAGATTCCACGCATGGCAATCACGGGATGGCAGCTATCGATGAACTTCAAGCCAATTACCCAAATGATAAGTTTCCTGATCCGGCAACCATCAGCGGCGGGAAGGAAATTGGGATCAGCGCTTCTGAAGAGCAAGGGATTTTGAAGGTTAATTATTACGTTGTAAATGAAGAAACGCCCTTTAACGATCCGTCATTGAAGAATCAGACACCAGTTGCTTACTTCCAGCGCCAAGCCTTTGACTCAAAAGAAACTGCTAAAAATGAGGTTGGACAAACTTATGACGCGAATGGTCAACAGGTAGATCTAGGTCATACTATCACAGGTTATCGAAGTGCTGGTGCGGGTTCTAGTTTTATTATGTGGAAAGAGGGCAATTGGAGTCTGGCCGTACAGGCAAACAATCTTGAACAAGAAGATCCGGTTCCACTAGCCAAACAAACAGTTGAATATCTGGAAGGGGCTTTCTTGCCAGTACCACATGATACCGGACAAATCTCATTGCGTGTAGCCAAAGGAGATTATCAATCCAATCGTGTCGTTTGGCAAAATAACCAAACGGTCTATACAATCATGAATAGTGATTCAATGAGCGCTTTAAAAATGGCTGTCTCAATGGCAAAATAGATAAAAAGAAAGAGGAAAATACGTGACTAATTATTACAAAGTCGGAAAAATCGTCAATACTCACGGGATCCGTGGTGAAGTCCGAGTCATTTCTACAACTGATTTTACGGAAGAACGTTATCAAGTTGGAGAACAGCTTTTCCTATTCCGTGATAAGCAGGATGTTCTTCCACTAACAATCGCAAGTTATCGTCGACATAAAAATTTTGATTTGCTTAGTTTTGAAGGTTATCCAAATATCAATGATGTTGAAGCTTTTCGTGATGGCATTTTGAAAATCTCAGAGAAACAGTTAAGCGAGTTAGATGAACATGAATATTACTACCATGAGATTATTGGGCTAACGGTTGTAGATGAGAAGGACCAAGAAATCGGTAAGATTACTGAAATTTTATCCCCTGGAGCCAATGATGTTTGGGTGGTTAAACGTAAAGGGAAAAAAGATGGCTTGATTCCTTACATCGAATCGGTAGTGAAAGACATTGATTTAACCGAAGGGGTCGTCCACGTGGAAATTCCAGAAGGGTTGTTGGACGATGCGGATTGATGTACTAACACTTTTTCCAAAAATGATTGAAGGTCCCTTGGGCGAATCAATTATCGGCAAGGCTATCGAGAAAGAGTTATTGGAGATCAAGGTCCATGACTTTCGAGAGTATTCGGGAAATAAGCATATGCAAGTGGATGATTATCCCTATGGCGGTGGTGCTGGTATGTTGCTGAAGGTACAACCAATCTATGACAACTTGAAAGCTATCGAAGCCGAAACTGGTGAGCAGAAAAAAAGAGTCATTTTACTTGATCCTGCCGGAAAACCGTTCAATCAAAAAATGGCGGAGGAATTTTCACAGGAGGAGCAATTAGTCTTCGTCTGCGGACATTACGAAGGCTATGATGAACGAATCCGGTCATTGGTGACGGACGAAGTTTCATTAGGAGATTATGTCCTAACTGGTGGCGAACTTGGAGCGGTTGTAATGATTGATGCGACTGTTCGCTTGCTGCCGGAAGTATTGGGGAATCAAACTTCGGCTAAAACTGATTCTCATTCAACTGGACTGTTGGAGCACCCGCAGTATACTCGACCCGCTGAATTCGAGGGGATGACCGTGCCAGAAGTTCTGATGAATGGTAATCACCGTTTAATTGAAGAATGGCAATTAAAAGAATCACTGCGCCGTACCTATTTGCGTCGACCAGATATGTTGGAGAAATTAGAATTGACACCTGAAATGGAAAAACTCTTAGTAGAGATTAAACAAGAAGAACAATAGTGTATGTCGAGCCCTTGATAAAAAAAGGGCTCTTTTTTTAGTGTTTTTGATTAAATACTGCTAAATCAACCTTGTTACGTTACGTAACCCTTTTGCTACAAAGAGTTTCTTCCCATAACCGACTGATTAATTGTATGATTGAATTAGAAAAGATAGCGGGGGAAAATAGATGCTTAGTGGTGAAAAAATTAAACGATTGCGATTAGAGCAAGAGTTATCGCAGAAGGAATTAGCAGAGAAACTAGAGGTATCGAGACAAGCGGTTGCTAAATGGGAGACCAATCGTGGAATTCCAGATATCGAGAATTTAAAGAGGATAGCCCAGCTTTTTAAAGTGAGTATCGATTATTTAGTTAATGATCAAGAACCGATTGATAATCACTTAATCAAACTAGCAATTGATCGATCGAATTACACAAAACCCAAAGGAAATGCCTTGTTGGAAGATCAAATTGTATTAGAAAAATTTCCGAATGCGGAAACAATCTGTGAATTATACCGTAAAAGAAAATTGACGAATAAAGAAAAGATTGTCGATTTTTTACTGCTTCCGGGTATCCATGAAGTGGAGGATCATTGGCGTAATCCTAGTAAATATTACTTAATTAAGGAAAAAGGAATCTACTATCTGATCAATATCACCCAAAATGAACTTCTTACTCGCAGATTGACGGTTGATGTTCGTGAAGACAGCCTTGATTTTGCGGAAAATCACTTCATCAAAACGCGACGAAAACTGAAATAATCATCTTCTGACAAGAATTTTATCTTTACAGATAGATACTCGTCTGTTAGAATATTCAGGTGAGTGTAAAACTCATCTATTATACGATATTCCGCTGGGACAAGTGGTCCTATGAATGTTTGGAATAAGGAGAATGATAAAGATGAATCCATTGATTCAAGAACTAACTCAAGAACAATTACGTACTGATATCCCAGCATTCCGTCCTGGGGACACTGTTCGTGTTCACGCGAAAGTTGTCGAAGGAACTCGCGAACGTATCCAGTTATTCGAAGGCGTTGTTATCAAACGTCGTGGAGCTGGCATCAGCGAAACTTACACAGTACGTAAAATCTCTAATGGTGTTGGTGTGGAACGTACTTTCCCACTACACACTCCACGTGTTGCGAAAATCGAAGTTGTTCGTTACGGTAAAGTGCGTCGTGCAAAACTTTACTATCTACGTGCATTACACGGAAAAGCAGCTCGTATCAAAGAAATTCGTCGTTAATTTTAAAGATGTATTTCGAACCCTTGAGAAATCAAGGGTTTTTTTAACATTAAAGGAAGTATAACATTTTAAGCGGTCAAAGGATTGATACATCAATCTTTTGACCGCTTTTCATCTGGTCTTTTTCCTATTAAACTAGAGAGATGAAACCCAATA
>NZ_JAHLOS010000035.1 GCF_018917525.1 Enterococcus raffinosus | reverse complement strand
GTACTTACAGATGTGCTTCCACTATAGCTTCCTGACTCGCTTGATGATTCACTTACACTTGTCGAAATAGATTCGCTAATTGATGCACTGATTGAATCACTAATACTTGTGCTTTCACTATTGCTTTCGCTTGTGCTAGTTGAGTTCGAATCGCTGATCGAAGTACTTTCGCTTGTGCTGTCGCTCGTACTTACAGATGTGCTTCCACTATAGCTTCCTGACTCGCTTGATGATTCACTTACACTTGTCGAAATAGATTCGCTAATTGATGCACTGATTGAATCACTAATACTTGTGCTTTCACTATTACTTTCGCTTGTGCTAGTTGAGTTCGAATCACTGATTGATGTGCTTACACTTGTACTGTCGCTATCACTCACGCTTGTACTTTCAGATCTTGAATCACTGATTAAATCGCTAATACTTGTGCTTTCACTATCGCTTTCGCTTGTACTAATTGAGTTCGAATCACTAATACTTGTGCTTTCACTATTACTTTCGCTTGTGCTAGTTGAGTTCGAATCACTGATTGATGTGCTTACACTTGTACTGTCGCTATCACTCACGCTTGTACTTTCAGATCTTGAATCACTGATTAAATCGCTAATACTTGTGCTTTCACTATCGCTTTCGCTTGTACTAATTGAGTTCGAATCACTAATACTTGTGCTTTCACTATTACTTTCGCTTGTGCTAGTTGAGTTCGAATCACTGATTGATGTGCTTACACTTGTACTGTCGCTATCACTCACGCTTGTACTTTCAGATCTTGAATCACTGATTGAATCGCTAATACTTGTGCTTTCACTATCGCTTTCGCTTGTACTAATTGAGTTCGAATCACTGATCGAAGTACTTTCGCTTGTGCTGTCACTCGTACTTACAGATGTGCTTCCACTATAGCTTCCTGACTCGCTTGATGATTCACTTACACTTGTCGAAATAGATTCGCTAATTGATGCACTGATTGAATCACTAATACTTGTGCTTTCACTATCGCTTTCGCTTGTGCTAGTTGAGTTCGAATCACTGATTGATGTGCTTACACTTGTACTGTCGCTATCGCTTACGCTTGTACTAATTGAATTCGAATCACTGATCGAAGTACTTTCGCTTGTGCTGTCGCTCGTACTTACAGATGTGCTTCCACTATAACTTCCTGACTCGCTTGATGATTCACTTACACTTGTCGAAATAGATTCGCTAATTGATACACTGATTGAATCACTAATACTTGTGCTTTCACTATTACTTTCACTTGTGCTAGTTGAGTTCGAATCACTGATTGATGTGCTTACACTTATACTGTCGCTATCACTCACGCTTGTACTTTCAGATCTTGAATCACTGATTGAATCGCTAATACTTGTACTGTCGCTATCGCTTACGCTTGTACTAATTGAATTCGAATCACTGATCGAAGTACTTTCGCTTGTGCTGTCGCTCGTACTTACAGATGTGCTTCCACTATAACTTCCTGACTCGCTTGATGATTCACTTACACTTGTCGAAATAGATTCGCTAATTGATACACTGATTGAATCACTAATACTTGTGCTTTCACTATTACTTTCACTTGTGCTAGTTGAGTTCGAATCACTGATTGATGTGCTTACACTTATACTGTCGCTATCACTCACGCTTGTACTTTCAGATCTTGAATCACTGATTGAATCGCTAATACTTGTGCTTTCACTATCGCTTTCACTTGTGCTAGTTGAGTTCGAATCACTGATCGAAGTACTTTCACTTGTACTGTCGCTATCACTCACGCTTGTACTTTCAGATCTTGAATCACTGATTGAATCGCTAATACTTGTGCTTTCACTATCGCTTTCACTTGTGCTAGTTGAGTTCGAATCACTGATCGAAGTACTTTCACTTGTACTGTCGCTATCACTCACGCTTGTACTTTCAGATCTTGAATCACTGATTGAATCGCTAATACTTGTGCTTTCACTATCGCTTTCACTTGTGCTAGTTGAATTCGAATCACTGATCGAAGTACTTTCACTTGTACTGTCGCTATCACTCACGCTTGTACTTTCAGATCTTGAATCACTGATTGAATCACTAATACTTGTGCTTTCACTATCGCTTTCACTTGTGCTAGTTGAATTCGAATCGCTGATTGAAGTACTTTCACTTTTACTTTCACTATCACTTAATGAATCAGAAATTGATTCGCTGATACTCTTGCTTTCACTATCAGATAAACTTTCGCTTTCTGAAACTGATAACGATTCAGAATCAGAAACGCTATTCGACGTACTTTCACTATCAGACAGACTGCCGCTTTCGCTTTCACTTTCGCTCAATGAATCAGAAATTGATTCGCTGATACTCTTGCTTTCACTATCAGATAAACTTTCGCTTTCTGAAACTGATAACGATTCAGAGTCAGAAACGCTATTCGACGTACTTTCACTATCAGATAGACTGCCGCTTTCACTTTCGCTTTCGCTCAATGAATCAGAAATTGATTCGCTGATACTCTCGCTTTCACTATCAGATAAACTTTCACTTTCTGAAACTGATAACGATTCAGAATCAGAGACACTTTCTGATATACTTTCACTCTCAGATATGCTCTTACTTTCGCTTTCTGATTCAGAAATGGATTCACTTTCTGATAGTGATTCCGATAGTGATCCACTTTCACTTTCTGACTCAGAAGTAGAATCACTTTCTGATGTCGATTCTGATAATGATTCACTTTCACTTTCTGAATTAGAGTTAGATTCACTTTCTGATAGTGATCCACTTTCACTTTCTGATTCAGAAGTGGAATCGCTTTTTGATGTTGATTCCGATAATGATTCACTTTCACTTTCTGACTCAGAAGTAGAAATTGACTCGCTCTCAGATATGGATTCTGATTTAGAAATACTTTCGCTTTCTGATATTGATTCGGAAACTGACTCAGAAGTAGAATCTTCAGACTGAGAGATCGATTCACTTTCTGAAACAGATTGAGACTCTGAAGACGAGCTGCTTTCTGATGTCGAATTCGAAATTGATTCACTTTCACTTTCTGATATTGAAGTTGATTCACTTTCCGATGTGGATGTTGATTCAGAAATTGGATCCACCTCATAGTTGACGACAAAGGCTTGTGGAGATCCATCAATTGAAAGTCCGGTATTTGATGTCGTGTCAAAAATACCATTATTAGCTAACGCTTCAGCTAAAGAATTGTAAACTTGTCCATCTGGACCTGTAATTGTATAAATATAACCATTTCTAACTAAATCTGCATCTGTTACGCCTAACGTAATCGTTCCATTAGAGACACCCGCAGTCCCGTATTGACCTTCGGAGACATTTGTTGGTATTTGCTCATATAGGTCTCCCGTTGCTGGATCAGTTGCTGGTTGGTTATTGGAAATTACTCCTGCTAACTGATAATCTGGATATAATGTGATCGTTAATGATTGTGGATCAGAGTCAGTTGTACTCGTTCCGTTTGGAGTCAAGTCAAAAGTGAACACGCCTGTACCATCCACATAGTATCCAGCTTCAGTCAAATAGCCGTATACTAAATCAGCATAACTAACTTCTGCACCAGAAGTACCATTAATGGAAACATTTGGTACTTGACCTACTAAAGAAGTCCCATCAGAATTTACAAAAGTAACATTAACGGTCTGAACATCAGCTGTAACATAAATTGTTACTAAAGTTGCATCCGTTCCTACTGTCGTACTTGTTGGTTGTACAAATCCGTTCAATTCAGATCCAGTGGCGTAATGATAGCCGTCAGCAACATTTGTCTTAGTATAATAATCGTTTAACCAATCAATCACATTTCCATAGTTCGCTGGTGGTAGATTAGTTCCCGATGCTTCTTGACCGGAACTTAGATAGTCCGCAGAAACGACCATACCTGTCTTAGCATCCACATATTGATATTGAACGTTATTATTTGCTACACCATAAACATAGATGTTATATGTTAATTCATTTCCAAACATTGGAACCAATGCATAATTTGCCTGTCCATAGGAATCTCCGTTATCAAGTACAGAATTGGAATCTCCTCCAGATTGTCTATCAGCTATAGCTCCTGAATATACTTGAGATGCCAAAGCCCACATATAATTTTCTGGCATATTTACAGTTGCATACTCTGATGTTGCTAAATCAATAGTCTGTCCAATATAATTATCAGCATCACTCAAAGGAATTTCTATCGTACCTACAACTTTACCATAGGAATCAACATAATTTACTTTAACTGTACCAACTGATAATTTATTAGTCGTAAAACTATTTATATATCCAACATTTGAGTTTAAGTAGCTTCCTGCATCATTAACTTGATTTGGCACGCCCATAGATGACGAGGACGTAGATATTATTAAATTAGTAAATTGACTTGTTTTATTCGCTGATGCATTTCCATATACCCCTCTAAAGTTAATTGAAGAGTTATTTATTTGTACAGATGAATTAGCGTTTGTAACATATATCGCTCTTCCGCTTCCTGGTGAACCATCCGAATTAACTCGTGCAATCGTAAAGGTTCCTGGATTATCAAATATAACTTTTGTATTAGCACCAGAAATATGAATAACGTAATTATCCACAGTATTTAAAGATATATTAGAATTTGCTCCAAAATAAGCATATAGATTTCCATCAGATCTAATAGCAGCAGTTGGAGATTTTTCCACATCAATGTTACTATTCTGTCCAAAAATAACCTCTCTTTGTGCTGCTGTGTTACTAGAGTTATAGGTACTATTACCTCTATTGTCATCAATAAAGTATTGTGCCCCCATTTGTTTCCATGTGACTCCATCACCAGCAATAATTGATTTCCAATTGTAATACACAGTGGCATATGAAGGTGACCGATATGCGTCTACAAAAGTCAAGTTAGCTCCATCACCAACAGTGAAAGCATGAGAAGCTCCAGTATCAGTTGCATAGCTACTTGCTCCTCTTCCTCCTCCGATATATGAGAAGAAGAAGGAAACTCCCTGACCACCACCATTTGCTTTTTGAACTTCTAAACTAGTGCCATTCGCAATAGAAACACTTCCGTAATTGACAAATTCTGCCTTAGTTACAAAGTAGTTATTACCAGAGAAGTTTAAAGCGGTATGATCTCCATCAATCAACCGATTCGCATAGTTAGCAGCAGTTGATCCCGATGGATCCAATTTTACTCCCGTAGCATCGGTCATAATAATATTATCAAAATTGAATGTATAGTTCCCTAATGCACTGTTATTAGTCAACGTGATGACATTTCCGCCAGTTTGGTTTCCTAATCCTGCTGTTGTTGAATCCACACCTGAATAAGTTGATCTTTGATGAAGTTTTAAACTAGTAAGTGTAACAGACGGTTGTCCACTTGCCGGTTTACCAAAAGCTAAAACATTATTTAAGCCTAAACCTAATAAGTGTTGATTACTACCTCCATCAATAATTAATTTAGACGAACTCGTTCTTGCATTGGCAGCTCCTAATGTTGCTGAACCAGTTGAAAAAGAAACATTATTGGTTAATTCAATATAAGTAATGCTATTGTTCTTGTATGCAGTAACAAATCCATCCCAACTACTAACGGCTGCATATGTTCCTTTAGCTATTGCATCAGCCTTATAGGCTGCTTTATTGGCAACTTCATCTGGTGTTTCTACTAGTACAGATGTTGGACTTGATGTGTTCCCATTATTAATCTTATCTTCAAAATCCTCACGATTAACATCTGGATCAGCTGAAACATTTACTTTTGTTGATTTACCATTTACTCCACGAACTGAGAAATAAGCGATTAAATCGTTTGCTGCCGCATATTTCTGTGCTGCATGAATCAAAGCAGTACTAGGAGCCATCCCTGTTTTCATTGTGAAAACAAGTTCCTTTGTTTTTGAATCAACTTTTATTTCAGTTCCTTTAGGAATAATTTGATCGAAGAGCTCTTTTGCTTTATTTGTTTCATTTTTACTTTGTTCTTGTACAGAAGGTTGTTTGCTTTTTTCTACACTTAGAGATTTTGCAGTACTTCGTTGTTCAGAATTACTCATTGACTCAGAGAGACTATCTGAAACCCATGAACTTGCAGATTCAGAATTACTCATAGATTCAGATATACTAGTTGAGTGTTTCTCATCAGTTGCTGCAAGTGCACTAGATGATGTAGATTCACTAATTGATATTGATTGACTCATTGAATCCGATAAACTAATTGAGTCTGACGAACTAATTGAGTCCGATAGACTAACTGATTCAGAAATACTAGCTGAATCAGTGTTACTTTCCGACTCTGTTTCACTTTCTGATGCTATTTCACTTTCTGATTCAGTACTACTAGTAGATTCTGTTTGACTGGAAGATTCTACCGTATTTTCTGAATCTTTGACAATTGAATTGGTTGTACTTTCTGATTCTACAGATGTACTATTTTGCGTTGAAGATGCTGGTATCTGGGTGGTGTCCTGATTCGCGAGAATCTGATCTGTATCTGCCTCCATCCCAGCATCATTTTGAGGACTAGTTGATGTTGCATGTGCATCTTGTGTAATCAAGGTACTAGTACCCAAAACACTCGTAAATGCTGTAATTGTAGCAAACATCCAGTGTTTACCACTTTTATACATTTTGTATCGTTCTTTCTTATTCGATCTTAAAAGCTTGTACAAATTATTTTTACGACTCATAATTCAGTACAACTCTCCTTTCTCTTCATTTTTTCTATATTTTTTGAAGCGTTGAAAGAATTATCTCACAGCAAATTGCAACCAGATTAAAATGTACCAATATTGGGAAGTGTTTTTTTCTTAATATATTTTTATTAATCAAAAGCCAAACACTTTTGATTACAAAATGAATATTAAGCATTAAATTTCTTTGTTTTTTTTAACCCTTTTATTATCAAAGTTTTATAGTTCACTTTATTTCACATACGAATGAGCGGTCTTGATGTATAGAAATATAAAAGTGCTGAATATCAGCACATATTTCTTTAATTTCAAAAAATAGAAAAATTTCTTTTTTTGTAAAAAAAAATCAAAATCTATTCCAACCGATAATTACAACATTTTTATATTTCCTTTAATTTTATAACTCATTTTCCGTTAAACTTAACAATATCAATCATTATTTTTCTCTATAAAAAAGCTATTTTCTGTCTTTTTCTTTTGGAAAATGATTGGTTGACTAGAATTTAACTATTCGTTTATAATAAAAAAGTCAATTGGGGAAGTACTCAAGTGGCTGAAGAGGCGCCCCTGCTAAGGGTGTAGATCGATAATCTCGGTGCGAGGGTTCAAATCCCTCCTTCTCCGTAAAATTTATTATATTAAAATCCCCGTCCAACTAGTTGGACAGGGATTTTAATATATCTAATGACTTACGTTTAAATCAAACGTTGCTACTCTTTGTTCCCCAGAAACAAAATCAATTTCTACATTGTCAAACTTTTCTCCATCAACAGGCAGCTTCCAAAAAATTTGAGTCGTACCTGACTTTCCCTTAGGTACTTCATTTTGTCCTCGCTGTTGATTAATTGCTTCTAGGCGTTCCCCTTTTTTCGAATAAGCTTGAAAAGACTGCGCATAAGGTAAAAATGGTGTATCCATATTTATATTAGAATACTCAATTTTTACAGCAAGCATCTGTTTGGTATCATAGTTTTCGAGTTCAATCATTCGCTTTGGAAATGCTGACTGTTTTGTTGTAACTTGTACTACTTTCATTTCTGCTAATTTTTTTTCACCATCTCCGAACTCAATAGCTTCATTCGCAGAAAAACTTTTGACTTCTTGTGTAAATCTAGCTTTTTCACTGGGGTGAGTTTGTTCTTCATTTGTTCTAATTTCTGACAATTCCTTTTTTAATTTAGAATTCTCAGTTTGCAATTTTGTGATTTCAGTTTGCAAACTAGAATCTGTGGCAGTAGAACCGTCCTCAGAACATCCAGTTATCAGGAAAAGTAAAACTATAAACAAACTTACAACTACTTTTTTTAATTCCATAGTCCAATTCTCCTTATAACTTCTATAAAGAGTCCTCATCTATCTCAACTAATGAACTTAACAGATCATTTTGTTCTTTTAATATAGCCTCAATTTCTGCTTCTTCTGAAATCTCTGCTACTTGCTCATCATTTTCATTAACTAATCCTTCTGCATTCGAAAAATCAGCTTGTTTAGATTCAGATTCTATTACTCGCTCATCTAATTCTTGAACATTAGCCATCTCAATTTCCATTGATGTAGAACTAGTCTCTTCCATTTCAAGATTCGGTTCAACCATCTCTGAAGCAGCTGTCTGTAAAATACTCTCTGATTGTACTCTCTGATCATCTTCAATACTGTTGAGAAAGTTATCTCCTAAAAAAGTAGTTCCAAAAATATACAAACCTTTGGCGCTTTTATTATCAAAGCTTGTACATTGCAATCCAAAATTATCAAGGTACTGATTGACAGTGTTTTGATTGATAATGCTCATTTTTAAATCTCTAACAATAATGTTATCCGCATATTGAACATCTTGGTCCTTAGTTAAATAGGATAAAACTTTCTTTGTTTCCTCTGTAATTTCCGCCTGAATTAACGCATCTAAATTGATTTGCTGGCGTCCATTTATCGTAAGAATGCTTTCATTATTGGTTATTGTGTTATATACCATATCTCTATCAATTTGAAAGGCCCTCTTATTATTTTGAACACAATTGGTTTTGTATTCCTGAACAATTCGATCTGAAAATTCATATATTCCATGAGAAACATTCTCACTTTTTATTAGTTCGCCATTATCATATACATCACATTTCACAAAATGATCACTTACATCAAGAACATAATTTAATCCATCAAACGCTTGCATTGCTTCCTCAGTGGTTTCAAAATTTCTTCCTTCATTTTCTAGGATAGAACAAAATGTTTTTGGAACTAGAGCTACTTTTTCTACATTAATAGAATATTCTTCACCATCAATCAAAGTAGTATATTTTCCTTCAAACTTATATTCAAATTCATCTAATTCATTTGAACTTTGAGAATTTACACCAATACATAAAGAGCAACTAAGTTGATTTTTGTCTCTTTCTTCAAATAATTCACGTTGATTCTTTGCTAAATAAGATAAAACACATCGAACAAAATTCACTGTATCGACTGTGTCTAGTCTATTAAGCACATCACCAAACGTATGATACGCCTTTGAACGTCGACTTTGACGTTTCTTTATTCCCCAAGAAATTGAATCTGAAAATTCTTCTAATTTTATTTCGCATCCTTCTATTCCACCAGATTGTTCTTTAATAAAAGAAGGTTTCCATGAGTTCTTTTTAACATCTGAGTAGAGTGAACTAAAAACCTCTTCATATTGTAGTCCATATACTCCTACCCTAAACTGATCAATATCTAATGCAATTATTCTTTTCACTGTAAGTACCTCCGATTGCTATATCTATTTTTTTATTTCTGTTGGTTCTACTGCTGCTCCGAATTCTGAGTGAGATTCTCAATCAAACCTGGTGACATCACCAAAGTAGAGAGCTCTTTTAACTGTTCTTCTTGTTTCTCAATCATACTGGAGACACTAGTTAGATCTTGCATCAAAGGTCCCACTTGTTTATAACATGCTGTAAATCCTTTAATATAAGAACTTATTTCATTAATTTTTGTGTATTCTACTGTCAAATGATTGATCTCTTCTCTTAATTGGATAAAATTATCTATTGAAACCCTCTTTTGATCCTTTACCATCGAAACTAACTTATTTACTTCATAAATTTTCTCATCACGAACTTGTATGTGTGATTTAATTTGTTTCAACAACTCATTTAAGGTTGCTTTGCTGGCAATAGGTCCATTCTCTAATTCATTTACTGTCATTCACTATCTCCATTTCTTTAAGAAGAAGAAATTGTTCTACTTGAATTAACGCTTTTTTAGTAAAAATTCCTTCTCTTAATAAATAGCTGAATTTATTTACTCTATTTTTTAGATATATTTGTTCATCTTCATCGATATGCTCCATTAATGAATCGATTTCAGCCAACGAGTCAATGGAGTATCCTAAGTGATATTTATCAATAAACTCTGAAACAGCAGAGTTACGCCAAACAATTACTGGAAGTCCTAAAGACAAATATAACGAAACTTTATGCGGTGCATTATATTGGGTATATTCTCGATACTTTCCGCCATTAGGCAAATCATCATCCCAAGCAATCCCAAAGCAATTTTTGGGTATTACTCTTAGCAAATCAAATTGAGAATAGACACCCTTATACTCTACATTTTTTCCTAATTTCGAATCATCTTTTGCTCCAAAAACTTGAATTTTGGTTTGATAGTCCCAGTCTTTTAAAAAAATAGATTTTTGAATATTCCCCGCAAAAACAATGTCTTTTTCCAAAGAATCTTGCATCAATATTTGTTCATTCGGTATCAGATAATCAAATAATTCTTTGGATACCATTGTCGTACTAATTCCGAATTTTTTTAATTCAAGCTCCATTTTTTCTCCATGTGTAATTAACATATCCGCTTGATTAAACAGGTCAATTTCTTTTAAAAAACTGTTATCTCTTAATAACTCAGAATCGTGAATCAACAAAACAACTCGAGCTCCGCGTTGTCTTAACCGTTCGACAAAGACTGTTTCAAATTTAAACTGGTTATAGCTTGGATATTGATACACAATTACGTCGCCTTTTGAAACACCTGCTGTAATCCCATCAATTCTCGAAAGAAGAGACTGATCACTTTCCAATTCATCAATGTATCGATAAATGTATAGTTTTTGAAATCCAATCTCCTCGGCAATCTCTGCAACATCAGCTCGAGCTTTTGAAACAGAATCTACCGAATGCCCTTCTACAATATTAGTTATCCATTTATTCAAAGACATATTTCTCCTTGATTGATAAATTTCTGAAGAAATCAAGTTCATTTCTCGGCAAGTAGAAGGATAGATGGTTCATGCCGGACTTAATTTTATTAATAATAGTATCTTCACTAGATATATCTTTTGTAACGTAAAGATAAGCCAGTAATTGAAATATTTCTTTTGTCTGCTGATTCTCTGCATTTTGCTGTTTCAAAATTGTTGTGGCCTTATTAAGTAATTTAATAGCCTGTTCATGATTATTCATATCAACAAAGCATAACGATAGGTCAATAACACAACCAATTAAAATATCTTTCCATTCATTTGATTGATTATTAGAAAATTTCTTAAGTAAGCTATTTTCTAAAATAATACTTTCTTTTTCCATTACAGAGTTGACAAGTGAATAATTTAGACTAATTCGTAAAGTTGCTAAATATAGTAAAATGTCAAACATTGTAAAATAATCAATTGATGCAAAATACGCTTCAATACGTTTTAGCTCAACCAAGGATGTATTTCCACTACGACAATGTGCAACTAAATCGGCATAAGTTAAAACTAATTTATAGGCACTATTATCTTCACTAGAATTTTTATATTTTTCCAACGATTTTCGTAAACTCAAAAACTGTTTAAAATCCTTTTCTTGATTTGACATAGATGTATAAATGACTAAACCTAACATTTGGATTTGCTCATCCGTAGAGGAGACAAATAGATTTAATAATTCTCGATCTGACATATTCAAAACTTTTTTTAAGCCCATAACCAATTCTAAAGGTAAATCAGTTTGATAACGTAACCAACGATAATACCTAGATTTTGAAAGATTGATTTTTCTCTCCAAAGTACGAATTGAGACGCCTTTTCTTTTTCTAATTTCTTCAATAGATTCACGATCAATATTTACAGCCACAACCGAACTTTGTGGTTCAGTCAAAGTTGGATTCATCGTATTAATTAACCTACAAATACTCAATAGACTACTCTTCATCATTTCACACGCTCCCGCTAATATGTCCACCTCAATTTTTTTAAACTAGGGTCAATAGGGAAATAATTACTTTCCAATAGATTCAAGTAAGGAATAAACCAGTGATCCTAGGATAACTCCTGACATAATCACTGAAATAATTATTGTTAGCAGCTTTGATTGTTTTTCCTTATTCTCCGCTTTATCTACAACTTTATTACTTTCCTGCTCAAATTTTTCTTCAATTTTTCTTGATAGTTGATCCTTTTTCATTGGATTCTCCCCTTTAAAATAAGTTCCAAAAGGATATATGTGTAATTCATGGAAACATTATTAAAAAATTATCCCTCTTCAATAGAACTAATAATCTCACTTAATTGAGCAATTTGTAGGTCTTGTTCGGTAGTCCTTTCGACAATTTTGGTAAGCACCTGATCACTTTCGCCAAAAAAGCAGTGTTTCAAAACATATTTTTCTGTAGTAAATGAAACAAAAATGGTCAAATAAATCTCTTTTAATGAGTTATATTCTTCTTGATACGCTTGATAGGTTTGGTTGAATTTTGCTTTAATATTCTTAATGTCGTCGATTGACACACCTGAATTCTCTTGCATTGCAATCATTTCTTGATGCAAATGTTGAAGCTGAGATACTTTATCATGTTGTCCATTCACTAGTTGTTGAGCCTTTTCTTTTTCTGTGGCAAATCCTAGTATAGATGATGTATTTTCGTCTAATAATTGATTTATTTTGGTTAATAGCTGATCTGCTGAGATTGTGTTTGTCATTTATACTTCTCCTTTTTCCTTCCTTTATATTTCATCCACAATATTAGAAATAATTTTTTCATTTTCAGTAATATAGTATTGCTTAGCTATAAATCTCTCAGTATCATAAGAAACCTTCATCGTCACCAAAATCTCTTTTAATGAAGAATACTCTTGTTTATACTTTTCAAAGATAGCATTAAAGTCAGCTTTCAATTGTTTGATCTGTACAATAGCTGATTCCTTATTCGTAGCTAATTGTTTAATTTGTTCATTAATAGCTTGCATAACATTCACATGTTTTTTTTGTTCTTCAAATAACTGTGTAGCTAAGTCCTTTTCTCTTTCAAAATCCAAGAACGAGTCTGGATTTTCATTCGATAATTTATGAATCTCATTGAAGATTTTTTCTGCTGGGATTGTCATAATTTCAAACTCCTTAATCAATTTTAGTTACTTTATCTAAACAAACATTTTTACCTACTAATTTGTTATAATGCTCACGCGACATCTTTACTTCCTGAATATAAGGAATTTTATTTTCTAATATGCTCAATAAATTTCCTTTAATACATCCAGTACCAGTCAAAGGAGATTCAGTTAAATAAAGGACATTCCGTGATTTTGTTTTTTCCAAGGCGAATAATTCTAACCCCATGTAGGAAATTGAGACATTGTCTTTTTCAGTTACTCGATTTGCAACCTGATCCGTTAAAAATTGAACAAGACTACTGTATTTATTAGTAACTTTCCCTGTATTTTGATCTCTCACAACAACTAAGTTGATTTGCCCCTCATAAAAGAAATACTGAATAATCGGAAATTGCTTACTGTTGTAAAAATCAATCTCATGGACTTTGTCATTAAAAAAGAAAATATTACTATATAGTTGACCATCGTCAGCGTATTCTTCAATAAAGTCTGTTGTATTATCACTATTTAAATATTTGACCTCTTTTACATGTCTTCTAGTTTCAGGATAAGTAGCTACTCGAGCGATTTCCGTACCATCGTTTATGACCGAAATCGATCGATCCTCATTCATAAAAACTTCGGCTGAAACCGCCGTTGGTATTTGATTGAAAAATAGAAAATTATCCGGATGATACTCACGTTTTGTTAGTTCATCTAATAGATTGATTCCCTCTACACCTTCTATTTTTTTTAATTGATTAAAATTTGGACTTGGAGAAAGAGAGATCACTTTTCCGTTTTTTTCAATCAAACGCTGTTTTTGGGTCTGCCATATTTTATCTATTGGTTTTATAGCACTAACTAACTCATAGTCCATTGATAAGCTCCTTCCATTTATCTGCAATAATTGAGTCCTGGTATTCTTTGACAGACTCTCTTGTCTGTCTCACTATTCTTTGTTGATCAGATTCAAGAAGTTGAACAATACCCTCGGCCAATTGTTGCTTACTATACTCTTCATCCGTGCGTGAGAAATTTTTTAAATAACCATTCAAACCATTTTTTATCAGCTCCATAGCACCAAATCTTGCTTTAAAAGTAACGATTGGAAGACCTGCATCTAAAGCTTCAATATATGTTAATCCAAATCCTTCTGAGTACGAACCAGAAATAAATGCATCATACTTTGGATAAACTTGAGAAATTTTGTTTGAATGCCCCTTCAAAGTAATATACATCTCAGCATCTAATTCTTTGATTAGTTTACGTAATTTACTATCTTCCCCACCTTGGCCATAAATATCCAAAGAAATATCAGGAAATTTTTTTCTTGCCTCACAAACTGCATGAATCACAAGATCAATATGTTTCTCAGCGGCTAAACGTGAAACTGTAATAAATTTACGAAGAGAACGACTTTGTGTTTCTATTTTCCTCTGTTGTAGTTCATGATCTCGAATTCCTCCAACTGGAATCGCCCATATTTTTTGCGTTTCCTTTGGAAAATCTAGTAAAAGATCTTGCCTCTGTAGCTCTGTCGCAACCACAACACGATCCGCCATTTCCATATGCGTTAATAGGTATTCATAGTAATTGTTCCATAACGGTGCACTCGGAACATCGCGATCAGAAAGATGATCCGCATGAATAATCTCGATGATGTTTGTGTCTTTTGGTTTATGGTTAAAGAGCGCTGATTCAGACTCTTGTCCTCGATCAATGATAAAGTTTTTTGTTCCTTCAAATTGCGCTGCTAAGTACTCGAAAAAAAAGCGCTGTAATAATACTTCGTTCTGGAAAAACAGGTGCTCTCCTTCAAAATCAAAGAGATGAATGTTACTAAGTAACCGACCTCTATGCTTATGATCAACATACTCAAACATGACTTTTCTTTTCCGTGTTTTATAATCAAATAACTCGATTTTATATGTTGAAACTAAAAGTAAATTTTCCTTCTTTTTACTTGGTGATTTTTCTAAATGCTCCACAACCAACATGCCTGAAGATGTGATCGTTTCTTTTATCCGATGAGTATTGGTGAAATCTAATAAAACATCTTCCTTGTGTTCATATCTTTTTTTAGCGCCATTTACTATATAATCTCGCCCAAAAACAAAGAGTTCCCACATATTGATCACCCTATTGTCTGGTATATCCCAAGCAGCCATTGCTTCGTGCAAGTTCTTTACTAATTCAACAAAAATATACTTATACGGAAGTTTGACTTTTTCAAAACATTTCGCTCGATAAAACTGTGCATGTTCAACTCCTGAATTGCCTAGTCCCATCGCTTTATTAATAAAAAAGTTCATTTCTTCTTCCCCCCTGATTTTCATTCATTAAATTACAGATTATTTCCATTGATATTTTATTACTCATTTTTTGTAATAATTTGTCGCAAAATGCTGATTGCATATTCATTGATTTGTGCTCGATCTTTTAAATTCGTCCATCCAGCTGCAGGTTTAGATAGAAAATTTGTCATTCTATCTGATGGGATAACAGCTTCCAACACAGAGGGAAGTAATTTGAATTTATCCTCTAATGTATTAAAACGTGTTCCTTTTTCAATCAAGAGTGATTTAAGTTGCTGATTATTTTTTATATCATTACACATATGTGTAGCCGCATCTAACCAAGCTTTTTCGGACTGATCTCCAATCAAGAAGTAATAATTCATATAGTCTTCTATTACTAAACTCGCCATATATTTCGTTTTTTTCTGTATAACCACTTTTGTTTTGATTCCTTCATATGGATGTTTTACCTTGAAGAAAAATGCTTCAGTACTCTTATTGGGCTTAATCTCGTATCGTTCTTTTAGAGAATCACTAAAAATGGTTAAGTACCTAAAAATAATAAATTCATGTTTTTTATTTACTAATTGAACATTGTAGCTAATCGCTTCATCTGGAAAGGTAAAGTGCCCCTCCAACTCCTTGAAATGTATTTTTTCGATCACACTATTATTCACATCAAAAAACTCGATCACTAATTGAACCGCATCTTTTCTATCGAATTCTGCATGTACCTGTATGTTATATCCTTTACCATTCAGCAAAATTGGCAACATTGGAGACTTACGGGCCAAATGAAACTCTGTTTTTGAATACCATGTTTTTATAGGGGTCCCTGTGGGCATAAATGGAGAAGAAAATCGTATAGAATCATCCTCTAAAAGACGTATATTTGCTCCATAATTGTAATTATCATTAAAATCAATCCCCCACTTTATCATGTAAAAATTTTCCAACATTTCACCCCTCTAGTTATTCAAAATCATCCATGACTCTGTGAAAACTATTGAATAAGATATTTCGATATTGTTTTAAAAACCATTTGTTTATTCCAGTACTATTGTCGTTATGTCGGCCGACTAAGCCTTTGTACAAGACCCTCGCAGTTGAACGATTTTCTTTTAACACTTTAAATAATTGAGGAAAAGCTTCCTTGTCATAGTCATCTTGCTTCATATAGGCAATAGCAAAAGTAGTATTGCTATAATCACCAGCAGAAAACTTATCCCAAAATTTTTTATTTAGTCTTTCAGCGGACTCAATTGTAGATTCTCCCATGTTGTAATAGAGCATATCTAATGAAGTTGGGAAGCCATTGGGGCGTAACACTCGTTCATTCAAAGCTATCGTTCCGATATTTGCCAATGGTTTACCTATAATGACACTATTGGGTTTTAAATCACTGGCATAATATAGTGCTCCAAAAGTTCCCATAGATAACCCTGATAAAATCAAGTCCGAATTTTTAAAACCTAGCAGATTTAACTTATCCAGAATGACATCAACAATCTTTTGCTCGAATTTTTCACTTCCCAAATAGAAATTTCCACCTTCTAATCTAGGATCGGCGATCAACATAAACGGTCCACCGCCCATACTGCTCATCATTCGGCGACCTTCAAAGCCTTCTGCTGGACGATACCCAGAGAAATAAATCGCTAATGGCGGTTTTAGATCCCCTGCATTAAAGTAATAGAATACCTCTCCTGAAAGATTCTCTTCATCCACGATTCGGTTTCCTCCGGGAATCATCGCACTTTTATCCGCTAATGCTTTTCTTATATGAACTTGACTTATTTTAATTTTTCCTTTTTTCCCACGAGCATAGAGCGAAACATTAATGTAAGTGTTCACTGGCTGTTCGAAAACAATCTTATCCTTCTTCTGAAGATTTTCTACTGGTACTTCGATGATTTGTACTACTTCAGATGTATTTTCTTTTACTAGAAAAATCTTGAACAGCAACTCAAGGTCTCCTGAAGGTACTGATAACTCAGAATAGAACTCCATTTGTTCTTCTGCCTTAATAAGATTCGTCATTTTCCATGAAATTACTTGTTTGAACTGCTGTGAGAAATTACCTTCAAGTTCAATATAAGAATTACCACACTTTTGAACGGTTCCATCAAAATTTGAATCAATTTTGATATAATCATTTGACAATTTATAGCCAGATTGTCTAACTAAATATTGCTTATTAATGAACTGGAACACTGAAGTAATGTCTTCCAAACCAACAGGAATCGCTTCTTTTAGTGTTAGTATCCTTTCTATTTCAGAAGAAACTTCTGAATCTTTAGCGTAAAGTATTTGATAAGCTGGTAGTTGTACCAACAAGTCACTACTCAAAGTGAAATTACCTTCATTTGAGCCCAAAATGAAAATAGCTCTTGTAAATTTTTTATTGAATTTTCCGCCAACAAAAAGTTCTAGCTCTTGTTCATCTAGCTGAAAATTGTAATTACTCGGTACCCAAATATACTGAAAACTGGAGGATAACGGTTTTAAATTCACTATTTCCTGTTCTCCAATATGAATAACTCTAATTTTCTTGGACATCTAAAACATCCCTCCATTTTTCCATTATGACTTGTGGACTAAAGTCCTCGATCACAGAGACATTTTTAACTAGTGCATTATTCCAATTATTCAGTTTTTGTAAAAAATAGGTTAAAGCAGGTTCTAGCTCAGATGTTCTTCTGACGACCATTCCATTCTTTTTATCCTCAATAAAATCCGTTTTTACTTTAGCAAGTTGTGGAATTCCCGCACTGATTGCTAACGATTGCATCTGCAAATTGTATTTTTCATTAATATCCACATAGAGTCTGGCTTTATGAAAATCATTTCTAACAGAGAGAAGCGTAGGCTGTACTCGGAATTCAATTCGGTTATATACATTGATTGCCTTAACTAAATTTTTCCAAGAATCACTTTTTCGAATTTCTTCAATCGCTATTTCATCAGCCTTATATAAGTGTTTAGTTCTTTTCGCTTCAATAAAATGAGCAGTTTTTTTGAAGTCATCCGATTCGCTATCTACATCAAAATAGGAATCGATAATTTCTTTTTGGCGATCTTGTAATTTAACCTGATCCACTCGTGTACCAACTTCTACGATTAAGCTATATTTGGTATTATCAATCAAGTTTTTAATAAAAATTTGGTTTGCTTCAAGCAGAAAGTCTGTCAGTTGTTCCACTCGCCAATAGATAATTAGTTGAGCAATTGAGTTACTCATACCTAAAAATAACTCTGTATTAAACATAGGAATAGTTGCTAATTTTGTATCAACAAGTTCTGAATTTGCTTTTTTCATAGTTAATAATTCATGCGATTTTCCTTTTGTATCAGTCACAATATACTTGGCTTTTTTCAAGCTTTCTATAAGTAGGTGTTTATCGTATAGATGGAGATCATCATCATCTGAAACAATACGTACCAATGATTCCTCTTCTTGAATTGTTTGTGTCACTCTTAGAATGTCATTATCTGTCGTTGTAATTATTTTTTTATTACTATCTTTAATTTGATTTAATTCTAATTTCAAGACTTCTTCTACGACCTCTTTCATAGAAGAGAATTCTTTCGTTTTTAAACTATCTGCTCCAGCCTCTTCAATTATTATCCTTGGTTCATTTTCCAAAATTTCTGTAATAGTTTTTTCACCGTATTCATTGAAGAATTCTCGTCTAGTGACTGTGTTTTGTTTTGTTGAATACTCAATTAGTGACAAAAAACCTCGATCATCGTAATACTCAAAGTAGTCATAATCTTCATTAAAGTATTTCACCCCTTCAATACAACCGTACTTATTGAATTTTACCTCTCCAAATTTTCTATTTTTTTGAAAAAGAACAATTCCAAAAGGGGTATAGATTGTCTCAACATCACTTGGAAATGAAAGATCTTCAAAACTTAAAGGATGTCCTTCTTGTATAGAAATATTTTGAATCACATCGTAAGCACGCCAATATGAATTGGATAGTAACGAGTGCTCTTGTGCCTTATATCTTAAAAAAGGCAAGTGATTTAATAGAAAAATCTTATATTTTTCATTATTCTCAGTAAAAAGCTTGATGATATTTAAAACTCTGTCACTCTCTAAACTATTATCTGCTTGTTTCCAATTTGGAATTAAGTAAATCATTGATTTTTCCACTCCTGCTTCTCACTAAAAAATTTTGTAATTACGTTTCGAAAAAATGAATTTGATTTCTTGAGTGAGAGTATCCAGGATAATAATCAGCATAAAAACACTCCCAAAATAAAAGGCCAAGTTGGCAATAATCTCTATTTTTAACCCTATAAACAACGGAATGAGAGAGACGACTACTAAATACGAGTTCCCTACCATTGCGATAGTAGATAATTTCTTCTTGATATATTTTTCTGTTTCCACTCCAGGTACAACCTCATAAATGTAATCACCAGATTCTTTAAGATTCTTCGCAATATCATGTGGTCGTACATTGATATAGCTAAATCCCATTCCTAATGCGTAAAGGATAATTCCATAAGTTATTATTCCCTCAACAGTATTAAAGGAGAAAAGTCTAGAAAGAATACTAGAAAAAAGTGTATTGGTCCAACGATCGTTTAATAGTAATAATTGAGGAATCGAAAATACAGTTACCGCGAACATAAAGGGCATCGCCCCAGCTGTTAATAATCGAATTGGAATATATGAATTGTTAAATTTATTCTCTATCCCTGTTCGTTGGATGTGGATTCGGTATTCTGAATTGTATAAAAAAATTGTTACTACAATATAGATTAAAGTAATAATAAGAAGACCGATAAAATATCGACTGTCTAAACGTAAGGTACCACTTTGTCCAGAAACCAACATTGCTGGTAAATTGGAAAGTAATCCAGGTAAAATAAACAAGCTCTGTGCTCCGAGACCCTTTTCACTATTAATATCAGATATCCAAGAAATAAACATTGCCCCAGTGGTGAGTATGACAATACTCATACAGAATATTGCAAATTTATTGATCCCTGGAAATTGTTCATAATTTATCAATGTTTTAAACTTAAGTGTTAAAGCGATTGCTTGAGCAATTGCAAAAAGGAGTGTTAGACCCCTTTGAATGTATCCTCTTTGTTTAACAGAAAGGTTTTTAATCCTATCGGTATCAATCATACTTATAGTGGTCCAAATAATTAATGCTGTCATATATGGACCCATCCCCAAAGAAAGCAGAGTGGGCTTTGATAGGTTCCCTCCTGTGGTTGTTGATAGAAAACGAAGAATCAAATTTTGAGTCTCCCCTTTCGGCACATCCAAAAAACCTGGAACTTCTATTTTTTTTCCAAAGCCAACAACAATAAGTAATAAAATACTCCAGCATATCCGTTTGACTATTTCTTTGTTATTTTTCATTGCTAACCGCCCTTTTTTAAATACTAAGTATTAGCTTCATTATGGGAAATCTACATCAATAGAACCATCGGAATTGTAAACTAAATCCGATAACAATAGATTTCTTAGCATATTCAGCCATATCTCCTCCTTCATTTCAAAAAAGGATCTCCTTGCTTCAATTTGAAATTCATAAATGGGTCTGTGTTGTCCCCAACTCCTACCATTCACAATAGCTTTCAATTGTTGTAAATTATCAGATTGTTCTATCCACATTGTGTCTACAGCTTTCAAAACAACTATCCTTTTAAAATAGAGTTGTTGAAAACTATCTGGTATTACAGAGTGGAGAGTATTGATTTGATTTGAAATTATCTTGCTTAAATACTCACTCACTGATTTCTTATTGTATTCTGTTATATCTTGATCTATTGAAGAAGCATCAAAATTATAAGCGATATTATTGTAGATAAAATCAATCAAATCGTTTCTATTCAAGTTCGCTTTTTTTGAACTAAAGGAATCAATTGTATTTTTTACGGACTGTCTAATAATGTCCTCCATAAAATCTGGAGAAGCACTCATAACTTTATTTCTTGCAGCATAAATCATCTCTCGCTGAACGCTAATGACTTCATCATACTCAAGGATATTTTTACGACTTTCTACTTCTTGATTTTTTCGATTCGCCTGAGATTTTTGAATAATTTTGTCGTATTTTTTTTCTTTTAGCGGTTGTGTTTCCTCAGCTTCTTTTGATTCATTTTCTGCGATTAGTTTCTTTCTGGTTTTAGCAACCCATTTAGGGGCACTTTCCACAACTATTTTGTCCTCCATTGATACAAAAAAGACAGTATCTCCAGGATCTCCTTGCCTGCCGGCACGACCTCTAAGCTGATAATCAATTCGATCACTGGTCATTCGTTCGGTCCCTAAAACCAATAACCCACCGCTCTCTCTTGCTTCAGGATCAAGCTTTATGTCTGTCCCTCTTCCAGCCATTGATGTAGCAACAGTCACAGCCCCTTTTCTACCTGCTTCAGACACAATTAAAGACTCCTTCGCAACCGTAGTAGCATTTAAAAGGTTGTGAGGGATTTTTTGTTGTAACAGTAATAGTGAATATAAATTAGACATGGCGACAGACCCCGTCTCCACTAAGACGGGACGATCCTGTTTAAGTGCTTCTTTAACCGCGTTGAGTGATGATAATGCTTTGGCTTTATTTGTGATATACACTTCATCAGGGTGATCAACCCTTCTTATTGGTTTATTTGTTGGGATTTGGATAACATTCACGTTATATGTTTCACGGAATTCTTCTGCATCTGTTTTAGCCGTTCCAGTCATCCCAGACAGGATTCGGAATTTCTTAAAGAGGTTTTGATACGTGATTGAACCCATTGATCTCGTCTCATTTGTAATTTCTACCCCTTCTTTTGCTTCAATCGCTTGATGGAGTCCAGCCTGTAATTTTGTTCCAATTAGTTTCCTTCCATTTGCTTCATCTAAGAGTAATATTTCCCCCTCTTCCACTACGTAATCTCTGTCCTCTTCTAATAATTTATTAGCTCTCAAAGACAAAACTAAATGTCTGTACAAATCATGCCATTCTTCTGTAAGAATCCCCTGAATACCAAAATATTTCTCCGCTTTCCCAATTCCTTCTTCTGTAAACCACACATTTCTTCTATCTTCACTTTTTAGATAATCTTCACCCTCTGATAAACTCTTAACAAACCAATCTGATGTTTCAAATAAATTCGACTGCACTTTAGGTGCTCCTGAAATAATTAATGGGGTTTGAGCCATATCTAGCAAGATGGCATCAATCTCATCAATTAAGACATAATTGAAATTATTAACGAATTGTTCTTCAAGTGTTGTTGCTAAATTATCGAAAAGGTAGTCGAAACCTAAAGCACTATGTGTGGTGTAAACAATATCCGATCCATATACTTCTTCTTTATTTATTTCTTCCTCGCTGGCATCTTTTGGAACACCGACAGAAATCGTTAAACCTAACCAACGATAAACTTTCCCAACCTCTTCTGCATCCCGCCACGCGAGATATGAATTTGAAGTGATCAGAAAATTTCCTTTCCCCATTAATCCTCTAAGATACATTGGCATCGTTGCAGTAAGTGTCTTTCCCTCACCGGTCTTCATTTCTGCAACATTTCCATAAAACAAGGCAATACCGCCTAAGATCTGAACATAATACGGATCTAATCCAAGAACTCGCCTGTCTGCTTCTGCAACTACAGCGAAGGCGTCCGGCAAAAGCTTATCAACCTTTTCTCCGTTAGTTAGCCTTTCCTTCAGAATTTTCGTTTGATTTTGTAAATCACTATCTGACATCGCTTTATATGTAGGCATAAGTTTGATTATCTTGTTGGCAATTTTTTTGTACTTCTTAATATTTTTATCTTTCATAGTAATCCTACTGATTCCTTTTATTTTTTATAAGCAAGCATTCGAATATATTGGAAAAGAACAATCAATCAGCAATAATTCGATAACCTTTCCCCCAAATTGTCTGTAAATCACAGTTAACAAAATCAGAATTTTCAAGTTTCAATTTAATTCTTCGAACAATTGTAGATGTTTGAGCAAGATTAGAATTAGTTACTTGTGCCCACACTTTTTTACATATCTCTTCTCTTGATACAACCTTACTCTTAGCGTCATATAGAATTTCAAAAACCTGTCGTTCCTGATTACTCAAAACCAGCATAGAATCAATATCTTTAATATTGAAAGACATTATATTCGGTTTTCTATTGGCTTGATTTTCATCTTGATTTCTCCTCAGCTTTTCTCCCATTTCTTCTAGAGGATCATCCATGAACAAAAAACTGATTTTCTCATCTTCGTATTCTTTATGTCTTTTTTTTGAAAATGTAGTAGCTTTTCTAAAAAGAACCGCATTTTGAATATTTTTATTCTTAACTACTTGCCCAACTTCATCATCTGATACTGTTTCACTAAAAATAATTGTGGGAAAATAGTTGATTACTGGAGTATTTTTTATATCCTTTTTTAGCTCATCAAGAATCCGGTTGCTACAAAATACTTCATGACCAAGCAAATTTAATTTTTCTACCAATTCATCTTCAGCAAAAACACATTTCGTTAATATCAATACATTCATTTTTATCTTCCTTTTCTTTTTTTATCTAACAGCCCACCAGCGGTATCAACAATCATTAATTCATTAAAATTGAAATATCGATAAGAAACACCATATTTATCTCTAATTCTCCAAAAATTTGTTATTATAAAAAATGAGGAATTCAATTCTTTTAAATGGGAAAAGTTTTTTACTAAGCTCTCTATTTCTTATACAAATTAGAATTATTCTTAGTCTTATGAAAACTAAGTCAAGAGCTCCTATTCCTTTAAAAATAAGGAATAGGAGCTCTCTTTGACGACCTAAGACGGCTTATAATTTTTTTGAAGGAATGTCCTTAAAAATTTCATCTTAAAAATGTTACCTTCAGCCAAGCTGTGGTTAAAAATGTGCAAAAGCAAATCTAGAAAGCGCTTTCTTAAAAAAGAGAAAAAAGTGCTCCCCATTTCCAAAAAAGAAAGCGCTTTTTAAATAATAGATTTCTCCATTTTCTCTATCACTAGATATCTTTGTTCCAACAAAGCATTCACATAAGTATCTAATGTCATTTGCGTAGAAGCATGGCCTAGAAGGGCACTAACCGAAGAAATATCTCCTTTTGATTCTAAGCAACGTGTAGCAAATGTATGACGCAGTTGATGGAAATGTATATGTGGTAAATTAGCTTTTGAACGAACTTTATGAAAGTAATAAGTTAGTAATCTAGGCTCACAAGGTTTTCCATTATGAGAAAAAACAAATTCTCCTTTTGATATTTTTCTATGAGCTAATAACAGCCTTCTTAACGCATGGCTTATAGGAATTACTCGTATAGATGCTTCCGTTTTTGAGCTTGCGAAATTTAACTGAGTCTTTTTATTTCCCTTCGAAATTCCTATTCGTTGGTACGTATGATTTACATGTATCAGACTTGATTCAAAATCTATATCTGACCAACGTAAAGCAGAAATTTCTCCAATTCTCATTCCTGAATGTAAAGCTAATAGCACTGGTAGACCATTTCCTTTTCTTTCATTCAGAGCGGTTTTCATTAACTTTTTTTGTTCCGAACGAGAAAGTGCTTCAACTTTCTTTTTCTTAACTTTAGGCAATTGTAGACTCTCGAAAGGATTAGAAAGTATTTTTTTCGTCTTTTTCGCATGATTCAAACATTTATTCAAAATTCTAAAGATGACATGGATGGTTGATCTAGCAAGTTTTTGGCTAAGTTCTTTAAGAATATCTCTTCCTTGTTCTATAGATAGTTCATTTAAGGGAACATCTTTTAATGTTGGTAGTACATACTTATAAATTTTGTAGTAGTAACTTGCAAAAGTTGATGGTTTTACTTCATATTGTACATGTTTTAACCAGTAACTCACCCACTCCTCAAATGTTTCACTTGAATTTCCTTGAATTTGTTGAATGGTCGCATAGTGAATTCTAAGTGGAAATAATTTTTGGCGAACTTCCGTGTATGTTTTTCCATACACGTATCCATACCTGATTTTTCCATTGCTTTTTCTTCCTTTTGAATAACGACCTTCCCAACGTCCATCTTTTCTTAAGTAGATATTTTCTCCTTTTCTCATCAATGTTTACCTCCAATTTTGACGGCTTATATGACGGTTTATTTCTTTTGTAATTAAGATTTAATTCTTAAAAATGAGAAATTCGATGTTCATTTTTGTCATTCATTTTTAAAGAGAATTAAAAATAATAAAATTTAGATATATTATTGATTAATTCTAATCACTATTTTATAATAGCATTACAAAACGATTTTAAACCTAAAGACAAATAACTTAATTTATTTTTTGAAGAAATATTTCTTTTCTAGTTTTTCATAAGACTAAGTAATCCTAGTGGTGGAAATAAAATAGATTGGCTATAATTTACTGCAAATGTAATCTAGATATAGTTCTGTTAGTAAGGTTAGAAATAACGATTGAACTGTCATAAATTACTCTAGCAGTGGAAAAATTTTCTCTAAATGGTTCATATAAGCTACTTAGTTGTAGTCACCTAAATAGTCTTTTTGATATTTTTTGAAAACATAGCCTTTTTTTAACAAAAAAATATGTAGTGTAGATTTTTTACAGCTTACTATCCTCCTCAATTGATCTTGATAACGATCATCACTAGTTACGAATCATTATCAAAATTTCATCGTAAAAATTAGATTTTTCCTCACTGCTAGGGCTCTTTCAAAAAGAAAAATCTGTTGGCGTGCCTATCTCAGTAAATTACAAGGCTGCGAATGGTTCCCTGAAAAAAAACATGAAATTGAATGACACGACTCCCTATAAAGCTGACTTAATCGAGGTAGAACTTCTGCTTATTCAGCTAGCTTGTAATTCAAAACAATACGCGGTGCAACGATTGAATCACGAGAAGTTAGAAAAAGAAACAGCCGCTTAATTTCAAAAAAGGAATCTTTGAAATTGGATGAGTGCTTGCTTTTCTGTAAAAGTGAATTATGAAACTGGCTCACTTATTCAGCTATGTATTAGTTTCTCCTAACAAAACAAGTTAAACTTCTTTTTGAACAAATACTCCTTCTAGCTTTTAAATCCCTTTTTTTAAAACCGAATAAATAGCATCCACTTTCTCTGAGAAGTATTATTCAATATCTTCAAAGTTGAATTGATTAACCATCTGTTGTTTGTATTTTGACCTGGCTTTATGACATGATATAATCATGCTTCTCACGTTCCGCTCAAGGCACAATATCGCATGAAAAGATGTTGCGTTATTAACGGGGCTTCACTTTTTTGTAGTAAATTGAAGAAGCATGTATACACTATAAATCACGGGGAGATAAATACGTACGAAGAATCACTTTTCAACCTTTAATCAATATACGTGTAGCTTGTCGTTTCCTCGAGAAAGCATTAATCACGGTTGCTCATTGTTTACTTGTGCTAATCTAGCATACTCTCAAAAAAGATGATATTTATAATACCGTTCTTTATCACTCCCAAGAATATGCCACCCGATATAGGAAGCTGTTCAATTGCCAAAAATCAAGAATTTCAAGTCGCTTGTTATGGTTCAAAAAACGATATCAATTTACCTTATTTAGTGTGGACATTTTTCATAATTATGTTAATGATCCATATTACATTTTTTCAAATGCATTCCTCCTATCTGTTTTCTTATGGTACACCCCTCCAATTATATCAGCCTAGTCAATTAGAAATTCTTCATTACTCTTAGCTATGAAGAATTGAAAGATTACTTTATTATTCTAAAAAAATCTAATCACCAAATTGTATTATGATAATAGTTATCTTCGTCTTATTATTATTCTCTATACTTTTCGCCGCAAATAAAAAGATAGGAATAGAGATGAAATTGAAGATTCATTGATTTCCACCCTATTCCTATTTTGCATTTTTCTAACAAGTATTTATCGCAGTCATTTTGACTAGGTTAACATACCTTCATCTTTGAATATTACAACTACCTAATAAAATTCTATTTACCTGCTAAACGTTTCTGTAAATCTATCTTTTCTCCACGCTTACGAAGATCTGAAAATTCAGCGATAGCAGTGAAAAATAAATCATTTGATGAATTAACTGCTGTCTCAACAGAATCTTGAATCACACCAATAATGAAACCAACACCGACAACTTGCATAGCAATATCGTTATTAATTCCGAAAAGGCTACAAGCTAATGGGATCAACAATAACGACCCACCAGCGATTCCAGAAGCTCCGCAAGCAGCTAGAGCTGACAATACACACAAAATTAAGGTCAAAGTAAGCGGAACTTCAATTCCCAATGTATGGACTGTAGCTAAAGTCATTATGGAGATAGTGATAGCTGCCCCACCCATGTTGATCGTTGCGCCTAATGGTAACGAAATAGAATACGATTCCTTTGTTAAACCAAGGCGTTTGGCCAGCATCATATTGATCGGGATATTTGCCGCAGAACTCCGAGTGAAAAATGCAGGAAGTGCGCTTTCTTTTAAACAGAACCAAACGAGAGGATATGGATTTTGCCTAATCAATACAAAAGCGACTAAAGGATAAATAACTAAATCTACGACTAGCATTGTCCCTACCAACAGAAGCAGAAGTCGCCCATATTGAGTTAAACCTGCTAAACCAGTGGAAGCAACTGAATCAAAAACAAGTCCAGCGATCCCAAATGGTGCCATAGCAATCACTAGTTGAACAACACCAGTAATCGCTTGAGAAAACTCATCAATGACTTCTTTTACTGAATTTTTCCGAGTACGCATAGCAAAACCAATGATTGCTGACCAAAATAGAACGCCTAAATAATTTCCTTCAATCATTGCCTGTAACGGATTTTGAACTACATTATTCAAAATCGTCGCCAATACATCTACCAATGCTTTTGGTGCTTCTTGCGAACCTGAAACCTCTTGTAATGTGATGGTTAAAGGAAAGATATAACTAGCTAATACAGCAACTGTTGCAGCTAGTAAGGTAGTAAATAAGTATAAAGCAATAATTGGCTTGATGAAAGTTTGTGTTTCTGACTGGTGCTTGGATACAGAAGCCATAATTAATACAAATACTAGTAGCGGAGCGATGGCTTTCAATGCACCAACAAATAGACTTCCCAGTATCGCAATAAAACTCCATTTGGGAAGGAAAATCCCTAATAGTGCCCCAACTACAATCCCAATAACAATTCGCTTGATTAGCGAAAGTTGCTTAAAAAAATCTAACAAAACAAGAATCTCCTTTTTCTTTTTTAATCTCCTAAATGTCAAATTAAACTGGACAAATTCTCTTCATTCATGTAACCCAAAAATACCTCCAATGGTGTTCGGTAATTCAATGACCTTATAGGAATATGATTTCTCCTAGAAGCAACGGATTGAATAAATGACTCTGGTACATTGGTAAAATCCATAGCTTTTTTCAAGCCATCTTTACGCAATAATCCGTTAGAATGCTCATTTAACCCACGTTGTGATGGGGTGCCTGGATCAGCGAAGTAAATGTCTATGTCATTGACATTACTAATTGCTTTCCAGTTTGAAAATTCTTTTCCACAATCAAACGTGATTGATTTGAACACGTGACAAGGAAACGTTTGAAACCATTGATTCATTCTGTGTTCAATATCTTTTGCCTGTCGACCATCTGGTTTGAGTGTAATAATCACTTTGGTTAAGCGCTCCACCAAGGTAATAACTGCACTTTTATGTTTCGCACCAATGATTGTATCTCCTTCGAGGTGACCAAATTCTTTGGAATAATTTGAATACTCTTTGTTTCGTTGACGAATCGAGCGACGAAAAGCTTGTTTTCCACGTTTTTCTTGATGTTCATTCGGTTTGCGTTTTCCTTTCAAATGGAGGGACAACGCATCTTCAAACATCCGATACAGCGTACGAACAGAACAAGCAATTGGATACTCCGCACGGCCAATAATCACATCAGGTGTCCATCCTTGAGCCACCTTGTTTTGAACATAGTCTGATTGTTCAGCGGGTAAAACGACCGCACGTCTGCCACAACGGGATTTATTTTGTTTGTATCGTTGGTAATAGTCTAAAGTGGTGTTTCCTTGTTCCAAGAAGTGATACACATTGTATATGGGTTGTCTTGAACGCCGTAAACTACGGGCAACATTGGCGACAGGTTTCATTGATTTTGAAATAAGCGTCTATCATCACGAGTTCATCTGGTGTAAGATGAGTGTAGGTCATTTGTACTCACTCCTTATAATTCTTTGGACGGAACTATTTTGAGTGTAGCACAAATGACTTTTTTAGTTATCTAGTTTAATTTTACAATTGGCGATCGTATTAACATTATATAAAAATTAGACTTCAATTGAAATAAGATAGTATTACAACAGTTCAATTAAGAGTTGGTTAGATTACTTATCGGAAGGTCAAGTTTTTTATTGAAAATAGAGCCTCTCTCCATGATAGAACCAACTCCTTTTATGCTTTGTCAATTACAACGTATTCATATGCTACCCAATTTGAAGGTCCTGTTCCGATTGCATACACTTCCCAATCGAACGGATGAGGCATTGGAAAAATATTTGTCGGTAAAATTTTCTGTACTAGTTTATAACCTGGGATATCCTTAGGAAGCTCTACTAAATCTCCTGGCATTAGTATTTCTGAACTAGGTAGGTTCGCAGTTTCTAATGCCTGATTAAATAAGTCAAGTTCCTCCTGAGTATACTCTCCAGTCAAACTATAAGAGTACCTCATAGTTACTTCTTCTGGAACAAAAAGATATTTCAATCCTTCAAAGTTTCCCACTTTGAAGGCTTCATCATAAATTCGATCTCCAATAGTGTATGAAATCCCCTTATAAGTAACTTCCCCGAAAGAATAGCTCCATTTTGTCACAAAATCTTTTTTCGGATCAATTGGTAAAATCTTTACATACCCCTCTTCTTTATTGTACATAAAATACGGAGACGTATAGAACCAATCAGAAAATGAGTACAACGTCGCGCCAGTCTCTTTATCAAACAAATACCCTGTTCCACCTAAAGTATCTAGAAAAACACCAATAATTAAATTCGAATCAGCATTATTATTATCTTTATTCCAAACACTATCAGAAGCAGACATTGATAAACTATTGACTAAACTATTTCTTTCTGAAAGACTATTACTTGTTGAGTTTGAAATAGCAGATAATGATTCATATCTGTTGGTTTGACTATTTGAAACAGACTCTGAGACGCTACTCAGATTACTTGTTCTAAGAGATTGACTGTTTGAAATAGAATCTGATACACTGCCCAGATCATTTAGTCTAAGAGACTGACTATTTGAAACAGATTCTGAGATACTACCTAGATCATTTACTCTAAGAGACTGACTATTTGAAACAGACTCTGAGACACTACCTAGATCATTTACTCTAAAAGACTGACTATTTGAAACAGACTCTGAAAAAAAGGTTGACCCACAAATAGATTCTGATAATGATATTGACTCGCTACTAGGTTCTGATAATGACATTGACTCGCTACTAGGTTCTGATAATGACATTGATTCGCTACTAGGTTCTGATAATGATATTGACTCGCTACTAGGTTCTGATAATGATATTGACTCGCTACTAGGTTCTGATAATGACATTGACTCGCTACTAGGTTCTGATAATGACATTGACTCGCTACTAGGTTCTGATAATGATGTCGTCTGAGAATTAAGCCCACTAATTGAAACTAAATTTTCCTTAGAAACCGACGAATACTCTGGACTCTTTGTTAAGTCCGAACTAACTTGTTTTTCTGATGATGCAGGAATTTGTGTACTTTCCTCTGTTGCTAGTAAGTTTTCCGTGTTAGTTTCACTCATCTTTTCATTTTGAATATCTGTTACTGCAGCAGAAACGTCATTAGAAAATGCTGTCCCTCCCAAAATACCGCCTACTGCCGTAATTGAAGCGTAAAACCAATTTTTCCAACTTTTAGTTGTTCTTTTTTGTTTTTTTCTCATGTTATTCATAATAATCCTCCTTAACTGTTTTACATATGAGTGTTCCATAGTTTACATCATTGATTTCAGAACCGTTCAAATTGATTCAATATTGGGACAATTTAGATACGTCGCTAATTTTTTTATATTAATTTTGATGTAAAGCCGACGCTATCGAACCCGGTTTTGTTAAATTGTCCTGAAAGATCACTATTAACAAACCACTACTCCTCCAATTAAAACTGGTTGTTTACTAGTTTCCTAACAACCATATCAACCTTCTCGTGCTAAGAGCGACTCAAAGAAAGACATCTTTCAGAAATTATCCAATTTCTAAAAGATGTCTAGTTCGATAATTCGGAAATATCCTTTTTTTGTTCATTACTCAGCACACACTTTCGTCGGTATGCCATTCTTTTTATAAAAAATCCATATGTTTAAATTAATGATTTTGTGTTTTCATACGTATTTAAAAGCTCAATTTAAAACAGATGATAATTGACTTTATAGTCTAATTAGACAAAAGTGCTTAAAGAGATGAATGGTTATTTACACCGTTTATGTTACACTCTCGTTTTCTGTGTTTGGACTATGAAGAACTTTTCTTGCAATTTTCTCAACCCGCTCAACATCACTTTGGTGCTTCAAATTTCTTCTTAGTATTCTGTAATACTTGCTCCTTTCGATTCTGTTATTCCTGCAAAATTCAGAAATATTCCCTTTATTTTTATCATTTAATAAAATCTTTGATATCAACTTATCACTTGCTTTTAGATACTTTCCTTTGCCGGTAACATAATTTATTTTCTTTTTTTCATCTCGTAATATATTAGCCACTACTAAAATCACATAATCCCCAATATCCCCAGTTTGAATGTTTTGGTTGTCAGTATCGAGTCTAATATCTCGAAAAATTTTTTCAGCTTCATCATCAGCAGCATTATAGTTTTCTTCAGTTAACTCCGGATCATAATTAATAACTGCTTCTGCAATTTTTTTATATTACTTAGATAACTTTTAGAGAATTTTATACTCTTAATAGGATCACAATATTTTTCCTCGCCTGTATCTTTCATATATTCTTCTCTTTAATTCCATTGTATCGTATAAGACTTAAACGATACATCTTCTGGTTATCCATTGGCTGCCCTAAATGTATAATCACTCTTACGAAGCTCAAGTAGTTAACAATTATTTTTTTTGCTTAGACAGGTTATACTAAAGTAGACACTAAATTAAGGTAATTCGAGGAGAAATTACTATGAAACGTAGATCCTTCACACAAGAATTCAAACAGCGAGCTGTTTTACTCGTCCTGAATGAAGAAATGCCTGTCAAAACTGTTTCAAAAAAATTGGAAGTCCGTCTCTTCGTAACACCCCAGTTGAAAAGGTGTACCTGGATCTTCAAAATAGATATCAATATTGTGCTGATTACTTTCCAGTTAGAAAATTCTTTTCCACAATCAAACGTAATAGATTTTTAGAAATAGTTTGAAGCCAGTTGCTTAAGGATGACTCAATATTCTTTGCTTTACGACCTTCTGGATTTAACGTAATAGTTGCTTTTGATTGGCGCTCCACCAGTGTGATTACTGCATTTTTATGATGCACCCCAACAATTGTGTTCCCTTCTAAATGCCCAAATTCTTTCTGAAAATATGGGTGATTTTTGGTTCGGTCTGACAAGTTTCGCCTAAACGCTTGTCTTCCACGTTTTTCAGTATGAATCGGCTACACTAGACTAGACAGAAAAAATAAGGTGTGTAGAATAATAAAAAACATACTGGAGGATTTTTCATGTCAAGACGTCAACGTAGAACCTATTCAAAAGAATTCAAACAACAAGTCGTCGATCTCTACCTTGCAGGCAAATCCCGCGCAGAAATCATTCGAGACTATGAGCTGACCGCTTCAGCTTTCGATAAATGGGTGAAGCAGGCTCAGTCGACGGGCTCGTTCAAAGAAAAAGACAACCTAACCCCGGAACAAGCAGAACTGATCGCACTTCGAAAGAAAAATAAGCAGCTCGAAATGGAGAATGATATTTTAAAGCAAGCAGCGCTGATATTCGGACGAAAAGACAAGTGATTGATACCAACAAACACAAATACTCGATATCAGCGATGTGTAAAATCTTAAAGATTTCCCGTCAGACTTATTATTATCAAGCACAACCTGTCAAAAATGAGTCCGAGTTAGAAGAAGTCGTACAGGAAGAATTTATCCGCAACCGAAAAGTCTATGGCACACGGAAATTAAAAAAATGTTTAGCTAAGCGTGATCTTCAAATCAGTCGGCGCCGAATTGGGCGGATTATGAAACAACGTGGATTGAACTCTACGTACACGATCGCTCATTTTAAAAACCATACAGCGACTTGTAATGAAGCAAAAACAGCGAATGTACTGAATCGAAACTTTACACAAGAAAAACCATTGGAAGCCATTGTCACGGATCTTACCTATGTTCGCGTTGGAAAAAAATGGCATTATATCTGTCTTATTCTGGATTTATTTAATCGAGAAATTATTGGTTATTCTTGTGGGGCGAAAAAAGATGCCGCATTGGTAAGAGAAGCCTTTGGTCGGATTCCCTATCCATTGACAAACGTGAAGCTTTTTCATACAGATCGTGGAAAGGAATTTGATAATCAAACCATTCATGAGATTTTGAATGGTTTTGAGATCACGCGCTCGCTGAGTAAGAAAGGCTGTCCCTATGATAATGCCGTTGCGGAATCTACCTATAAATCTGTCAAAGTCGAATTCGTGCATCAATCTCAATTTGAGACATTGGCACAACTACGCTTGGAATTATTTGATTATGTGCATTGGTGGAACTATCTGCGATTACATGGCACATTGGGGTATGAAACACCGATTCAGTTTCGTCAACAGAGATTGGCGAAGCGGACCCTTGATAATGAGCACGGATCTGATACCTCTGGAGAGGCAGCGTAATTGAATGAGCACGCTTCTGCCAGAAAGAATCCGATCCGAGGAGGCTCATTGTCAAGGGCAATCGGAGCCATAACACCAAGGGATTCACAACACCTTATAATTTTTGTCAAAAAAAGTATTGCCATTCCAGTATCTATTCCTCTTATCCAGAGTAGCCACTACCTAAATTTTCTATTTCATTGAAAGTTTTTTCCTTTACCAGTTTTCCCCGCAACTGCCATTCATATTGCTCATATTCTCTGGAAAATTCCCGATCGGGAGAATAGACAAGTAGCTTTCTCCGAGTTCATCTTCAATCTTCAATATGCCCTTCCCTCTCTTTACCGGACAAATGATCGCAGATTGAATATCTTCAATGTCTTGCCAATAATTTTCATCTTCAATTTTATGAGGCATCCCTCTGATGTATTGTAGGCAATTCACATATATCATTTCCTCTTTCCCCAAAGGACAAATTGAAAAAGAATACAATAATTAAGAGACCTCGTTTGAAACTGAGGCGATTTGTTCGAGTATTGTTTCGCCGTCAGTTCGTTCGTATCCAGCGAATTCCAACAGCTCATCCGCGAATTCATTGGATATTTTTTTAAAGGCATCTTTCAAACTTTCAGCAATATATTGGTCTTTTATCTTTACTCCCAACAAAAAAGAAGGTCGATAAATCGTGCCTTCTCGTTCCAATAAATTGACTGTTTCTTGGGAGTAATACTCGCCAAGCTCAGGATTATTTTGATCAAAACCTTCAGACAATTTCGTGAATCGACTGGATAAATTCATGGTTCGTGGGAACATGATTAGCTCCGCATCCTCATAAGGCGCCAGAAGCTGCATCAAATTTGCCATTTGTTCTTTGTTTTCTTGAACCGCTTTTAAATTATTTATCGAAATCGTTTTTGGTGATACTTGGTAATATGCCCAAATATCGTTATCGCTTGTTAACAATAACTTTCCTTTTAATGCTCGGATAGGACTTTTTACAATTGACATACAGAAGTATCTCCTCTTCTAATTATGTCTTCAACAACGACGGTAATAATTCTCGTACATATTCTAAGCTATAATATTCCAATAATTCTGATACTGCATCTAGCAATTGTCGCTGCACATGTGGCTCTACATTTTCTTGTTTAAGTATTCCAGCAATATGCGCAAGATATTCATCCTCTGTCACCTTAGTCACTCCCTTAGCTATTCTGTCTCAAATATTCTTGTTGGAGTTGTTTGATATAACTTTCAAACAACAATAAAATATCTCCTAATTTCAAATTTTCTGCGTATGAACGTTTGGCTATATAATTGGGCCAATACGTTTTCTGGATAAGTGTATCCTGTTTTATCTGATCAATAACGAATAACCATACTTCGAACAGTTCTGCATCTAAAGGCAAACCACTACGATAAGTCCATGTATTCGAAAATGCTGAATAACAGGCTTCAATTGAAGGAAGCTCTGGATCAGATAAAATTAGATAAATATCATAAAAATCCTTCATACGAGAATTAATTGTACTTAATGTAAGAATCGTTTCCGTCTTTTCAGCAAGGATCGTCTCTACTGGATAAGAATAAATCTTGATAGATTTACTTTCATGCTTTGTATCATTGAATAGCAAAGGAATCTCACGTAAGTTAGGCTTAGGTGTAATCACATCGCCCACTCCAATATCCAAAGTAAAATTATAGATTGAGTTAGCATCAAGAAATTTTAAAATCATCTTTGCTCTGATCCCTGCGTATTTCTTTTGCTCCTGGATGGTTTCAATACTTGATACTTCAATCGTAACATTATCATTCAGATCCACCGCAGCGATTGTTTCTAGAATAACCAAAAGTTCTTCTTTTTCATTAGTGATATTCCGAATCAACGTATCTAAATCTTGCGTAGTACGTTGTTGAATATCATAGATCGTTTCTAACAAAAATCCTCCTTTGATAATGAATTTATCTAGATAGGGCGTCTTTTGCAATCTAGCAAGAAATCGTTCAGTTGCAAAACGAACATAATACTCTTCAAAACTTACATTGTCAGGCATATTCTTGATCAAATCTTTAAGCCGTTGTGAGTTCAATCAATACAACCTTCTTTCTAAATAGTAATTAACTTTATTTAATACCCCATCAATTGACGCACGATGTTGAAGTCTTGGCAGCATTTTTTGATTTTTCTCAATATATTGTTTATATGCCTGAACTTTAACTTCTTCTTCTACTGAAAATTGTGGCTTAACAATGTCTATCAACGTTTGCTCAAGAGGGGTAATCAAGATAGGTAGTCCATTTTCCAAAGACATTTGGGTACTTTGATTGATCGTTGCCTTTACATTTTTCATTAGCAGGATTGGATCATTGTCTGGGTAAAAAATCTTTAGTTGTTGTCTCGTTTCAGAAGTAGTTATATCTTTTACTTCTACTAGAGAATGCTCTCCAAAATTGATTTGTTTCAAATTGTAAGTTCTAGGCATATACATGATCGTTTCTTTTGGAATCACATCAGAATAGCCATAATAGTACAGCGCTGATTCCAACGCAATCGTGGCCTTGCTATATTTTTGTTGGAACATAAATGGAGCATCTATTGTACTGTTTGGATAAATGTATGATCCTGTTGTAATTTCCTGCAACTGATATTTTTCTACAAAAGACTGAAAGTTATATCTACTAATATCTTCCTTAAGAATAAGTGTTCGGATAATATTTCCCTTGTACTTACTGGCTAACTTTAGAAACGTATATTCTTGAGAATCTGGATTGGGCATTTCATTTCCTAGCAAATAGGGCTCTAGAATATCCTTTTCGTACAGAGGCTCAATAAAGTTCATTAGTTCGCATAAATGTTTAGACGATAATTTCTCAGTTCGTTGAGAGATAAGTTCTCGCAATTCCTCATTTGAAAATCCATCTTCTTTCTTCTCATATTTATCAAATCTATAAGACATCAGATTCCCTCCTTTCAACTTTAACAGCAAAATGAAGCGATTTATGATTTAATATTATCATAATATCATAATTATGGACACAATTTTTAAACATTAAATCTTAATAAGGATTCTATTGCGTTAAATATCAAAAGAAGTCTTTGGAACAAATATAACTACAATTATAGTGGATCTGTGTCAATAAAGTGGACTCATTTTTTGAGAATTTTTTTGAAACCAATCCACTCTCGAGTTGTTTCATGATTTCAGACAATCGTCAAACCAAAACCGTTTGACCCTTCTCTGAAACCATGAAAAGAGATAGATTAACGTATGATAAAGGGAAGAGTGAGATACTTCCCTTTATCAACTTAGTTTTGTGCTTCGATATATTTATACACCTGTTGTCCAACGATTCCTCCCTCGCCGACTGCTGTTGTAATTTGTCGCAGCTCTTTTTCTCTTGCATCTCCAATGGCAAAAACGCCTGGGATTTTGGTCTTCATCTCCGTATCGGTTTCGATCCAACCAGCATTATTTGTGATCCCCATTGCTTTGAATGGTTCAGTTAATGGTTTTAGTCCAACATAGACAAATACACCATCTGTTGGTTCGACATACACTTCATCTGTTTTAGCATTACGAATCCGTACGCCAGTTACGGCCATGTCTGTTCCGACAATTTCTTCCACAACACTATCCCAGATAAATGATATTTTCTCATTTGCGAAGGCCCGATCCTGAATAACTTTTTGCGCTCGTAATTCATCTCTTCGATGAACAACAACAACTTCAGAAGCAAAACGCGTCAAATAAATAGCTTCTTCGACTGCTGAATCTCCACCGCCAACAACAACTATGCGTTTATTTTGAAAGAATGCACCGTCACAAACAGCACAGTAAGAAACTCCCATACCAGCAAAGGCTGTTTCACCAGGAATCCCTAATTTACGATGCTCACAGCCTGTCGCGATAATAATTGTTTTTGCTTGATAGATTTGATTTTCTGTGATCACTTCTTTATAACTTCCATGATCTTTAATCTCTTGAACAATTCCATACGTATTTTCAGCTTCAAATTTAGTAACACTGTCATACATTTTTCTTGCTAGTTCTGATCCCTTAATCGATTCAAAACCTGGATAATTTTCAACATCTTCTGTATTATTCATTTGTCCTCCAATTGCGCCACGCTCAATCAAAAGAACTTTTAGGTTTGAGCGTGAAGTATACAAGGCTGCGGTTATTCCTGCTGGACCAGCACCAATAATGATAACATCATACATATTTTTTCTCTCCGTTCGTTTTATTATAAGATCACTGTGTCAATTCTTCCTCTGCATAGCTGCAACAATTCTATGTTTACCTCGCATACTGTCTATCACGACCTAAATAAATAGGTTTAGGTTTGAATCTTTCGTATCACCTAAGTAAGTTGCAACTCCACCATATTCAACAAAATCAAATAGCTCATCACGTTCAATTCCCATAATATCCATACTCATTGTGCAAGCTACAAATTTTACGTCCAATTCGTTAGCCTTCTTAATCATTAATGGTAAGGAATCAACATTTTTTTGTTTCATCACTGATTTAATCATTTTTGCACCTAATCCACCCATATTCATTTTAGATATTGGTAAGTTATTTGCTCCAGCAGGAAGCATCAGATCAAACATTTTTGCCATTCTATTTTTTCGTATCTTCTTTTTCTTTAAGATACTTAAACCCCAGAATGTAAAGAATATGGTTACCTTTTTCCCCATTGCTGCAGCGCCACTAGCAATAATCATTGATGCCAACGCTTTATCCAAATCACCACTAAAAACAACCATAGTTGCGCCATCTTTAGTTTCATGAAGCACTCCTTCTTTTGGCAATTGATTCTGAATGCTCGTTGAAGTCATTTCTTCAGTTCCTTTGGCAATAATCGCAGTAACTTTATTTCCTTGAATTCTATTATCGAGCAGCGTATTTCCCGTATTTTTACACCAAGCTTCAATATCAGCAACAAATCCAAAATCACTTGCTTGTACTTCAAGCTTTTGACCATCCTTCATCTTATCGACAGATTCTTTTACTTTTAGAATAGGTCCCGGACATTGTAATCCACAAGCATCAACTTGAATAAAATCTTTAGATTTAGTCGGAACTTCATTTTTCATTGGCTTAGAAGAACTAACGATTTTCTCTTCTTGATTTTTTTTCACCTCGTAATGAGCTTGTTTATAAGTTTTATATCCGCCATCAATATTTTTTGCACGGAATCCGTTTTGCGTTAGTATCCTTGCCGCATTATATCCTCTTAATCCAACTTGACAGTACACATAGATTATCTGATCTTTAGGGAGCTCATCTAAACGACCGCGTAGTTGAGAAAGTGGGATAATGTGGCTATTAGGTAGTTCCCCTGTAGCTCGTTCAAATTCTTCTCTTATATCTAATAAATAGGCTTTATTCTCTATTAAATCTTTTACTTCACTCCAAGAAACGGTTTCAATTCTTCCAGATAATAGATTATCCGCTGTATACCCCAACATATTTACTGGATCTTTTGCACTAGAATACGGCGGTGCATAAGCAAGTTCGATACTAGCTAATTCATCGGCTTTAGCTCCAAATTTCATTGCTGTTGAAATCACATCGATTCTTTTTTCAACGCCTTCCGTCCCTACTCCTTGTGCACCTAATATTTTTCCATTCATACCAAATAATAATTTTAATGCAATAGGACTAGCATCTGGATAATAGCCCGCATGTGAATTTGGATGGATATGGATACTTTTATATGGAACCTTTAGGCGTTGTAGAACTTTTTCCGAATTTCCTGTGGATGCTGCTGTAAGTTCGAAAATTTTTGCGACGGATGTTCCCTGAGTACCTTTATAGCTGGTATCAATACCATTAATAATATCCGCAACCAGACGTCCTTGACGATTGGCAGGCCAAGCCAAAGGAATCAATGTTGGATTTTCATTCACAAAGTCGGTAACTTCAATGACATCCCCAATAGCATAAATTCCAGGAATACTTGTCTCCAATTTATCATTGACTTTAATTGCACCACGTAAGCCTAACTCTAATCCAGCTTTTTTTGCTAGTGTATTTTCAGGAGTCACGCCAATTGATAAAATAGTTAACTCTGTAGAAATCACTTTTCCACTATTTAACAGTAACTCTTTCCCTTTTTCCTGAAACGCTTTCAAACCATCTCCCAATATAAGCTTTACACCATGTAGATCAATTTGAGCATGTAAAATCTGAGCAAGCTCAAAGTCGATGTTGGGCATTACCTGATCAGACATTTCAACTAGTTGAACGTGTATCCCCAAATCAACTAAGTTCTCCATCATTTCTAGTCCAATAAATCCACCGCCGATGATTGCCGCTTTTTTCACTTGATGTTCATTAATAAAAGCTTTTATTTTATCCATATCAGGAATATTTCTTAAACTAAATACATTCTCAGCAGTATTCAATCCTTCTATGGGAGGGACAATTGCTTTAGCTCCCGTTGAAATAATCAGAGAATCATAACTCTCTTCATAGGTTTCATTTGATTGATGATTTGTTACAGTCACTATCTTTTTTTCAGGATGAATAGATGTAACTTCTGAAAAATTTCGAATATCTAATCCATATTGCTCCGACATCCCATCGACTGTCTGCAACAGTAAATCGTCTCTATTCTTAATCGTTCCTCCAATATGATAAGGTAATCCACAATTCGCAAATGAAATGTATTCTCCTTTCTCAAAAAGAATGATCTCATCTTCTTCATTTAATCGTCGTAATCTCGTAGCTGCAGTTGCCCCACCAGCTACTCCTCCAATAATAATAATTTTTTTACTCATAAAAAAACTCCTTTCACAACCCAGATAATACCCTACAAGGGTATATGTAGTCAAATATAATTTTTTATTCTTGTTAAATGAACGATCATTCTAAATTTATTTATTGACAACACCTTATTTATCATGTTTAATATACCCACAAGGGTATAAAAGGAGATGTGATTATGTTTGGATTTTTTAGTAGTATTCCAAGTATTTCTACTGAAGAGCTTGCAAGAAAAACAGACAAAAGCTTTATTTTATTAGACGTTAGAACACCATCAGAATACCGGTCGGGGCATATAAAAAATGCTAAAAACATCCCCGTCAATAAAATCGAGAGTTATGAGCAAGATAAAAACGAGGAAATCTATGTTATTTGTCAATCTGGTGTACGCAGTAAACAGGCCTCTCGCATTCTAAAAAAGAAGGGCTATAAAGTAATTAATGTACGTGGCGGTATGAGTAGATGGAATGGTCCAACTAGAGGAGGAAAGTAGAATGACTAAGATAATTATTGTTGGTGGCGTTGCTGGCGGAATGTCGGCTGCCACTCGTTTACGTCGCTTAATGGAAAATGCAGAGATCGTTGTTTTAGAAAAAGGTCCTTTTGTTTCTTTTGCTAACTGTGGTTTGCCTTATTATGTTTCTGGTGAAATTAGTGAACGAGAAGCTTTGATCGTCCAAACACCTGAAACCTTGAGAGAAAGATTTTCACTAGATGTCCGACCGATGCATGAAGTACTTTCGATTCAGCCAGATCGCAAGACTGTAACTGTTAAACACGAAGAAGAAGTATTTGAAGAATCCTATGATTATCTGATTCTTTCTCCTGGTGCAAAACCATTCATACCACCAATTACAGGAATAGATTCTGCCAAGAATGCTTTCAGCCTTAGAAATGTACCGGATCTGGATGCTATCATGAACCAGCTCGACAATGTACAGCCAGTAAATGCAACTGTTATTGGTGCTGGCTTTATCGGACTAGAGATGGCAGAAAACTTACAAAAAAGAGGGCTTAAAGTGACTCTGGTGGAAAAAGCGCCCCATGTCCTGCCACCATTAGATGAAGAAATGGCCGCTTTCGTAAAGAATGAACTTGTAAAAAACGGCATCAGGGTGATCACCTCTCAATCGGCTGTTGAATTTAAAAATGAAGGAAAAGAAATCATCTTAGAAGATGGATCAAAGATAAATTCTGATTTAACTATCTTATCAGTGGGTGTCCAACCAGAAAATTCATTAGCTAAAGAAGCGGGTATCAAGTTAGGAATGCGTGGTGGAATCCTAGTTGATGATCATTATCAAACAAATATTGAAGGCATCTATGCTGTAGGGGACGCAATCATAGTAAAACAACAAATTACTGGTGAAGACGCATTAATTGCTCTTGCATCTCCAGCAAATCGTCAAGGCAGACAGGTAGCAGATATTATTTCTGGGATGCAACGTAAGAATAAAGGTAGCATTGGTACTGCAATCGTTCGCGTATTCAATTTGACTGCTGCTTCAACAGGATTAAGTGAGCGAGTTGCTAGACAATCAGGATTAAATTTTCAAGTGGTCCACACCTCTGGGAAAGATCATGCAGGCTACTATCCTGGAGCTATAGATATTACCCTAAAATTGATATTCAATCCAAAAACAGGTGAAATTTACGGTGCACAAGGAGTTGGTGAAAAAGGTGTAGATAAACGCATTGATGTCTTAGCAACAGCTATAAAGGGGCAGCTTACTATTTTCGATCTACCTGAATTGGAGCTCACCTATGCTCCACCATTTGGTTCTGCTAAAGATCCCGTGAATATGCTGGGTTACGCTGCCATGAATTTATCAGAAGGTCTAAGCGATAACGTTCAGTGGTATCACTTAAAAGAAGAAGTAACGACTAGAAAGAAAGTTTTACTTGATGTTCGTGAAACAGAAGAATTATCTACGAACGGAAGATTCAAAGCCGCGATTCATATCCCATTGAACGATCTACGTTGCCGCATTTCAGAATTAGATCCGAATAAATCATACATTGTCACATGTCATAGTGGTCTACGAAGCTACATCGGAGAGCGGATTTTAAAACAGGCTGGATTTGATGCTGTGAATCTTGACGGTGCCTTTTCTTTATACAATGAAGTATATCCGGAGGAAATTAATCATGTATAAATCCATTTCTATCGATGAATTTTATCAAAAACAAAAAAATGAAGAATTAACTATCTTGGACGTAAGAGAAATCTATGAATTTAAAAACGGTCATATCTTAAATTCAAAAAATATTCCCCTCAGCAACATAGATCAGGCTTATAAAAATCTAGATAAAACAAAACCTTATTTTGTTATTTGTCACTCTGGCTCCCGATCCATTAATGCTTGTATCTTCCTAAGCAACAATGGATTTGATGTGACGAATGTTATGGGCGGCATGTCTAGCTGGAAAGGTGATGTTGTCATTTGACGTCATGCAATAGAAAAATTGTTAATCGATTGAAGAGAACAGAAGGTCAAATTCGCGGTGTACAGAAAATGATTGATGACGAAAAAGATTGTATCGATGTCATCACTCAATTAAGTGCTGTTCGATCGAGTATTGATCGGGTCATGGGAATTATTGTCGCCGAAAATTTGAAATCCTGTCTTGAGAATCCAGAAACAAACAAGGAGCTTCAACAATTAAAAATTGAGCAAGCCCTATCTATGATTATCAAAAAATAGTATGGAATTTATTAAGGAATAGCCCGTTTGGGTGAAGGAAATGACGGAAGTCTTTTCAAAATATGAAGAATGAGGTTTTTTTATGAAAATTTTAAACGAAGCAAACTTTGAGAACGAAGTAAGCAATGGGTTACATTTGGTTGATTTTTGGGCAGATTGGTGCGCCCCTTGCAAAATGCAATCTCCAATACTGGAAGACCTGAGTAGAGAGCTTGCTCCAGAGTCCGCAAAAATAAGCAAGGTAAATGTTGACCAAAATCCTGGATTAGCTCAAAAGTTTGGAATTCAAAGCATTCCTACAATGTTAATAATATCAAATGGCAGAGTTGTCGATCGTTTAGTTGGTCTTAGAACAAAACAAGACTTGAAAACTGAATTAGGATACCATATGTAGCAAATTTACTCAGTGAACTACTCACCACTTAGCTAAACCTTACGGTTCTTAACGCTTGAAGTGGGAGCTTCTTGGGAATAGAGCATACTTGATAGCGTATTTCTTTACTAACAGCGGTGACTCTTATTTACCAAGCTATCCCCGTAGTCCCTACGGTTTCTGATTATATCTAATCTAATAATTGTATCCTTAGACCTTCGGTCAAAATATTGATACTAGCATTGATGTCTCAGTCATGATGGGCGTGACAAATAGGACAAGTCCATTCTCGAATATCAAGCGATTTCTTGCCGTCTTTATGTCCGCACTCTGAACAAATCTGACTAGACGGAAACCATTTATCTACTTTGATGATTTTCCGTCCATACCAGTCAGCTTTGTATTGTAATTTAGTGACGAAACTAGACCAAGACACATCAGAAATGCTTTTTGATAGTTTATGATTTCGCAACATACCTTTTCATCATCAATCACTTGTCTACGATATTTCGTTACTAAAACAAGTTAGGCCTACAATTACCAAATCTTTTACATGTGATATACTAATCACTGGCAACTGCCCCGTGAGGGGGTGTAAAGATGTTCACTGATTTAATTTCGTTTGTTATCGCCCCATTATTTGTGGATCTAGTTCTCGTACTAGTTGATCACTGGCTAGATGATTAGCGGATAACAGAAGCAGTTGCCTTCTAGCTCCAACGCTGGAGTCGCAACAGCGCAAAGAAAAGCCCTCCTACTGGTATAGGAGGGCTTTTTGGTGTAAAAACATTCACTTAATTTCGTTTCGCAAGTCTATTATAGCATAAATTTTTTCCATTTACCACTTAGGGATACATGGAACATCCATGCGAAAAAGTACCGTAAGATAGTAAATACGAATATTCTTATGATTTCCAACAGTAATTTATACTTGCCTATTTCATTTATTTTACCGAAAACAAATCAAAGAACTCACTTAGGGTAAAAATCAAAATCCGTTTCTCACCAAGCCGGATCAAAATCATTCCGTACTCAAAAGTTTCATTTCCTGTCGGTAGATCAATCACTGCACGTCCTTTCTCCACATTCTTCTTCGATTTTTTTATTGAGAAGGGCCTACAAAATTCTTTGACATCTTCCTAATTATCTTTTTTTATATAATATGTAGTGAGTATCTATATTCAGTCTACACGAACCACTTGGATTGAATAACAGCTTCGATTCTTCATCAGACAAATCCATATTCTCTTGAACTCCCTTCAGAGATTATTTTTTCCTACATTATCTCAGATTCTAAATAGAGAAGGTAGCAACTCTCGAACAAATAATCGCTGTTTGACTTGCTCCTTGGCCTTTGGAATTGACTACCGAATAGGTGAGTTGGTACACACCAACAAGGTTGGCATTTACCTCACCAATGTAGTTCACTTTCGACGTAAGATCGCCATCTGTTTTATCTGTTGCACTGACCCCAGCCATTGGATCAAACGCACTACCTTTAACAACCGTTTGGACAGGAATCAGATTAATCGCAGGACCAGTCTCTGACGGGACATTCGGTGGAAAGGGATTGACATCCAACGGGGTTGTGACAGAATCATGTGTAGGTGATTTTACAACTTCCGTTTTTTCCGGTTGTTCTATTTCCGGGACAGTAATTTCTGGCTCTCTTATGTTCCCTTGCGGGATTTCTGAAGGAGATGCCTCCTCTGGTGTTACTTCTGCCACAGCAGGTAGCACAATTTCTGGTGCCACCTCCATTTCCTGAATCCCCTCCTGATTTTGACTCACTTCTCCTTCTGTTGCGGCAACCGTTTGTGTCGCAAGAAAAGCAGCTAATAACATGGAGGCAATCGTAAGACTTGCCAAATACTTCTTCTTCATTCCTAATTTTTCCTTTTTTCTAATCCCTAAAAGGGAGTAGACCTAAAATAATCATTTGATCTATCTCAAAAAATGGAATCATCCCTTTCTCCATTTAAATTTTATGAGTAACTTTGCTTAAACTATTGCTACTACTCGATAGATGCTTTCCAATAGTCGAGCCACTTACTCCAACTTATTCACTTCTTACTCTCTATTCTTGCTTCTCATTCTTTAGTAGTGCACCTTTGGTCAATTGCTCGACTTTACTCTCTAGATCCGCGTAAAGCTCTAAAAAGGTGGTTTTAGATTCTTTCACTTCAAGCAAGATTTTCTTGGCACGATTGCTGATCGATTCCACTTCTAATTCTGCCGCATCAACTAAATGTTTGGCTTCTGATTGCGCTTCTTCAAGTGTTCGATTGGCCTGTTTCTTCGCAGTAAACAACACTTCCCCAATTTCCAGTTGTGACTGCGTCACCTCTGCTTTTAAGGCGTCATTCTTTTTCATTAAATCATCAATTGTTTGTTTGGCTTGTGCCAAGGCTTCTGGATCTCCAGCCATATCATTGGATTTCTTCACCAACAGTTCTTCTAATTGCTGAAGCTGGTGATTTTTTTGCTGAAGGACTTCTTCTGTCGTTTGTAAGCGACGCGTTACCTCACCCTTTTCTGCTTGAAGTTTCTGACAAGTCTCAGTCAATTCGACAATCTGTTCATTCAAGGTTGCTAATTTCTCCAATTGATCGGCATGTTCTTTTGTCGTGGGTCCACTTTGTTCCCCTTCTTCAGAATCTATAGCTCCTGAGGAGCTCGCTACCTCTTCCAGTAAACGAGTGATTTGAGCGTTTTTCTCCATCAACTTCTTCTCTAATTCGGCATTTTTATCCAATAATTCTTGATGATAAATCTGATCGTCTAACTGAGATTCCAATTTCGTGATCTCTTCTTGTGCTTGTAACAGCTCATCATTCAAGGCTTCTTTTCCTGCTTGAAAAGGTTGCGCCAACTCATTGGCATCATTTGATACGGCTTCCGTATTCCGTTGTTCCTGTGTTTCTTCGACCTTCCCTTCAGTCATTGCGTCTTTCATCGTTTCTATTGTCTGTTGATCCATTCTAATCTGCTCCTCCAATTGTTTGATTTTTGTCACTTGTTTATTTTTCTCCTGTTGCAATCGTTCATTAATTTCTGTTAATTGTGCGACTTCTTCGATTGAATGACTATGTTCTGACAGTAAGGTCGAATACGCCTCTTCCAGCTCTGCCAATTCAGTCGTTGCTGCGATTAATTCTTTGGCCTGCTGTTGATGGATCGCTTCTAATTTTTCAGCGACCTGTGCAGCTTCTTGCCTTTCTAAAAGCAAGTGATCGACTTGCTCATTCAATGCCGCAATTTCCATTTTCTAAATTCGAAACGTACTCTGTTCCTGATAACCGAACTGTTGTTCAACCTCGGTTTCGGTATCCTCATAACTCTTGTTCTCATAGGTAACCAACTGATCCCGAAGTCGTTGATTTTCTTGTACTTGCTGCGCAATTTCTTTTTCATACAACGCAAGTTGCTCTTTTTGCGCCTGTAGGCTTCGCTGGTGGATTTCTTTCGATTCAGTCAATTCTTCTACCAATCGACGATTGGTCAACTGAGCCTCTTCTTGTGTCTGGGACACCTGTGTCAACTGCTCTTCTAATTGCTACCGCTCTTTACTATACCCGACTTTTTCCAATTGCTCTTGTTCAATATCATCATTGATAAATTCGTTGATTTCTTCAATAAGGTTCTTATTGAAAAACCAGCCATTCTTCTTTGCCATTAGCCCTTTCCTCGTAAGCGTCAGATAATAAGGCGTCTCGTTTTCTCCTTCGCCGACTGCTAAACTTACTATATCAACTACAGGAGGTGTTCCAAATGGAGAAAAAAGAGATTGTGCCCATTCAGATCGTGGATCGAAATCCACCAATGGCACCCACTGCTCCCGC
>NZ_JAHLOS010000034.1 GCF_018917525.1 Enterococcus raffinosus | reverse complement strand
CTATTTACAACAAGGACTGATCTTTGAAAACTAAAAAATATGCGGCGCACAGAACGCGCCGCATATCGGACTAAGTTTTATTCAAATTTGTCTCCACCAACACGATTTGACGAAGAGCCGAAATTTCCCAATGGACGACTCTTTTTATCCAATCATGACACTTTCTTCTGGCAATTTGTAATTTCCTTGGTCTTTCTTCATTAAACGCATGGTTAGTGAGAAACCAACTGTCAGAATCCCCACTCTGCCGATATACATCAAACCAATGATCAAGATTTTTCCCATAAGGCTTAAACTAGGAGTCAGCCCCATCGTTAATCCGACTGTTCCAAAAGCGGAGAAAGTTTCAAACAAAAGATATTCAATTCCTCGAAAACGTGGCAAAACTTCCGTTACTGACATTAACATCGTTACTGCGATACATAAGGTCAACGTTATAAAAAACAAAGTCAGTGCACGAGAAACAACAGAAGGACGAATCGTTCGTCTAAAAGCCTCCGCATGCATCCTTCCCTTCAGCATAGAAATCGTTTGGACCAATAAAACGCCGAATGTCGTTGTTTTCAATCCGCCCGCCGTTGATCCAGGTGTCCCGCCAATAAACATCAAAACTATTGTAAAAAGGATTCCCGCTTGACTGACGCTACCATAATCAACTGAAAAATAACCAGCTGTTCGAGCAGTCACCGACATGAAAAGCATGTTTGCAAAACGATTTATTGGAGACGAGCTCCCTACTATATAACGTCCGCCGGATTCAGAAATAAAAAACACGACTGTCCCAATAATCAGTAAGCTGAGCGAAACAGTTAACGCAAGTTTGCTATGCAGACTAAGCTTTCGAGTCTTACGAAAATTCATCAAATCCTGCCAAACGATAAACCCTAAACCACCACCGACGATCAATCCAGAAATCACAAACAACACATACGCATTATCTTGAAATCCTACCAAACTATCGCCGAATAAATCAAAGCCAGCGTTACAAAAGGCCGAAATGGAATGAAAGAACGAATACCAAAGCCCTTTTCCGAATCCGTAAGTTGGGACAAAGTCGATAGCTAACAATAGCATGCCTAATAATTGAAATCCCATCGCAAAACGAAAAATATACAGCATCAATCTCATTACACCGGATAAACTATCTAAATTTAATGATTCCTGTAAAATGATCCGCGTCATCAAACCGACTTTTTTTTTCATGATCGCCATAAAAATGAAAGGCATCATCATAAAGCCTAACCCGCCGATTTCAATCATACTTAAAATGATCAACTGCCCACCCATATTCCAGTGTTCACTTGTTGTCAATGTGGTTAACCCCGTTACACAAGTTGCAGATGTTGCTGTAAATAGTGCATCAATAAACGGTGTTCCCTGTCCTGATTTCGTAAATATTGGCAGAGTTAATAACACACTTCCAAACAAAATAATTACAGCAAAGCCTAAAGCAATAAATTGAATAGGATAGATTTTAAAAGGCCAGTGTTTTTCTTTAACCATAGCTTCCTACCTTCAAAAAAAGGAGCTACTTTCTCAAGTAGCACCCATATTTTTAACTTTGATCATGCGAGTCACTTCTGCACGTTCAGTTTCTTCCAATTTCATTTTGATAAAATAAATCGTTTCTTCTAACTGAGGGATCGTCATATACTCTAAAGCATTAACACGACGACGCGTTTTCTCGATTTCCTTAGCCATTAGTTGACAAGTCTTTTCGATTTCAGTCAGCTCTAGTAATTTAGGCAGAACTTTCGTGAATTTTTTAATACTTTGATCCAGCTCATCGTTGGAATTCAAAAAACCATACTCAAGCGGACCATCAGCAAGGTCCTTTTCATGTTGGAAGTTCATAATCGGAACTTTTACGCTCATCACATCTTTTTCAATCACATCAAGCGTTACACGCTCTTTAGGCACAGCCAACAGTTCTTCAATGTACTTATCATTCAATAACGCATCGGCTACTGAGAAATTTTTCATTGCTTGCTGCAGTTCTTCTTCGACTTCAGCACGCATGACGTTATTCTTTTTGACCAGTAAAATGAAACGTCTCATCAGCTCATCTTGCTTGTCCTTCAAAAGCTTATGACCGCGACTTGCAGTCGTCAGTTGCTTTTTCAAGCGTGTAAGCTCCATCCGTGTTGGATTAACATTTAATTTCACCATAGGATCATTCTCCTTTTGTTAAATATTCGTCCAACATATCGTCTTTGATTCGTTTCAACTCTGTTCTTGGCAGCATTGCCAATAGTTCCCAACCAAGATCCAATGTTTCATCAATCGAACGATTCTCGTAAAATCCTTGATTCACATATTCTTCTTCGAAACGCTCAGCGAATTTTGCATAGATTTTATCGACATCCGACAAAGCAGAATCTCCCAATACGACGGCTAGTTCCTTAGCTTGTTTCCCTTGGGCATAAGCTGCAAACAATTGGTTCATCGTTGGCGCATGATCCTTCCGCGTCTTTCCTTCACCAGTTCCCTTATCTTTCAAACGTGATAAGGACGGTAATACATCAATCGGCGGCTGGATGCCATTTTTATCTAATTCTCGAGATAAGATAATTTGTCCCTCTGTAATATATCCCGTTAAATCGGGAATTGGATGTGTCTTATCATCTTCTGGCATCGTTAAAATCGGTATTTGGGTTACCGAACCTTTCAAGCCGCGAATTCGACCAGCGCGTTCATATAATGTCGCCAAGTTCGTATACAGATACCCAGGATAGCCACGGCGGCCAGGAACCTCACGACGAGCCGCTGAAATTTCTCGAAGGGCCTCACAGTAATTGGTCATGTCTGTCATGATAACCAACACGTGCATTCCTTTTTCATAAGCCAAATATTCAGCCGCTGTCAAAGCCATGCGGGGAGTTGCAATCCGCTCGATAGCTGGATCGTTAGCCAAATTCATAAACACGACTGAACGATCTATTGCACCTGTCTGACGGAAATCCTCCATAAAGAATTCAGCTTCTTCAAAAGTGATACCAATCCCGGCAAACACTACAGCGAAGTCATCTTCCTTGTTTAATACAGTCGCTTGACGGGCAATTTGTGCCGCCAGCTCTTTGTGCGGCAAACCAAAACCAGAGAACACGGGTAATTTTTGTCCACGAACTAACGTATTCAAGTGATCAATCGCTGAAATCCCAGTTTGAATAAACTCATCCGGATAATCTCGCGAAACAGGATTAATTACTTCCCCGTTGATATCAACATTCTTTTCCGCTAGTATTTCTGGTCCGCCATCTTTTGGACGACCTAAGCCATCAAAGACACGGCCAACCATATCCTCAGATACGCCTAACTCCAACGGATGTCCTAAAAAACGAGCCGTAGATTCTTTTAAATTGATACCGCTCGTTCCTTCAAAAATCTGAACTAGGGCTTTGTCTTCATGGATTTCTAAAACTTGTCCGCGACGCAACTCGCCATTTTTTAAACGAATTTCCAGTAGCTCTTCATACTTTATCCCTTCAACTTTGTCAATTGCCATCAAAGGTCCGACCACTTCATTGATGGTTTTATACTCTTTAATCATTGGTCATTCCTCCTTCAGCAACGATCGCTTGAATTTCTGATACAATATCCGAGTTGATTTGATCTAATTTTTCTAACTCTGACTCTGAGATATATTTGCTTCGTGCAATTCGATCGCGTAAAGTGACCGTGCCATCCATGATCTCTTTCAAATAGGTTCCTAATTCTAATGCACGTTGACCTTCTTTATTGAGAGTCAGAATATTTCGAATCATTTTGAATTGTTTTTCTCTGGATGTGAAAGTATCCACATCATCAAAGGCATTTTGCTGCAGATAATCTTCTCTTAAAGATTTCGCAACCTCTAATGTTAGACGATCCTTTTCCGACAATGAATCAATTCCGACCAAACGAACGATTTCATTCAGTTCAGATTCCTTTTGCAGCATCCGCATACCTTCTGCTACCATTTGAGACCAATTTGCTTGTAAGTCATTGTCTAAGTACTTCCCAACTTCGGAAGAATACAGCGAATAACTTTCCATCCAATCAATTGATGGGAAATGGCGTTGCTGTGCCAATGTTGCACTTAATCCCCAAAATACTTTTACTACACGTAATGTATTTTGAGTTACTGGTTCAGAAGTATCACCACCAGAAGGTGAAACCGCACTAATTGCTGTAATCGAACCTTCACGTCCGTCACTTCCTAGAGCAATCACACGTCCAGCACGCTCATAGTATTCTGCTAAACGACTACCTAGATAAGCAGGATAGCCTTCATCCCCGGGCATCTCTTCCAAACGTCCGCTCATTTCTCGCAAAGATTCCGCCCAACGTGAAGTAGAATCTGCCATGATAGCGATATTGTATCCCATATCACGGAAATATTCTGCAATAGTGATTCCCGTATAGATGGAGGCTTCACGTGCAGCTACCGGCATGTTGGAGGTATTTGCAATTAGAATCGTTCGTTCCATCAAGGATTCCCCTGTTGTCGGATCGATCAATTCAGGAAATTCATTCAATACATCGGTCATTTCATTTCCGCGCTCACCGCAACCAACATAAACCACAATGTCAACATCTGCCCATTTAGCGATCTGATGCTGAACGACTGTTTTACCAGCCCCGAATGGTCCTGGCACTGCGGCAGCACCGCCTTTTACTACTGGGAAGAACGTGTCGATTACTCGCTGGCCTGTAATCATTGGAGCTTCTGGATTAAGCTTTTCGGATACAGGACGTCCACGACGTACTGGCCATTTTTGCAACATCGAAAATTCTTCTAAGCCGTTTTGTGTTTCAATCACATAAACGGTCTCATCGATCGTGAACTCTCCGGATGTAATTTTCTTCAAGGTCCCTTTAACACCATTTGGTACCATAATTTTATGCGTGATGATTTTTGTTTCATTTACTGTCCCGACGATATCCCCGGCTGACACAGTGATTCCCTCTTCAACAGTTGCATCAAACCACCATTTCTTCGAATGGTCTAATGCTGGAATTTGAACACCGCGACTAAGAAAATTACTGTCAGTCTGTTCCTTAAATGTATCTAGTGGGCGTTGAATACCATCAAACATTTGAGAAACAATTCCCGGACCCAATTCTACCGAAAGTGCTTCTCCTGTTGTCTTAACTGGTTCTCCTGGTCCAATGCCTGCAGTTTCTTCATATACTTGAATAGATGCCACATCGCCGCGCATCTCAATGATTTCACCGATAACCCCAAGGTCACCTACGTAACAAATATCTTGAATAGCCGCTTGCTCCATATTTTCTGCCAACACTAGTGGACCAGAAACTTTAATTATTCTACCTTCTTGCAAGTCATTAGCTCCTTTATAAAATATTCTGTCCGACTGCTCGTTCAACTTGTCCTTGAATCATGGACTTGCCGATGCCTAATGTCCCTTCATGATTAGGAATCAAAACAATTGCTGGAATCATTTTTTCTTCATAACGTTTAATTGTATCAGGTACAAGCTGAGCAAATTCCTCAGTGATGTAAATAATGCCATAGTCATTTTTAGCCATTTCATCAATTTGCTGTCGAATGAGTTGTTTATCTTTCGTTGTTCGGGTATCAAAGTCAAAAAGTTTAAATGGTAAGACAGAGTCCTTGTCACCGATTGCACCAATTTTATGTGCCATATGTCTCACGCATCCTCTCTCTTATTTGTTCATCTGATAATCCAACTTCTTTGCCAGTGATAATCAAGCGAAGGTTTTTAGCCTCGATGGCTTTTGCATTTAACAGCGCTAATACAGGCAACGGTCCAAAGGCTTGAGTTTGTGCCGTTTCATAAAAGCCAGTTAAATAATCATCACAAAGCCGCTCTAACTGAGTTAGATTGATTGTATTTTCTTGAATGATTGGTTCGATTATTTCACCATAAGAGGTTGCTCGTAGAAAAAGTGTAAATCGTTCTAAATCACTCTCAACACAATCAAGCAGTTCTTCTTTTGGAATACTTCCATGACTCGATAATACTGTTGACATGAAATTGCGACTTCTCTTTTGCTTGATTCCTCGTGCTACCATCAGTATATTAGTAAAATCGATGAAACTAATAACCTCTTTTGACAGCTCTGGCTCATCAATCAAATCGGCTATTTTCCTTTGGCAATACAAATATTTGCGATCAAGGATAATATCAATCCCTTGTAAACTATTTGATTCTTCAAAGTGCTCTCGGACTTCCTGTAAACTTTCAAGTAAAAAATCCGGTAGCCCGCTGGCTTGACCCGTTCGAATAGCCGTCTTGATTTGGTCTAAAGAATAAAAACCATCATAAATATAAAGATCATCAAAGTTTTGATCTAGTAATTCGGCCTTGATCAATGCCTTTAGATTATGGAAGGTAAAACGCATCGTATAAATCCATACTACTTTTGTATCAGGTACGATTTTTATTAACTCCGATAATAATTCTTCTTGAGCCTTTCCTAGAGCTTCTTCAAAACTTTCAGAAAAATTATCAGTTAAATATTCTCCATAAATCGTTCCTCTAAAGAGCGTCTCAACTTCTTCCATATCTTCTGCTTTTAACATTCGCCCCATAAATTCAGGCGTTAACAGTTCCAATTCCTTCAAACGAACCAGCGGATTCAATTCATGATACGTAGATTGTTTCATTCAATGCCTCCTAATTCGTAGTCTCTTACTATGAAAATCTAATTATCGCCACTTTAGTCAAACAGTGTTTGAGCAAATTGAAAACTCTCTCGTTGTTGTATTTCTCTTACTAAACTTTGATAAAGAAAGTTATATTGCACACCGTCTTTATCTAAAAGGAAACCTGCTTGAGCTGCAACAGGCTTTTCACCTATAACCAATTGATAAGGTAGCGTACTATTTTGTTCAGCAAGCCATTCATTTGTAAAAACAGTCTGAGATTTTTCTCCTGGAACAAAGACCAATTCCCCCTGTAATTGCATCTTCTTTAATGCATTGTGAGCAAACTCCTGTTGTTCCTTCGTTGACCAATTTTCCATTAGTACCACAGCTTCAGCAAACACTCGCTCTAAAATTGCTTGTTTTTGATTTAAAATCATTTGTTTTTGTGCAACCTGCCGCCGATTTTTAGCTTGTTTATAATTATTTTCAAGATTTTGCAAATTTTTCTCTAAGCGTTTTTGATGATCTGCCTTCATTTCTGTTAATTCTGCCTGAAAGTCCTGATCAATCCGCGCGGTCTCTTTTTCTTTCAGCTGACGCTGTTCCAAGTCAGCCTGCTGGTTCAGCTGCTCGACTATCTTTTCGATTGCTTCCATCAAAAAACTCCTTACACTTGTCCTACTAACAAGAATGAGATAACGAACCCTAAGATTGCATACGTTTCAACCATGGCAGCATAAATGATCCCTTTTGTTGAGTGTTCTGGTTTTTTCGCTAAGATTTGAATACCTGCGGCAGCAACCTTCCCTTGAGCAATCCCTGAAAATAGTCCAGTAAATGCAATTGGTAATGACGCACCTAAGTATCCTAAACCTTGAACAACAGATAAGTCACCAGATAAATTAGTGAAAATCAAGAACGCGATAACGAAGCCATACAAACCTTGTGTACCTGGTAGCAACTGTAAGATTAACGCCTGTCCAAATTTTTCTGGCTGACTAGTCGTCAACGCTGCCGCCGCTTCACCCGTCATACCCACCCCTTTGGATGACCCGATACCTGAGAAAATTGTTGCTGTAGCCATTCCTAAAATTGCAAAAATAATACCACCACTGTTATTAATCAAATACTCCATCATTGTTTAAAATTCCTCCAATTATTTTTCTTGTTCGATATTTACATATTTTTCTTCTGTTTTTAGTGGACTAAACGCACGTCCGCCACCTTCGTAAAATTTCCCAAAAAATTCTACATATTGTAATCGAGCACCATGAACATATGCTGACAATAAAGATAAAAAGATATTTAATCCATGTAAAGCCAACATCAATAAAATACCAACGCTAAAACGCGCTATTGGAGGCATATAGCCCACCAACATGTTGAATGCTGCGGCAATACTTCCGCCAGAAATACCCAAAGCCATTAACCGTGTATAACTAACCAAATCACCGATGTAACTCGTGATTCCATATAAGTTGTATGCCCCTTTAGCTAATCCTTTTAATTTAGACTTTGATTGTAGCATCGGGGTAACGATTATCAGCAAAGCACTTAAAACTGCCAGCCAAACGCCGATAAAGAAGAGCGCTTGACTATCCATCAGCATTTTTCCTAAACCACCAATGATTGCCCCGACCATAATTCCCTGCCAAGCAAAACCATCTGAAACTGCACCTAGATAATTTTTGGCTTTGATATTCTCTTTGGCAGCTAATCCCAATCCGATAAAAATCTGTATCACACCAAAAACGATAGATAGGATCAAAATACTAATAACATCATCACTCGTAGAGAGAATTGGTGTATAGCCTAACGAAAAACCAAAGAATGAATTATAGATCAAGCCCCATAAAATAGTAGGAATGGCCAAAATTTGGAAAAAGCGCATAAATCGCTCCATTCCGCGCGGTAATATTGTTCGCAAAGCAACAGTTGTTGCTACTAACATTAGAGCGCCATATCCCGCATCAGCTACCATCATTCCAAAGAAGACAAAGTAAAATGGCATAAACCACGGTGTCGGATCAACTTCATGATATTTTGGCAAACTGTACATTTCCGTTAACATCTCAAAAGGCTTAACTAACCTATGATTCTTTAATTTAGTAGGAATTTCTTCATTGATCTCTGTATCCGTTGGTTCTTCAATTTCGATATATAGATTTTCAGCGCCAATCAATTCTCCTACAAAAGTCTCAAAGTTTTTGAAACTGTCAGTCTCAATCCACCCTTGGAGTAAAAATACTTTATCATCCTTAATAAAACGATCATGAATTAACCATCGATTTTTTCGTGCCAGCAATACTTCTTCTGATGTTTCCAAACTTTCAATAACGATTTTTTTCTGACCGATCAGTCGAGCCAACTTCTTCTGTTCTTCTACTAATTTCATCATTTCCCGTTGGATACTAGCCAGTTCAGCCTTAGGAAGCTGTGTTCGATTATAATTGAAGGCGACTATGCTGAATTGACGAACAAGCTCTTGTACCTCTCCTTGTTCTGCACGTAAATATAATAGGACGAAATTGACAATATGATCATCGCTATAAATAACTTCATAATGAATTTGTTTATCCTTCAATTCTTGTTTGAATGATTCCCAAATACTTGCATCAGCAGTTCCTAAAAAACACTTTGATGAGCGTAGCCCATATTCTTTTGGCAAAAAATCTAACGTCTGCCATTTTTGTAAAAGACTTTCTTGTTCGCTCAAATCGCGTTGTCTAGAACCCGCATCTAAAAAATGCTGTTCCAGCTCTTGGATACTTTCCAGTTCTGAAAGTAAAACAGCTTCATCGAAATTTTCTTCTAAAGTCCTTAAAGTGGCGACTTGACGTTTGAGATGAAGGCCTTTTTCTCGACTACTTCCGTTATGTTCGATAAATCTAATAGCATGTGTGATTTGCTCTAACTGGTAATCAATCTTTGCGAGCGTGTCTTGACTAGGCAAAGGATCTATTTCATTAAAATACTCCTCGACCCATTCATTACTGACGTTTTGCTGAAAGAGGTCTCGAATTTCCACTCCTTGGAAACCCTGAATCGCAGATAAAATTCGCTCACTATAGTCTTGTTGAGCAATTAATGTCAGCTTACTCATTTTACTGACTGCCATATTCCGAGATCACCCTTTCAATAATTTTTTGAATCGTCTGTTCTTTCCTTGAACTATAGTTTTCTTCCATCAACTTAATAGCCTCTTCAGCACTTCGGGATAAAATTTGCTCTTCCGCTGCTAAGTCTTGAGCTAAATTTTGCTCTCTTTCTGACAAAGCATTTGAAAAATTAGTTCTTAGTTCTTCCTGCTTTTCTTGTAGCATTTGTTTTTTACTCGCTTCATAAGCTGTCAGCTCTGCCAGTAATTGCTCTTTTTTTCTTTCATTTTGTTCTTCAGCAGATTTTATTTTTTCTAAAGCTTCTAACACACAAACCCTCCTTTACATACAAAAAAAGAACGCAAAACTCTCAAGGTTATTCTTCTCACCCCTTGAAGAACACGATCCTTGAAGCTTACGCCCAACCTTTTTGTATTTATTCAATGACTACAGTATATCAAAAAAAGGTGTTTTCGTAACTATTTTTCAAAAAAAAGACAAAAATTTCCTAAAGGCTTTGAACGACACATTACTTTATTTTCATATTTATAGCAGTTTTTTTTATTACAACAAATGCAAAGAAAATTTTAAGATCGAATTACTTGCTTTTTAAGTTTTGGCTATGGTATCAAAAGATAGAAGGAGTGATTGATTATGAAAAAAAATATTATAGGCATCGCAGCGAATCAACATTATCAAAATAATCAAGATTTTTTTGATCAACAATTTACTTATAGTCCCCAAGGCTTTATTAACGGTGTACATCAAGCGGGTGGCATTCCCGTTTTATTACCTATCAGCGATCCTGAGCTGGCTAGTGATTATGTTGCAACGATTGATAAGCTATTATTAGCTGGCGGACAGGATGTCACTCCTTTTCTATATGGGGAAGAACCACATCCGAAGCTAGGACCTACAAGCATTGATCGCGACTCATTCGAGATGGCTTTGATCAAAGAAGCGATCAAACAAGATAAACCAATTTTTACTGTTTGTCGCGGCACTCAGCTTCTAAATGTCACATTAGGCGGGACGCTATATCAAGATTTATCCCAATATGATGATTGGAAAGTAAAACATGATATGTTCCCCACTGTCCCCGATTTCGGCCTGCATTCTATTACTGTCAAAGGAGATTCTGCATTGGCCCCCCTATTTGGTGAACGTGCACAGGTCAATTCATACCATCATCAAGCTATTAAAGAGCTAGCTGAAAGTCTTGTTCCAATTGCTTGGTCAACCGACGGTATCATCGAAGCAGTCGAAAGTCGTGAACGAAACACAAAAATAATTGGTGTTCAATGGCATCCAGAACTAACACGTCAAAATAATCCCCAAGAACAAGCGTTGTTTGATTTCTTTGTTCAAGACTTTGAGTAAGTCAATGATTTACTCTTTTTTATACTTTCTAACTTGAAGTCGTACAGAAACTTTGCTAGGCAAATATTACGATTAACATTTACCTAGCAATAAATTCGCATTTAAATTCAATTTTTTTCATGATAATCATTAAAATACTACTTTAGTACCATTTTATTATTTTCGACTTATGGGAGAATCAATCCATAGCTTTTAGCTAAAAGGAGGAAAATAATGAATGCAATTGAAGTAACTAATGTGAAAAAAGTTTATGGTTCTGGCCAAGCGGCTTTTGAAGCATTAAAAGGGGTTAATTTCGCGATAAAAAAAGGAGAATCTGTCGCAATTATTGGTAAAAGTGGATCAGGGAAATCAACTTTAATGCATATATTAGCGTTACTGGATCGACCAAGTTCAGGTAAAATTTCTTTACTGAATCAAGATACACGCCAAATAAAAAATAGTTCGCTAAATAAAATGCGGAATGAAACATTTGGTTTTGTCTTCCAACAATTTTTTATAAATCCTAAGGACACGGTTTTATCGAATGTTTTATTGCCATTAAAAATTGCCGGAATCCCGAGCCGAAAAAGAAAACAGATGGCAATAGACGCTTTAGAAGCTGTCGAATTGAGTGATAAAGCGAACAATAAAGCGAATGATTTGTCAGGTGGTCAAAAACAGCGTGTATGTATTGCTCGTGCGATCGTTAATCAACCAGAAATCATTTTTGCCGACGAACCAACTGGAAATCTGGATACAGCCACTGGTGAAAAAATCGAGAAATTGCTTTTTGATTTAAATCAACAAAAAGGCATCACCTTAATTATCGTAACCCATGACCCAGAATTAGCAGATCGATGCGATCGACAAATTCATATTAAAGATGGTCAATTATTGGAGGGTGCCTAACATGAAACTTTTTGACATTATCAAATCTGCAAGCTCGAACTTATGGCGCAATAAAGGCCGAACTATTTTAACGGTAATCGCGATTTTTATCGGAGCTTTCACAATCTCTTTAACAACTGGAGTCAATAACGGAGTCAATGATTATATTGATCGACAAATTAATGGCGTTGGCGGTGAAGATCAACTGATGGTCTTTCCTGAATCTCAAATGGGGTCTACTGACAATGAAACGCAAAAATACGATCCTGATAAGGCTTCTGGAGCGGATGCCGACTATTTAACAACAAAGGATTTGGAGAAAATTAAAGCAACAAAAGGAATTAAAAAAGTTGAGCCTTTTCATTTTCTGTCAACCGACTACATTCAACGAAATGATGGAGAAAAATATCTTTTATCGGCGGTAAGTGTCAGTGATATTTCTATTGATTTAGAGGCTGGTCGTGAAGTGAACAGTACTGGTGATAGGTATGAAATCAATATTGCTCCTGAATATATGAAATCTTTAGGTTTTAAAACAGCCAAGGACGCGCTCAATCAGAATTTAAAAATTGCGGTCAGCAGTCAAGCTACAGGCGAACAAGAAATTCTTAATGCGACTATCGTCGGTGTTCGAAATGTTAGTTTGATCCAACAAGGTCAGTCGATTATGAGTAAAGCCTTATCAGACAAAATTGTCAGTGTAAACGAAAAAGGAATGCCAGAAAATATGAAAAATAAGTATGGGACCCTTTTTGCTACCATGGATAAAAATTTATCGAAGAAACAAATCGAACAGCTAAAGAAACGTCTAACCAAAAAAGGGTTCACTGCTATGACTGTTGAAGATGAGATTGGGATGATTCGACAAGTTATTAACGCGATCACAGGTGTACTCACTCTGTTTGGGGCGATTGCATTATTAGCTGCAAGTTTTGGAATTATCAATACACTATACATGTCTGTTCAAGATCGTACACGAGAGATCGGTTTGATGAAGGCTATGGGAATGGGACGCTTCAAAGTCTTTTTAACCTTCAGTATTGAAGCCTTACTGATTGGCTTCTGGGGTGGCGTTACAGGAATTGCTGGTGCTGTTGCAGCTGGACATTTTTTAAATGATTTTGCTACAACTTCATTTTTAGATGGCCTAACGGGACTAACCTTATTGCAGTTTTCTTGGCCATCCATGTTGATCATCCTATTAATAATTATGCTGATTGCATTTTTAGCTGGAACTTTCCCTGCCAATCGAGCGGCTCGGTTAGATCCAATCAATGCGTTACGTTACGAATAACGAGAAAAGCTGTGGCAAATCAATAATTTTGCCACAGCTTCTTTATTTTTTTAGAATTTAGTCATCATCAAGTGAAGCATCCGTTAATGATACGGATGAAAACTCCTTTACTTCGCCTGCAGATAATCGAGCAAAATAAGATTTGGTTTCTTTAAATACAACTGGACTCAACAAAATCAAAGCAACAATATTTGGAAAGGCCATTAATCCATTAAAAATATCAGCAATCGTCCACACAGCTGAAACGGTTAAATAAGGGCCAATGAAAACAGCAAAGATATAAACCCAACGGAATATCGCTGAAAACTTGGTATTTCCGCCCGTTAAGTAACTTAGACAACGTTCCGAATAATAATTCCATCCTAAAATAGTTGTAAAAGCAAAAAATGCTAAACAGATCATCAATAAAAGAGATGCCACCGTTTGGGTAAGTGGCAATGCCTCCGCAAACGCATAAATCGTTACTGCAGAACCATCTAATCCAGTTTTCCATGCTCCAGTTAAAATGATCGCCATACCGGTCATATTGCAGACAACAATCGTATCAATAAAGGTCCCAGTCATTGAAACTAATCCTTGACGTACTGGCTCTTTTGACTGAGCAGCAGCTGCAGCAATAGGCGCACTTCCTAGACCTGATTCATTTGAAAAGATTCCTCGTGCGATCCCTTTTTGCATCGCTATCATCATCGCACCTAATGCACCACCTGAAACAGCACGTAAGCCAAAAGCACTTTGGAAAATTTCGATAATAACACCAGGTAATTTTGTAATATTTAAAATAACCATAAACAGACAAAGTCCTACATAGATCACGATCATCAATGGAACGATAATTTCAGATACACGGGCAATTCTTTGAACGCCTCCTACTAAAACAATAGCGACTAAGATTGTTACTACAATACCCGTAATAATGACTGCCCAAGAATATTCATTACCAAAAAGCGTAAGCGTATTTAATTTTTCTGGATCAAAGAAGGTTTCTGCTGCAGAAGTGATACCATTAATCTGAGCGATAGTACCAATTCCGATCAAACCGGCAATTGCTCCGAAAAAGGCAAACATTTTAGCTAGCCATTTCCACTTAGGTCCCAATCCGTTTTCAATATAATAGAACGGTCCACCTAACGCTTTTCCATGATCATCAAATGTACGATACTTTACCGCTAATAGTCCTTCTGCGTATTTCGTAGCCATTCCCAATAATCCCGCGAGCTCTAGCCAAAATAATGCTCCCGGCCCCCCAGCAACAATTGCAGTAGCAACGCCGACGATATTACCCGTACCGATCGTTGCCGATAATGCCGTACATAACGCCTGAAAACTAGTGACATCCCCTTGACCGCCCTCTTCATTTTTCACCATATACTTCAGCGCCAAAGGTAAACGACGAATTTGGATCATCCGGCAACCAACAGTTAAAATAATGCCGATTCCTAGAATTAAGATGATCATCGGAGCTCCCCAAATCAAAGAATTAATTTTTACTAAAAATTCTTCCATCAAAACCCTCCTTTTTCTTGCTATTTTATCATAAATGTTTTAACGAAATACTATTCTGACAAAAATAATTCTATTTTTTTGTTTGAAAAACAAACTCGCGAACTACATCATATTTTTAAAATTCTAAAAAAAAACATGAACAGACGTAGAAATGTCCGCTCATGTTTTTGGCATAACAAGTAAAAACCGTTATTCAATTTAAAAATCAAAATTATCTGGGTCTGCTCCTAATCGCTCATTAATATTCAGCGCGTTAATTCGTTCCATTTCCTCATCGTTCAGTTCAAAATTAAACACATCGAAATTTTCTTTGATACGATTTTCATGAACAGATTTTGGAATCACAATAATATCACTTTGTAAATGCCAGCGAATAATCACTTGAGCAGCAGATTTATTATGTTTTTCGGCAATTTCAACAAGCGTTGGATTATGCAAAATCTTCCCTTGTCCAAGAGGAGACCATGCTTCAACAGCGATACCTTCTTTCGCCAAAAATTCACGTAACTCCACTTGCGTTAAAGTCGGATGCAATTCGATTTGATCGACCATGGGTTTGATCTTTGCTGTTACCATAAGTTCTTCGATGTGATGCTGATGAAAGTTTGACACGCCAATCGCTTTTGCTCGACCACTTTCATAAATTTCTTCCATCGCTTTCCATGAATCATTAAACTTGCCTTCTACAGGCCAATGAATCAAATAAAGATCTACATAGTCTAAACCTAAACGTTCTAAACTATCATTAAAAGCTTGATGAGCAGATTCATAACCCTGATCGGCATTCCAAAGTTTTGTGGTAATAAATAAATCTTCCCGTTTGATGTTTGATTGTCGAATCCCTTCACCAACGCCTTGCTCATTTTTGTATACCGCTGCCGTATCAATTAATTGATAGCCGTTTTCGATTGCCCACTTTACAGAATTCGTCGCGTCATTGTCCTCCACTCGCCATACACCTAGACCAAGTCTTGGCATCTCAATCCCATTTGCCAACTGTTTCGTTTTGTCCATCAAACTTCCTCCTTAATCGTATTAAAAATGAGTTTTACGATTTGTAGTACAACTATATTGTCGGAGATTTTGTTTCAACGGTCAACTGAATAGGTTATTTCTTTTTCCGATCATTTTGCATGATAGAAATTGATTGTTTTAAAGCACTCCATGTTCCACCTTCGCTGTACACTAATACATTTGATTTGTACAATTGAGCTGAGAAAAGTGTTAAGAGAATCGTGAATAAAACTAAGATTGCTAAGGATACAAAAGCACTAGAAAGTGCGACTGTTCCAGAGGCAAGTCGTAAGGGCATACTGTAAGACGACAAGAAAGGAATATAAGATGTGACTTTGATTATCACATTGGTTGGATCAGAAGTTCCTAAAATCAAACTCAACATATAGCCAATCATCGATAAATAGGTTACAGGTTGGATCGCTTTCGCCGTGTCTTCTGGCTTGCTTACTAAAGAACCACATAACGCTGATAATACTGCGTACAAGAATAGCCCCACCAACATGAAGGTTATAATGACAAAGGCTCCGCTGCCTAATAAGGCCTTAATCGATACATTACTAAGCAGATCCTTTACCATGTCCATATCTTTGAACTGTCTATATCCTAGTACAATAGCAACACCGTAGATCAATAATTGAGTTAAGGCTACTAATAATACACCTAACAGTTTTCCATAATAGTGCGTTTTAGCCTTCATGCTGGAAAGTAAGACTTCCATAATTCGCGTGCCTTTTTCAGAAGCAATTTCTTGAGCGATGATGGATGAATAGCTGACAATAAACACAAACATAATGATCGTCGTCAAGAAGCTCAAGATAAACTGTGTTCCCGAGTCCCCACCATCATTTTTCATCTTGCCGTTCTCAAAAATCACTTTTGTTGATTCAAACTTTGCTGGCTCCATCACTTTTTGAACCTGTGCTGTAGTCAGATTTAATTGACTAGCACGAATATTTGCCTGCATCGAGCTTAAAATTTGTTGTAACTGCATTTCAGTTGAGGTTCCCAAAGATGTTTTGCTATAAAGTTTTCCAGAAACTTGATCGCTGCCCATTTTCAAATCAAGATAGGCATCGATTTTTTTATCCTCTAATTGTGCTTGAGCCTTTTTGTCACTGGTAATTACTTTGAATTTGTAATCATCATTTTTAGTTTTAGCCAATTGTTCTGCTATCGCAGGTTGATCACTTACGATTCCGATTTTATTGATGTCATTTGCATCACCGAAGAAATATTGTGACAAATAGAAAATTCCCATAAGTAGAAATGGTGCTAGGATCATAATGAGAAAAGCCGTCGATTTTACGTTCTTTTTATAGACATCTTTGATAATAATACCCATTTTAATCATTTACAGCACCTGCTTTCCATTTGAAAATTTCTTCTAGTGTTGGTGGTTGTTGATTAAACATAGGAATGTATCCAGCTTTTGTCGCTTCATCAAATATTTCTTGTCCTGCCGCCGGATCTTCCAATGTAATATCAAAACTGCCGTCTTCTTTTTGAATCACTGTATGAACTCCTGCAAAGGCTTCTAATTCTTCTTTGGTCAGATGAGATTCTAGATACAATTTGCTTCGTCCAAATGATTCGCGAATCTCATGCACCTTGCCATTTAAAACTGTTTCACCATTTCGTAACATAATCAAGTGATCACAGATTTTTTCAACATTATCCATATTATGACTAGAGAAAATAACACACGATCCCTTTTCCTTTAATTCAATAATGCCATTTTTTAATAATTCCGCATTGACCGGATCTAAGCCGCTGAAAGGTTCATCTAAAATTACTAATTTCGGCTCGTGAATCAAGGTAGAAATCAATTGAACTTTTTGCTGATTTCCTTTAGAAAGCGATTTTACCTTATCGGTCTTCTTACCCTTAACTTGGAATTTATCCATCCATTCATCAATTTTTGGTGAAATCTCTTGTTTACTTTTCCCTCTCAATGAAGCAAAGAAAAGCAATTGATTTTCAATCGTTACCTTAGGATATAGTCCTCTTTCCTCTGGTAAATAACCAATTGTATTATAGTCTTTTCCCGACAATGTGTGTCCATTCCACAAAACACTGCCCGAATCTTTTGTTAAGAAGTCCAAGATCAAACGAAATGTAGTCGTTTTTCCCGCACCATTTTGTCCAATCAACCCCAAAATTTTCCCATCTTCAATCGTAAAGCTCATATTATCTAAAGCCTTATACGATCCAAAACTTTTACTCAAATTCTTAACCTCTAACATCTTCTCACTCCTTTTTATTATTAAATCCACTTTCCCCAAAAGTGAAAAGTGAATATATCACTGAATGCTTATAGTTTCTTTTTGTAGAAAAAATAGCTAATTATATAACTGATTAAAAACAAATTTAGCAATCCGCTAGCTGTTGTCATTAATGTTCTTGAAACGAAACTGCCAACTAAGCTCAAAATAGCTAAGCTAATAACCATCACAAAGGTCGTGATTTGTAGGGCCTTCGCAGAAATCTCAATATTTCTCTCATCTGTCTTAACGATACGTTCCTGTCTTAATTTTTCAGGATTCTTCATCGTTTGGCGATTTTTAAAGAGAAAAATCACAAATACTGCACAGAGTGAAAAAAAGAATCCTGACAAAAATCCTACTGCATGGTCATTTATTTTCAACTCATACCACTTTGTTCCAATAAATAGTATTGCAGAACAAGCCAACATAAAAACAATTGCAATTAAATATCCTATATTCTTTTTACGTAACTTTTCTCGGTATTCGCGATCTTGTTTTGACAATTCCTTCATTACTCATCCTCCTCATCAAAAATGAAAACCTCTTCTATCATTAAACCGAAAAATCGCGAAATTTTATAGGCTAAAATTAATGAAGCATTATATCGGCCATTTTCTAAAGAAATAATCGTTTGGCGAGTCACTTCTAAATGATCAGCCAGTTCACTTTGAGTCATCTTGCGTTCTTTGCGTAATTCTTGGATTCGATTTTTCAAACGACCACTCCTCAAATGTATAGGTGCCTTTACATTTTATAAAAAAAGTATAGCACCCTTTACATTTCGTGTAAAGGGTGCTATACATCATTTTTCTTGCAATTGATTAAATGTATTTTCAGCTACCTGTTTGGGCAAACCTACTTCTTGTAACTCATCTACGCTAGCGGCTTGGATATTCTTTAATGACTTAAATTCCTTCAGCAACATTTTTTTACGTTTCGGACCTAATCCGTCAATGTTATCTAATTTCGAGGCAAAACTATTTTTACTGCGTAGCTGGCGATGGAAAGTAATCGCAAAGCGATGGACTTCATCTTGAATACGTTGCAGCAAGAAAAATTCTTGTGAATTACGTTCCAAAGGCACTATGTTTAACTCTGGACCAAATAACAATTCACTCGTCTTGTGTTTGTCATCTTTTGCCAGACCAGCGATTGGGATATCAATCCCTAATTGATTAGCTAATACATCTTTCGCGACATCAACTTGGCCTTTCCCTCCATCAATCACAATTAAATCTGGAAATGGCAACCCTTCTTTTAATACCCGAGAGTATCGACGATAAATGACTTCACGCATTGAAGCGTAGTCATCCGGGCCTTTGACTGTTTTGATTTTATACTTACGATACTCTTTTTTAGCAGGTTTTCCATCAATAAAAACCACCATGGCAGATACTGGATCTGTTCCCATGATATTAGAGTTATCAAACGCTTCAATTCGAATCGGTGCGGGAATATTCATAGCGTCGCCTAATTTTTCAACCGCACCAATTGTTCGTGCTTCACTTCGACCGATTAGATCGAATTTTTCATTCAAGGCAACTTGAGCATTTTTCCCTGCCAATTTTACTAGCTTTTTCTTTTCTCCACGTTGTGGTTGTAAAATTTTTGTTGCCAGCATCGCTTCAACACTAGGCTTGTCAATATTATCAGGAATCAAAACCTCTTTAGGAATAAAGTGTTCATTTTCTTGATAAAACTGTCCAATGTAGGTTAAAAAATCCTCTTCTGCATCATTATAAAATGGAAACATCGAAACATCTCGCTCAATTAATTTCCCTTGCCGCACAAAGAAAACCTGTACACACATCCAGCCTTTGTCTGTCGCATAACCGAAAATATCCCGATCAACCAAGTCTGTATTTGTCATTTTTTGTTTCGTCATAACCGTTTCAATTGCTCTAATCTGATCACGGTATTCCGCTGCCTTTTCAAACTCCATATCGGCAGCTGCTAGTTTCATTTTTTCTTCTAATTGCTTCTGAATCTCTGTGTGTCCCCCATTTAAGAACCGTTTGATTTCTTCTACCATATCCTTATAAACCTGAGGGTCAACATGAAAAGCATAGGGACATAAACATTGGCCTAAATGATAATAAAGACAAGGCGTTTTTTGTGACGGCTTGCACTTCCTTAATGGAAATAATCGATCCAATAATTTCTTTGTTTCATTAGCTGCATTTACATCGGGATAAGGGCCAAAATAATGCGCCTTGTCCTTTAAAACTTTTCGCGTAATCATCAAACGAGGATATTTTTCATTAGTGATCTTTAGAAAAGGGTAGGTCTTGTCGTCCTTCAGCATGATGTTGTACTTAGGATCATTTTTCTTGATCAAATTGATTTCAAGTAGTAATGCTTCGATGTTGGACTCTGTGACGATATATTCAAAATCCACGATTTCACTGACTAGTCGCTCTGTTTTCGTATTGTGACTGCCAGTAAAATAAGATCGTACCCTATTTTTTAGAATTTTAGCTTTTCCGACATAAATAATTGTGCCGTTTTTGTCTTTCATCAGATAACAGCCCGGTTGATCTGGTAAAAGCGCTAATTTATTTTTGATTCGTTCGTTCATAAGTTGCTTCCCTTCAGAGCTATATCATTAGATTAATACTATCTATATACAGTAAAGCTAAACTGACAAAAAAGCTGGACAAAATGCCCAGCTCAATTTCTTACATGTGAGCTTGGATAAGCTCCTTTAGTTGATCTTTTGAATGAACACCAATTACTTTATCAACAACTTGTCCATCCTTCTTTAAAACCAATGTTGGGATGCTCATAATGCCGAAGGATGCTGGTGTTTCAGGATTTTCATCCACATCCATTTTTACGACTCTGAATTCATCTTCATCGTATTCTTCGGATAATTGTTCTAAGATCGGTGCTTGCATGCGACAAGGCCCACACCATGTTGCCCAAAAGTCGATCAAAACAAGACCGTTATCTGTTTCTTCGTTAAAAGTTTTATCAGTAACTACTTGTGACATTTGAATTCCTCCTATATAACTTGGATGCGTTAAAAATTGGCACCCGTTTTTCTTACTAAAAGTAGTATAGCACGGTCCGATTTTCTTCGCTACTGTTCTGCTTACACTTGTAAACTATTTAAATGTCACCACTGTTGCCCCGCTTCCGCCTTGGTTTGCCGGAGCAAATTCGAAGCTCTGAACATTACGATTATTTTTTAAATAGTCAGTGATTCCCTTACGCAGAGCGCCTGTTCCCTTACCATGAATGATTCGTACTTGAGCAAAGTTGGCTAAAAGTGCTGCATCAATGTATTGATCTACTTCTGCTAAGGCCTCTTCATAACGTTTCCCGCGTAAATCCAACTCTGGTTTTACTTTGGAACTAGCTCCGCGTTGGACGCCTGTGATTACACGCTGCTTCGGTTCTTCCACGGGTGTAGTCAAAGTCATATCATCTTCAGATACAGTCATTTTCAAAATTCCTAGTTGGACCTGCCATTCATTATCGCCAACTTTTTTAATTAGCGTTCCGCGTTGACCGTATGTTTCCACAATCACTTCATCATTCGGTTTAAATTGTTTTTTTGCTTTGGCTTTTTGCAGAACCTTATTTTTCTTAAGATTTTCGTCTTGTTTAAGATCAGCTAATTGGGTCTTTGCATCAATTAATTGATGTTCTTTTACATTTCCTTGACCATCTAACTGCATCTGACGAATGTCCTTGATAATTTTTTCAGCATTTTCTTCTGCTTCATTTACAATCTTATTGGCTTCTTTACGGGCTTTTTCCATTTCCTTCTCTCGTTCATCGAAGAAATAAGAATAAGCATTTTTCAAATCCCGATACAATTTTTCGGATTCATCTACATAATGGCGAATCTCTAAATACTCTGTTTCCGTCGCCTTTCGTTGATTCTCCAAATCAGAAATCATTTCGTTTAAATCTTGGCTTTCCTCATCAATGATTTGCTTAGCATTTTCAATCACCAATGGATCTAACCCAAGTCGACGAGAAATTTCAAAAGCATTACTACGTCCAGGAACGCCGATTAATAGTCGATAGGTCGGGCTTAATGTATCAACATCAAATTCCATACTAGCATTGATTGTATTTGATCGATTATAGCCATAAATCTTTAATTCCGGATAGTGGGTGGTCGCCATTACATAGGAAGATTTTGCTCCCACCGCATCCAATATCGCGATTGCTAATGCTGCTCCCTCTTGTGGATCAGTTCCTGCACCTAGTTCATCAAACAACACTAAACTATGCTCATCAATTTTATCTAAAATTGAAACAATATTCGTCATATGAGAAGAAAATGTCGATAAGCTTTGTTCAATTGATTGCTCATCACCAATATCAGCAAATACTTCGCTAAAAATGCCCATTTCGCTTTCCTCACCGACAGGTAACGGAAGTCCAGCTTGTCCCATCAACTGTAAAAGACCGAGAGTTTTTAGAGATATAGTTTTCCCACCGGTATTTGGTCCGGTAATAACGACAGCCTGAAAACCTTCTCCAATCATAAGATCATTGGCTACCGCTGTTTCTTGATCTAATAATGGATGACGTGCTTGCTTAAAAAACACATGATTTTCTTGATTAATCATTGGTACGACTGCTTTTAGAGCTTTGGCAAAGCGTGCCTTAGCATTCATCAAATCAAAACGTCCCAATACATAGGCATTGTGTAAAATGTCTTTACGAGGGGCCACCAATTCTGCAGATAACTCAGCTAAAATACGCTCAATCTCAGTCCGTTCTGCGATTTGTTGCTGACGTAACCGGTTATTTAACTCAACAACTTGTTTTGGTTCCATGAATAAGGTTTGACCAGAAGCACTCTGGTCATGGACAACTCCGCCAAAAACACCTCGGTATTCTTGCTTCACGGGAATCACATATCGATCATTTCGCATTGTGATCAAACTATCACTCAGATACTTTGCATTTTTCCCTCGAATCAATCCATCTAGTTGTTCACGGATTGTCTGTTCACTACGGCGGATCTGACTGCGGATTGTACGTAATTCTGGCGAAGCCTCGTCTCGAACACGTCCGTCTTCTTCTACCGAACGACGTAATTTTCCACTTAGTTCAGGTAAAGTGGTTAATTGTTCTTCCCAGAAATATAAACGTAAAAACTCTAATTCACTATCTTTCAAATCTTCAATAAAACGAACCAGTTCACTTGTAGTAGAAAGTACACGCGAGACCTCGGCCAGCTCTAATCCATTTAGATTAGCTCCGATTTCGATTCGCTTCATATGTGGCTTGATATTGTTCAATTTGGGAATTGGCAGTCCTCCGCGCAAGCGTTGAACCTTCATTCCGTCTTCCGTTTCATCCAGCCAAGACTGGATAGTATCCTCATCATTAGAAGGTGTTAATTGACGGATTTCTTCTTCCCCTTGTTCAGTCGTTAAATACTGTTGAATCATTTTCTTTACTTGTTCGAACTCTAATGTTTTTAGAATACGTTCATTCATTTTTTCACCTTCTATACATAAATAAACCGAAACCTGTCAAACAGCGTCCCGGTTTTTAAATTATCCAATAATATTTGTCACCCACAAATTGTTAAAATGTGAACTCAGGAACAGCGAATGTTCGATCATAAATCGAGCATACCAACTTCCTTCGATTTGATTTTGGAGTAATGCCATCGGTACGAAACTGACCAACTTTAAAATCAAAAAAATACTAACATAACAAACAATTAATTGTAAGATTCCCGCTATAATACCATCATATTGAGGAATAAGCACTTTGAATAGTAAATCCTTGAAAAAAATTGCAAACAAATGCGTCACCAACCAGCCAACGACTAAAATCATGACGAACGCCACACCGGCGTAAAAAGCCTTATCCAAATTGAAAGCTTGTTCAACTGAGTAATAGACCATTTTTGATTCACTGGTAACGGATGGATAAGGTACGAATAAATCCAAATGAGATCCTAATTGCTGATAAAACATCCGAGCAACTATGAAGGATATCAGGTATCCAATCGAAAATACTATCTGATAGGCTGTACCGCGACGATAGCCTACATAAAAAGATAGCAGTAATGCAAATAAAATTACCAATGTTAACATAGTATCCCTCACTTATTTATTTGCCGCTCTTTTTTGAATCTCACGCTTTCGATTTTCATTAACGATTTGTTGCGCTTCTACGTGATTTCGGATTGGAACATTTTCTTTTCCATTTTTCCGCATGATTTCTTTGGCTTCGGCTTCAATTGCTTCGATTTTCTTGATACGATTTTCTAATTCTAGATTATGGGCGGCTTGCCCTTCAAGCGTATACTGTTGTTTTTCTAACTTCATTAACGCTTCTTGCTTTTTCAATTGATCTGAGACTGCATTGATCGCCAATAACATCGTGGCCTTTTCTTGCGTAATCCCAGGTGATAACGACATGATCTCATTTAACTGTTCATTGACCAAAGCGGTAACCATATCCATATGTTGCTTGGATTCTTGTCCAATGATAGTATAAGTCTGACCGGCAACGACTGCCTTATAGCGATTTTGCGCCATATCGATCAACCTTCCTAAAACTATTTTTATAAAAAAATTCTGGTAACAAAAATACTAATATATTATATGCTAAAATCTTTCGTATGTACAACTTTCATCAATTAAAAGCCAATTAACTTAAAGAAAAGAGAAAAATTATGAGTTCTGCTGTATTGAAATTATCGAAAACTGAAATCAAAAAGCTGAAAAACTATTATGCTGACTATCTTTTAAATAAGAAAGTTCCTTACAGTGAATTCTCAGCTAAGAAAAACGGTATCAGTATTACCGCCTATACCTCTGGAAAGGTCTTATTCCAAGGAAACAATGCTGAACAAGAAGCTGCTCGCTGGGGAAAAACGGATTCCTCAGAAGCTAAAAAAAGTAATAGTCTACCCCAAAATTTTGCCTCACTCGCTGTTCTCGGCAGTGACGAAGTTGGAAATGGCAGTTACTTCGGGCCGTTGTGTGTTTGTGCCGCCTATGCTGACAAAGAGCATCTTGACGCTCTGAAACGCCTAGGAGTAAAAGACTCAAAAATGCTTACTGACGATCAAATTCGAAAAATGGCAACAGCGATCAAAGAACTGATTCCTTATCGTTTATTAGTCGTTAATCCGGAAAAATATAATGAAATTCAACCGAAATACAATGCTGTTCGAATGAAAGTCGCATTGCATAATCAAGCAATCCGTTTACTGTTGGATCAGATTGCACCAACAAAACCTGAAGCGATCCTAATTGATCAATTCACTTCTGAAGCTAATTATATGAAGTATGTTAAGCAAGAAACGCAGCGAGTGGATCAAAAAATCTATTTTGTTACTAAAGGAGAACAATATCATCTTTCTGTTGCAGCAGCTTCTATTATTAGTCGGGCAAGTTTTCTTGAGGAACTGGACAAAGCTTCATTAGAATTAGGGACAAAAGTTCCTTCTGGTGCAGGCAAACCCTCGGATGAACTTGCCGCTAAGCTATTGCGACAGGGTGGAATGGATTTATTGCGGAAATTTGCAAAGCTCCATTTTGCCAATACAGAAAAAGCAAAAAAATTGATATAAAGAACTGCCTCGCCAGAATTTCCATTCAATTTGGCGAGGCAGCTACTATTCTAAACTTCTGTTCCAGCCAATAATACCTGTTGAACATTTCGTAATGCCTCAATATCTGTGGTTGCATCTCCGTCTACAACAAGTATATCTGCTTGTAATCCTGCTTTCAATTCACCTGTAATCTCAGACAAATCGAATACTCTTGCAGGATTTTGTGTAGCTGTTTGAATTGCCTCGATTGGTGTTAGTCCATATTTTACCATTAACTCCAACTCTTCCACGATTGGAACACTCGGTGCCTCCAACATTACCATATCAGTTCCAGCAAGAATCGTTACACCCTCATCATAAATTGCTTTGAAGTTTTCTGAATACGCTTGTACCGAGCTTTCAAAGAAGTCTAAGTGATGGGAATAGGTTTCAGTTGACTGATTCGAATGATCCACCCCAACTTCTTGAACCTTTTGATTATACTCTGCCAAAAAATGATAAGCATACATCGTAGGCGTCCATGATTGCTGATTTTCCACCATTTGCTTAGCTTGTTCGACAGTCAAAAAGTTCCCGTGCTCAATCGTATCAAATCCAGCATCAATACACATTTGAATACCTGGCTGTGTTCCTGAATGAACCACACATTTCATTCCAAGGCGATGTGCTTCCTCGACACCTGAATTCAACTCTTCTTGAGTAAACTCGCAAATATCATCGCGATTTGTCGTCAATAGCTTAATCCAATCTGCTCCATCTTTCTTTTGACGGCGAATTGTGTGGCGAATATTTTCCGCACCATCAACCTCTTCAATCCCATCTTCGTGCCCATGTCCACCAGTGATACAAATTCCTCGATCTGTGTGTAGGATGCGTGGGGCTTTCACGAATCCTTTTTCAGCTGCTAGTCGCAATGTTTCTAACAGAAATTGCGGCCCACAACAATCACGAATCGTCGTTACGCCTTTGGCTAAACAAGTTTCGGCTTGTTTTTGTGCATAGTAAGCAATCATAAAATCATTGTAGCGGTGCAGATCAGGTTGTGTCCAATAATAACCAAGATGGATATGAGCATCCATCAATCCAGGGAGAATTGTACCACTACCATAATCACGAACCTCTGCCTGTGGAAAATCCGCTAAAAGCTTATCTGCTTTTCCTACCGCTAAAATTGTGTCCTCATCATAAACAACTCCACCATCTTCAATAATGGTCTTTCCATCGCCAGTAATTACTTTCTGAGCCTTTAATAAAATCATCCTTATGTCCCCTCCAATTATGAAACGTTTTCACTCTATTAGTTTAACAAAAGAACCGACAAAATTGATAGCCAATTTTGTCGGTCCAAACAAATAATTTTATTTCTCTAAATAGTACTCTGGTAAGCAGAAGCCATATTCTGTTTCGAACAATTTTCCAATTTGCAACAACAAGTCTTCACGGCCTCGTGCTGCCATAAATTGGATACCTAAAGGCAACCTTTTTTCAGTTAAATAGGTAGGAAGGCTGATAGCCGGTTGTCCTGTCAGATTTGCCAATTGGGTATAGGGTGTGATTTCAAGGCTTTTCTCAAACATCTGATCAATTAATTGGTGTAGCTCATTTTCTGATAAATTTGCTGATATTTCCAACGCATCCCGGATCTCAGGGCTTTGTAAATCGTCATTTATTTTCGGAGCTGTCGTTGCTACTGTAGGAGTTAGTAATAAATCATATTCAGTAAATAATTGCTCCATTATAAAAGCTGCTCGATCCCATACATTCAGAGCATGAATAAAGCGACTAGCAGGAATTTTTTTACCATATTGGTAAATTCCCCATGTCATAAGCTCCATGTCATTTCTTTCAACCGGACGTCTTAACCCTTGCTCGATTCCAGCAAACATGGCTGCTGTCTCGGCACCGTTCATCATATAATAACTAGTTATTAGTTCTTTTCCGTCTATAGGATAGGAAATCATCTCGACCTGATGACCTTGTTTTAGTAAAAAATCATGTGCTTTTTCGACTGCGCTGGCGGCCTCAGGTGATACATTTGAATTAATTGGAGAATCAATAATCACCGCAATTTTTAGTTTCTTTTTTTGGGAAGCCTGTTCATGTCTCCATGCTTTTTCAGGAGCCTGATACGGTGCTGCACTATCAATTCCACGCATTCCATAAAAAAGTTTTTCCGTGTCCCGCATCGAAACCGTTAATGCGAAATCGATCGCCGCTCCTTGCCACCCGCGCCAACCACTTGGTCCTACCGGCATAGTTCCACGAGTCGGTTTCAAACCAATCAGGCCGCAAAAAGAAGCTGGAATACGAATTGAGCCGCCCCCATCACTAGCTCCTGCTATTGGAACAATGCCAGAAGCAACGGCACTGGCCGCACCACCACTTGATCCACCAGAGTAACAATCTAGATTCCATGGATTTCTAGCTGGACCATAAAGCTCAGCATCAGTGATATTTTTAAAACCAAACTCTGGCGTATTTGTCTGAGCAAACGGCACAAATCCATTTGCTATCAATTCATTGGTGAAATTACTGTTACGACTTGCACGATGTTCTCTCAGTAGCTTAGAACCCGATGTACTTAACCAACCTTTTTTCTCTTGGCCTAACATTTTCAGCGGGATCGGCAAACCGGCGAATGGACGATTTAAGAGCTCCGTATGTTTTTCAAATTCTTCACGCGACTCATGATCCATTATAGTAACAAATGCATTGAGCATTGCGTTTTGCTTACGTACCTTTTCCTCAAAACTCGTTAATAGCTCTTGAAAGCTGATTTCTTTCTTGCGTAATTTTTCTGCCCAGTATAGCCCATCCTTCAAAGCAAACACCTCTTCAGTTTTTTTATTTTATTATCACAAATATTCTTTTAGAACTCCAGCTACAGATGATTATCCTTCACAAAAAAAGCTTGATGATTGAAATTAGTCTATTCAATCATCAGGCTTTCTGAATCTCACTTCTAAACGATTATTTTAAAATTTGTGTACATCTTCTGACCGGATAATCAAATAGTATACTTTTGAAGGGTTAACATATTTCATAGGCCTGAGCTTTTACAATTATTCTTTGATTCTTTCGGCTAAACTCCGCTTTCCCGAAGACCTCATCACTAAGTATGGAGTTAACAAACAAATAATGAACATTAGTAATAACGAGACACTGATTTCTACTATTGGCAAATCAAAGCTAGCATATGTAGCTGATCGTTTTACAATCGAATACAAAGCATAGGTAATGCCTAGGCCAAAAGTCATCACGAGACCTCCAACAATCAATGCATAATAACTCCCTTCAAACATTAAAACCTTATTCGTTTGTTTACGAGTCATACCGATACTTTCCAAAGTTGCGAGTTCTTGTTTTCTTGCCAAAATACTAGTGGTAATAATATTGACGAAATTCAACAAACCAATCAAGGCCAATACTAATGCCAACGTATTTCCCATCATCCTCATTGTGCTAATTTCTTCAACGGCTCGATTTCTCATTTCTGTTTTCGTCATTATTCTATAAGCGGATTGTTCATCAATAAAACGTTGAAATTGTTCAGAGGTCAAATCAGCTGTTTTTTTATTTATGTTAATGTTAGCACTCCATAAACTAGCGTAGGGAGCAATTTTGTCCAGATATTGTCTTGAGACAAACATTGCAGGAGCGCCCCTGGTCTGAAACTCCAAATAGTTGTTAGGTACAAAACCAGCAATTTTAACCTGATGTGGTTGTTTGTCACTTGTAGAAAATTGTATTTCTGGAATATGCGAAAAATCTGCTGGATGATCAGATTGAATATAAGCAATCTCTCCATTTTCAAAAGCCGTTTGATCAAATGATTTTTCATTATTTTTCACTAATAGTTTAGCCAACTCATCGGTATCGATGCTGATTAAGTCTCCTTCAAAGCCGTCTGATTGAATCTGCTTTTGCTCGATTTTTGCATACTTGAAATAGTTATTATAGGAACGAATATATGGGGTAAATTTTTGTTCGTCGTAATTCACTAAAACTGGTTCTGAATAATAAATATCTGCTGAAGTTACATCTTCATTTTTATTTATTAATTGAACTAATTGCTGACTCACCTGTTCCTTCTCTGTTCTTTTTGAATCAGATTCTTTGTTATCGGTATTCGTAGGGCTTGGACTAATCATAATGTCATAGTTCATCTCACTCAAAACAAACTTTTCAAAATCCATACTTTTGACGATGGTATTTACCGCCACAAAAGAGGTGATTCCCAAGGTCATAGAGATAATGACAATCAGAGCGCGTTTTTTATCCCGAAAAATATTCCTCCAAGCCATTAGATAAAGCTTTCCGCCATTTTTTGAACGAATATCTCTTTTTTTTACTTTGGACTCCGTAAAATTGATTGCTAAGATAGGTGAAACCTTTGCAGCATAATTTGCTGGTTTTATCGAACTTAACAGCATGATCATCAGAGCGAACAAACCCGCTCTAAAATAAATTATTGGTTGGGTCGATACCACTACAGCTTCAGAAAAATTTGTAGCCTTCATAACAAAGGGAATCAGTACATGAGAAATACTGAACCCACCGATTAATCCAATCGGAATACCAATAACTGACAAGAGAACAGATTGATAAAAAATGATTTTACGCAATTGTCTTTTTGTTGTCCCCAAAGCTTTTAATAGGCCATAGAAACGAATGTCGTTGGCAATTGAAATATACAAAACATTATAGATTAACAAGCCACCCGAGATTAAAATGATTGCTAAAAACATCCCTATTCCTAAAATCAATGTAGTTACACTTTGTTTAGACTCTTTCAGTGTCGTCTTTATTTCTTGCGTCTCACTAAGCTTCAATTTTTTCGCAAGCTTTTTATTTTGCTGTCCTAGGTTATTGCTATCCTTATACTTGATCGAATACGTTTTACTGCTGGTCGATGAGCTGTATTTTTCTGCAAATTGATCAGATACTAACAAGTAACTAAAATCAACGACTCGAGCAATCACGTATTCTTTGTAATAACCTGACAAAACAAATTCTTTCTTGATGTTTTTTCCATCAATCAAACACGGCAAATAAATTTTCTGTCCTGCTTCTGGTTTTGAAATTCCTAATTCCTTCAACGCCGCCAACGGTGCCATGATTTCATTTTCCTTCTCAGGAAATTTACCAGTGAAATCGTTGATTGCTTCTTTTCTTAGTCCATTCCATTCCGCTTTATCATACCAGTGTAATGCCATTTGTATCTTTGTGTTCTTTAATCGCTGACTATCGACAGCGCCAATTGTTTGCTGTGTACCAACTGTTTCAATCGAAGCGTCTTCTTTTAAAATATCAATCTGCCGTTTCGTCAAATCATTAAGGTTTGCGTCAGCTATCGTTCCTACACGTTGAATTGTTTGTTTATTACTCGCCTCAATGAAACTCATCCCTAGACCAATAACTGATGAAATTAATAACGTTGTCAACACGAGTGCTAACACAACAAAAAAATTACGTCTGCGATTGCTTTTAAAACTATTTAGCCATAAGTTATGAATTGCTTGTCGCTGTTCTTTCATGACCAGTCACCGCCTGTTATCTGCACATCAAAGAGTTTGCCATCCTCGATACGGATTACTCGATCTGCTAGTTGAGCGATTTGATCATTATGAGTGATCATAATAACGGTTTGATTGAACTTCTTTGCTGACTGCTTCAATAAACCAAGAACATCTTGACTGCTTTTGCTATCTAAGTTACCTGTGGGTTCATCTGCCAAAATGATTGCTGGTTTGGCTGCCAATGCACGAGCAATCGCAACTCGCTGCTGCTGTCCCCCCGAAAGCATTGACGGCAAGCGGCTCTCTCTGCCTTTTAAACCTAATGTTCTGATTACCTCATCGACAAAGGGTTCATCTACTGTATTCCCATCTAATTGGATGGGCAATACGATATTTTCATAAACACTTAGAATTGGCACTAAATTATATTGTTGAAAAACAAAGCCAACATTTCTACGTCTGAAAATCGTCAATTCTTCTTCGCTTAAATGCTCCAATTGCTTTCCGGAAATTTCAATTTTTCCAGACGTTGGTCGATCTAAACCTCCCAAAAGATTTAATAATGTACTTTTTCCAGATCCAGAAGTTCCAACAATCGTTACAAATTCATTGTCTTCAATCGTTAAGTTTACATCATCGACTGCGTGAACCAGATTTTCCCCTTCACCATAAGTTTTTGTTAGATGATTCGTTTTAACTACGTTCATACCAACAACCTCCCTTCTTGATACTCTTACTATAGCAAGGGACTCTTACAGTAAAATGTCAGTCACTGCAAACAAATCTGTCAGTTCTGTAAGAATAGAGAAATCGTTGTCTGTTCTGCTTGAGAATCCGCCAACACATAGCCTCCTTGTGCCTCGCAAATCAATTTTGTTAAGTAAAGTCCAATCCCAAACCCTTCGATCGTATTTCGATACTGAGAACCACGATAGTATTTTGTAAACAACATAGGTAATTCTTCTCTAGAAATAGTTTTCCCGCAATTTTTGATTGAAATTCTTGTATAAGAAATTAGACGATCGACCGATATCTCTATTTGTGAACCTTCATAAGCATATTTCAAGGCATTTTCCAATACATTCCCAATTGCTTCACGAGTCCATTTTATATCATGAGTAATTTCAACGTCAGCGCCTTTTACCACAAAACGACCTTGCTGATCTGATGTCCCGCTGCTTTGAAGAATTGCTTGTTGTATTGTCTCACTAAGGTTTTGGCGCACTTTTGTTAACTCCATCGATTCTGTTTCGAATTTTGACATATGTAAAAATTCTTCCACCAACCAATTTAGACGTTGAGAGTCAAAAGACAAGCGTCTCAAGAATTCTTGCGACTCACCTACTGGTAATTGTTTATTTTGCAATAGTTCTGTGAACATCAACATGCTAGTGATGGGCGTCCGCATTTGATGAGCAGCATCAACCATTAATTCTTGAACACGCTGCTTCTCGCGCGCAGCTGTTTCTTGATAAAGTTGATTTGCTTCTGCGATCCGCAATATTTTGAAAATCAACTTGCTTTCTTGCCCTTCTTGATAAGAATCAGCGTTTCTCGGAAAATCCCCCTTTAGAACTATATCTAAAACTTCTTCAATAGTAGATAATTCCTTTTCATGCTGCTTTCGCATTTGGAAGAAAAAAATCAATAATACGCATATAAAAAATAAAACTGTTATGCTATAGAGCACCCTTAATCACTCCCTTCGTTTCCAGAGGTATCCCACACCTCGAACTGTTTCAATATATTTTGGTTTTTTTGGATTCTCTTCAAGCTTCACTCTAATCCTGCGAATATTAACCGATAGCGCATTCTCGTCAACAAATTTCCCTTGATCATCCCACAGTGTTTCTAGTAACGCTTCTTTTTCTAAAACAATCCCAGCATTTTTCATCAAATAATTAATCAAACGGAATTCTGTTGAACTCATTGGGATTTCTTGATCGTTTTTGAACAACCGGTGGGTATCCAAATCAAGTGTAAAAGGTGGCAATTCAATCTTCTTTGCCTGAGCCTCTTGTTTTTTGAAAACCAAAGCAACCTTTGCCTTTAAAATGGCTAACGAAAACGGCTTCGTCAAATAGTCATCCCCACCGATCGAGAGCCCTGTGAGAATATCGGATTCTAAATCATGAGCAGTTAGGAAAAAGATTGGAACTGTCGAAAATTTCCGAATTTCCTGACATAACTCAAAACCATTCCCATCAGGTAAAGTGACATCTAAAATAATTAAATCTGGCGAACCCTTTCTTATCCTCTCGATTGCACCTTGAACACGATTAATTACTGTAACTTCATATCCTTCTTGTTCTAAGTAAAAGGAGATTCCTCGACGAAGATTTTCATCATCTTCAATTAAAATAATTTTCTTTTTCATTCTATGATCCTCTTCATATGATTTATTTACATCCTTTATTATCCAATTTCTCAAGTTGATTATCAATGTTATCTGTAACGCACGAAAAAAAAGCAGAGCCGCTTAGGACTCTGCTTAATTAGAGTTACAATTACACTATACATATTTTTGCTGAAAATAATTCTCTAGCCGATGCTGAATATGACCGATCCCAATACAAAGCAACCAATAAATTAATGCCACTAACAGATACATCGATAAATAATCGAAGGTTCGACCGCCAATGATTTTGGCTTTTTGAAAAATATCAGGTACTGTAATCATTGCCGCTAATGAAGTCCCTTTTAACAAGTCCATCGCTACGTTACTCAAAGCTGGAATTGAAATCCGGAAGGCTTGTGGCAAAATGATATAACGCATCGTGGGAAAGAAACGATTTCCTAATGCATAAGCTGCATCCCATTGACCAGCATTTACTCCGGCAATCGACCCGCGATAGATTTCACCAATAAAAGCGCTGCTGGTAAAACTAAAACAAATAATCGCCGCTACTACTGCATTCAGCTGATATGGAAGTCCGAAATAAAGTAAAAACAGTAAAACCAATGCTGGCGTCCCTCTTAAAAAGGATAAATAAAAGCGAACAAATAGTTTTGTTAATCGAAAAGGAACAAATCCTAAGATGGTCATAAGTATGCCTAACAAATTACCAAAGAAAAATGCCACCAAACTAATTCCAATAGTATAGCCTAATCCACTTAATAAAAAAGGAATCGATTCAAACATTAATCTTAAGTCAACTGCCGGTATATACATTAGTCCGCCGAGACCTTTTCGGTTATTTCTTGTTTAGGTTTTGATGAAACATCCGTACCGAAATACTGTTCCGCAATTTTCTTTAGCGTTCCATCCTTTTTCAAATCTGCCAAAGCCGTATTAATTTGCTTTTTTAGTGTTTGATTTTTCTTATTAAAAAGGAAACCTGTGGAATTTGCATTAAAATAGACATCTTCTAGAATCTTTACTGGAATATCTGGTAAAGCCGCCAGAGACATTTTTTGCAAATAATAGTCATTCAGAATTACATCTGTTCGTCCATTAGCCACGTCAGTCAAGTATTGATCATTTGTAGCATTATCGTAAGTCACCGCTTTTGCACCATATTTATCGGCAATTTTCATGTAACTCGTGTTGGGTTCACCAGCAGCTTTTTTACCTTTTAAATCCTTTAAGGAGTGAATTCCAGAATCATCGCTTTTTCGAACTATCATACTATCGAAGGAATATTTAATAGGAGAAGATAATGAAAATTTCTTAGCGCGATCCTTTGACATGCCAAAATCATTCGCCGCAAAATCAGCTTCTCCACGATTAACAGCCGTAACCTGACCGTCGACATTGTATTCTTTAAATTTGATTTTTAAATCTAGTTTCTTTGCAACAGCCTTCGCAACATCTACATCATAGCCAACTAGTTCATTTTCGTCATTGTAATAAGAAGACGGGAAAAGTGTCCCCGACGTAGCAACTATCAGTTCATTTCTATCCTTAACTTTTTTCCAGCTATCATCCCCACTTGACTGTGTGCTCCCACAGGCAGTTAATACAAATCCCGTTGTAATCACCATTAACCCCATCAACCATTTTCTCACTGTTGTCATCTCCACTTCTTTTTTTTATAAGTTAATTAAACGATGCCTCATTTATAACATATAAAAAACACAAGCATATAGAAAAACGCCTATGAAAAACAGTTAATAAGACAGATAAATTTAACTTTACTGTGTAATAGAACAACCTTTAAATAACAACACTTGTTATTTTTTCAGAAGTGATTCAATGAATTTATTCGCCCTTACAAAAATACGTATGTACATAGATTCTTCTCCTTGTTTTAAAATGAACTAAAAAAATAAATGTTCCTATCTCTACCAACGTTGATAGAAATAAGAACATTCGAATTCGTTTTATTGTTTTTTGAGAAAACTTTTATTTGGTCTATCTTGTTTGACTATGAAAATCTATCCTTCTTATTAGCAAAAACTGAATCTGAAGTTTCGAGTTTCTACTAAATCAGTCATGGATAGTGGTTTAAGTTTAAATTCTCTTCGTTAAATTATAAAAGAAAAAGCTTCTTTTACAAGTAACGATTCTCTCTTAAAACAATTTTTTTAATGTCCTCTATCGTTTGAGTACCAGCTAATTGCATCACCATTTCCAGTTCCCTTTTGAAGAAATCAAAGACTTGCTGTACACCAGTAGCTCCACCAAGTGCCAATCCGTAAATCGCAGGTCGACCAATTGCAACTAGATCTGCACCGGAAGCAAGTGCCTTAAAGACATGCTGACCACGTCGGACGCCGCTATCAAAAACAATTGGCGCTCTTCCTGCCACTGCATCGGCAACATATTGTAACGAATCAAAGGAGGCTGGCCCACCGTCTAATTGACGTCCGCCATGGTTGGAGACCCAAATTCCTGAAGCTCCCGAACTAAGTGCTCTTTCGACATCTTCTTCGGATTGAACACCTTTGACATAAACCGGAAGATCAGAATAACTTGCAATAAATTCAACATCTTTCGGACTTAGTTTTTGTTTTGATGAGCCATAAACTGCATCCATCGTCTGTCCAATTCCTGATTGATACGCTTGAACAATCGGCATTGCTAAAGGAAAAGTAAAGCCATTGCGTCGATCCGTCTCACGATTACCTCCAACAGTTGCATCGGCAGTCAACACAATTGCTTTCGCTCCATTGCGCTTTGCCATAGATAAAATATCTTGATTGATTCCATTATCCTTACTCATATAAAATTGGAACCATTGCGGGGCATCTTCTCCGCCAGCTTCACGGATTTCTTCCAAAGTACAAGAGGCATAGGAGCTGGCCGTATAAATGGTCCCAAAACGGGCTACACCTTTAGCTGAAGCTCGTTCGGCTGCCACATTCGCCAACCCGTGAGCAGCGACGGGGGCCATAATAATGGGAACAGTTAACTCCTCACCGTCGAACTTCGTCTTTGTATCTGGCAATTCAACATCTCTTAATACGTGAGGGATAATCAGCTTATGATTAAAAGCCCTTTCATTTTCTTGATACGTAAAAATATCTCCTGCACCACTGCTGATATAGCCATAACCACCTTTTGGTATAACCTCTTTCGCAGCTTCTTCTAGATCGTACATATTTATAAAATCGATTGCACCTTCTGCTGTGCTAGCTTGATAAATTTTCTCCATCTGAATTCCTACCTCCAAAGTGATAACGTTTATACAAATAATGTTACGCTTTCCTTTGTTAGGAAACAAATGATTAGCTTGTACAGTCGTTTTGCTGATAATTCATTAAAATAATAATGGAATTCGAATAGAAAATGGCGTTTTCATCATCCAATACTCTTATCATTTCCTCTAGTAAAATCCTAAAATGCTTTCTCAAAGGAATTTAAACTTCCGCTTTTTCATACGTTTGCGACCTAATATGCCTCTTTTACGACATAAATCAAACAGACAGAGTTTTTTGATTTATCATTTAATAAACGAGAATGGTCGATTAGACAATTGGTATTCAACTTTCAAATACATCGTCTTTTAAAGAGAGGAAGGCCTCATGATTAAATCTCTGAAAAATAATTTAGATCATGCGATAACTTTGGGATGTTTATGTTCCATTGCTTCGCTTTGTAGTTATTTAGCAAAAGAGCAATTAAGTTTATTCACATTCATTCATTTTATCTTGCCGACATTTTTTATCGTCAGCCTTTTCTCGTTTATAGTGGAGATGAGACAAAATAAATAAATTCTGTATTATAAAAGCGGAATCCTCATTTATCAGGATTCCGCTTGTTTCTCTATTCTTCTTCTTCAGTCATGAATGTATTGAAGACTTCTTCAATCATATCCCATTCAGCGTCCGTTTCGATTTGTTGTAATTCACCTTCGCTGCCGTCTTCGTTTTCAACGTATGCGTAGGCTTGCAATTCAACATCTTCATCTTCAGGTGCACCCGCTGGATAAAGCAGTACATAATTGCGATTAAATTCTTCTTGACCATCGATTGTCAAAAGAATTTCGTAGAGTGTTTCATTTCCTTCATCATCCACTAAAGTAATTACTTCATGTTCGTGGTCATGATCGTGCTCGTGATCATGGTCATGTGTGTGTTCATGTGCCATATCTATTCCTCTTTTCTAAAGTTTATTGCTCGTTCGATCAAGATAATTTTGTAGAATCATGACCGCAGCAAGTTTGTCGATTACTTTCTTTCTTTTTGATCGCGAGACATCCGCTTGTTCCACCAACATTCGTTCAGCTTGCACTGTCGTTAGTCGTTCGTCCTGGAATTCTACCGGTAAATCAAAAAGTTCTTTGATTTTTTCCGCATAAACCATCGAAGCCTCTGCTCTAGGACCAATCGAATTATTCATGTTTTTAGGGAGCCCTACCACAAACTTAGTCACTTGGTATTCCTTGACCAATTCACCTAAGCGTTCAAAGCCAAACTTCCCTTTTTCTTCATCAATTCGGATGATCTCGACTCCTTGAGCCGTCCAGCCAAATGGATCGCTGACCGCAATTCCGACAGTCTTTGAGCCGACATCTAATCCCATTACTCTCATCGAATATCTATACCATGATCCTTCAAGTAATATTTCACTAAAACTTCCATCACTTCATCGCGCTCGTGACGACGAATCAAGTTTCGTGCATCTTGATAACGAGGAATATACGCAGGATCTCCTGATAATAAATAGCCGACGATTTGGTTGATTGGGTTATAGCCTTTTTCAGCTAAAGCATTGTAGACAATCGTCAGTGTTTCGCTAATCTCTTTTTTACGGTTGTCATCAAAATCAAAACGGACTGTTTCATCTGTGTATCCCATTTTCTCACACCTCTCCTTGGAATTATCAACAATTACATTTTACTAAAAGAAGACAAAACTTACAAATTTTGCAAGTTGCCAATCTCTTGGCTTTAGAAAATCTTCCGAATTATTATAACATTCTTTTGCTAAGATTATATTAGTTTTCTTAAGCATCTTTTTTTCTTTTGATGATAATCCTCGTTATACTGATTAAGTATAGAGTATCCTGTAGTACAACAACGCTTCAATAATAAAGGAGGCAAACTATGTTAAATCGATTTTTTAAATTGCTCGCTTGTATCATTGGTGTAGAATTGATAGGTTCTATATCAGGATTTTTTGCTGGCGATATTCCTGCTGTCTATGCTCAGCTAAATAAGCCCTTTTTGGCACCGCCAGGAAATATCGTTGGAATCATTTGGACAGTACTTTACGCTTTGATCGGTCTAGCGTTATTTCTAGTCATTGACAGCAAAGTACCAAAAAATAAAACACTTGCCTATTTTCTTTTTGGCATCCAACTGGTGCTTAATTTCATTTGGAGTATCATTTTCTTCGGTGGATCACACTTTTGGATCGCATCATTTATCAGTCTTTTCCTTTTGATAACGATTATTTTCAGTATTCGTGAGTTTCGCGCTACATCTAAAGGAGCAGCAATTTGCTTCATTCCTTACCTGATTTGGATCATATATGCAACCTATCTTTCCTTTGGATTAGCCATTTTAAATTAGCTTTTTCGTAGAAGACTTCCGTTTAATCGGGAGTTTTTTACTTTGCAAAGCACTTTACCAAAATCGCTGTTCCTGTAACGCCGTAATCTCCAGCTCCATAAAGAGATTGATAATCTTCCGAAAGAAATTCAGCCATATTTTTGTTTGTGCGCTTGAACCCTGATTTTTCATAGGATTTAATTGCTCGAATATTTTTAGTTGACGGTGCGAGAATTAGAAGTTTAATTGCAAACTGTTGATTTAAATAGTTACTCAAGGTTAGAATCGCATCATTTCCGAAGCCTTTTCCACAATTTGCTTCATCTTTCATCCAGATATCCAGCTCCGCAGAATGCGGTTTCAAATGAAAAGCCGAATAACTAATGAATCCCACAGCTTCTTGATCATTCATAATGATAAAGCCTTGTCCCTTCTCAGGTTGCGTTCCATTAAAATAATATTCCGCATAATAGTCTTCGTAAAACTCTTTAAAAGTCGCAATCTTTTTTTCAGGATAATCCGGCGGTCCGCTATGGGATTTGGTCGTTTCTGATTGAAAGCACCATTCGTATACTCGTTGGCGATCTGTTACAGTCGCTGCCTTCAGCATTATTTTATTTCCTTTTATCATAGATACTTTCCTTTCTACATAAATACTAGCTACTACACATTATACGTTACTACACGAGAATCTGCTTTATTGATTTGACCTCTATCAAACCGTCTTGTTATACTTTTAACCATAGAAAACGATCTAGAAAGGATGCTCTGTTGAAGACCTCGGTTGAAATAATTAACCCCTCACAAGAAGAGAAGGCTAACTTTAAGGTTCATGAAGTGACTGATACGCTGCAAAATGTCTTAACAATACTAGAGGAGAAAAAACTTTTTCTGGTGGGTGAAGAAAGTGGCGCTCATTACAAGATTCCTTTTTCAGATATTCTTTATATCGAAGTAGTTGATAAAAAGAGCTTTATTTATACAAAGGATCTGGTATGTCAAAGTGCCGAAAAGCTCTACCAGCTAGAAGAAAAACTGCTGCCGCACAAGTTTATTCGTGTTGGAAAATCACTGTTACTAAATATTGAAGCCATTAAAGCTGTTTCACCTACTTTCAGTGGACGCTTCGAGGCTACATTGATAAATGAGGAGCGCGTCGCTGTTTCAAGAAAATATGTTCCTGATTTGAAAAAAGGTTTAGGAATGAGGAAACGCCTATGAGGCTAGTGGATTATCTAAAAAGTGTTTTTCGTCTATCTTCTATGATCTTCACCTTGTTAGCCGCCATAAATTTACTTATCAGTAAAGACACACTGTTTGATATCATCGAATACATGCTGGTCGTTTCGGTCATCTCCGGACTTCTGCGTTTTATCATTGAAGACAATGAGAATTACTCAAACCGCCGAATTGTTATAAACCAAGTAATCTATATTGGATTGATTTTAATCCAAATCATAATCGGTGATGTTTTGTACAATTGGGGATTGGGTTTCATTGGATTAATGAAAAATTTTGGTATCACCCTGCTGATTTACGCCTTTATCAAATTCTTTATTTACAGCAACGATAAAAAAGAGGCTAACGAAATAAATGAACTCATCCAACAACAAAATGAAGCAAGTAAAGGAGAATCAGAGTAATCTGGTTCTCCTTTACTCGCTACTGTGCAACAACGATCAATCGTGTACTTTCTTTATCATAGGGGGTTCCTTCATAATCGCCGTAAATTTGAATTTGTTTAAAGCCAGCCTCAGTCAATAATGCACGATACTCGTCATCAAGAATGATTTTATAAACGATGTCATATTGATTATTTTCCATGCGTTTCGGTGAGTGATACAAATCCAATACATGAATCGTCTGAAATTGATCATCTTGTTCCTTTACAAAGATACGAGAAAAATCTTCACGATTAACAACCACCTCTATTGGCGGCAGCGTCAAATTACGATGCGTCGTACCCTGAGTTAAAACCAATAATCCACCATCCTTAAGACGAGCCTTCATGGATTTTAGAGCTGTGATCAAGTCTATCTCCGTGTGTAAGTGTGGTAATGCGGTCGTTAGGCAGACAATTGCATCGAACTTGTCTTTGTATATCTCTTCTAAAAATCGAAAATCGCATTGATGCAATGGTATTTCTTTTCCTCTTTCTGATAGGTTCTTTTCAGCCACCTCCAACATCGCTTGGGAATAATCTGAACCTACTACCTTTACCCCTAATTCAGACATCATATAAAGATGCTGCCCTGTTCCGCAGGCACAATCTAAAACACTCTCGACCTGATGCTTCGCAAAAAGAGATTTAAAAAAAGTTTTTTCCGCTCCCAAATAATGATCAATTTCTCCGAACTCATCGTAATCATATGCAAACGTACTATAGTTATCCTTCATCCTCTCACCTCACATATTTATTCCTTTATTATAGCAAATCCCTTACGAAGAACTACTTTCTTATAGAACTTATCTAAATTTTTTGTAGTTTTATTCACCTTAGAAGCAGTTATCGACCACTTAGAGAAATGCCATTGTTTCTGCAAAAATAGTTGATTATAGTGGATTTATCAAGAAGAACAAAAAATGCTGGTTCTTCAAAAATCTGCTAGTAAAAATAAGGCTAATAAATAAAAGGAGCTATTATCATGAAAGAACTTGTAAAAATCATTAATCTAAGCAAGCAATATAACCAACAAGAAGTGCTAAAATCTATTTCATTTTCGATCAAGGAAGGAGAATTATTTTCAATTCTCGGGCCAAATGGTGCTGGAAAATCGACCTTAATCTCTTTAATACTCGGCTTAGCAAAACCTGACAATGGAGAAATCCTGTTTGAAGGAACAAAACTTGATTCGGATTCCATTAAACGCAAATCAATGATTTCCGTGGTCTTTCAAAACAGCATTTTGGATCCAGATTTATCCGTAAAAGAAAATTTATTCCTACGGGCATACTTTTATACAAATAACTGGAAAGAAGCTAAATCTTTAGCCAAACAAAAACTAGAAGATGTTCAAGCAAGCCATTTACTAAACAAACGGTACGGCGTACTATCCGGCGGTGAAAAAAGAAAAGTTGATATTGCACGAGCACTGCTCAATAGACCGTCACTACTATTCTTAGATGAGCCAACGACAGGTCTCGACATCAGCTCTCGAGCTGATATGTGGCAGCTGATTCACAGGTTAAAGGAAAAGTATCATATGACTGTCGTATTGACTACCCATTACATGGAAGAAGCTCGTGACTCAGACAATATTCTGATGTTAGATGCTGGTCAAGTAATGGCATGTGATGCTCCAGACGCATTAAAACAAAATTACCATTGTTTAACATTAGAAGATGTCTTTTTAACAATTATTGAAAAAGGGAGAGAACATTATGAATGCATTAGTTTATAGAGGATTATTATTATTTTTTAAGAACAAACAAGCGGTGATCGGATCATTTATTGGTGCATTGATTATGGTCGTACTATATGTCTTTTTATTAGGTGACAGCATCGTTAGCTCATTGTCAGTCCTTGCTCATCCACGACTAGTTGTCGATGCTTGGATGCTGGCTGGTGTAATCGCAATTGCCTCTGCCAGCTCCACTCTCGGCTCGGTCAGCTTGATGATTCGCGATAAGGAACGAAACGTCTATACGGATTTTATGATTTCACCAATCTCTAAAAGTAAGATCATGCTAGGTTATTTCTTCAGCACCTTCTTGATTTCATTATTAGTCACCCTCGTTGTTATTGTAATTGCTGAAATCTATATTGTGGTTCTTTCAAAAGGCGATTTACTGACTTTGTCACAATTCGGTTTGCTATTTTTCGTTAGTTTGCTTACAGTTTTTTGTTCCTCCGCGTTTATGTTTTTTGTTGCCAGTTTTTTCCGACGTATAGATACTTTTTCCACTATGACTTCTGTGATTGGTCCCCTGATTGGTTTTCTTACCGGATGTTATGTTCCTATCGGAAGTCTACCTGACATGGCGCAAACGGTTGTCCAATATTTCCCATTGACCAGTGGCGTTGTACTGATTCGTCAAATATTAACTGAAAATGTCTTTACCGCTGCGGACAAACCTGCAATGCCTACAATAAAAGAAGAACTAGGAATCATCATGAACGGGCAAAATGATATGATTCTTCCGATCGCTATCTTACTTCTTTCGAGTTGTCTGTTTCTAGTACTTGCTTTGTGGAATGTCAAACGCGTAGAAGTAAAGCGATAATTTATATCTCTAACGGATAATCTTGCTTTCGTTGCAAAAAAACTCTTGAGGATTTCCTCAAGAGTTTTGCGAGTTAGGATTAATAAAGTTCTAAATATTGATCGCGTTCCCATTCTGAGACAGTTTGACGGAAAGCTGCCCATTCCATACGTTTTGCTTCATTGAAGTTCGTATAGATATGACTTCCTAGTGCATCAATCATTGTTTGATCTTCGCGCAATGCTTTAATCGCATTGTGGATTGTAGAAGGCAAATCGTAAATTTCTGCTTCTTTACGTTCTTCTTCAGTCATCACATAGATGTTGCGATCAACTGCTGCCGGTGGAGTCAAGTCATTGCGAATACCATCTAAACCAGCTTCTAATAGAACCGCCATTGTTAGATATGGGTTAGCAGCTGGGTCAACTGAACGTAATTCCAAACGCGTAGACAAGCCGCGAGACTCAGGAATACGAATCAGAGGAGAACGATTACGTCCACTCCAAGCCACATAAACAGGGGCTTCAAAACCAGGAACTAAACGTTTATAAGAGTTAACAATCGGATTACATACTGCCGTGTATGCACGCGCGTGTTTTAAAAGACCTGCTAAGAATTGGTACGCCGTTTTGCTTAACTTCATTGGACCATCTTCGTCATAGAAGACATTGCCTTCATCATTGAATAGTGACATATTGCAGTGCATACCAGAACCATTAATACCATACAGAGGTTTTGGCATAAATGTCGCATGTAGACCATGTTTACGAGCAATCGTTTTAACCACTAACTTGAATGTTTGAATATTGTCACAAGCTTCGATGGCATCTGCATATTTGAAATCAATCTCGTGTTGCCCTGGAGCTACTTCATGGTGAGAAGCTTCTACTTCAAATCCCAAGCTTTCAAGCTCTAAAACGATATCGCGACGGCAATTTTCTCCCAAGTCAGTCGGCGCAAAATCGAAGTAACCACCCTTGTCATTCAAGTCCAATGTAGGATCGCCATTTTCATCCATTTTGAATAGGAAAAATTCTGGTTCAGGTCCTAAGTTAAATGATGTGAAGCCAAATTCTTCCATTCCTTTTAAGACACGTTTTAAGTTTCCACGTGGGTCTCCTGGGAATGGTGTCCCATCTGGGCTATAAATGTCACAGATTAAACGACCAACTTTTCCATGATCACTTTCCCAAGGGAAGATCATCCAAGTAGACAAGTCTGGATATAAATACATATCGCTTTCTTCGATACGTACAAACCCTTCAATTGATGAACCGTCGAACATCATTTTGTTGTCTAAAACTTTTTCCAATTGACTAACGGGTACTTCAACGTTTTTGATTGTTCCAATAACATCAGTAAACATCAGACGTAAAAAGCGGACGTTTTCTTCTTCTACAATTCGTTTGATATCCTCTTTGTTCAGATCTTTTTTCGGCATAATATCTAATCCCTTCCTCGCACTTCATTTTTTTATATTCCACAATCACTACAGCTTAGGCCCTTGTGATTGATATGGATTTTGTTGCTGAAAACCACCTTGAGTCAACATTTCATCATAGAAAATACGACGAACATCTTTATCAGTTAATGGCGGCTTCTCTTTGGCAGCTTTGACTTCTTCTTGACGCATTTGATAGACACGTTTGATCCCTGCCATGTTAAGTCCATCAGATAAATAGTCTTTAATTTCTAGCAGTACATCAATGTCATTTAGAGAATACATCCTACGGTTACCTTCACTTCGTTCTGGGTGAATCAATTCTTGCTCCTCATAGTACCGTATCTGTCTTGCAGTCAAATCTGTTAACTTCATAACTGTACCAATTGGAAAAACAGCAAGCGAACGTCGCAATTCTTTTTCCCGCATAACATCTCCTCCTTGTTTTTTGATGTTGGAAAAAGAATACCATCTGATAGACCAATCGTCAAGGGGTAATGTTAGATTTTCTTACATAGAATTATAGAATGTTCGTTTTTTACAATAAAACCCGATTATACTAGGCTTTTTTGTAGTAAAAAATTTGCTATACTAGGTAAAAAAAGGTGGGAGACAGAGATGCATAAGTTTAACATCGGTGAGTTAGTTCAAATAAAACAAAACTTCCCTCTAGCTAGATACATTGGGATCATCAAAAGCTACTCACTTGAAAGCCGTACGTATTTGATCCGTTTTGATCAGGATTTAGAGTTTTCCTTCTTGGAAGAAGCGTTAGAAAGGAAAAATGTATAAAAAAACCGAAATCGCTAGGATTTCGGTTTTATGATTGATGATAAACTTCATTTACAGCATTGGTTACTGCAACTTTAACATGTTCGAAAGTTAAACCACCCTGTAAGTAAAGTGAATATGGTTCTCTCAACGGACCATCTGCACTCAACTCGATACTTGCCCCTTGGACAAATGTTCCCGCAGCCATGATGATATCATCTTCATAGCCTGCCATATAAGAAGGTATCGGGGCAACATACGCATCAATTGGCGAATATTTTTGGATTGCTTGGCAGAATTGAATCATTTTTTCACGATCACGGAAATCAATTAATTGAATCAAATCTGTTCGTGGTTGATTCCATTTGGGTGTCGATTCTAACTGATATTCAGCTAACAACGCCGAAGAGAAAATCGCCCCTTGAATCGCTTGACTCACGACATGCGGTGCTAAAAAAAAGCCCTGCAGCATATCAAAGACGCTGCCTAACATAGCCCCCCCTTCAGCTCCTACTCCAGGAGTGGTTAAACGATAGGCACATCGTTCAATTAGCGCTTGTTTCCCAGCAATATAACCCCCAGTTTTAGCAATCCCACCACCAGGATTTTTGATCAGTGAACCTGCCATAAGATCCGCGCCAAATTGGGTAGGCTCTAATAACTCCGCAAATTCACCGTAGCAATTATCAACAAAGATTACGATATTTGGCGCAATACTTTTGACAAAATCACACATCTCTTTGATTTTCTCGATGGTAAAGGATGGACGTGAAGCATACCCACGTGAGCGTTGAATCGCGATCACCTTCGTTTTGTCAGTAATTTTTTCCTTTACACTGGCAAAATTGACATTTCCATCTTCCAAAAGATCTACCTTGTCGTAACCAATATTGTACTCCCTGAACGATCCGATGCCATTGCCTTGAACCCCTATAACCTCTAATAATGTGTCATAAGGAGTTCCCGTGATATACAATAAATCATCACCAGGACGCAAAACACCAAATAGCGAGGTCGCAATTGCGTGGGTTCCCGAAACAATTTGAGGACGAACTAAGGCAGCTTCAGTACCAAATGTCTGCGCATAAACAGCCTCCAAAACGTCTCGCCCCTGATCATCATTTCCATAACCAGTTGATGGCAGAAAATGACTTTCCGATACATGATTCTCACGAAAAGCCGTTAATACTTTTGCCTGATTCGACAAAGCAACTTCTCGTACTTCCTGTAGCCGTCCGGCAATTTTTTGATCGATTTGATCGATTTTTTCAACCAGCTCTGGTGCTAGCTTAGTCGTCCAGTTCATCTTCCATTCTCCTAAACCAAAGAGATTTTTTCTTCGCAAATCCCCGAATGATATACTGCTCATTTTCTTCGTCAAAGTTTTCACTTAGAACAAGAGTCTCTCGTTTCATTTCGCTTAAAGCTTGCCCCTCATCTGCATTCAAAGTCAGAATATAGGGTTCCAGTAGATTCATAATCTCTCGTTTGATCGCCTCGGCTAATAGTTCCTTGCCTTTGTTAGTCTTTGCAGAAATCAAGACACTTGGGAATAAAGTCGGTGCAAAAGAAAATTCATCGATTCGATCAGCCTTGTTGTATATCGTCAGCATAGGAATATCATCCATTTCAAGTTCTTTCAATAAATCAATCACTGTCTTTTCCTGCTGCTGTCGATCTTCCGCACTGGCGTCTACAATATGCAATAGTAGATCCATCCCCTTGCTTTCTTCTAACGTTGATTGGAAAGCATCGACTAATTGCGTTGGTAAATCCTGAATAAATCCTACTGTATCTGTGATTGTTGTCTCCATCCCTTGAGGCAAATGCCAACGCTTCGTTAACGGATCTAAGGTCGCAAATAACTGATCTTCAGAATACGTATCCGCATTCGTCAACAAATTTAAAATAGTTGATTTACCGGCATTTGTATAACCGATCAAGCCCATCTGGAAAATACTGGATTGTTGACGTTTTTGACGACTCCGTTCACGATGTGCCTCGACCTCTTTTAACTCTTTTTTTATCGCAGTAATACGCCGGCGAATATGACGACGATCTGTTTCTAATTTTGTTTCCCCGGGTCCACGTGTACCAATCCCGCCACCAAGACGAGACAAGCTTTGCCCCTGTCCAACCAATCGCGGTAACAGATAGTCTAGCTGCGCTAGTTCAACTTGCAATTTCCCCTCTTTGGAACGCGCACGCTGAGCGAAGATATCTAAAATGAGTTGAATACGATCAATTACTGGTACGCCCACCTGTGCTTCGATTGTTTGACTCTGCCTAGGTGATAAGGAGTGATTGAAAATCACTAACTCAGCTTCATGTGCATCTACTAGCTGCGCCAGCTCCTCCAATTTCCCTTTCCCAATGATTGTTTGCCGATCTACTTTAGGACGCTTTTGAGTTAATGAAAAAACTATTTCGCCATGAGCCGTTTTGGTTAGTCCGGCCAACTCATGCATTGATTCTAAATAATTATATTTACTCTCGTCTGTCTCGACGCCGACTAAAATGACTCTTTCTGACAATCCGTTTCCTCCTATTTAGTAATACGATATTTTTCAAAATGAAAAAATTCTAGTTCCTAATGCATTTTATGAATCAATTCTACGCTACTTATTCTTCTTCATTTGGAGAAATCTGGCTGCCGTTTGCTAACCAATTAGCGATCTCTGTTTCAATCTCTTCGATTATTTCCGGCTGTTGAATCAAATCATACCAATGAACGGACATACGGTTGCGAAACCAAGTCAGTTGGCGCTTAGCATAACGTCTTGAATGCAGCTTTACTTCCTCTAGCGCCGCTTCCAGTGAAGAGCCGCCAGAAAAATAAGGAAAAAACTCCTTATAGCCAATCCCCTGCGCAGCTTGAACAGTTGGATTTTTTGCCAAATTCTTAGCTTCTTCCAGCAACCCTTGTTCTACCATGAGATCCACACGTTGGTTGATCCGTTGATACAAAATCGACCGATCCGTATTTAAACCGATCAGAAAACTATCGTAGAGTTCCTTTGGCTGTTCCTTTGGTTCTAAAATAGAATGCCCGGTTAACTCGAAAACCTCTAATGCTCGAATCATCTTCTTACGATTATTGTAATGAATCTTCTCCGCGGCTAGGGGATCGATCCGCTGTAGCTTCTCCCACAACGCCAGATTTCCGTTTTCTTCGGCAAAAGCTTCATAGTTCTTACGAATTGAATCATCTTCTGGATCGCCCTCACTGCCAAGCTTATAATCCCATAGTAAGGACTGGATGTAGAGACCTGTCCCACCAACAATAATTGGTAACTTTCCACGCTGACTAATTTCTTGAATCGCTTCTCTGGCGCTCTTTTGAAAATCCGCCGCTGAGTAGCTTTCGTCAACATCACGTACATCAATCAAATGATGTGGGATTCCTTCCATCTCCTCAGCCGTAACTTTAGCGGTTCCAATATCTAATCCACGATATACCTGCATAGAATCGCCACTGATGATTTCTCCATTAAACTGTTTTGCTAGCTCGATACTTAAACTCGTTTTTCCAACAGCTGTTGGCCCTACAATTGCAATTACCTTCATTGCTTGAACCTGCTTCTCGTTCGAATTGCTTTTTCTGGAAAATCAGTAATGACGCCAGCCAAGTTGTTTTCAAAACACATCATTAACGTTTCATATAAGTTTGGCGTCCAAGGTCGGATCGACTTCTTAAAGTTTTTGACGATCTCAGGATGCTGCTTCACCCAATCAGAACTTGGATGTAACCCTTCAATAAACTCACTGTCCAAAACAATTTGATATTTTTCTAAATCATTTTTTTGAATCAAATCATACTGCGCCTCTGGTTCGTACTCATGCATAATTCTTAATGAATCAACATTAAAGCTTGTATACCAATAAGCAAATGGCCATTCCTTGCTAGTCATAACTTGAGAAATTTTTTCCTCGATTCCTGGATAGTGAAATTTATTAGTCTTAATCTCAATACATAAAAATCCTCGAAACCGCATTTGCAATAGTAAATTCAAAACCTCTTGCAACGTTGATATCTTGGTCGCTTGATATTTTTTGTCGAACCAACTGCCGGCATCTAACTTCTTGATTTCTTCTAATGTTAATTCACGAATCAAACCCTTGCCATCCGTAGTACGATCAACGCTTTCATCATGGATAACTACTAATTGCTGATCCGCCGTTAAATGTACATCCAGCTCAATTCCATCCGCACCTGATCGTACTGCCTCCATGAACGCAGGCAACGTATTCTCTGGATGGGTTCCTGCACTCCCACGATGAGCAATAATTACTGTCATCTAGTATCACCTCGTCCGTAGTCACAAATTATTATAAAAAATAATCCAATTTAAACCTGTTCTCATGTTTTATAAAAAGCTATTGTGCTTTGAAATAACTTAAAGGTTGTTTCGTTGAACGAGATAGCTTTTGTCTTTTCTCGTCTAAAATTTCAATCAATTGTTCAGAAAAAGTTTCCATAACGATCCGACCGCCTTTATAAGTATAGCCGCCAATCTTGACCGTTTCTTCAGGAGATAAAATAACTTTTCGATGCGAAATATTTTTAAAGAACTCCTCAATCAAATAATTTGGTAAGTAAAAATTATTTTGTGCGGTAAAAGAATTCAAGTAAATGAAATCATCAATTGTAATGTAACAATCGTCGAACGAGTTGAATGTCACGTAATCTTGCATCAAAACATTGCGTTTAGATAAAATTTCGTTGATTTTCTTATTCAGAAGATTAATTGTCTCAATTTCTTTGACCTGATGTTCCAACTCTCTTTCACGTTTATGGCGTAAATCAATATACTTAAAAACAAAGAAAACAGCAATCCCAGTGATACCTGCTCCGATCAATACGCCGATTAGTCCAATAAATGCGATTTCCACGTTTTTCCCTCCTGTTTCATAGTAATGGAATTATTTTTTCAAATAAAACCAGTTCTCAGTCCGTATATCTTTCCACCAAAATGTTACTTTCTCGAACATTGGAAAAGTGAAAATGATATCCGCTTCTCTGCGCTATTAATAGTACCATATTTTCATGTTTCTAGGATAGTTTGACCCGTTTAAAAAAACGAAGCCTTCTATTTGACCAAAACTGACCAACGTTGTATACTTTCTTTATGTTTTAGCAATCTAACCTCGTTTGTGCTAAACTAATCTACGAATACTATTTTAAGGAGGATTCACTATGAATTTAGTGCCTACAGTCATTGAACAATCATCTCGTGGCGAACGTGCTTACGACATTTATTCTCGTTTATTGAAAGACCGCATCATTATGTTGAGCGGAGAGGTAAACGATGATATGGCGAACACCATAATCGCCCAATTACTTTTCTTGGATGCCCAAGATTCTGAGAAAGATATTTATCTTTACATTAACTCTCCAGGTGGTAGCGTGTCTGCTGGCTTAGCCATTTTTGATACGATGAATTTTGTTAAAGCCGATGTTCAAACAATTGTACTTGGTATGGCAGCTTCAATGGGAAGCTTCCTATTAACTGCTGGTGCGAAGGGCAAACGTTTTGCTTTACCAAATGCTGAGATCATGATTCACCAGCCTTTAGGTGGTGCGCAAGGTCAAGCGACTGAAATCGAAATTGCTGCTCGCCACATCTTAAAAACTCGCGAACGTTTGAACAATATCTTGGCTGAACGGACTGGACAACCAATCGAAGTCATCGAACGTGATACAGATCGCGACAACTTCATGACTGCCGAAGAAGCAAAGGTTTACGGATTAATCGATGAAGTAATGGAAAACAGTAGTTCATTAAGCTAGACTATTAAGAAATGCTTCATGAACTCGCTCAGCGTATTGCCGATATGCTAGTTCTGCTTAATGAAGTTTAGCAGTAACTGTATGCGTAGCTTACGTAGAAAAGCTAGTTCGTGAAACCGGACATGGATATACCTGCTGTAAGGCAAGTTATTCATATGAAAAGAGAGTGTAATATAAACCGTGTAAGTAACCATTAATCCTAGGTAGGTGGTTGCTTCGCGGTTTTTCTTTTTCTACAATAAGATCAAGAGGTGAGTACACGATGGCTAGAAAGAAAAGAA
>NZ_JAHLOS010000033.1 GCF_018917525.1 Enterococcus raffinosus | reverse complement strand
GTAGATGGGTATCTAGTAATTTTATAAGTTCATCCAAAGTTTCGACGACTCCGTTCTAGTTTTTATATTATTATTACCAAAGTCGGACTTGGAAATCAACTAACACTGGAAAGAACCATAAAAGTCTTGCAAAATACACCTAATATTTATTTTCTGGTCTCTGAGAATCAAAACAATGCCAGTTTCTTCCACAAAGCTTTTTTCAAAGGAGAATCCTGCTATATTTTCGAAGCCCAATTAACCTATCGAGCACATACCTGTCCTCATTGTAAAGAAACAGATGCTTCTTCCATTATCAAGTGGGGATCAAAAATGGTCTCGATTCAATTGAATAAGGTATCTGAGTATAAAACGATTCTGAAGTTGAAAAAGCAGCGCTTTAAATGTAAATCCTGTGAGCGAACCTTTTGTGCAGAATGCCAACTCACTGATCGGCATTGTTCCATCTCCAGACGAGTAAAGTTGGCTATTGGTGCGTATTTAGATAAACCGATGAGTATGACCTTGATCGCTGAGCATCTGCGCGTTTCGGTTCAAACAGTCTTACGCGTTTTGCGCTCATTTAGAAAACCAGTATTGCCGGAAGTGGATGCCCTTCCTGAAGTGCTCTGTCTCGATGAATTTCGCTCAGGAAAATTTGCCGCTGGCGAAATGAGCTGTGTGATGATGGGTGGTCGAGCCCGGTCAGTTGATCGACGTATTAGAAGATCGACGATTAAACAATCTGAAACATTATTTTTTACGCTTTCCATTAGAAGAAAGAAAAGAAATTCGATTTGTTGTTTCTGATTTTTATTGGCCCTATCGTTCCCTATCAAAGGCGCTTTTCCCCAACGTCGAGGTGGTTATCGATCGATTCCATATCACAAGATTAATCAATCAGACGCTAATGAATCATCGAATCCAAGTAATGAACAGACTTAAAATAAAGGCTTAGAAGAAAAAAAGTACGCTCGACACCTCAAAAAATACTGGCGGCTGGTTATGAAGTTTATCAGAAGTTTCTTCGTGTCCTTCGTTACTCTGACACGAAAGCACAACAGATCGAAAACTGTGAAGGCTTTATTCAATTGATTCACGAGGAGTGCGATGCGTTGCCCGAAACGTACTAGACGACCCTCCAAACACTTAGAAAATACCAGAACGAAATCAAACAAGCTTTGACGCGGCCTTATTCAAATGGTACTTTAGAAACTGCGAACAATCACATCAAAGTACTCAAACGAATGGCTTACGGGTTCCGAAATTTTATCAATTTCAAGTTAAAAATCTTTCTTTACCGTGGAAAATATTGCCGAAAAGAACCACCAAAACAAAATCAAAACCACCCGTGTGAATGGGTGGTTTTGATTTTGTTGTTAAATTTCTTACTTTTTCCCTTTTGAATTATTGGGTTTGTAAAGGTAAGTTGCTTTTCAGAAAACGATTGTGTATTTAGAGAATCTATTGTAAACGAATATTAACTACTCCTAATTCAATAGCTTTTAAGACCGAACTTAGTGCTGAAGTTGTATCTAGTTTCCTGTTTATCGAATGAATGTGATTTCTAAGTGTCCTCTCAGAGATATCTAGTTCAGAAGCAATAGCAGTTTGTTTTACACCTTGAGAAAGAAATTGAAGAATTTCTTTCTCCCTAGTAGTCAACGAATGATAATACAAGTTCTCGCTATCTATTTCAGGAAAGACATGTTCATCTTCGAATTCAATTTTGTGTAAAATGCTTACTAGTTTATCTATTGCAATATTTTTATCAAGAAATCCTGATGCACCGATCTTAATTGCTTGTTCTCTATATTCAATTAAATTGAATCCCGATAGAAAGACTACTTTAACAGAGTATTGATCTAAAATTTTCTTACCTAAATCTAGCCCGTTATACTCCCCCATATGAATATCTAATAAAACTACTGAAGGTTTAAATTCATTCAATATATCAAGAGCAATCGTTGGATCTGAACAAAACCTAAATTCTGAAATTTCATTTGATCTCTCAAGAGAAAGTTCCAAACTTTTTCCAATTAAAATATGATCATCAATTAGTAATACTTTCATCTTGACCTCCCGAAACTGGAATAGATATTTCAACAATGGTTCCAGAATCTTCACCTACTCTGGAGTGTATCTTCAGTATGCCAGCTAACAAATTCACATCGTTCTTTATTGATAGTAAACCTAAATGGCCTTTCGTATCACCATACTGTTTCTTAATATCTAGATTATTATTAACTCCAATTCCATTATCTTCAACCATGATCTTAAGATCTTGTTTGTTTGTAACGATTGTCGTTTTTCCTATTGTGGCACCAGAATGTTTCCCAATATTTTCATTTAGTTCTTTGATTATCCTATATAGGTGTGGCTTAAAAAAATCAGAAATTTCTTGAGTGGTGCTAATATCTAAAACATACTTTATCTCAGGATATTTCTGGCTGAAATCATCCATTAATATTTTAATATTGTCATCAAATGGTAAGTGGTAAGTGGTAAAGAGTTGATGGAGAAGTATCAAATATTTTTCTACGAATATTTTGAATCAATTTTGAAAATTCGACACTAGTCATCCATTTTATATCTCTATCTCCATCTAAGTTTTCAGTAAGTCTGCTTAAGGCAATAATGGATTGCAGAATATCATCATGAAGATAATTTGTAAATTCCATTTTACTCCTCTCAATGCTGCTAAACATTTTGGTTTGATATAACTGACAAGTGTTTAAAAATGGTTGAGAATAGCTCAATTGACTTTTATAAAGCGTGTTTACTGTATCCAAAATGACTCCATATTGTATTATCTCATCAGAAATTTCTGTATGATTCAGATTGGAAGTTAAATCACAGTATTCATAAACGATCCATAATGAAAAACTATGAAACCTTGTGGGAAAGCTGAGAAACTGTTTACTTCCTATCTTCAATATTTGCATCTCATTCTTACTAAAATCAATTTTTCTTTTAAATACTTTAAAGCTCGAATTGTTCTTTTGGCAAAGGGTGAAGAATTCCCCATCTTGATTACAAACTATTATATCCTCAACCTCTATGGGTAGAACATTTGATAATTCTTTTTGTATAATATCCGAAACACTATTTAAGAACTGCGAATATGCTATTTGACTAATTATTTCAGTGCGTTCATTATTCATTGATTTTACATTCGCTTTGGATCGTTCAATTCTAAAACGGGAAACTAGATCATTTCCGACTTCTGAACATAAAAGTAAAATAATGAACAATACTGAAAGAACAATCTTATCGTGGAATTTTAAATCTATATAGCCCAAAATAGTTATAAAAAATCCAGAAAACAGCAATCCATTAATCAATTTTAGTGCAAATTTTGTCAGCAATATTTGCCTTTCACAAATGAGAATGTAAATAATGCCAATTGGTAGAAAAAAGATTGGGAGGAATACTAATCTCTCAATATTAATAAATGAATTTGGGCTTATTGTTTGAGCAAAGTAGACTAAAGTAAAGGGCAAAATTGAAATACAAATCGAAAACATTAGTATTTTGTTTTTTATAGTACTCAGTAGGAATTTTCGCTCGTTTAAAAGTAGTTTAAAACAAGTGGCAACAGTAACTACTACTAAGATAAGCAACCCTGCCTCAGAGTAAATATTTTGTAGAAAAGAAAATAGACACAACAAACATGTTAGCCCTAAAATAAAAATTGATTTTTTTTTCAAGTTTTTATTAGTTGAATTAATAAAACTAAATAGAAACAGATACAATAAAATCGGGCAAGTGCTTAACAGAATTAACCCGAGTTGATTTAAACCTGAACTACCAGAATACAAGAACTGAAACATGATCGATATTGAAAACATTAGATAAAATATTTTCTTGGAATATTCAGTTTTTGGCAACTTGATAAGTATAATGCTGCCAAACAAATTAGATAATATACTAATTATACTCAAAAGAAAATAGATATTTGATTTAAAAAAAATCTGATGCATAAACAAATAAGTAAATAGAACAATCCAACTTATGATAATCTCAATTTTTGTTCTCGATACCAAGTGAAACCTCTCCCTTTAGACAAGTCATTAAGTTCTTTTTAAGTTCTTTATTCGTAAAGGTATTATCAATAATCTCAAATGCCTTCTTCAAATAAAGTTCTGATGCTTTCATCGTATATTGGACGGCTCCTGAATTATTAATAAAATGAGCTAATAAATTGAGTTCAATACTGGAATTAGACTTTCTATCGATTATTTCCAAAATTTCTTTATTTGAACTTCGCAAAGCATATTCTTTTGCTTTGATTAAGGGCAATGTTTCTTTATACTTTCTCAAATCAGATTTCCTTAGATTAGTAATACCCTTAGCATCATTTTGAAGCTGGAAAGCAGTCGATAGGTAGATCGCAAAATCTATGAAAATATTCTCCTGACTGGGACAAACAAAATAGCAAAGTAAAGAAATTTGTGAGACTGATTTCTTCATCAACTTTTCAAATGGTGTCTCTACTGACGATTTTTCCGTTAAAGACGAGTAGAAATCATCCCATTCCCCGCTTATTGATTCTTTAAAAAAAGAATGATTCTTTTTGATTCAATTTCTGGTTTTCCTAGATCAATAAAATCTTCAATAATAACAAATGGAATATGAAGTAGATTAATCATCAAATCGTTATTATTTATTTTAAACTTTTTGTCTTCATCTAAAAGTCATCTAAAATATCTGAAAGCACAAATAAGGTATCCAGTCTTACGGCAATTTCAATTTGATTTTCAAAACTAATTGAAGATTGTGATAAGCGCGATAACTTGAAATAAAGAACCCCAAGAAAAATTTCGTTAGGGCTCCGGTTTTCAAGATCTTCAATAATCAAATCTTAAAACTCACTTGACAACTTATCCTTAATACTAAATGTATATCGAATTAAGGCATTTTTATACTCATTCTCCCGATTGTTCGCTTCCATATCATTCAAATTCAAATGATAGAATCCATTTTTCTATTAGTGGATTCGGCAACGTATTAGAGTTTTCAACCAATTCAATTTGTCCTTTTTCCACCAACAACCTCTTCTCAAATAATTCAAACTCTTTTTCAATTGTTTTTTCCAAACATTTTTAACTTAAATTAGCCACTCAAACACTTTATATGCCTGAAGGCAATTTCTTTAAACTTATTTTAGCCTCAAAATGCTGTACCTGTCTATATTATTCTGCTAATTGCCGGTTTTACTCATACAAAAACACCTAGTCTTTTTGATGTTTGCCGATTTTACTCATGGATAAAAAATGAGTCGTAAATTAAATTGAGAGCAAGAACAAATATTGATTGTCCTCATGGTTATATCATTCAATCATTCTTTTCATCGATAGTTAAAAGGCATAATCAATGTGACTTTAATCTATAAAAAATAAAAGAAATGAAACTATCTATGTTTAATGTTGAAACTATAATTGATGATGGATTATTAATTTATAATTCATTATCGTCTGGAATCCTTTTCCTTAATAACGAATACGGTGAAGATTACTTAAAACTAAAAACATCCAGCGAATGTGAAAGAGAAGATTTGATTAACGGACTTAAGGAAGGTCGAATGATTGTTGAAGAAGATGTTGATGAACCGGGTATGATTAAATTTTTCAATGATAATGCTCGTTTTGATGATAACTATCTCTCATTAACGTTGGCCCCTACATGAGATGTAATTTAGCTTGTCCTTATTGTTATGAAGAAGGATTCCGTTACACCACTATGAACAAAGATACCGAACTTCAATTTGTACGCTTTATAAAGGATAGTTTCATTAATAAAAATGGTTTGGGGATCTGTTGGTACGGTGGTGAACCTCTTTTTGGGTTGAAACAAATTGAGTTTATCACAAAAGAACTTTGGAAAGACGAAAAAATAAAAGAGAATTATCAAGCGGACATTGTCACAAATGGAGTTTATTTGACCAGGAAAAATGCTGAATTATTGAGAGACCTTGGTGTTAGTAACGCCCAAATTACGCTAGATGGCCCCCTAGAATCCATGACACTAGAAGAGTGCCGAAAAATGGGCGCCCTACTTTTTATACTATTCTGAATAATATTAAAGAATGTGTTGATTTAATTAGGATCACTATCCGTGTAAATGTAGATAAAAGTAATATTAATGCAGTAACTGAGGTCCTTCAAATTTTAGAAGATAATGATTTAAAAAAAAAAGGTGGGCTTTTACATCTCAGCCGTTGACGACATAATGGATGATTCGCCAAATTCTCTATGTTTTATAGATAGATCCTAAGCTATTGTTTTTCCATATTCTCAAAAAGAGATCTACTCATTTTTATTAAGGAGCAAATCATGAAAATTCAAATTGATAATCTAACTAAGTCATACAAAAAGGTTAATGCTCTAAAAAACATAAATATTGTTCTTAGTAACGGAATAATAGGTCTACTCGGACCAAATGGAGCCGGAAAATCTACTCTGATAAAAATCCTAGTCGGTTTAGAGTCAGAAACTAATGGTGAAGTATCCATTCTTGAAGTTCAAGCAAAAGATTTTAAATTAAAAGATATTTTAGGATACGTACCCCAAAGCTTTAGTTTACCAAATAGTTTAACCGGGAAAGAGTTTTTAGACTATATGAGCTCTGCTAAAGGCATTGACCGCCAAGAAGCTAAAATAGTAATGCCCGAACTGCTTGATCTATTAAATCTCTCGTCCGTGGCAGAAAATAAAATTAACTCGTACTCAGGTGGTATGAAACAACGTCTGGCAATTGGTCAAGCGCTCTTGAACAAACCTCAACTATTAATCTTGGACGAACCAACTGTAGGGCTTGATCCAGATGAAAGACTAAATCTGAAGCATATAATGACTAACTTAGCAGAATCTACAATTATCTTACTTTCAACACATATTGTTTCAGATATTGAATCAGTAGCAAATAATATCATAATTTTGAATGATGGTGAAATTCAAACACAAGGACAGACAAATGAATTGCTCCAAGATTTGAACGGAAAAGTTTGGGAAAAAACAATTTCTTTTGATGAATATACAAGGTTTGAGAAAGAATACACGATTAGTAATACTCTTCATAGCAATAACTGTATGGAAGTTAGATTTATCTCTGAAAAACCAGTAGACAGCGCAAAATTAGTCTTCCCAAACCTGGAAGAATTATATTTATACTATGTTCATCAAAATTTAGTTTCCTTAAATGGGCAGGTGTTATAATGAAACCATGGTTATCAGTAGTTATGATCACAGCAAAATATGAATTTTTGCAAAAAGTTCGCCAAAGAAGCACCCTGACAATCATTGTTCTATTTATGATATTTACTATTTTTTGTTTTCCAGAAAAAAATTCTTCTCTAAATTTTTCAATTTCCTTGAGGCGAGATGACATACTATCAGCACGTGGTTTATATAATTCAGATTGGATTGGAGTCTTAATAATTGTCTATTTTGGCACATTATTGATGTTCATAGGTATCTACCTAATTCGAAAATCACTTCGTCGTGAGCAGTTGAATGGTTATGGTATGCTGATGTCCAGTAGTAATATAAGTAAGTCCGGTTTTTTTGAAGGAAAACGCCTTGGCAATTTTTTATATCTTGCTTTTTTGATGCTTATCGTTGAAGTAGTCGGAATGGTAATTCAATTATTGAGAAATGAAGCACCAGGATTCAATTTATTTTCTTATTGTCTGCCTTATTTTTTGATAGTCCTACCCTTCTTATTCCTCTTAGCAACGATGGCAATTATTTTTGAAGCAATACCTATTTTAAGGGGAAGTTTAGGGAACTTTATAATTTTTATATTCGGAATGGCCTCGCTGTCTTTTCCATTAATCAACCTGAGTCAAAGTAGAGGAAACAGTATCTTTGTAAACCTCATTGATTTTAGTGGTATTAGATATTGCATGGAGCAGATTACTCGATCTTTAGTTTCTACTTATGAAGGAGGATATCCTGGATTTAAAATATTTGGTAACAGTCCCAAATACACCGATTTTTTTTACTTCAATTTTGAGTGGGATTTTTCATTTATCTTGAGTCGAATCTTGATAATAATTTTTTCAGTTTTATTACTGCATTTAGTTCGATTGTTAACTCCTTCAAAATCTATTTTCTTATCTAAAGTTTCTTTCAAAGATGATAAATCCACAATTACTTCTCAGAAACAAGAACAAACTAAAATAGAAGGGAACAACTATTTTACATTTAAATCCAACAAATCAATAAAACGAAATATACCAATTCTGAGACTTTTTTACTTTCAGATTCTTCCAGTCATTCGTGTTCAGAAATTGAATTTCTTAATATTACTCTTCATTTTTATAATTCAATGGCTTCCCCTTGAAAAAGAGTTAGCAAACAGTGTGATGTTAATTTCAACAATTGTTCCAATCTCTTTTTGGTCAAAAAATGGATCTATCTCAAGAATGGATTATTTGAAAGTTACTCCAGCTTTTCCACGTGCAATTATGTGGAGCAATTTAATTGGGAGTTGGATTGTCTGGTTGATTTACTTCTCTGGTTTAATCGTAAAATCTATTTTATCGAATAATTTCATGGGTGCTGCCACTGTGTTATTCAGCACCCTATTAATAACAACATTTGCTTACTCAATCAATATTACGCTGAAAAAAGGATTGGCCTTTGAAGTAATATACATTTTTCTATGGTACGTTGACATTACACAAAGAGTCAGATTTCTTAATCTTTTCAATAATTATAGTCGATCTTTTTCTTCATTAATCATTATAATTTCTGTTTGGTTTTTTCTAACCTTACTTGTTCAAGCAAAAAATATGAAACACATGATTGATAGAAGAATGTAAATGCGATTATTAAATTCTCAATTTGAAGCTAAAAAAGATATAATACATTTGTAGCATCGCAAATAGCCAAATTTTTATAGTACTAGTAGATAGAAAACTGAAAGTAAAACACCGGCCCTTGTGTCGGTGTTTTACTTTCTGCTTCTCCTCATCAAACCGTACGTGAAGTTTTCCTTCATACGGCTTTCCGACACTCTTCATCATGTGCTTTACAGAATTATCCAATTGCTAGTTTCTCTAATTTCCCTTCTTATAGGTTCACAGCTGTTTTTGGGTCTCTATATTTTGATTTTTGGCGTTTCGTATTGTAATGAATTTCCAGCAGTTTTCTGATATACCAATCAATCTTCGCTAGCCCTTTCCGGGATATCGGAGTGATCAAATAGTAGTTCCTCATCCCTACAATCTTACGATTTAATCATTACACGAAATCTAAAATCTCTAGATGTAGTTTACTACGTGGAGAAATGAAGTGATATTTCTAATACTTGGTGTTTGACGGTGAATTTCCATAAAATATGTACAGTGTTCTACACTGTTCATTTCATTTTGTAGACTATATTTAAATCTAAATAATAGTCTTAATTCTATACAACGGGAAGAATTCATTCCATTACTGTAGCTGCAGAGCACAACAAAAGAAGAATAAAAACTATAGAATTTAAGACATTTGAACACATATCGAATATCGATGTCTTCAGGAAGTAAATATCTTAGCTTTGATGATTAAAAAGGTAACTAATATTATAACTCCTTTTTTATAGCTTGTTAGTGTTCTATATCCAACCGATTTGACATCATTAACTTTCTTATAGTAGGCTAAAATTAAGGGAGGTTAAGGAAATGAGTTATAAAGATCTAAGGGTTCAAAAAACTCTTAAAAATATTCAAAGTAGTTTTTTTGAATTATTGGAGGAAAAACCTCTAAAAAAGATAACGATTAAGGAATTATCCGAGGTTTCAAAAATTAATAAAGGAACTTTTTATTTACATTACAGAGATATTTATGACTTATACGAATCTGTTGTGAATCAGTTTTTGGATGAAACGATTGATGAGCTAAATATTGATTTTTTGTTTAATGATGAATCGATCAATTTTTTACACAGTTTCCATGAAATAACTTTGGATAATATGCATAAAATGCTAATTTTACGCCAAGAAGAATACAATGAATTTATTGAGGAATTGTTCATAAAAAAATTGATGGAAACTAGCTTTAAATCACAAAACATAAAATTTAATGAAACGAATCGCATGAAAATCGAAATTATTTATAAAAATATTTTATATTTATTACCAAAAGCAGATTCATATGGTCAAGAAAAACTTTTTATCGTTTTATCTCAATTAATTGATTTAATTATTCTACAAATTCAAAGTACAGATGTTGAGGTGTAAAAAATTAAATTTGGTATATTTGAGTACATTCCAAATTAGACATCAATAATTACTATACTTTTATAATGAACCTTTTTTACATTCCTCTCTGGTAATCGATTATCAAGTAGCTGTAATTCAAATGTACGTATCTCAACAGTATATGTCCAACTTTGTGTTCGCAGTGAACCTGAGTACATAGACAACGACCGGTTTGGATTGGCCATCTAATACATCGAAGACGCTCAGCTTTTCTTCAACTATGTTTGTTTCCATATAATATGCTTCTCCTCGGTCGTAAATCTATAGGATAGAGTATTCAACATTAACAGAATTGAAGACCGTTTTATTCGCTGATGGTGTTTTCACTATTAGTCTATTTCAAAAATGTGGGAGTGATAATGAAGACTAGAGTTAAGAAGGTTTGTGGACATATTTTATTCAATATTAATTAAATCTAAATTTCTTGTTCCTGATCTCAACGCTCCGTGACTTTAATGTTTAGTAATAGTAAATTCATGAAGAAAAGAGAACATTCCCCTAATAAATGTCCATAGAAAAAATCTATCCAAAATTTCGAAAAGTTTTGGATAGATTCTTTTTGTTTTGTTAGACTCATTTTTGTAGTGAAACTTAAGCTTTTCTGATTCTTTTATGACTTTCAAACTTCAGTGGAGCTAATCAATCAAATCAAACAATGGATTCAAGTACAATTTTTTTGTAACCAAATTGTAACTAAACATGAACATTTTCAAAATTCAAGTAATTATTGAAAATGTTTATCATCCTTAATTGAAGCATTATACGACTCTGTTCTTGCATAATCATATACAATTCCCTTACTACTATTGGATAAACTTTTTTCTATTAGTCAGCACAACAAAGATCCTGTACGTTTAACACGAATTTTAAACGAATTGAATGAGTGAAATTAGTTCTTTAATATATTTCGACTAAAATACCTGGTTTAAATTGATTTTAAAAGCCATTTTTTTCGTCACTAATAAATTAATCTATTTTTTCTATCACCGCAGTATTCAAATGATCAAGAAAGAAATCCATTCTCTTTATACACTTCCTAAAATTTTGTTTACGGTATCATCAATTTTTAGTATGTTTTTTACTGTGATTATCAAATTATTTTCAAATGAAATAATCTCATTCTTTTTATACAACGAATCTTGAATTACTACGATATCATACCAATCAAAATAATTCGATATCCTTTCAATTGATTCATTTTTCACTATGTTTAAAATACCCCTTCTGTTCAGTTGCTTGTGAATTTTTGCAGCAGCTATTGGTCCACAACCAATTCCATAATTACAAACAACTAAAATATTTACACATTTTTTCATAATTAACCTTCCAAAGCATTTTATTGTACTGACAGAAGAGACATTAGTACTTTGAAAATACCAATGCCTCTTTTTGAAAACAACTAAATTCTCATTATACTTTTAAATATATACGTTTTACTGATTGTTTTTAACAATAATGTTTTTCTGCAGAGAAAAACTTCTAGAACTAGAACCAACAGATACTTCTCTTTCGCCTTCTGCAACCCTCCATTTTCCTTTTGTTCCATCACTCTGCTCTTCAAGTTCACTTGATTCATCCCAATAAGAAAGAGATCGTTCATCAAGATGGATAGTGACTTCTCTTGTTTCTCCTGATTTGATATTTTCAACTCTTGAAAAACCTGCTAATTGATTCTTAGCAATCTGTACTGTTGTAGGCACCTTGGTTTCCCCTAAATAGATTTGCGCGATTTCAGTACCTGTCACATTACTCGTGTTTTTTATTTTAAATGTAACATCAAATCCGACTTTTTCATCTTTTCCATCAGAGCGTTTAATAGAGAGATCGCTATATTCAAATTTTGAGTAAGATAACCCGTAACCAAATTCATATTGAGGATCGATGTTCATCTCGTCATACCATCTGTATCCTGTATAAATTCCTTCTGAGTAATCTGAAGTATTTATTGTCCCATCCATGCCCATTTCAGCCATCTTTGCTTTTGCTTCTTCAGCTGTCTTCACACCTAAAGTTTTCGCTTGAGCTAAATAGTATTCGTCGTCTTTTTCTTCGCCTTTTTCTTTCATATTGTTTTTGTCCCATAATTCTTGAGAGTGAGTTAATAAAGTGTCTGTATCCTTTTTAGGAATAGTATATGCTAGTTTGCCGCTAGGATTTACTTTTCCAGTTAACAGATTAGCAGTTGCTATACCACCTTCTTGTCCAGGGAAGTACATCTCCACTAAGCCATCGACCTTATCTATCCATCTCTCCATTGTTACTGGAGTACTATTATTCAAAACTATTACGACTTTATTATTATTTTCTTTTGCTGTCTCAGCAACTTCTATCAATAAATCTTCTTGATCTTTATCCAATGCTAATGTTGAAGATTCAATAGAGTCCCCTAAGGTTGCATTTTCTTGATACGCAAACATTACAACTGTCTTATTATCCTTAGCAGCTCTCAAAGAACCTTCATAATTCTTTTTCTTTTGTGAAGGAGTTATCCAGGCTAATTTCACTTGAAGATCTTTTTCTTTAAGTTCTGCTATTCCATGAATTTGTACTTTGTATCTTTGCCCCTTTTTTAAAGTTACTTTATTATTAGAGATACTCATTCCTGTTTCATTTGGAACTACGCTATCACTAGGCCATTGAGTTCCTTGATTTACGTCAGAAATTCCAAAATCAAGATATTCATCGCCTACTGTCATCGACCCACTAACTGTTCCACCAATTCCTTGCAATGAAATCGTATATTCACCATCTTCCGGGGCTTCCAAATATGTTGACCATGTATAAGCTGCTCCTGAATCAAGTTTAAAAGAATTAGCTGTTCCCTCATCAGCGTTTTTGGATAAATATGTTTTATTCGGCTTGTTATCAATGGTTCCTGTATTGAAATCAATTTGTTTGTCAACAATTCCTGTATCTTTACCAACCTTGTGATTACCCATTTTAGTTTCTTTAGAAGCACCACTAGTTTTTTGTTGACCTTGAACATTTTTACTACTTCCTTCACTTTGTGCAACACCATATGTTCTTTGAACACCATGTTTTTCTGAATTACTTGTTAGATATAGATTTTTATTAGGAATTGTTTCGCCAATTATATCAATACCTACTTCACCATCAATTTTTCCATCTCCTAATTGATTCACTAAGGCATCGTAAGGACTGGTCATTTTTTCTAAAGTTCCATAACTTCTTTCACCACCTATTCCACTAATCAAATTCATTCCGTTGAGCCCGATTACGCCAACAGTTTGATCATTTTTTGTATTTAATGGCAATGAATTATTCTCATTTTTTAGTAGGACTCCACCAGATTCAGCAATCGTTTTCGACTCTTTAGAATTCTTTTCTTTTACCTTTTCTAACTCTTCTGTATCCGTTTTTAATTTGATAGCTTTTGATCTGTTCTTTTCTTCGATAACGGCACCATCATCATCAAGTTTAACCAATCCAAGATATCCAGCATCTCCCAAAGCATACAAAACTTCCTCTGTAGCTTTATCTATCGTTTCTTGAGTGATCTCACCATCATTAATTTTCTGTTCAGCATTTTTTAAAGAATTATTTGATAATGCGGGCATTTCAATTGTTGTTCCTTTGTCTAACGTAAACCCGTCATTTCCTCCCCAATCTGTAACAGTAAATCCTGGAAAATTCCACATCCCTCTTAAAACATTATTTTGAAGATAACTATTTGAAGATGCAAAAGTTCCGTTTACCATATTATAGCTAGACATTACACCAAGAGCCTTTGCTTTAGTAACAGAATCTTCAAAGGCTGGTAAATGAATTTCATGAAGTGCTTGTTCAGAAATTTTTATATTAGTATTAGTTGCTGGTGTTGCATCTTGCGAAAATACAGCTAAATGTTTCAAAACGGCTATGACATTTTCATCTTGAATTCCTTTTGTTTCCTCAACAGCAAGTTTCTTCAAAAGATAAGGATCTTCACCAAATTGATCCTTTGCACGATTAAAGAAATATGATCTTGTTATGTCATATTGAGATCCTAGTTGAATATTTCCGCCTATTGCTTTATTCTCTAAAGAGTGAATTTGTCCATATTTATATGCCAAATTTTCACTCCATGTCGCAGCGACTAATTGCTCAATTGGCGGATTCGTTGTATCACTTAAATATAGAACTCCTGCCGGGCCGTCATACATTTTGCTTTCAGGTATTCCCAATCGTGGTACCCCTTTTAAGTACCCAGCATTCCCTTCATTTCCTGTTCCGTTTCCACCAAGCAAGCTAAATTTTTCCTTCTGAGTCATAGCTTTTAATAACGCTTTCACTTTTTTCTTAACAGAAGAATTATTATCTACAGTAAGAGCTGATTTAGGATATACCGACGGGAATTTTTTTTCTTCAGAATTGACTTCTTCTTGTGTAGAGCAGGCGCCTAATAACGATGTCATTATTGCTAATACTATTAACTTCCTTTTTACCTGTTTAATCTTCATCTTTTTCTCCTTCTAATCATTTTTTTATTAACGGTATTTGTAGTTCACCTCCTAATGAATAAAGATTAAGAGAAATACAGAGTTGAAACAATCATCAATTATTCATATAAGTTCAATAATGAACGATAATTAAATACAGTTGATTATCAATCTTCTAATGAGTTCTATAGGATATAATCTTAAGATTTTTTAACTTAGCCTTTAAAAATACTTTTCCAGCGAAATTCATAATCGTTCTTAACATGCGAAATCATAAAATGCTGTGTAATTAAGATCATTCTTATTTTTCTGATCTATTAAATAGTACAATTACTAACCACCTCATTCTAAATAATTTTTAAGTACTTTAAAAACTTCCCTTCGGTTTTCTTGATTATTCCCCATTTGATTCAATATCTTAAAATTTTGACTTAGGTTCAAAATTAAATTTGAATGGTAGATTTATTTTCACTCCGCTTGAAAAAATAGCTTATCTCAATTTTTTGAACTCCTTCTTATACTCCATGATATTTTATCAATTAACGATAAATACTTTGAAACCATCAGAACAAGCTTTCTTTGTAATTTCAGTATTTTATTAGCCAAAAAATTATTTAGATTTCTGTCGCTTCCCCCAGCGCTTGTGACTCGAATACCAAATTTGCTTGTCGCCACAACATTCGTATCTTATGTTCGTAGTTAATTGATAAAGTTTCATCATACTTCTCAATAATAACTATTCTAATTCTTTTGCTATGTACCCTGGACAAGATATTATATGTATAAAGAAAGATTACTAAATGTTCAATCATTTTGAACAAGTGCTTATTCTCCAATATTTTTTCAATCTCTATCAATAATATGCTAGCCATTAAAATGAATATAGTCATTTGTTATACTATATTTTTTCTCTATCATTATTTAGTGAGTCGTTTTATTATATAAGTAATTTCTCTTCAATATCTTATTTTAATATCTAACAGATTTGGTTAGAAACAATATTAATTATTTATCCAAAATATTGGACTCATAATTATCCAACTACAAAGCAACTTCGAAGAAAGATACTTATCTCCTATTTATGAGTGTTACGCTGGTTCAAAATAGCCTCCCTAGGTATTTCAAATACCCATAGTTTAATTATGACAGTATTCTAAATAATGCATTTGTTATATCATCACCGTAAATGGGCACTTAAACACAAAAATAGCCCAATCATATAACTAAGAAGATTGGGCTTCTTATCAAGAATATATTATTAAGTTTGTGTTTTTACAAAATTGTCATAATAAGGCTTAATTATTTTTATACCAGTAAATCAATTTTTCTCGGATGTTTATTAGTTACTATACCTCTGCCGTGTTTTTCTATTCAGTTTTTCTTTTAGCTGCACTCATTGTTGTTCCATCAGAGATACCTAATCCAATTTTTTTTATTCAGCAATCTAAATCTTCTGAACTTATTTGCCATTCAAATGTACTCGTATTTTGTTTTGCTTCTTTAGGGTTTCTGACTCCTACAATAGCTGTAGTTACAAATGTTTTAGAAGAACTCCAATATAAAGCAATTTGAGCAAGTGGTTGTTTGTTCTTTTCACTAAGATCATCCATAATTTCAAGCAACTTAATGATTTTTTAAAACTTTGGTTCATGATAATAATCATAGAATGTCAATCGTACATCATCTTGAGATCAATCTGGTTTTGTCCGAATAGTACCAGTAAGAATCCCAGACGCCAATGATCCATAGGTCATTGTACCTATTCCTTGTTCTTCACACCATTGCAGAAGTAGTTTGCCATCTACAATTACCATGCTACATGGTAATTGTAGAAAATCAATTTGCGCATATTGTTTAGCTTCTTCAACCCCAGCTTTATAAAAATTTGACATTCCGATAAAACGAATTTTCCCAACTTATTTGAGGTGATTTAATACTTTCATTGTTTCTTGAATAGGTGTTTTTGGATCAGGCCAGTGTACAATATAAATATTAATTGCATCACACCTAATCTTTTCAACGACTGATCGCACTCTTCTAAAACGTTATCATAACTATTATCGTTAATGATACTTCTATTAGATGCATAACTAACTCCAAATTTTGTTGCAACTAGTACTTTCTCACGATATCCGTTTTAAGTGCTGTTCCAACGACTGATTCAGAATGACCATCTGCATAAATTGGTACTGTATCAATGAGATTCACTCCTTGATCAATCATTGCATGAATTGCAGCAATAGAATCGTGATCGTTGACTTCTACCCACATCTGATCACCAATGGCCCACGTTCCAATAGCCATTTCTGTAATAGTAACATCAGCTTTTTTAAATGTTTAAATCTCATTATTTACCTCCAATAGTTTAGATTTTTGAAATTTCAAATTTTTCTATTATATTGAACTTTTAGAGTCGTTTTTTAGTAAAAAAAAATATGTCTATTTAGGTTGCACTTTTCCACCATTCTTTTAATAAAAAAAAACATAATGAAAAAAATAACAAACCGATGAGGAAATCTGACAGTAAATATACACTTAGAATAATAGCTCCAACTTTAATTATTAGTACAACTGATCTCATAAGCAAGCCAAGAGCAACGAAAAAAAAGATAAGTACAACAACTAGAGCAAGTGTCTTAGAAGATGATTGTTCAAAAAGAATCCTACTGATAAAATATTTATCCAATAAATTTATTGGGATAAAGAGGATATATGCCAAAACTGAACCAATAATCTTAATGAGTGAACCTATTTCGGTTATCAAAAACAATTTTTTCACTCCCTTCAAAATGATTCTACCACATTTGCACATGTCTTTAAAGATATGTTCATTTTAAAATTCATTCACTTTATAATATTCAGAGGTTTGTTGTGATATACTTTCTTACGAAGGGACGGTTTCATGAATAAAAAAGGGATCGATGATTTATTTGAGCAAATCAATTCACAAGAGGATTTAGACTATCTTTTAGATAAATTAACAGAATCAAAAAAACAAGATTATCTATATTACTGGTTACAAAACAATCTTTTAACAAGAAGCGAAGCTAGGTCATATACGGATCAATCATATACTGCGATCGGCCAATCCATTAGAAATGGTTTACTATTTCCTTTTTTTTCAAAAGGAGAAGGTCCAGGAAAGGTAAATTTATTTCTAAAAAAACAAACCATCGAGTATGGTGAGAATAAACGAAAAAACGTTCCAAGAAAACCTGAGAAAAAATAGTTCTCAGGTTTATTCTTTCTCTTGAATTACTTGTTTTACACTTTCCTTTTTTAATGCATCTAATTCCATTTCACGTGTTATCTCACGCTGCCGCTTAACTTTTTTATCTAGTTCTTCCTGCTTAGCAAAAGGTTTCTCAATCGTCTTCTCTGCACTGCTAATCTGTTGAAGAGTATCTAGTATAACTTCTTGAGTAATTTTTGCATTTTCAGCCACCTTGTTCGGTAAGTTCATTAACTTGGTAATATTTCCGGTCCCTGTTTCGATATTAAATCCAGTACGATAGATGGACTCACCTTTTAGAACAAGATGGTCTTGAGTCGTACTCCTTTCTATAACAACTGTTAATCCCCTAAAACTACCAATATCAATTGTCGCATTCCCATTATGATCTACTGTTGTTAAAAAATATTTTGCTTGAATTTCATCAAAAGCTTCTTGTCTTTTTGAAAAATACTTTCCCTTGATCGTCATTGCGAACTCCTCAATCGGATTCTTTTTTAAAGTCTTTTCATCAGCCTCATATTTTCCCAGCATCTCCTTCGATCTGGCTAACTTATTAGGATAGGTAATTCTCAAATCTTGATCCAATCGACTTCGTTGATTCTCCCACTGCGATCGCAACAGTTTCAACCGAGTGACTTCATTATCGATAGACATTTTTTCAGCCAACAAAGGATTTTCTGTAGCAATCGCTTTTACTTCACTCGCTGATAGAACGGTTTCATCCAAGTCTTCACAAGATCTAGAAATACTTTTTCCAGTCATAACTTGCGAAATATATGTTAGCTTTTGCTCCTGAATTTGCCAGAGGTAGCTATCAAAGGTCCCTTTTGTGACGTATCGATAGATAGCAACTTCTTCATTTTCATTCCCTTGTCTCAAAATTCGTCCTTCACGCTGCGTCAAGTCTGACGGTTTCCAGGGGCAATCAATATGGTGTGCTGCGATTAATTTATTCTGGACGTTGGTTCCGGTACCGACCTTTTGTGTACTACCAAGAAGTATGCGAATATCTCCAGATCTCATTTTTTCAAAAAGAGTATCCTTCTGAAGATCCGTTTTCGCGTCATGAATAAAGGCAATTTCTTCTGCTGGAATACCTTTTTCCATCAATTGGTCTTTGATTTCATCATAAACATTGAACTCATTTGGTTTTGGTGTACCTGCATCTGAAAAAATCATTTGAGTGGAGCGTTTTTCTGAGTTCTCTTTCCAAATGTTGAACACTGTGTTGCAACAAACACTCAATTTTGAATCGGACTCTCTAGGTTGACTCGGATCAACTAACCGACTATCTATCGCCATAAGTTTTGCTTCGTGGGTCAGTTTCAACATATTGTCTTCTCTGGGATTGACCATGCCATTTCGAATCTTTTCAGAACGTGAGACAAATTCATCCATCATTTGGTCTTGAAAAGCCGTTTTATTGGTGATGATCGTTTGAACTTTCTCACCTTTTAGTCTTGGAATAGGTAGATCCAACATATCTGAAGTTTGAATGTCGGCCACTAAGTTAAACATATTCATCAGCTCCGGCAAGTTATGAAATTTACTGAAGCGATCCCGCATCCGATACCCATTTGCTTCTGGAGTGATCTCTAAAGAAGAAACCACTTGTCCAAAAGTAGCAGCCCAAGAATCGAATGAACTTAAGCCCCGGCGAGTCAATTCTTGTGGTTGGAGAAAATACTGCATCACATACATCTCACTCATGGAATTCGAGATCGGTGTCCCGGTCGCAAAAACAATATTGGATCCCTCATGTTTTTCTTGAATATAGCGGACCTTGTTTAACATATCCGTTGCACGTTGACTATTTGATTTACCTATTCCAGCCACATTTTGCATCTTTGTATAGGTAAATAAATTTTTGTAGGTATGTGCTTCATCAACAAATAAAAAATCGACCCCCAATTGTTCGAAGGTCAATAAGTTATCTTTTTTATCCTCATTGTGTAAACGTTCAAGTTTGTCTTCAAGATTTTCCTTGAATTTCTCCATCTGTTTGATCGACCACCGCTGACCATCATTGTCATATAGTTGCTGAACAATATTAGTTACTTCATATATCTGATTACGAATCATTTCCTCCTGACGCTCTTGACTCAACGGAATTCGCTCGAACTGACTATGACCAATAATGATCGCGTCATAATCACCAGTCGCAATCTTAGAAACAAACTGATTCCGATTGTCCTTCTCAAAATCTTTTTTAGTCGTGATTAGAATATTCGCACTAGGATAGAACGTCAAGATTTCTTTTCCCCATTGTTCGGTTAAGTGATTAGGCACTACATAAAGTGGCTTCGAGATAATATTGTTTTTCTTCAAATACATTCCTGCACTTAGCATCGCAGCTGTTTTACCGGCACCAACCTCATGCGCCATAAGAGCAGAACCACTATATAGAATACGTGCCACTACATTTTTTTGGTGAGGACGTAAAGCCATTTGAATATTCATATCATCAAAAACTAAAGAGTCTCCGTTATAAGTTCTTGGTACTATATTGTTAAACTTTTCATTGTAGATTTCTAGAAGATGTGTACGACGCTCAGAATCAGAAAACAACCATTGTTTGAACATCTCTTCAATTTCCGCTTGTTTTTCCCGAGCAATCATTGTCTGTTCAGGATTCAGCACATATTTATATTTATTGGTATCCTCATCAAGAACCTTATCGTTTACTTTTACTTGTTGAAGATTCAAAGCAGCTTCTATAATTTCGTAGGCATTCTTTCTGGCAGTTCCAAACGTTTTACTCGAAAGCACATCCCCTGTCTTGCGACTTACACCAACCACTCGCCAAGAGGCATTATGGTCTAAGTAATCAATAAAGACTTTCCCTACTCCAGTTCCTCTCTGGTAATTGGACACTTCCAACAATTGATACATGAACTGATTATAATACTCCAAAGGAATCCATGGAGATCCTAATTTGAAATCAATATCACCGGCTTGTAAGGGAGCTGGCTGTGCAGCTTCCAGGGCAACAACATTCTTTTCATACTGTTTCTTCAGCTCTGGATCACTTTCTCTAGCAGAGGACAATGTTGCAACGGTTAATTTTTCTTTGACATTTCCCGTTAAATATTCATCGCAGTATTCCCATGATTTTTCGAGTCCAAGCGATTGCAGTTTTTGTGGATTCAAAAAAATCTGACCTTCTAAATCTTCGATTATTTCTTCAATTGAGTGATTTGGATAAATAGATTGAATAAATGGAAAATCTACACGTGCAGTTTTTGCCAAAGATAGCTCCAGAGCCTTTGATGAAGTATCTACTTCGGAAATAACTGTAGGCGGTTGGATTGTCGCTTTAAAAAAGATTGGCTGCTTCACAAAAGTATTGCTTTGTTCTTTTTCAATTGAACGCAGTAATGGGTATTGGTCATCCATCCTCAAGTCTCGAATATTTTCTTTCGTGTTGAAAAATCCGTATCTTGCTGTAAATCGATCATAAGAAGTATTCAATTTTTCCAGTTGAGCGTTTAATTGCTCGGGAGTATAGATTCCTTGTTGTAATGCAATAACATCATTTAGTACTTCTTTGACCGTTAGCATCATCTGGATCTTCTGTTGTCGCCGGCCTTGCGGGATAAGATCGTATTTCCCATCTGTATGATGATAAATGATCGTTGAGTCAATTTCTAAAAACGTAAACTTTCGAGCGTCTGAAGGAACATCGATATCTTTCGGTTTAAGCGGCTCAATCGAGGGGATTGATCTTGAGAAACGGTTGTTAACTGGTTTACTCGTTTGTAGAAATTCTTTATCTTCTATGAAAGATTGAAAAGCATTATGAAGCTGTTCTCTAAATGGCGTTTCATTTTTAGGTAATATATCCATTGTTTGTCCATGAAAATTCTTAATGGCAATATCCCCTAAAATGTGAGAGGGATTTTCTACAAAATATCGATTCATATGAATTTCAGAGAAATCAGGGTGAGGAATAGATTCTGTCCAGGTTGGTGGCTCATAAGCTTGCGTCATTTTACTGTATGATTTTTTTTGGAACAATAAAATATCAGAAATTACTTGAGTTCCAGCAGCTTGTTGAAAGGCAGTTTTTGGCATGCGAATTGCGCCTATTAAATTGGCACGCTTTGCTAAATATTCTCTTGCTCTATCAGTTTTCTTATCCATTAGAGAGGCTGAGGTGATTACCATCATGACTCCATTTTCTTTTAATACATCGATTGATTTTGCCAAAAAATATTCATGAATTGGAAATCTATGTTGATCATATTTCTTATCTCGAATCCGTATATTATTAAAGGGCACGTTTGTAATCACAGCATCGACTTTTTCAGTAATTTCTACATTTTCGTAACCAGTTTGATAAATCGTAGCATCAGGCAATAGTAGTTTCGCTATTCTACTTGTCAAAGGATCAATTTCTATTCCGATCTGTTCTGTTGATCGTAATTTCTCAGGAAGATTCATAAAGAAGTTTCCAGTGCCCATACCTGGATCTAGCAATTTCTTTTGAGAAAAATCCCCTATCTGATTTAACGCTGCATACATCTCTTGAACGATTTCAGTCGAAGTATAAAAAGCAGTCAGTACCGAGCTTCGAGCTTTTTCATATTCCTTTCCCGGTAATAATAACTTCAACTCTTGATATTCCTTTTGCCATGAAGAATCTCGCTCATCAAAAGCTTCTTGAAGTCCTCCCCACCCGCTATATCTTACTAGAATATCCTGATTCTCACGGCTAAGGTCTAATTCGCCTGCCTCCAACTGATGAAGTGTGAGAATGGCACGAATATTGTCTCTAAACTTTTCTCTTTTACCAATGCTGTATTGGTTTGTTGTGTCCAGATAATAGTTTTTGCTTTCTTGTTTCTTCGTCGAAATTTCATCGCTTGTTGTATCATCAGAAAAATCGAAATCAAAAAGATCGAAAGGCTCATTCAGCTCATTTCCCTCACCTTGATCACTAACTGACTTATTTACTATAAGTTCATCTGCGAGTGATTGGGGAATTTCGGCTGGAATGATTTCATCTTTCGGATTACTAGTTTCTTCAATTTCAACTTCACTTTCAGGCTCAAAAAAAGGAAGCAGAATTTGACTATCTGCTTCCTTTTCAGGTTGATCTATGGATTGTTGATCTGACTCTGAATCTCTAGGATCACTTGTTCCCTCACTTGAGATTGAATCACTTTCAAGTGATTCGACAACTGTAACGAATTCTCGGTGTTCGGGTATGGATTCACTTTCAGCGCTTGTTGCTCTAAGTTCATCTCCTGATTGATCGCCCATTCCTGGAGATTGTGTAGGTACTCCATCAAGTCCCCCTCCGTCATGAGGTTGGTGTATCGGAACGGATAATTCTCCTTCAGATATTCCTTCGCGATCATTCCATAATCCTGAAGCGGTTGATCGAATTCTTTCTGGTTCGACATCTGTACTAAAGGTGTGTTCATGATTTTTTTCCTCCTCTTTTTGTAATTCTTGGTGAATTGAGTAGATATGTTGCAACATTTTCTGAGACACTTCAGAGATAACAACTCCGACATTATTTAACTCAAATCCCGGTTTATAATCACGAATTTGTTCCAAAACAAAATCATCCGAAATAGTTCGAAATGAATTTATTTTTTTACCAATAACAAAGTTCACAGACTCTGAAATAAATAGCTTGGTTTGATCTTGCCGAATAAAATTTGCAGTATCTTTATCCGCATAATACTGAACACCATGATCAATTAAATCATAGAAACCAACATCCCACCGATTATCCGGAAGCGATTCGGAAAAAGTTTTTTGATAAAATACTTCTACTGCTTTTCGAGCATCATCAATTGATAGTGACCAGTCCGGAAAGGAGATTTCTTCTCCGTATGTTTGACGGTAATCAAAGAGCTGCCGAATGGAGAAACGATCATTGAGATCTTCGAATAGGATAATACTTGACTCGTTTCTCTTAATCATCCGTCCCAACTCATTCCAAGTTTGAAAATCAGCCAAATATTCTACGTTTGGATTCTGATCATAAATCATCAATTTTTCAGGAAATGTATACTTGTGTACTTGACTACTAAAGTCTAAAAATGATTTCCATTCATCGACTGAAGAATTGATTTGCTTTGTGACATTTTGATAGATTTCATTAAATGTTTGTGGTTGAGCCATTGATTTCCTCCTTTACCTTCTTACACTGGACGATCATTTTTCATTCAACCATTTTACCAAACATATCTTTTAAGATATGTTTAGTTTTACATAGATTCGTATATTTAGCAACTCTTTTATTAGAGATAGAGTTGAGTAGCTTATAATTTAAACTTTTTTATTTCACTAGTTGGTACGGCTTTGTTTTTCTTTTCTGACACAATTGCTAATTCTATTCATAGCTACTTAATAAGCAATCATTAGGCGAATGTTTTTTTATCGTTATCAAAATAATTCATTCCTGGCCTACAGAACTATGCAACTTCTCCGTTAACGGACTTTTTGTTACCTTGTTTCATTATTTTTTTTTATGGTACAATTTTCTAAAATCATTTTGGAGGTTCTATTATGAAAATTGGAATTGTTTCTGCTATGGAGTTGGAAATCGAACCCTTGATAGAAAAGCTACCTCCTGTACAAATATTCGAGTATCTAGAAAGAAAATTCTATGTTTCAAACCAAGGCAACCATCAATTTATTTTACTGTGCTCCGGTCAAGGTAAAACGAATAGTTCCATTTATACCCAAGTGTTACTTGAAAAGTTTTCTCCAGAGTTGGTTCTTAATATAGGTATTTGTGGAGGAATATCGTCCAGTTCTTCTTTATCAGATATTTACATTGGAAAGAAATACTGTCATTACGACATTCGAAAAAAACAATCGCAACTCAAATTTCCTAATCAACTCTTTTACGAAGCAAATGAAGATTTAATTCATTCATTCTCAAAACATGATCCATCATTAAAAATGGGTATTTTTGGTACAGGTGAAGGTTTCGTCACCACTTCTGAACAAAGAAAATCTTTAATTAATGACTTTCATATTGATTGTGTTGACATGGAATCAGCCTCAATAGCTCAATGCTGTTTTTTGAACAAAATAAACTTTTTATCCATACGTATTGTTTCTGACATAGCTAATTCACAAGCAGCCAACATTGGAGAAACGAAACAAAAAAAGTTGATGACAAAAATCTTTAATCTAATATGCTTAATTTACAAAATAGACTAAACTTTCTATTTAACTATTCATTCATGCTCTTCTCCTTGATGGCCCCAAATTACTAAACTTTTGAATTATTAAAGAGGGGCATAAGTCAATCTTCGAAACTTACTAATTTGAATAAAATTTTTGTCTAATCTAAGTAACGTTTAACACTAATCAATTTTGATTTACGATCATCCTAAAAATACTTCTCTGTTGATTTCACGATATGCTTTCCTATTCAAATTATGTTGACGATCATATTCCAATCGCTTCATCACTTGGTGAACTTGCTTTTCCAATTTTTCTAGATCAAAATCATTTCTTTTCCCATTGTTGTTGATTCCTGATTGATAAACTTTTGACTCAATTCTTATTCTTTCTTGATTGGCATAAACAAAATCAAAATTACTTTTTTGTGTCTGAGAAACATCAAACATTGGAATGGAAATATAATCAATGAGTTCTTTGGTTCCTCCCTCTTCAGAAAATACTGGCGCAAGTATATAGACGGGGCGTTCTCTTTCTGCAGGTTTTACTTCTCGTCCAGATAACTGCCACTGATTAGGTCCGAATATGAAAGTGGCACTTGGTAATTGCTTTCGTATCTCATCCTGATTGATTGTAGAAAAGGTTGAGATATTTTTTGATCCCTCTTCATAGTGAGGAACTTTTTTTGTGCTCGTTTTATTCCTATTTGATTTCTCTGAATGCTGCATTACAGATCCAATCTTTTTGATACCTTCACTTGAACTATTGGTCTCTGTTACTTCAATCCCGGGTATCGCATTTGATTGGAAACTCTCTTTCATTTTTTTAAATTTTTGATCTCTAGTTTCTTTGATGGATTTCTCAAAAGAGGAGATCTGTTCTTCAATAGGCCTTTGTTCTTTACTCAGTTCCTCTAGTCGTGAATTGAGAAGTTCAACTGCACTGGAAAATGTCGACTTTTCAACTGGCAACTCATTAAAGTCTTGTTCCAATGAAACACTATCAGGTATGGAAAAGTTTTCTTGCTCAACGAGCGGCTCATGATCGATTAAATTTTCCATGTAGTAGTCGTAACCTTCATCTGAATCACTGGTGAAAATTTCATCTGGTGAAGGAAGTGAACTTTTAACGCATCGCTGCTCTATCTCTAGTTGCTGAACATCCGATAGTGTCAATTTTCCAATTGGTCTTGCCTCTGACTTAGTTTTCTCCAGCTCACTGAATTGTCTTAGAATCGCATTTCCCAAGGATGGATAAAGACCATCTTTCCCAAAAATTTTATTCTCTAGGTAAGTTGGTTTGTTTTGAGGATTTCCATATGCTTCTTCATATTTTTGACTGATAGGCTTGAGTGTAGCTATAAATTCTTGGAGCTCATTTTTCATGTAACCATTCAAGTACATCGTGATTAACTCATCCAGTTCTTTTTTAAAGTTCAGGCCAGCACCATACCCATACTTCCACCGGCTACGATTTCTTGGTAGTTTTTGCTGGAGGGAGAACACCTTTTCACTGAAAATACCATCCATGAGTGAAGGAAGGTTTTTCCTGCCTGCACTGATTAAGCTTTTCATTTCATAGTCAACAATCGCAAGATCATCTTGCATTGCCAACAGGTGATTTACGAACTTACTTTTTGTTGCGTTGATGTTTCGAATTTTGATCTTTCCTTTGAACTGCCAGCCGCTGTTGTTGGGATTCTTTTTATCTTCATAGAAGATCCACTCTCTTGTTGGATTTTTTTCTACCACTCCGACATGAACATGAAGATGCTTAGTATTGAAGTGAATACTACCGACCCACTCAGCCTGCAGCCCTTCTTTATGAATCAAACTGTTCATCGCTTCTCGTGTCGCATCATAGATTTTTTCTTCAAGAACTTCATTATTATTTGGATTCATCAACCCATTTTCAACGAGCCACTCATTACGAAAGCTGAAGACCAGCTGCCATAAAGGCGAACCGTTTTCCTGCCCATCGATGAAATATTTCTTTGTATACTGGAGAACCTCTATCGGTAGCCGATCATAGCTTCGATTGAATAACGATTTCGTTTTTAATGGGTTGGATAAATAGTCTGTGTACCGATCAAACATTGTTTCATCTGCACCCTCAATAAAATTCTTTCCATCTGTGTCATTGAACGCATTGAAGCGGTGAAACTTTTCATTTCGCACCGCTTCCGTTCGACTCATATAATCAATGTATCCCTCAAAGGATTCTGCATAAGGCATGACAAATGCGCCTGTCAAAATGACACCCGCAGATTTTTGTTGACTCAACTACTTCGCCCTGCTTTTTTATCTTCTAAATGTTTAACGATCTCCGCATTTTTTCGCATTAATACGTGCTTCTCAGATTCGGTAATCGCAAATGATTTTCGCTCATCCATAGAGATAAAATTATCGTAATCATTGATCTCACAGATGGTGTTAAGGACATTCAACAGGATAAATTGAGATTCCATAATTTCGTTTAACATATTTTTGTACTGGCGTAATAAAGACAGCACCTCATTCTCAAATTGAGATTGCAACAGTTCACCTTTCATATAGGTCTCGACCAGTTCTTTGATGAATACGCCGCGGCCACCCAACACTCTTGACTGACAGATTTCATCAATGGTCTCTAGAATTTCTTCATCAATATAAAAATTTGCTTTCTTATTTCCCAGTTCCATCGCCTCCTTCGAATAATTCTGGCGGTAATTTGATTAGTCCCAGCTCTATATTCAGTACCAATGCTTCAAACATTTTTTCCATTGCCGTTCGATTGAGCGCCAGGGCCTGACGATACAGTGCTGCCGTTTCTGTTTGATACTCTCCATTTGCTACTTCTGTCAGAACCTCATTCAAGTATTCTTCCCGACTCTGATACCCTTTTTCCTTCGCCTGTTTTGTCAGTTCAGTTGGTACTCGATCATCGTCAAACCGTATTTCAACCCTTGCCATGTTGATAGTTCACCTACCTATTTTTATCTCTCAGTTCTTGGCACTCGTTTAATCCCTCCTGTTTTGTGTAAGAGCATAAGGGGTTCTTCCGGGAGACAAGCTCCCGCCCTTGCAGTGCAAGGGGAACCCGTCCGGATGAGATTTGCTGATTCTTCCCATTTACTCTACACATTCTTCCCAGATGACACACAACTTCTTGAATGATGCCACCCATTGTAGAGTGAGATTGACCCCATTTTTTTTGATCAAGAAAATCATTCTTCGTCGGCTAAATATTTTGATTGTCGATTACGTTCAATTAATTTTTGTTTCTTCTCTTTTAATTGATCTGATTGTTTTTCCATATCAAGAACAGCGGTCTCATAGGATGAAATTTCACGATGCAAATTATCTATTTCAGCGTCAGTACTCTTCTGCTGCTCCTCTGTTTGGAAGGCTTTTTGATCAGTTAATTCTCCAATTTTCTTGATAAATAATTGAATCTCCTTATCAAGAACATCGCAATCCTCTTCGATTTTTTTGAGAAGTTTATCAACATTTTTCATTTCAATTTCTGTCACTTGGATAATGTACGAATCCATGCTTTTCTTGGCTAACTTCTTATCAGTAGACATCTTTCGATAGTCGAAAATGAAGGTGGCTTGTTCTGTTTTTTCTTCTTTCTTTTTGATTATTTCTTCTACATTTTCAACATCATAGTTTGTATTGAGTTTTGGTTTTTCAACTGATGTATAGCCAAAATCTATGACCAGTTGCCGCCACTTATCAGGAATTTTATTGATCTGTAGTAAGTAGTATTGATCGTGTATTTTTGAAAGCTTAGAAGAAACAAGTACTTTCGTCTCATTCTCACCGACAACCGCTTCATAAGTGATTCCGACTTCCGTAACTGGTTGATCCACTCGTAAAATTATTTCCCCGTAGTGCGTTTTTGGATTGATGGTTTTACCAACGATCATCACTTCTGTCTTTCCTACTTCCGCCACGCTTTTCTGTCCTATTCCGGCATCGACAATGACACTATCATCACCGAAGATTGAACGACTGGACACAATGAAAATCAGACCAAATATCGTTAGAAAAAGCATACCTACATAAAACATGGACTCTCTATTTGGTCGGTTCCATTGCCTAAATAAAAGTGAAAACACGCCTCGAAATACTTTAGGAAAACGATCCATTTGCTTTTTTATCATGACAATCTCTCCTCATTACGAAAAGAAAGATTCCGGCATTGGTTGATTCAGTAAACGCATTTCCGCTTGATCAATCTGCCAAATATCTTCCTCATTTTTAGTTAAGCTCAACTGAACAATCGTTTGAGCGTTCATCACTGGTTGATCAGGATAAATAGTCTGATAAAGCATGAAGCTCATAACAGTTGCTTTACCCGTTACAGAGTCAAACTTTGCATAGTTTGTTGTCCGAACCGCTTTGGTTTCAGCAATATCTGTCCCTTCTTGGTAGCTATAATCTTTTAACAATTTCTTCTTTCCTACCTCAGATAAAAATGGCATTAGCTGTTCCTTTTTTTCTTCATTTGAAGTCTTTGGATGGTTGGTAAAAAAGGCTGAGATGAAGGCTGAACAGGTCCTAGATATCGCATCATATTCTTTCTGATTGTGGGTGGATCGCTCAATAGATTTGTTTTTTTCTGATATTGATGTAGATTCTTTTCTCTCGATACTATCGATGGATTGTTTGGAGTCATTGATCGTTTTCTTTGTCGTAGGTTCGGTATGTTCCCCAAGAAATGCCAGAATAATGACACCGAATACTAGACCTATAACGACTCCGAAAACCCCAGCGCCGATTATTTTTTTCATTGTGATGGCTCCTTCTTTTCACGTCGCATAAGTTCCATTTTTTCGTCTGATTCTTTGGCAACTTGCATCATACACATGATGACAACACCACTGATGGAACCTAATCCGAATACGATAAAATGACTGAGAATAAACATAAAATTTCCTCTTTTCTTAAATTTTTTTGTTTGGCTAACGAACTAATCTTCGAACTCCTGCAAAATGTTTTTTCCAATATTCATTCGACCAATCGTGATAACCAACTCCACTTGAATTACTTCCATACATCAGTGAGTCGCTAAGGTAAAACTCAACATGAGAAATAAAATCTGGTGACCCATAAGTCCCGCGGAAAAATACTAGATCTCCTGGTCTAGCCTCACTTAACTGAACGGGTGTAGTTAAGTCCCATTGACTCACTGTATAAGAAGGAAAAATAATTCCTTTTTGCGCATACGCCCACGATATGATTCCACTACAATCAAACCCCATGCTAGGATTTTTTCCCCCGAAGACGTATTTTTGACCTTGATAAGGTAAAATAGTGGCTAATATTGGTTCAAAGTCTCCGATATCTGGAGGCACCGTTTGATTCTTCAAGTACCGCCATACATTATCAATATAGTTAATATCCCCATAGCTACTCCATCCTATTTTTCCCGCTTGTATTGCAGAAAAAGAGATAGCCAACTCTTTCGAGTATTTATGATCTTTTGATTGCGCATAGGAGATAAATCCCGAACCAAAGTTGTATGCTTGAACAGCAGTTTTAAGCCGCTCCTCACTCTCTTCTACTCGCTTGTCACCAATCGCTTGAATGTTCTCCCAAAGAACTTTTACACCCTGTTTGATGCTTTGTGACTTGTTAATAGTGTTAGGAGAAAGGCCTAAGCTCTCACTCGATTGCATCACATCTTCAACTCGCCCGCCGCTTTCCTGCATACAGATGGCTAACAATAAATCAATGTAGGATTCTGGCATCCCGATCTCTTTCATTGCGGATAAAAATTCTTCTCTTAAGGCAAGAACTTCCGTTGATAAACCAGTAGCAGTATAGTCATTTCGATCGCTCGTATTTTGTGACTCAATAGCAACACTCGTAAATTCAGAGACAACACCATTAACCAGAACAAACATCATCCCAAAAGCAGCAACAACAGCGACAACCTTTCTTTTCAGGTGTTTCATTTAACGCTCACCGCCTTCCATCACCGGTTGTTTTTCTAGAAGATTCTTGCGGAGTTTCTGAGCTTCCGAGTATTCTTTCTTCTTCAATTCTCGACTCGCTAAGTGCCCTGTTCTCTTGTACTCCAACACCTCATTCCAATCGCCATCTGGAATTTTGGGAAGATGTGTTTTTAGCTTATAATCCCTATCATTCTGTGGAGTAGTTGAATAGTTTTTTTCAACTTTCTCAATAAAATTTTTGGCTTCATGGTCATTGTTCACACACAAAATGACATTGAGTTTACTATCTTCTGGATACGCAGATTTGATCTCTTTGATACGTTCCTCGACAGACTGCCATTTCATGCCAGCCATGGCGTGAAAGAAACAATTCTTGGGAAATCTCCCCTGATACAATTCGAGATAAGAGAGAGCTTCTATGGGTGCTTCAAAAACAAATAAATGCTGCTCAGTTTTGAAATCCAATCCAGCAGATAAATAAAAGCCACCAGTATGCTTACTACCGGTGGCAATTCCTTTAAAAGTGGCTCTTTTTAGTTTTTCTTTCGTTAAGTCATTGTAGTTAATTCGCTGCTTTACAGGCTTGCGAAAGGTACCAACTACATCTGCACCAACAACCGTTTGATTGCCTGATGGGCGGAACTCATACCACTTAAACAGCAGGTTATTCTTGCTATCAGAAGAAAGAAATTTTTGCTCTTCCAGAAAAGAAATCAAATCAGAACTAATGTAGCGAGATGATAAATACTCTCTCCCTTTATCGGTCAACTTTTCTAAATCTTTTTCACGCCAATTGTCCATAGAGAAAGGTATTTGCGGATCATTTTTCTTAGACTGATAAGTGACCGTTACTTGATTCTGACTGCGGAAATCGAGCAGTTGCTGAACTGTTTGCTCATAGGGTTCATGAAGGACACGCATCGCAAATTCGATTGCGTTATCAAAGGAAGATAATTTATCCTTTCGTGTTTCATCATACTGTGAAAACCAAGTAACTACTCCAGTCTTAATGTTTGCTCGCATAGAATCATGGGCTACATGTTCATAGGTTTTTCCACTTACTTTCTCAAACTTCTCGCCACGAGAAAGAAGGTATTCAAACATATTGGTTCCTCTGGCATAGCGTAACTGTCTCTCCGTAAATACGTTTATTTTCTCAACCAATCAACCACCTTCCTTACAAAACATATTTGAACAAGATGTAACAGAGATACAATATGAAAACAAAAAGAAACAGGGGCTTTGTTTTCCCTGTTTCCTTCGAGTGATCCGGATTTCCTAAGATATAGCGAGAGGCATTATTCAAGCGTTGTCGAAAAGGCTTCTTATCCTTTTTTTTCATAACTAAATACTCCCCTCAAAGATTTCTAGATCACGTTTACTCACTTCTCGCTTAAACTGAATATTGGTGGTCCCTTTGATATTCAAATGGGATTGTCCTTCCTTCAGCCTTGTAATTGCTTGTAGGTCGGATTCACTAATTTCTTTACCAAAAACCTTGCGAAGAGTATCTAATGAAGAGGCATCTTGTCTGTAAATAAAGCGGTAAGTTGATAGCTTATAAAGGTTCATTACCGCTTGTGATACCGGTCCCATTCTTCCATTATCGTCCATGTCGATGAAGCAATCCTTGATGTCATGAACCGCATAATGCTGAGCAATAAAGATTTTTCGTCCTTCACGATTATTCCGATCCATTTGATTCAATAACTGGACATTTCTAGTTCGAATTGGATTATGAAATTCATCGGATACAATATCTGTAAAAATGATCTCAGACGGTTTCTTTTGCTTAGTGGTGTAGAGATACTTTTCTTGTTGCCCAACTCGAACCGCATGAGAGTAAACCATGTTATATAGGTTGAAATACTGTGCATTGTAAATGTCACTATCTTGAATATTCAACAAACTTTCTAAGTTAAAGGCAACCAACTTTTGTTGATCCAACGAGAACTCCGTATGCACATTAAAGATATCTCCATAGGTGTCTACAACCGTTTCTAAGCCGCCAATCATTTCTTTTAACGCTTGGCGCTCCAACTGATCCGTTTCACTCTGATACTGATTTTTGGCGTATTCTAATACGTTTGAATACAAAGGATATTGTTCTGGATCATAAGTTGTGATTTGATCAATATCTAAATGATACTCATCAACCCAGCTCTTATAAAAATCTGTAATATATTTTTGGCTGCTATTCGTGGTTTGTTGCGAAAGATTCGCCGCCATGGATAGAATGATCTTCATTTTCGTGACATTCGTGATAAAGTATTGACGATCTTTTGTCTGATTGCTTTGAATATCAAAGTCAGTGCTATAAATCTGGCATGGGTTAATTTTGGGTTCCCTCGCATCAAAATGGAGGCCACCACAAGCTTTGACTAATCGCTCTGCTTCATTCGAAACCATGAACAAAAAAGTATTATTTCCAAGTAAACGATTTGTCTTAGCAGTCGCCTTGATCTCAGTCGACTTACCAAATCCTTGGTTTCCTATATAAAGCCCTCCATAGCTCTTTCTGGACCGATCTTTGTGGAATTGGTTCAAGACTACTAAGCCACTCCCATAAAGCGCATAACCAGTATAGAGCGCGTTAGGATCAACCAATTTCGCACTACTAAAGAAGTAGCTGCCTGCCAACATGAACGCTCGAATTTCTTGTCCTTTACGTTTTCTTTGTTTCTGATTTTCGGTAAATGATACAAACAATGCGCGGTATTCTGTTTCTGCTTCATCAATAAAACAATGAGCGTGAAATCCATGTTTCTTTAATTTTGTTAGCACTTCTTGTTCTTTGTCGGCAAGAGCATCCAATGAAGGTTCATGCAAAAAGATTCGGACATGAATCTGTTTTAGTGCTTCATCATCTTCAATAATCGTATCGATCGTTTCATCCAATTTACGATATTCACTAGCCGCTTTTTTCCGACTGATACGATCTTTGCTGGATTCAATACGATCTTCATATTCGTTCAATGAACGATTAAGCGAACGCTCAAAATCAGTGCTACTCTTGTCTACGTTAAAGATATCAATGCTTGTCGTAGTGTTGGCAAATTTGAAGACATTTTCTCCATAAAACAAAGGGTTCCCTTTTTTCTTATAGGCGGTAACATGCAACGTTTTTAGATAGCCTTGATTCGTTCTCAGATAATCGCAGGACTTTGTTCCGAGATTTGCTATTGGCTGGATTTGACAAATAAAGATTGGGTCATATCCTTTTTTATCAACTACTTTTTGAATCTCCGCTGGTCGCCCGTCCTCATCATTGCCAGTATACGGAATCCCAGGTAATGAAGAATCACCAAAATTGTAAAGTGAATGGATTAGCCGAACTTTTCGTGCCAATGGGATCGACTGCACTCTGAAAAATAATCCATTTGATGAAAGGACCGTATTTTGGACCAATTTCATTTCCTCGTGATCGTCAGCGAACACTTGAAGGTAGATCTCACCAGATAGATAATGACTATTTAGGTATTCTAATTGACGTAGGGAGTATTCTTTTTCCTCTTTGATATAATCTGTATCGATGGATTCCGTTAATTGGAATCTTCGCTTTGCATAGTCAATATTTTCTGCCACATCAGTGGGATTGTTCGTAAGGATGAACTTGCAATCGACTTCCATTACTCTAAGAAAATCCCAAAACTCCTCGATGGCGGTGGCTTTATCATTTTGTGAGCCATTGCGAACTGCTACTTCCTCAATAGAAAAATAATCCGTCACTCCATCTTCAAGAGCAATGCAATCTTCAGAAATAATTCTTCGAAAAGGAATAAACGATAACATGGCCTTTCCCTTAACTATTTTTGCTTTTCCCTTTTTCTTTTTGTCTGGTTTACTTTTTTCTTCTTTCACTTCCTGCTTTACATCGGCATCATCAATAATGATCATAGCTCTAACTCCTCCTCCTCAAAATCAAATAAAGCCAGCTCTTTTTCCGATTCCAACGTCTCATCTAAGGTTTCTTCCTGTTGAAAGGAATAAAATTCCATGGATAGATAGGTCTTTTTATTTCTAGAAAGCACATAGATTAAACGGTGATAATGACGCTTTCGCTGATTATGCTTACTGGGGAAAATCCAAAACAGGTACATCCCCACTAAGAAGATCAATGATGGAACTTGAAAAGGACGGTATGCCATTTCAGTAATTTGAGTCGCATAATTAAAAAAAATCAATGTTGCCACACCATCAATAAATAAAATTTTCCCCCAGAATTTTACTGGAGTAGTAATCTCTTCTTGAATATCAAACATCGACTAGCTCCCTTCTAAGATTCTTTTAGTTCATCAAAACTCTTTTTATCTTTTTTGTATGCTTTTCGGTCTCTTGTGTATTGAACCAGATCTTTTCCTAATGCTTTCCCCTTTTGATGGGATTCATAAAGGTTCCCCGCTGCTGATTTGTTGTATTTGGCAGATTTTGGTGTTAATAAGCGTTCTTTCGCATAGGCACCTAATGGATTTTGAGGTTTCACTGGTTTCTTGAGCTCTTCACCCTCTTGTCTTGTTTGTGATTCAGGTATTTCTGAGGAATCCTCTTTGGATTGATTTTCCTCTTGTTGTTCAAAGTCCAACTGGTTGGATAACTCTTTTGGAGATTCTTCCTGTTCTTTATTTGAGTGTGCGAGATTGTCGTTAATTCCCTCTTGTTTCTCATTCTTTTTGATCGAATCGTTTATACTTGATGAGTCTGACTCCTCGGAATGCACTTCTTGGTCATCAACCGCTTCTTGTATGCCAGCCTCATTTTCAGTTTGCTTATCGGATTGTTCTTCAGACGAATGTTCCATCTGATCGTTAATGCCTGAATTATTGTCATCGTTTTCAGGCGAAGACTCACCGCTGTCCGAACCAGTTTCTAGAGCATCAGGATCTACCGATTCATTTTCATCACTGACATCTACGTGATCATTTACATCATCAGAAGAATTGTCTTCCTCTTTCGATTCCACGTTTTCTTCGCTTTTTGAATCATCAGATGTTTCATTCGGTTTGGTATTATTATCTGAGTTGTCTTGATCCTGGGCAGGATCTTTGTCCACTGAAGGATTGATACCTTTTCCTTCAGTCCGTTCTTGAGAAGAATCTTGATCCTCACTTGACTCTTTTCGCCCTTGACGAATACCGGCAAGAATACCCATAATTCCACTTCCGGCATTTGATGCTTTCTCAACTGAGTTAATAGCTAGATTTGCTGCTTTCGCAGCACCCATGCTTGTTAAAACGCCTCCAGCAGTAGATAACCCGGCATCAATTCCTAATTGCTTTTGAATGATCGCGGGTCCATCAAACAGCAACCAAGCTCCACCAACGTAAAGTAAGGCTTGTATCAATACATTACGTTCTCCATTGGAAATATAGGAGTTATAGGCAATGTATAAATAGAACAAAACAAACATAGAAGCCATCGCAATCAAACCAACAAAAATCTCTTGGAAAGCTTGTTTAAACTTCCGTAAATCACGAATATGGAAAAAAGCTGTAACATTCGTCCAGATATAGTTAAACACCACTTCAATGCCTAAACGTCCAGCACGAATGACGAAGAGCCCAACTGCTAAAGCCAATGCAATCAGCGTAATGAATATCGGTATCCAATTGATCTTCCAACGGTAATAGGTTGGCGATACCATCTTCTTCACGAGACTATCTAATACGCTTCCACCTTCATCCATTTTTTTAATTTCATACCCTTTACCGCCTTTTTTATTGACTGCACGATAATCTAAAACACCATCTGGATCGACTTCTTTTGCATCTTCAACTCGCTCATTTTCATCAAAAAATTTTAAATTCTCTAAGTGATTTCCCGTCTCTGGATTATCTGTCGTCCAACCTGCTGCCCCTAATTCATAAACATCGATAACATTGTTTTTTACTGTCTTCAGTCCTAGACTCTCGTTTTTCGCGGTCATCTCTGAACTAATCGCTTCAGTCAGTCTTACTCCGTCAGTTAATAGCCCCGGTAGCATAGATAAAGCACAGATAATTAAAAATGAGTTAAGCGGAACACTGCGCATTTCGGTATTTTTTCCAAAAAAAAGAACCAACCCAATGATCAGGATAGCAAATCCTAATAGCATACTTTGGATTGGTTGCAGTGTTGTTAATATCTTGGATACAGAATCATTGTTTCGGAAGTTTAAAACGGACAGGACATCTACAAAATTGTCACTCACTAAATCGACGAAATAGACTAAGCCCCGAACAAGTAGCATTCCAATTTTCCGAAAACCGTTCGCCCATATATCACCGATTTGTAAATAATCCGCAAATTTGATTAAAATGGCGAGAATTTCCTCTTCGGTCATTTTTTGCCTCCTTTCAATTTTTCAATTTTGGCAATCATGTTTTTTGTCAGATTTTTTTTATCATTTGAAGAGATAAAGCTTAAGAGTGAATGAATAGTTTGATTCTGACAAATCGCTTTGAATTCATCTAACACTTGATGATCTCTTAGATAAGAAATACGAATCACGACATAGAGTTGTTGAATCTCCTTCTTAGAAAAGTAATCCGCTACCTTAGTGGACTCGCATTCTGGTGGGAAAGCTTTCCGCAACTTTTGAAATAGCGTTTCTTTCCTTGATAGCTCTGCTTGGTCCATCGTTTGTGCCTGTTCCTGAATTTTACTATTTGAAAATAAATCCACTGTTTCTGTCACTTTTTCACCCTCTTTCAAGAATTCTTCTGGTGAATGAATAGGTTTTACTTCTTTGACAATCTTTTGTTTATCCTGCTTCTTTTCTTGATAGGCTTTTGTGTTCGTCGTTTGGTGCATGACCAAATTAGGAACTATTTTTTTCTTCTCTTCTACACGATGTAGTGTAATCAATAGATCATCCATTTCTAAATCCATAAACGCATTGTTGACAGGGATTTCATCCCATGAGAGGATTTTATTCTTTCGATATTCATAGAATGGAATCATATTCGTATCTGTTTCAATACTATTGTAAATTGGGTACTGATAGATCGGTTCTCCATCTAAATCATCGACATGAGACAGTCGTAGAACGATCGTTTCAGATTTTCTTAAACGTTCCAACTCAGAAGGATTCAGCAACTCGATTCGCTCGGAGGTTTCTCTTTCGGAAACTTTCAAGCTCAATGGGTCCTGTCGGCTTCGGTCTTTCGAATAATTGGTTCTTTTTCCTAAGCGTTCGGAAATATACTTATTGGTTTCTAACGATCCCGATCGAATATAGATTAGATTCCCTGTATTCCCCACAATTGTTTTCTTCACTGCCTCAGAATATAATTCCGTAAGCTGTTCCAGATCTTGTAATACCAAGTGGAAGAAGAATCCTTGTCCAAGTCCAGAAGTCCATTTATTGGTTAAGTTTTGAATCGCTACTCCAAGATTACCCGCTTCTTGAATAATAAAATGGACGTCTCGTTGAGTGCGAGACGGTGTTTCCAACGTACAACGCTTCTCATTTACTTGGTAAGCTTGTTCTAAATAGAGCATTCCCAAAGCATTATTACTTTTTTCTGTCTGACTCATCACGATAAAACAAGCAACTGGACGATCACCAAAACCTATTGTCTCAAAATCAAACCCATCATCTGTCGCAGACATTTTCGCATTTGCTTCATTCAAGAACATTTCCATATCACCATCAAAATGTGTAATCACATTCCCCATCGTTACTTCTGCTGGGGCACTGGCAAGAATCGCATAATAATATTTTTTTGCCGGATGACTTCTTGGTAATTCTAAGAAGAAAACGTCTAACGCTGATTTTCCATCGTATTTCTTGAGTAACTTTCTCCGTTCAATCGGATCATCAGTTAAGGAATAGATATAATCTGGATTATTTTCGCTAATACGAATACTTTGCATTTCATTGACAATGTTGTAAATCGCATAGGGATTGAACTTCACTGGCTCATTGTTATGAACTGCTTGATCAGCAATCGCTAATCCTGTGGACATGAACAGATTACGACAGGCTTTTACCCAAAATTCACCGTTACTACTACTCTTGGAAGAACCCGACTGAAAAAAGGTAAACGCACTCCGTTTCAGTTCGTTTTCTGCTTCGGTCAAAAAACGTGTACTTTCGTGTCGATTGACTTCTTTTAGATTGATAAACTTTTTGTAGTAATTGAAAACGACCGACAACGGATTATAGGGATCGGAATAGTATTGACGAACTGTATTACAGATACGAACCAAATACCCCCGTTGCCTTAGGGTGTCATACCACATGCGGGGCTCGTCCCCTTTTGTGGCTGTCATAATAAATGACGGACGATCTTCGATCCTTTCTGCTCGTGACAAAATATCAATGAAGGGATTAATGAAATAAACATCCTTCCCTCCACGAGTGAGTGCTAAAACAATTGAGTTAGATGGCTCCTGTCCGATCAAATAGTAGAACTTTCTCGGTTTTGTTTCAGGTATATGAAGTTCTTCAAAGAGCTTGATTGCTGTTTTTCCATTGATTTTAGCAGGTTTTTTTCTTTCCCGTGCTTCTTTCATCAGTTTTTCCAAGGATTGATTTGATAAATCGTCCTGGGTGAGCTTTATTTTTTCTGTCTGATCATTCTTTAGTTCAAAAGATTGAGGAGCTTTGTCATTTGCCTTTTGATGAACAGGATCTTGTTCTCTTACTTTTTCTGCATTGAAAGGAACTCTGCTGATTGGAAATCCCGGTTTTCCTTCATAGTAGTCCTGGCCCTCGCATAGTGGATGAACAGGGACAGCAAAATACTGATTGACTAAATTTGTTGCAGACTCCCACTCTAATGTCCCTTGAACCAACTTATCTTCTAACGGAGCAAAACTAGTTTTTATTCGATAGCTCATATAGAATGCAAACAGTCCATAGATGAAAAAAAGCACCAGATATATTTCTGGCACTTTTAGTATTAACGAAAAATTGAAAAGATCGTGTAGCCCGATCGAAAACATTCTCGAATCGAAACGTAGTCCGCTCTCTTTTACAAGAGAGAAAAAAGTAATGAGGTAATTGCATAAACAAAGAAATAAAACAAAACAGCCCAGTAGAACCCCTACTAATACCTTAGTTTGTCCTAAATATCTCAAAGGTGATTGATAAGCTTGCTGATAGTTTTTTCGTTTATTTTTTTCAGATTTTGGTTGCCATGTAAATGGCATTTACTTTATCCCTCCCTCTTTCGATCCTTTTATTTCTTCAAGTGCGTCCTCCCCTTGTCGAATGGCGGCTTTCACCTCGTTGATACTCGCTTGGGGATTCTTGTACACTTGCTGGATAGTCTTTAAAACTTGAGAAAATTCTTCAAAAATAATTGATGAATATTCTTTTTTATCGATAGATCTCATCTCTTCGATCACATGAAATAATGCTAATTTCGACAATTCTATATCAGACTTCCTTTCTACTTTTTTCATCGAATCCAATAAAGAAAGAATCTGGGTGTTTACCATTTGTTGTGTTGCTGTTGAATCATCCAGTAGTGTCTTAGAATTTTTCAGCTCACTTTCTAGCTGCTGTATACTTTCAGAAGTATGTAGCCAGGCTTCAAATTTTTTACCAATCGGAATGAGTAGCTGTAAAATCGTTGTATCGACAGCTTGCGGTGCATTTCCTTGGCCGACACTGCTAATTTGCTCATTTTTTTCATCTGAAACAAGTGAATCATTGATTATTTCTTCTACCATAGCAACTTCCTCTTGAATCTCTTCATTTGGTTCAGATACTTCAGAACGAAATGATGACTGATTAGTTGATGATACATTTTTTGATTGATTTTTATCCATTTCCATTAAGAGTTGTGAGAAGGATGATTTTTCGATTGCTCGTTGCTTGTCATTTTTTTCTATTTCATCTTCTGACAGCACTTGTGGTTTAAAAAATTCCTTTGTTGTCTGTTCTGTTGAAGGAATATAGTATAAATACTGAGACCCCGCAGAACTCATTTCGAAATTATTGAGTGAATTAACGTTTATAAAAAGAGAGAACGCTAATAATAAAACACTGATACCACTTGCGCCAACACAAAAATAAGAGGCTCTCAAATATGATTCCACCTCTTCCCACTACTTTTTTTTCATTTCTAGTTTTGTATCATAAAGCGCATCAATCTTATCAAAGATTTTATCTTTGTTTTCTAGCGGATCTTTTTCTAGAGTTTCTATTTCTTTTGAAAGTTCTTGTATTTGCAATTGATATTGTTTGTAACGAGCAATATATTTTTCGAGTTCAGGACTATTGATTTCTCCACTGATTTTTTCAGCTTTTTCTACTTGATCTATTTTCAGGTATGCGCGGCCTAGCAAAGTTCCACGCATCAAATCTTTTTGATCTAAAGAAAATCCTTCTTTTTCATACTCAGCAATCGCAGATGAATAGTCTTCATTTAGGAGAAAAATATCTAAAACCTTGTAACGTGATGAAACAGTCTGATAATAGTTTTCCAATTGATAGATTGGCTCTTTCGATTGAATCACTTCTTCCATCAGATAATCTGCGGTTGCATCTTTTTTTTTCGGATATTTCTCTGCGGCTAAAATATATTGCTTATTACTAAGCAGTTGTTCATAGGATTCACCACTTGTTCGAATGCTTGGACTCTTTTCAAGAAAGGAATAAAGAGCAATAGCAATTGATAATAGAGTAATTCCTCCTATGAAGAGAATAATTGTTTTATAAAGAATAGGAATAGATTGTTTTTGCTTCTTTTTACTTTTTAGTTCTTGAATGTCGGGAGCATTCTCTTCGTCAATTGATTTTGTTTCCGAACCTGCTTTGATCGCTTGTTTAATCTTCTTTTGAAATTCTTTCTTTTGTTTTCGGCTGATCTTTTTCTGTTTTTGATAACTTTCTAATACAGAAAAAATATCATCTGTCACGGTCTGATTCGTAGTCTCTTTCTCAAATGTACCTTGATAGAATGGTTCATCACTATCGTATAAAGTAAACTTTAAAAATTCGCCATCCTCTAAATCTGAACTTATTTCATGGAAGTCTTGATAAGTAATGCGATCAGCCAATTCAAATTTCTCAAAAAATACCATGTTCGAGGAAGTTATTTCAACAGTTATCACTTATTGGTCCTCCTTCTTTTCTTTATCCGCCAACATTTCCCCAAATCAAATCTCGTAAAAATGTTGCATTCAAGATGACTGCTGAACCTAGAATGGCACTGAAAATCAACCGTTTCCCCCAGCGACCCAATTCTACACCAAAAAACTGTGTAATCCCAAATAGACAGATACAAATGAACAGGGCTGAGTTCCCGATAATCTTTACCAATTGTTCTGTACCAGTTTCAGCTAACTTAGCTGAAGATTGAATATCGGCGTAGACATGAGTTCCTCCCACTGTAGAAACTACTAACACAACTACAATAGCAGCGGCACACAAAGCGACACGTTGCCAAGAAATTATTCGATACTTTCTTTTAATCATCCAATTCATTTATGCTTTTCCTCCATTGTTTCGTTTAGTCTCGTTTTCTTTGCGAAGTGCTTCCTTTTCAAGCGCTTTATTAATTAGTTCTTCGCTATCTGTGATGATTTGAATATGAGTCTCATATAAATGATCTTCATAATCTTTACCAAGTATTCGCATAATCAAAAGTGCTTTCCGCTTTGCGGCATCACGATCCTTTTTACTGATTTTTCCCAATTGAATAGCCTCCTATTTCCTCTTTTGTTGGTAAATTTTCACTCCCATAAAGGCGCACATTCCCAGCATAAAGCCAATCACAACAATACCAATGATAATTTCTGAACCCATTTTTTTCCTTCCTTTCAAAAAAAGAAGCCATCAAAACGATGACTTCTAAAGATATATTCATTTGATTTTTATGATAATATTCTGTATTAATCAGTTTTTCGAATTTTCTTAAACCAGTATAATGAAACAACACCAGCAACAGCACAAACTCCTATAAGTATTAGCCCGATTGATTGATTCTCACCCGTTTGAGGCAAGGAGTTCGATCGAGTTTGTTGAGGTGTTTCTTTGCTACTTTCTATTTGCACTTTAGGTATTTCCTCCTTCTTATTGGTCATTTCACATTTGACGATTTCTCCATGTTCTCTGATTTCAAACTCGTGAAGAGATTCGTCTATCAAGTATCCTTTTGGCGCATCAAATTCCTTGAAATAGTATTTTCCTTTGGGTAGATTTTCAAAGGTGAGAATACCCTTGTCATCTGTCTTACCCTCAATAATCACTTTTTCAGCTTCATCCAAAATTTGAATGCCTGTGTCAGGTAAAAGTTCACCGGTAGAAACGTCCTTTTTGGTCAACTCAAAAATCCCTTTGATCAGATCATTTTTTACTTCAAATAAAATCTCAGGTTTCTTAAGGTCATGAGTCAATTCCTGCTCTTTCTCATCGAAAGCTTTGACTCCCTCTTTAGTTGAAACAATCTTAATCACTTGCTTTGAAAGAATAAATAGATCGCTGGATGTTTTCTTCTCTTTCAAATAGAAGGTACCAACAGGAAGATTTTTTACCGTACCGATCGATTCTTCGTCAATTGTGATCGTTTGGATCACTTGACGATTTTCATCTTCTAAAGTGAATACAGCACCTTTGGCATTGTCGCTATGCTCAAACTTAAAGCCTTCTTTTTCAACCAATGTTGCTTTCTCATTGATTTTCTTGAATTGGAACTCGTTTAAGTGAAGCTTGTTGACGATTGGATTTCGAGTGGTTTTTGTACCGATTTGTTTCTTTCCATAAAGCACACGGTCCTTCCAAATCTCAATTTCTTGGACAGTCTGATTATCTTTTGCTGTAAAATTAAAATCGTATTCTGTCTCATCAAGAACATGTGCATCGCCAGCATCTAATTCTTTCACATAGTAGTTACCCTCTGGTAATTGAAGTTCAAACGTAGCTACCCCATTCTTGACCTCAGTAAAACCAACCAATGAATTTTCTGGAATAGAAGTAGTATCACTTAACGATTGCTCGTCACGAGTGAAAATGCCGAATGTTTGAACTGATCCCTGTTCCTCAATAACTTTAGGCATACTATTTTCCCAAGAATCAATTTTTTCTTGATTCTTTTGTAATTTGATCATTAATGACTGGAATTCATTTTGGACAGAAAGAGAAATTGAGGACAGTTCAACTTGCTGACCAGTATATTTTAATTCAAAGGGGATTGGGGTCGGATCTATTACCACACCACTAGGTGCTGATTTTTCAATGGCTTCATATTTTCCTAAGTATAGAAACGGCGTTAAAAACTCCCCTTTTTCGTCTGTAGTCATTGTGGCGACAACTTCACCTTTTTCCGCTCGAATGGTTTCATCGTTGGTTGTAATATCTTCAGCAGCAACAATATCAAACGTCACATCTCCAATAACTTTGTCGTCATAGACAAATTGATAAAGTTCACCAAACTTGGTTTCTTCTCTCTCAATACCAATTGGTGTTTTGACATGCTTAGTTAAAAATGCTGCACCCATTTGAGATTTATCTTTGAATTTTATCTCAATCAACCCATTGTGTGACCCGTCAACCTTAAACGGCATAGGATCTTTTGCTAGAATATATCCTTCAGGTGCCTTAACCTCAACCAACTCATAATTTCCATATGATAGCATTTCTGATAAAATCAAAAATCCTTTATCGTTGGTAAAGAACGTATCGGTTATACCTTCTTCATTTAGGTTGGGCATCTCCACAAATTTATTTGTTTGCTTATTTTTGATTTTAAAGCCAGCTTTCGCTCGAGAAATTGCTTTGCCTGTCTCCTCGTCCACTTTAATGACTTTCAATTTTTCTTCGATTACCTTGTTCTCAAGAGCGTAATGATGCGTTTCATTTTGTGTTTTGACAGAAACTTTAAATGGTTGGATCGTCTCGTACCCTTCAGGTGTTTTGATTTCTCTGACTGTATACGTGTCATATGGTAATTCAGTAAATTTTAAATAACCTTCAATATCTGTCTTCCCTGTTGCCACAACCTTACTAGTAGTGTCGCTTGTCACAGAAAACTCAACATTTTCTAACGGCTTTATCTTTCCTTTTTCGTCGGATTTCCAATCATAATTTCCAAATTTGATTAAATCAAAACCACCGGTGATTACTTTTTCCTTTGCGATCGTTCGCTGGGTAGAGACTTCTACTGTTTGACCAGCGTAAGCTATCTTGAATGGTAATTTCGTTCGATCCAACTGATATCCCTCGGGTGGAGTTTTTTCCAACCAATAATAATCATCTAATGGAAGATTGTCAGATTTTGCCTCTCCATTTTTTGTGGTAACAGTATCAACTAAATTATTGTTTGATGAACGATAAAGTTCATAAACAGCTCCATTCAAAGTTGCTGCTCCTTGTGCCTTCTCACCATTTTTTTCGTCTTCCTTTTTAAGAATAGCTGATCCTTTTTGTTCTTGGTCAGTTGTTTTAACATCGGTATACGAAATATCGACTGATTGACCAGCGTACTTTAGTTCAAACGACAACTTTGTGGTATTTAGTAAATATCCTTCTGGAGCCTTTTCTTCTATTGCATAATAGGAACCTAATTTAAGTTTACCTAATTGAGCTTTGCCGGAAGAGTCGGTGGTCATACTCCCAACTTTTTTTCCGTCTTTTGTATACACACCATAAACAGCACCGTTCAATTTGTAATATTGGTTAAACATCGATGAACCATATTCGCGCCCAACTTTAATAAGATTAACTTGACCTAACTGTTCTTTATTATTCAGAACGACTTCAATGGTTTCATTTGGCTTAATCGTTACTTCTTTTGTTTCTCCTTTATTGACATACCCATTCGGTGCAGTGACCTCACTTACCTTAACTTTGGTTCCTGCTGGAATATCATTTATTTGTGCCAAACCACTGCTATTCGTTGTTATTTCTTTTGATTGACCGGCATATTCAAATTTTAGCTTAGCATTGGGCAAAGCAGCACCGGTATCCTGATCTATTTTTTTTGCTCGAATATTCCCATCCAGATTTACTTTAATGTTAAGGGCGAATGAACCACCACTTGATAGTTTGAATGTAGCAACCTTTTGTTGACCAGCACTTTGATAAACGAAACTTTGACCGATATGCTCATTTCCAGCAATATTGTATTGAATTTTTCCTATTTTCTTGGAACTACTTTGAGCAGTCAATTTCAATGTGTTTCCATTCTTCTCGACTTTTAGGTTAGCGGAATTTTCAACTAGGTGCTGATAGTTATTCAACACACCTGCACTATCAGTTAGAGTGATGGAGTCTCCTACATTTATTTCAACTGATTGTCCATTGAAAGATGGTTTAGCATTATGCTTGTTAACTTTTGATAGAATTTGATTCTTGTGTGCTGCGTAATTAGGGATCGTCGTAGAGAGTAACGAGTCCCCTAATTCTTCCCACACAATATTTTGAGTGACTGCATAGTTTAATACTGTCGGATCAAGCTGATAACCATAATAAGAGATCAAAGATAATCGATCTTTTTCAGCAATAGTCAATTCGGAAGGAGTGAAATCAGAACCTCCCCATAAATCAACACCATGCTCAATACAGAATGCAGTAACACCATCTGCCTTTTTCATCCACACTTGACTGTCTGTCCAATCCTTTCCTCCGAAACGGTTTAGTTTCCAGGAGGATGAATAATCTGCAACAGGATCATTAGTTACGGTTGCAGCTAAACTAATAATTGGTCCAACAAAAAAAGCAACTACAATGGTCATTAGACTAAACATTGTAGCTGCGCCTCGCACTTTGATATTCATTTATATTTTCTTCTCCATTCGTTTTATTTTTCGAATCTTTTATTTAAAGGTGGACCTCTATTTTGAATTTCTAAGTTTTTCACCTCACTCATATAAAAAATGATAACTATCCTTTATAAAACGTATTTAGACTTTTTATCGGCTGCCTTAGTCCTCAGCATCATAGGATTTTCACCTCTCCCCTTTTTATGACGAGCTTCACAGAAGTATCATTATCATTCTTGCAGATCATGGCATTAAGATGACTAGTCCCAATTCTCCTAATAAGTATTTCGCACATGGCGCTTATTGAAAGACAGCTCTCCACAAGAAAAACGTTACCGATAAAAAAATATTTAGTTTTCAAAGAACAACTGCTTCTAGTAATTAGGAACAAGTTATTCTTTGAAAAAGACACATTTTTGAAACAAAAAAACACTAAGTAGACACTTTTTTATGGTGTTCTGCTTAGTGAAGATATTACTCATACTAAATCACATTTTAACTATTCCAAATGAAATGACTAAATTATAGGTGAACTATTTTTTATACACTCTATAAAAAAATCCGTATTGTAAGATAAAGTTTTCGAAATGAGAAATTCCATTAACTTTTCGAGTGCTAGCTTTTCAGCAAACTTTTCGGTCATAAATGAATATCTGTGATCACTCTGTTTCCTTTGCTCTATCCAATCTTCAAGAACTTTCAAAATGTAGTTTTTATTATTTTCCAAAATAATATTTTCACTATCAGCTACACTTTTTAGTTCTGCAGCAAACTCTGAAATAACAGCATTTGCATAAATCGAATAAATTTTCTTCAGCTTAAACATCTTAAAATTATTACTGTATCTCTCAAATTCGGAAAACTGAGGTTGATTTTTAAGATTTTGATTTATATCTATCTCCAACGTAAAGCAATCACGCTCCTTCAACAGATAACATTTAAAACTTTTTTCGTAGAGAATATTACACTCCAAGTACGGACGAAAATCGTAGTTCTCAAAGTAAGGATGAAAAGGGGTTCTTGTTTGGTCACCATCTATTGACCAAACTCCTTTATCGTTATTACAATCCGCGCAAGCAGGCACAATATTACATGGAGAAATAGCATATTGAAAGTAGGATTCTTTCTTTAGAACATGTTCTTGAGTGATCCTGCTTTTTATCCCACAATAGCAACATATTTGAGTGGGAGTGACAAATTCTGGGAAAAACTTTTCGGGGTCTATTCGTCCTCTATATGTTTCCAAAATAGTAATGTCAATGCTCGGATTTGCTAAGACGTTCTTATAGGTAATTAAGTGAAGGCTCTTTCGAATAGCGTGTAAAATATAAAGATTTTCATCGAATTGGAGTTCATCCATTAACTCTTTTTTATGGCTTTCCAGTTCTCTTTTTCCCTTACAATTTCTTTGATAACCATTAATCAGAGAGTTAATCACATTCGTCACTGATTGTGTTTCTTCATCATAATGAAGTCGATTCATCTACTCATCCTCTTTTTCATGATATAGTTCAAATGACCTTAGAATAGCCAAACCCTCTAGGCCTACTTTTCTATCTGAAATTAGCTTCTCCGCAATTTTCCAATCGTTATTGGATATGTCAGACAAATAAGAGTAAAAACCTGTCATTTTCATTGCTGTTCCAAATATATAATCATTAATAACTGAAACACTCTCACCAAAAGTTTCAATAAGAGGATGGAAAACTCCCCCATCTCTAAAAATGTGAACACAATCTTTTGGTACTTCTTGTACAACGAATGGTGAATGAGTTGCCAAAAGGCATAAGCTATTCGTTTCTTTTAAAATGAATGATAATCCTCTAATATATGCTGTAATCAGCGGTGGGTGAAGAAAAATTTCAGGCTCATCAATCATGATTAGTGATCGCTCAACAGCTTTGTTGATAACAAAAGCAAAAGTTTGTAAAATTATTTGCTGACCTGAACTAAGTGATTCAATAGTAGATTTAGAAATATAAGTTACTCCAAGCTCATCTTCATTAATTTTGAAAAGTAGCTGTGGAAGAATTTTTCTAATTTCTGGATCAAATGCAAGATCACTAACTATCTTGTTCCATAAACTCATCTGTTCTTTACTGTTCGATATTGGATTTATCAGATTGCTATCAAGTTTCTGATTTTGTTTTTCACCTAAAACTTGTGAGAGCTGTTTTTTTAAATACTCATTCATTGACATTGAAGACTTAAATGCAGCGTTTGAACCAAGAAATTTGACATACTGGTTGGTACAAATTTTTTCGTTATCATCAAAGGGGCTGTAAGAAATATAGATGATCTCATCTAGTGGTTGATCAAGATACTCCTCCACTTTATCTGATTGTCCAATTATTTCGCAAAAAGTATTCCCGTCATGATCGTACTTCAATTGTTCCTTATTTATAGCATTGTACTGTGGGCTGAGATAATTTGATGCTATTTCAGCGATTTTTGATAGATGATATGTCTTTCCCGAACCGTTGTTACCAATAAAAGCGTGAATATTTGAGGGTAGTGTGCTTTCACCATCAACTTCTACTTTTAATCTAAAGTTTGGATGATTCTTTTTCATTATCTGTATTCCAAACTTGTAAGCCGTTTCATTCAATGCTAATCGGTGATATCTTTCAATATATGAACTCGACTTAACATCTCTGAAAAAAGAATTTATTACAACGGGTCGGTCTTTGTACTTTTCATATAAATGGATGTCAAAAGCAATATCATTCAATCTTAGAAAAATCTGATCCCGAACTGTTTTGGGATACTTTTGTAAATTCGAATAGTATTCAATCGTTCCAAGCGAAATAAGACTATTTTGATGTTCAGTATTTAGAATATCTAAATCAACAAGATTTCCTTCTTCAGCTTTTTCTGCAAAATTAATTTCATTCGCTGTATAGGGATTCTCATAATAGTAATTCGGAGTAGAAATGTGAACCCGCCCTAGAGGCTCTAATTTGCCTTCGTAATAGATATATGCATCAAACATTGTTACATACCCATAATCGTTCCAATTATCTTTTTTGAGATAAATGGCAATACTATCATTTGGGTTTATATAATTGATCCCGAAATAAAACTTAATCATTTAAAACTCCTTTTATAAAAGCATTTTCTAATAGTGTACTATAAAGAGCTAACAATAAAAACACAGATTATCCACCCCTTCATTGATCTCGGATATTTTGCAATGATTCATTCTAGGATTAGTACAAAATAATATTTATCATCGTAATTTATTCTAGACTATACTTTTCATGTTCTTGCTAGTATGATTATTACAAAGAGAGCCCATCTCTTTCAAATTCGAATGCTCTAAACGTGTTGAAATCCTAAGTTGAAAGGATGATCAACATGACAGTAAGAAAAGCAAAGGATAACAAAACTTGGATACTAGATATTTCCGTTGGCTTTAATGTGATAACAGGGAAAAGAAAACGGATTGTCAGAAAGGGGTTTGCGACAAAAAAGGAAGCGAAAAGCGAGGAACAAAAAATTCTTATCGTCATTCAAAATGATGAGGTGAACCATGATCTGGTTCGAATCGATTCTCTTTACGACCTCATGAAAAAAGAGGATGTTAGAAATAAAAGAAAAGAAAGCTACGTTCAGACTCAAGAGTACAATTACCTTCGTCATATCGAACCCTATTTCAAGAATTCGATTGTCGTTCGATTGACCTACGAGCATATTAATGACTTTCGTAATCATTTACTAGAGAAAGAATTATCGAACAATACGATCAATAAACAAATGATTCTTTTAAAGAAGATTCTTGATATGGCTGTACAAAAGAAATATATGAACGATAATCCTTGTACTCATCTGAAGAAGTTAGATTTCGAGAAAAGGAAGATGAAATTCTGGACCGTTGAACAATTCATGGAATTCAAAAAGATCTTTGAATCGGATGAAGAAAATTTTCTTTTATTCTTTACCGTCGCTTTTTTCACAGGAATGCGTTCAGGAGAATTGCTGGGCTTAACTTGGGGAGATATCGACTTCTACCGATCAGAAATTGATATTAATAAGACCTTGGTCAATATTAAGGGTAAACAACTCTACAACCCGCCAAAAACAGCGGCTGGACGTCGAAGAGTAAGCGTGAATAGAAAACTAATGGAAGATCTTAAAAACTGGAAAGAAGCGCAATACACCCTCTTAAGCAAAGATACAAAGATTGATGATATAGACAAGATTCAAGTGTTCCAACATAAAGTGAGACTTCTTTCTAAGGATAATGTGCGCAAGAAGTATGAGGTTATTTTGCGGAGAAATCCTTCAATTGATAAAATTCGGATTCATGATTTTCGTCATTCACACGTAGCTTTGCTGATTAATAATAACGAAGACCCATATGTGATTAAAGAGCGAATCGGTCATGCTTCGATCAATACGATTTACGATCTTTACGGCCACTTATACCCTAGTAAGCAGCTAGAAACGGCGGACCGTTTAGACAACCTCTACTAGTTTCAAATCCAATACTTGTTATTTATTTGGTGATACAAGAAAAAAAACGCGGAAAAATGGCATATTTGTGGCATACCCAGTTTAAAAATCGTTCAAAATCGTTCATTGGTATACCCGAAAAAACGATAAAAAAAAGCGCAATAAAAAAACACAACTTACAAAGCTGTGTTTTCGTAGGGCGAACGATGGGAATCGAACCCACGAGTGCCGGAGCCACAATCCGGTGCGTTAACCACTTCGCCACGATCGCCATGGTGCTATTTAGTTTCAAATAAAAAACTAAGATGAAATAACGTCATCTTAGCTCTTTATACCGGCGGCCGGGGTCGAACCGGCACGCCCGTGAGGGCACTGGATTTTGAGTCCAGCGCGTCTGCCAATTCCGCCACGCCGGCATGTCAATAAATATTCTAGTACTAAGGCGGTAACCGGATTTGAACCGGTGATGAAGGTTTTGCAGACCTCTGCCTTACCACTTGGCTATACCGCCATTATACTATTGTTTTCTCCTTAGAACAAGCATTTTTCAAGAGAGTTTCCTGAAAACTTTTCTAAGAAAACTGGGGTAGCTGGATTCGAACCAACGCATGAGGGAGTCAAAGTCCCTTGCCTTACCGCTTGGCTATACCCCAATAATTACAAGGGCGAACGATGGGAATCGAACCCACGAGTGCCGGAGCCACAATCCGGTGCGTTAACCACTTCGCCACGATCGCCATATCAATAAAAGAACAGGGGCAGCAGGAATTGAACCCACACTAACGGTTTTGGAGACCGCTGTTCTACCTTTAAACTATGCCCCTGAAACAAATGGAGGAGAGTGGATTCGAACCACTGAACCCTAAGGAACGGATTTACAGTCCGTCGCGTTTAGCCACTTCGCTACTCCTCCATGGTGGCGCGGGACAGAATCGAACTGCCGACACACGGAGCTTCAATCCGTTGCTCTACCAACTGAGCTACCGCGCCATATATAATAGTTTAAAGTTTTTAATTAAAATGGCGGTCCCGACGGGATTTGAACCCGCGATCTCCTGCGTGACAGGCAGGCATGTTAACCCCTACACCACGGAACCGAATGGGGGTTAACGGGTTCGAACCGCTGACCCTCTGCTTGTAAGGCAGATGCTCTCCCAGCTGAGCTAAACCCCCATATCTTTAATTAAATGACCCGTACGGGACTCGAACCCGTGTTACCGCCGTGAAAGGGCGGTGTCTTAACCGCTTGACCAACGGGCCAGTATAAATGTTACTACGGAGAGTAAGGGATTCGAACCCTTGAGACAGGAATACCCGCCTACATGATTTCCAATCATGCTCCTTCGGCCACTCGGACAACTCTCCAAGATAGGAGCACAAAGGCCCAATACTCTATGTTTATTCTCTTTCGAGAAACTCCGGCAGTAGGACTCGAACCTACGACATCATGATTAACAGTCATGCGCTACTACCAACTGAGCTATGCCGGAATAAACCGCGCGGCGACGTCCTAATCTCACAAGGGGCAACCCCTCACTACAATCGGCGCTAAGAAGCTTAACTTCTGTGTTCGACATGGGAACAGGTGTATCCTTCTCGCTATCGCCACCACACTGGTATTCAATTGAGTAAACATCGTTCACTCAAAACTGGATCAGAAACATTCTAACAACCGTGAATCAATTTTTGGTTAAGTCCTCGATCGATTAGTATCAGTCCGCTCCGTACATCACTGCACTTCCACTCCTGACCTATCTACCTGATCATCTCTCAGGGATCTTACTT
>NZ_JAHLOS010000032.1 GCF_018917525.1 Enterococcus raffinosus | reverse complement strand
TTCTTTTCTTTCTAGCCATCGTGTACTCACCTCTTGATCTTATTGTAGAAAAAGAAAAACCGCGAAGCAACCACCTACCTAGGATTAATGGTTACTTACACGGTTTATATTACACTCTCATTTTATATGTCCACTTCTACATTATTATTCACATGTACCCTTTAATTACCGACTATTAAACTAGTTTAATATTACCTTAAAATCGCTATTTTTATATTGATCAATGATAATTTGATTTCTGAAAATAGAAGAAAGTGTTCGCCCATCAACTCTAGATAAATCTAAGTCTTCCCTAAATATGATTTTCACTTGTTCTTTGACAGAAATTAAAACATATTCCTCAATTTTTTCATACAATTCATCAATATTATCGTCTAACCAATTTTTTAGTTCTTCAAAATTGTCATGAGTTATTTTTTCTAATCTTATACCGAAATAACTTAGAAGTTGATCACCCATTATTAATGCAATAAAATAGTTGCTAAATCTTCTAATAGCTTGAATTTCAGAATTCATAGAATTTTTTTTCCTGTAATTATCACAATATCGATAAATTTCTACTGCTAAAACCATCTGTGAGGCATTTAGATTGGAGAATATTTCTGAGTAATAGGTAGAAAAGTGTTCACTTTTCTTACTCTTTGCAATATTAGGATGCTGTCTCCAGACTGTCAAAATAGCTTCTGCCGCCACGGATGAAGGTATTCCTGCGCTACTAGAGTTATCTCGTTTACGTTTGTAGTTATATCCTAGCAATTCAGCGTCCTTCTCCAAAGAAACTTGCATATCTTCATTTGCTTGTAGGTCTCTTAAATCAACAGGATTTTGACTATTTGTAGCTAAAGTAATATCTCTAATTAAATCTTTATCATCATCAACCGAATATATTCTTACTAATACTGATACATCAGAATAATCTCTGTCTGGATTATTTTTAATTGTATCATGAATAGTTTTACAAGTTTGCCCACCGTTGATAATTTGCAAATCATCGATTTTTAATTTCCAATCTTTTTCTGCCAAATAATTCCCCGTAAATTTTTCACAAGTGATTGTAATACCGTTATTGTAGAAGAAGAAATTAGTATTTTTTTCCTCATCAAGTAATGTAGTTCTTATTGCATCATTTACTTTGTTTTTCCCTAAATAATTTCTTATGTTCTTTTCCAAAAGAGTGTCCCCAAACTCTTCAACTAATCGATAAACTTGCATAACATCTATTTTTCCAACAATTACGGATTTATAATTGAAATCTTCTCTCAAGGCAACTCCATTTAAATCCAGTTGTGTAGAAATTTTCTTATGTTTGTTACTACTACGTAAAATATCATCATGGTTATAGTGTTCAAAACAAATCTGAGAAGAATTAGAGAATGCATTATTAATAAAATCATCTCCCTCTCCTTTCCACCGTAAACCATTATTCAAATTCACAAAAGTGATATCTGGAATATATCCTTCATCTAGAAAAGATCGAATTTCATCAACTACTGCTTTGCTGTTATCGTTCAAAGCCATTGATTTTGATGGATCGAAAATTGTTTTTATTGAATTGATTGATTTTTCTATCGAATTTGAAGGGAAATTGGAATCTTTTTCCAAATCTCTAACATACTTTGACTGAAAAAGAACAACTTTTATAACACTTTCCGATGCTTCTTGTATTGATGCTGCATCAAATCCGCCATCCCTACCTCCATCAGTTACGCAAGAGTTAGCGCTCTCCACATCAATATCTAAATAAGAAGCTACACCTAAAATTAAAAATGCTTTTGATAGCGCCCTTGATTTATCTAGACCATCAAATAGTTCTGGTGATTCCTCCAACATCTTTTTCACTTGGTTATCAACGATTTGTTTATTAATATCAAATACCAATGTTATCCCTCCGTTGTTCTATATAATTAAATCAACTTTTTCATTATAATATCACAGAAAAACCTGAGATACTATTAGATTTCACTTCATCAAAACATCAGTTGCTGATTAAGAATATACTCTTAACCAAGTAAATCTTAAAAATATTATGAAACAGAACTACTTGGCAATTTAACGACAATCAATTTAGATTCTTCATGTCTCTATAATGAAGAAATAAGATATGTTAACTTATTATGCAGGTATGATGTATAAGTATGCTCCTGTGTCACATTTCACTTTAGTGTCAATTACCTTGTCATTCCTAAATTCTTTTTTTCATATCACAACACACAATTTATTGAACAAAACATTTTTTATAAGAGGTTACAATAAATTAAGTTCTATATTAATCCGTATTGATATCTCTGGACAATGTTTTTTTATAGCAGGCATCTTTAAAAATATCAAATTTTCTATACAGAGTCTTTTTCATACCTTTTCTATTATCTTTGTTTTTGCATTTAATCTGGACTAATTTAAAAACTAATTCTGAAGAGTGGTTTGGAACTTTAATACTTCTTTTCCTTGGAAATTCAACTTCAATAGTGCACTCTCCATTAGCAGTTTTAGTTTCAAACTCATAGACTATCTTTAATGAAGATAAAATTAATGAAGAATGATAACCCGTATCTTGTAAAACTTCAGTTTCATGAAGAGAGTCCCCTTCAAACCTTGCCATTCTTACTTTATCTTGCATCCATTGCAGATTATTCGTCAACTCCTTATCAGGATCAAATAGAATATCAACATTAGTTATTTTAGAAAATTTGAAAGTATCACTTTCATCTAATGTATCGTCCACAAAATTCAATAAAAAATTAATTCTGTTTTCATTTGTAAAATTTCCAAACGTTATTGACTTTTCGGAGCCTTTTTCAATATATCCTTCTGTTTCTAAGATCCCTTTGGCTTCTTTCAAAATCAAATTATTCAATTCTTTTGTTTCTTCAGAAGAATGTTCAGAAGAGAGAATAAGATTTTTTGAATCATTATCTACAGAAAATTCAAGTGAACCAACATGTATACTCTCTTGGTTATACCAGTCTTTTGCATAATTTTGTCTTATAATTTTATATTCATAAACTATACTATCTTTGTATCGACTAAAAGTTCCCTTATCATAGATTTCGTAATTTTCGGTATCCCATCTTTTTAAATCAGTTATATCTATTTTATTGAGCATAGGAATTGCTTTGATAACCTTCGTTTCTTCGTTGAAACTATAAGTTTTGCTTCTTCTTTTCGGAATAGATTCTCGATCTTTTCTACGCTCTCTCAGTTCATTGAATTCATAAGGTGATAAAAGTGATGTTAACATTAATGGAATTATCTGATCCTTATCTTTTGAATTAATGAAAATACCTTTTTGAGCTAAACAACTCCTTATTTCAGATATACTGAGTTCTGAGGCAGTAGTTATTAGCGGTTTTAAAGTATTTCCAAATGGAAGTACAGTTTCAGTGTTCTTTAATTTCTCTCTATTCATATTATTTTCTCCCTAATGAACTAATTCCTTCGTTAAAAGATAGAACTTCTACATTTTTAATAAAATCATCTGTTTCGAATAATCCCTTAATGCTACTAGTATCGTTACCATTATCTAACTCATTATATTCTGGGTATAAGATATATGTTTTCTGAGGCCAATCGTTTCCTAAAACTTTTGCAAATCCGAGTACTTTTTTTAAAGATTCAGCACTATAGTTTTCATTAAGAAATACTGCAAGAGAAGGTTTTCCTTCTTTCGTTACCCTAATAGGTAACATATTAGTTGTTAAAAGTTGGACAGGAAAAATTTTCCCACACGATTTCATTCCTGTAGGATCAGTATTATTGTACCCGGTAAAATGATATTCAAAATTATAATCATCAAAATGATATTTCGCATAATTTATTACCTTAGTAATAAAGAACAATTTTTCATTGTCCACTAAATAAATCGGCCCAAAATCATATTGATTTGTGTTTCTGAAATTATAAATTTCTTTTGTGATACTCTTGCTATCCTTTTCATCCTTAGCAAGCCAAAATAGAACTCCTGATAATTTTCTTTCAAGGATATGATTCATTTTTTTTGCTCCATAGTTTTTATCTAAGGGAAAACAATCCATCCACTTTGCTATTTCGTATAAATGCTCTTTAAACTTAATTGAGCTCTTTGGATACTCATTAACAGTGTGTTTCGTCGAAAAAAGAATATCTTCTTGGACAGAACTACTAAATAGATTGCTTCTATATCTAAAGTACCCATCCACACCATGAGTACTAGATTTTGATTCGTGCTCTTCTTCAACACAGTCAATAGTTATATTTTTTTCCGCAGATTCCCAACCTATAAGGTTTAAAAAATTTATTACAATTCGTTCACCATAATCACCAGAACTTTTTGACTTTTCACCTGACACTCAATATCCCTCCAAATATTTATTTTTTTTTATTATAAAAAGTTTTTATATAGTACATATTTTTTTCCTCATCATATCCCTCCTCTACACAATCAAAGCTCGAGATACTCAAATCTACTCCTGTATCTAATTTATAAGTTGTTCTTGGCTTAAACTTACTACGGTCAAAAGTATCGCGATCAATAGAAAAATTTTCTATTGGTAATAAATCATTTTGTTTCTCATAATCATTTTTATATTTTAAAAAAACTTTTTTTTCTTGGTCATCTTTAAAGGTTCTCTCACTAAACAGAGATTCGTTATATTCATCAGATAAAGATAAATAGTTCGCCGCTTCTTTTTTAAATTTAAATATATCTTTAGAACTTCGGTCTAACTCTTTTTCTAAAATATTTTTAGAGAAATCATTTACCAGTTTTATTATTTCTTTAGTCTTAACTGAGTCAGTTTGTGTTCTCCTAACATTCAAAAAATTCTCTTTCCAATATTTTGCTATCTCTTTTTCTTTTCTTGAAGATGAATCAATGATGAAGACTTGCAATTCTTCATTATACTGTTCGTTGAGTATGAGGCATCCTTTATCTATTCTGTTTAAATTCAACCCCTTTTCACATGAAAAAGAAAAGAAGTCGAGTTTTGATTCTATTTTCAAAAAAGTATCCATATTTTCAGCTTTGAAAATACCTAATGCTTTTTTTTTCTGTTCATTATCAACAAAAAGAGCCATATAAAAATCACCTGACTTAATGTTGACGTTTGCTGAAGTATTGTAAAGATGCTTAACAATACTAATTGATTGCTCATAAAAATTATTTGGATCTTGAAAAATTTTTTTAGAAAAGCAATAAACTTCATTCAAATTTAAATCTGAATCATGATAAAAATGGTGTTCTTCTCTATTTGTAAAAAGTCTTAAAAAATATTTTTCAAGAATACCTCTCAGATTTTCATTTTCTATCCTATCCTCTTGATTCGATAAGTGATATGATTCGTCTCTTAATTTATTTCCTACTTTATGAATTACAACTTTATCTAAAAATAATTCTTCAAAATCTAGCATATCTGACTCCTTTTTAAAAACACTATTTATTTATCATTTTACCAAATATAATTTTTATTATAACTATTTTGTGGAAACATTCATTTTGAACGGCTGAAAAATCTTTTTATAACTTTTTTAATTTTTTATCTTTAGAAAACAGAAAAGCGTCCAAAAAATTATTTTATCAGTTTTTGGATACTCTATTTTTTATACTTTCTTTAATGGTTAGGGTGTCAAAAGTCATAGTTAACGGAGAAATTGAAGATTAAGATGGTATAATTACTTCAACAAATCATTAGTAGAAGGTGATTAATATGGGGTTCAAACGAAATGATGAACATCAGCTCGATTTATTAAACGATACCTTTCTCAGAACTTCAGAACGAACTCAAAAAATCGTTGAAAAATCTTGGGCAAGACCATTTGCCGAAATTATTTTTTCTTCGATTAATGAAGACCGTTTTGAAGTCTTATATAGCGAAAATAAAGCGACCAGACCTAATACACCTGCCAATATAATGATTGGTTCTCTAATCTTAAAACAAATGTTTTCCTTGACTGACGAGGAGTTGCTTGAAAGTGTGATTTGCGATGTTCGTTTTCAATACGCGCTTGGTACAACCAGTTGTAAAGAGCAGCCTTTGAGTGATCGAAGTTTTAGCCGATTTCGCGAACGGTTATACAATTACTATGAAGAAACAGGGACAGATCTAATCAAAGAGGAGATGGAATCCTTAGCGGATACCTTCTGCTCTTTTTTTGATCTTCAACCAACGATGAAACGAATGGATAGCTTTTTAGTAGCCAGCAATTGTCAAAAAACTAAATCGATACGCTCTTTTTTATAGATGTGTATCTAATTTAGCAAAAACACTGCACAAACTTGGTGCAGATGAATTATTAAAAGAAAAAGAGCATTATTTAAGCAAAGATTATTTCAACAAGGTCGTATTCTATAATAAGCATAATGATATCGAAAAAGACTGGCAGAAATGTATTGGAGACGGATTGATGCTTCTGCAAGAAACCAAAGAATTATTAGAAGAGAACCCCGACTACCAAAACTTAGACCGATTAATTAACGAACAGATCACTTTCGTAACAGGTGAACCAAAATTAATTAGCAAAAAAAAGTTATCACCAAACGCTTTACAAAATCCTAGTGATCCCGATGCAAGCTACAAAAAGAAAAATAGAAAGACATATATCGGCTATGCAGCAAATGTCATCGAGACCTTTAATCCAACGCTAGCCCTCATTACCTCCTACGAATTTGAGAAAAACACAGTTAGTGATTATCAATTTATCTACCGTTTTATTGAGCAGTGGGACCCAACAGTTCCTTGCACACTGATTACAGATGGAGGGTATGGAAGTGAGGAAACGTTTGTAAAATCGGTTGAAAAAAATATCGATTTATATACAACCGCACTAGGTTCCAAATCTCTTCAAACTTGGGAAACCGATTTTTTATTTGATAAAGAGACACATGAACTATTGCGTTGTCCTCAAGGACACACACCTAAGAAAACAAACTATTATGAGTATCTTCAACAAACCAGATCCACCTTCGATAAGGCAACATGTAAAGCCTGCCCATTCTTTAAAGATTGTGTATATCAAGAACAGAAGAAAACAGCAGTAGTAATAAAATCAGAAAAAACTGTATTTCGAGCACAACAAGTTCAAAAATGGCGACCAAAGAGTACAAAAAACTTGGAAATCTTAGAAATGGCATTGAGGGAATCCCCTCAGTTATGAGAAGAAGATATAAAGTGGACACAATGCCATTCAGGGGACTCATACGCACAAAAATAGATTTCGGATTCAAGATAGGTGCAATAAACGCAAAAAGAGCAATCAAAAAGATAAAAGAATCAACTAGTTTCTATTTTCAAAACAAAAAATCGCTAAGAAGAACAAGCTGTATCATCGGGCTTGTTCTTCTTAGCGATTTTTTTGTGCTTTTGACACCCTAACCTTTAATGCAAAAAAACTCGAAACGCTGATATAACAACGTTTCGAGTATATGTTTAAGTACTACCCCACAGACCCTTCCATCTCATACTGAATCAGACGGTTCAACTCCACAGCGTATTCCATTGGTAATTCCTTCGTAAATGGTTCCACAAATCCCATAACGATCATCTCCGTCGCTTCTTGTTCAGAAATTCCGCGACTCATTAGATAATACAATTGTTCCTCAGAAATTTTTGAAACCTTCGCTTCGTGCTCTAAAGAAACATTTCCATTCAAAATCTCGTTGTACGGGATCGTATCGGAACTTGATTGATCATCCATGATGATCGTATCGCACTCGATGTGGCTGAATGAACCTGCACTGTTTCGTCCGAAGCGAACAGTTCCGCGGTAGTCTACCGCGCCGCCGTCTTTGGCGATGGATTTTGAAACGATCGAGCTGGAGGTGTTTGGTGCGTTATGGATCATGCGGGCACCGTTATCTAGCACGATGTTCTTGCCGGCTACGGCGATCGATAGCATCGTACCGCGGGCGCCTTTGCCTTCCATGTAAACACTTGGGTATTTCATGGTTACTTTTGAGCCTAAGTTTCCATCGACCCATTCCATTGTCGCGTTTTCTTGGGCTTGACCACGTTTCGTTTCCAAGCTGTAAACATTGTTTGACCAGTTTTGGATCGTAGTATAGCGGCAATAACCGTCTTTTTTAACGAAAACTTCTACGACTGCGGCATGCAGGCTGTCAGAAGAGTACGTTGGTGCGGTACAGCCTTCGACATAGTTAATACTTGCGCCTTCGTCCACGATGATCAGTGTCCGTTCGAATTGTCCAGTGTTGGCCGAGTTGATTCGGAAGTAGGACTGGATCGGAATATCGGTCTTCACGCCTTTTGGTACATAGATAAAGGTTCCGCCTGACCAAGCTGCTGAATTTAACGCAGCCAACTTATTGTCTGATGGCGGTACTAATGTTCCGAAATATTCTTTGAATAATTCAGGGTATTCCTTCAAGGCTGAATCGGTGTCCGTAAAGACGATCCCTAATTTGGTGAACTCGTCCTTCATGTTGTGGTACACCACTTCTGATTCGTATTGGGCAGAGGCACCCGCCAAATAAGCACGTTCTGCTTCTGGAATCCCTAAACGTTCAAAGGTCGTTTTGATTTCTTCTGGTACATCATCCCAATCACGAGCAGGTTTGTCGCTGGAACGGATGAAGTAGTTGATTTTATCGTAATCCAGTTCGGATAAATCTGGTCCATAACCGGGCATCTCTAATTTTCTGAATGTTTCTAAGGATTTCAAACGGAAATCCAACATCCATTCTGGTTCTCCTTTTGCGCGGGAGATCTCGCGAATGACTTCTTCCGATAGACCTTCACCAGTCGTAAAGACGGGTTCGATATCATCGTGGAAGCCAAATTGATATTCCTCTTGCATTTCAGGTACACTCATGTAGTCCCGCTCCTTATTCGTATTAATGTATTTATTTTCCCTTCAGAAAAATAAGTTTGATTCTCATGCCGTATACCATTCTACTAAATCTGCTAAAGCAGAAAGTAGAACTGACATCCTCATTCATATTAAAGTATTTATCTTGCTAATCTTTATGATATTGCCCTTCCCGAGCTTTGCCTTGTTCATCGGTCAATGCTTTGCCTAAGGCTTTCCACGCTAAGGTCGAGCATTTGATGCGGGCTGGGAATTTTGCGACCCCGCTAAGCATTGCTGCGTCTCCCAATGCTTCTTCATCCTTTTCAGGAATCGGATTGCCTTGAACCATTTGGGCAAAAATAACTGCTAAATGTTCTGCTTCTGAGACTGGTTTGCCGATTACTGCGTCCGTCATCATAGAAGCACTAGCGGTTGAAATCGAACAGCCGCTGCCGGAAAATGCGATATCTGTGATCACGTCGTCTTTGACAATTAGTTCAAGCTCGATCACGTCGCCGCAAGTAGGATTGTTCATCTCGATCGTTTTCGTAGAGTCACTTAGCTTTCCACGATGATGAGGATGAGCGGAATGATCCAAGATCACTTGCCGATATAAATTGTCTAATTTATTTAGCGCCATCTTTGAAAAACTCCTTCGTCGCCTGAATTGCTTCGATCAAACGGTCCGCATCTTCTTTCGTATTGTAGAAATAGAAGCTGGCCCGCGCCGTCGCTGGCAGATTCAAATAATTCATTAACGGTTGCGCACAGTGATGACCGGCACGCACCGCGATCCCTTCCATATCCAAAGCAGTTGCTACGTCATGAGGATGGATGCCATCCAGATTAAAGGCAATCACACCGGTATGATGTTTTGGATCTTGTGGTCCATAAGTCGTGATTCCGTCGATCTCATGTAGCTTCGGTAAGACGTAGTCAACCAATTCTTGTTCGTAGCGATGGATATTCTCCATCCCGATCTCGTTCAAGTAATCAACCGCTGCGCCTAAAGCGATGGCTCCTGCGATGTTCGGTGTGCCTGCTTCGAATTTCCATGGCAGTTCTTTCCAGGTACTATCAAACAGATTGACAAAATCAATCATCTCGCCGCCGAATTCTACCGGTTCCATCTGTTCTAACCATTGACGTTTGCCATATAATACACCGATTCCCGTTGGTCCGCACATCTTATGCCCGCTAAAAGCAAAGAAATCGGCATCAAGTGCTTGAACATCAACGGCCATATGTGGAGCAGCTTGCGCACCATCCACGATCATTACCGCGTTATTGGTATGAGCCATTTCTGCTAATTCTTTGATCGGATTAATCACACCCAGCACGTTTGACACGTAGGCCAATGAAACGATCGCTGTTTTTTCGTTGATGATGTCTTTTGCGGCTGCCATATCAATGAAGCCTTGATCCGTTAATGGCAAATAACGCAAAACTGCACCTTTGCGTTCGACTAATTGCTGCCACGGAATAATATTAGAATGATGCTCCATATAAGAAATGACGATTTCATCGCCTTCTTTAATAAAAGCCTCACCATAACTGCGAGCCAACCAGTTCAAGCCGGTGGTCGTTCCACGCGTGAACAAGACTTCTGCTGTTTCCTTCGCATTGATAAAGGCTCGGACTTTTTCGCGACTATTTTCATAATCGGCTGTCGCCCGTTCAGCTAACGTATGCACCCCACGATGAACGTTGGCATTGTCATGTTCATAATAATAGCGCAAAACATCCAAGACTTGCGTCGGCTTTTGCGTGGTCGCCGCATTGTCTAAATAAACAAGTGGTTCGTCATTTACTTCTTGGAAAAGAATCGGAAAATCTTTTCTAATAGTAGAAAAATCCCTCATTATTTACTCAACTTCCCTTCGATCGTATCGATCAGTTGCTCTTGAGTGGCTTTAACTGGAATAGCAGTAATAACAGGTCCTAAGAATCCGCGAATAACCAAACGCTCCGCTGTCGCGCGCTCTAGTCCGCGACTCATTAAATAGAAGAGTTCATCTGGGTCAACCCGACCAACGCTGGCAGCATGTCCGGCAGTAACTTCATTTTCATCGATCAGAAGAATCGGATTGGCATCGCCGCGAGATTTCTCAGACAGCATCAATACACGACTTTCTTGTTGTGCGTCCGCACCCTTCGCTCCTTTTAAGATATGCCCGATCCCGTTGAAGGTCAAGGTAGATTTATCAAGAATAACTCCGTGTTGTAAAATATGCCCGATCGTATGTGGGGCCTTATTGGTTACATGAGTATCGATCCCTTGAATCTGTTTGCCATCGCTGATCGCCACGATCTTGACTTCTGAATGTGAGCCTTCACCCACCAAATCAGAATCAAAGTCTGCAATCACATTGCCGTCATTCATAATACCGATTGCCCAATCGATCATAGAATCGCGCATTAGGTAACCACGACGGTTCATATAAGTCGCGATATTCGTTCCCATTGAATCTACCGCTGAGAATTTCACGCGAGCACCTGGTTTCGTGATCACTTCGACCACTACGTTCCCAGAAAGTTTCTTCGCTGTCTCGCCTTGTGATTCAAAACGTTCTAAGTAAGAGAACTCACTATTATCTTCAGCCACGATCAAGACGTGCTTGAAGAAATGCACATCGTCATCGCCGTTATGCAAGAAAAGACTTTCGATTGGTTCTTCGATCACCACGTTTTTCGGTACATATAGGAAGATCCCATTGTTCATGAAAGCGGCATGTAACGCCGTCAATGAATTTTCTTCAACGGGTACCGCTTTTTGCATGTAGTATTCTTTGACTAATTCAGGATGCTCTTGCATCGCTGTCACTAAATCAGTGAAGATCACCCCTTGATCCGCAAGCTTAGGTGAGATTTGTTCGAAAACAGTCGTCTCCCCGCTTTGCACGATCATCGGATTGTCCTTCATTTGATCAAAGCTTGGAATGGTCCCCGCTGCTTCTTGATGCTCAGGTTTTACATTATAAAGATTCCAACGAGCGAATTTTACCTTTTCAATCACTGGTAAAGGCAGCTCATCGATTTTTGTTAACGCATTGACCCGTAGATCGGTCATCCATTGAGGTTCGGCCCATTCGGCTGAGAAAGCTTTGACGGCCTCAAGATATTCTGTCCATTTTTTCATCTATCTTGCCCTCCTAAACTTCTTCTTTGTAATCGATACCTAATTCAGCAGAGATACCTGCGTAGCCTTCAGCTTCTAAACGTTTCGCTAATTCTGCATCGCCAGTCAAGACTACTCGGCCATCCATCATAATATGCACCACATCAGGTACGATGTAGTTCAATAGACGTTGGTAGTGGGTAATGATCAACGCGCCAAACTCTTCGCCGCGCATTTCATTGATCCCTTTCGCTACGACCTTCAAGGCATCGATATCAAGTCCTGAGTCGATTTCATCTAGGATTGCAAAAGTAGGTTCGATCATCAATAATTGTAAAATCTCATTGCGTTTCTTTTCCCCACCAGAAAAGCCTTCGTTCAAATAGCGTTCCGCCATTTCTTCCGGCATATTCAACAATTCCATTTTTTTATCTAATTTTTTCAAAAATTGCATCACGGTGATTTTTTCATCTTCTTCACGACGAGCGTTGATCGCTGCTCGCATGAATTCAGCATTACTGATTCCCGGGATTTCGCTTGGATATTGCATCGCTAAGAATAATCCTAGACGTGCGCGTTCGTCGACTTCCAAGTCTAAGATATTTTTTCCATCGAAAAGGATTTCGCCTTTCGTTACTTCATAGTTTGGGTTGCCCATGATTGCTGCAGATAAAGTTGACTTACCAGTCCCATTTGGTCCCATGATGGCGTGGATTTCGCCTGTCTTCATCTCAAGGTTTACGCCTTTTAAAATTTCTTTATCGTCAATGGCAACGTGCAAGTCTTTGATTTCTAAAACTGACATGAAAGTACCTCCAAAATTTTTTTCTCGTTCTCACATATTTTAGACTAAATGAGAATGGAATACAAACCGATTCACCAATTTTCTTCTAAAAAACTATCCTTTATTTAGAATAATTATAAAAATGCTTTTTCTCGACTGAACTAATCAGAATCTGTAAAGAGTTTTTGTAAGAACGCTTCCTCGGTTAATTTTTCTGTCGGCTCCTTAAAATGAAAGAAAGCCGGCTTCTGATCATAAAAAATTTCCGTCGTCAGCTTCGCTTGATCGATTTCATCAAACAAGCCTACTGGAAAATAATATTCGTCATCTGCCAAGCTATGATAAAATAGACTGCTGCCGCATTGTTTGCAAAATCCCCGTTCCGCCCATTCCGATGACAGATACCGCTGAATCTGTTCTTCTCCATCAATCTCAACATCCTTTGGCAACACACCCGCTAACGACAAGAATGGTCCACCAAAGAATTTTTGACACATATGACAATGGCAGACAGTGATTTCTGGTTCAACTTCTTCTATTGTAATCGTCACCGAATTGCACAAACAACTTCCATTTAGCTTCATATAGTCCATCCTTTCGAGCTGATTTAAAATTTATATTTCCAGTGTAACAGCTAGTAGTTAAGTAAAGTATGATTTTTTTTATACCTTTTCAGTAGAAAATAGGCTGAAAAAAAGCGCTGAAAGGTTTTACTCCTTCAGCGCTTAATTAAATTATTTATCAACTGGTTTTACAGAACCGTCCCATTTTTCTAAGATCCAATCTTGAACATCTTTTTCATGTAGGACTTTGTTCAGTTTTTCAATCCGAGGATCGTCTTTATCCTCTGTACGAACGGCTAAAATGTTGGCATATGGAGAAGTATCTTTTTCAAGTAAAACGGCATCCTTCACTGGATTTAAACCAGCACCATAAGCGAAGTTGGCATTGATCGCTACTAGATCGCCTTCATCATTGCTGTAAGTCGTTGCTAGCAAAGCAGGGTCAATTGAATGATCGAATTTTAATTTCTTAGGATTTTCAGCAATATCATCAAATGTTGCTGTTTCCAAATCAACACCGTCTTTGACTTTGACTAAACCAGCATCTTGCAGGATCGTAATGATGCGTCCCCAATCTGATTCAGAGCTTGAAGTGATCACTGTCGCTCCCTCTTTTAAATCTTTGATGTCTTTGATCTTTTTAGAGTACAAGCCCATTGGTTCGATATGAACAGCACCCGCATCCGTGAATTTGTAGTCATTTTCTTTCACTGCCTTTTCAAAGAAAGGTTTGTGTTGGAAGTAGTTTGCATCGATATCTTTGTCTGCTAGCGCTTTGTTTGGCAACACATAGTCATCAAATTTTTTGATTTCCAAAGTTACGCCTTCTTTTTCAAGCAATGGCTTTACGTGCTCCAAGATTTCCGCATGCGGAGTTGGTGATGCACCGACGACTAATGTGTCTCTCTTTTCTTTACTGCTGCTGTCTGCTGAGTCTGAACCGCCATTTCCGCAAGCTGCCAAGCCGACTGTTAATAACGCTGCTGCCGCAAAACCTAAAATTTTCTTTTTCATTGATAGTTCCCCCTATATTTTTGGATTTATTTTTAAGAATAATTGCTATTCTGTGTTAACGCTTGTCTGTTCGTTTTGTCAAGAAATCACCAAGACCTTGAACGATAAATACGATAATCAAAATAATTACTGTCGCTACCAGTGTGACTGTGTAATTCCCACGTTGATAGCCTTCTTGCCAGGCCAATGCTCCAAGTCCACCTGCACCAATTGCACCCGCCATCGCGGTAAAACCGATCATCGAAACCGAAGTAACTGTTAATCCAGAGATCAACGCTGGTAAGCTTTCTGGAATTAAAACCTTATAGATTGTTTGGAAATAACTAGCTCCCATCGAATCTGCCGCCTCTAACACACCGGAATCAACTTCACGAAAAGCAATTTCAACTAAACGTGCATAGAACGGTGCCGCTGATAAAACCAATGCTGGAATGGCAGCTTTCGCACCCAACATCGTGCCGACTAACGCTTTAGTAAATGGAATAATCAAAACCATCAAAATCATAAACGGCGTTGATCGGAAAATGTTACTAAGAATTGAAACCAGTCCATATAAGATACTGCGAGCAGCGGAGCGTTTCCGACCTAATGAGTAAAGCATCAGTCCTAGCAATAACCCTAAGACAAACACGATCAACATAGAAACGATCGTCATAAACAAGGTGTCATTGATGGCTTCCTTTAGCGTATCCCATGATACCTGCCGAAAGTTTAAATACGTCTCTGAAAAACTCTTATCCACGATGCAGCACCTCCACTTCCACTTGTTGATTTTCAATAAAGGCGATCGCTTCTTCAACCTTATCCGCATCGCCAGTCAATTGAACCGTCAATGTGCCGAAGGAATTTCCCGTTGCTCGTTCGATATTGCCATAAACGATGCTGATATTCACTGGAAAATTACGAATTACTTGTGATACGACTGGTTCATTGGCATTATCCTCTAAAAAGTGCAATGTCGCTAATGTTCCGTTGGGATTTTCTTTAATAAATTCCTTCAACAATTCAGATGGATCGGCTTTTGGCTCAAGATCCTGTTGAACGAAAATCTTGGTCACTTCCTGTTGTGGATGGCGGAAGACTTCACGAACAGAACCTTCTTCTACGATTTTTCCTAACTCCATCACAGCGACCTTATTACAAATTTTGCGAATTACGTTCATCTCATGAGTGATCAACACAATCGTCAAACCCAATTTTTTATTGATATTGGCTAGTAAATCTAAAACCTCTTCCGTTGTTTGCGGGTCCAGCGCACTAGTCGCTTCATCACAGAGTAGGATATCTGGGTCATTCGCTAACGCTCGTGCGATCCCGACCCGTTGTTTTTGTCCGCCTGATAGTTGAGAAGGATAAGCATCTCCTCTGCCATCAAGACCGACTAGACTTAGCAGTTCTTCTGCTTTTTTGCGACGTTGGTCTTTTGCCACGCCTGCCAATTCTAAAGGTAATTGAATATTCTCAATGACTGTCCGTGACCATAATAGATTGAAATGCTGGAAAATCATCCCAACTTTTTTTCGAAACGTTCTTAATGCTGCTCCTTGCAGCTTGGCAACATCTTCACCATTCACTAACACTTGTCCGTTAGTAGGTGTTTCTAGTCCATTCAACAAACGAACCAACGTACTCTTCCCCGCGCCTGAATAACCAACGATGCCATAAACATCCTTTTCTTCGATCGCTAAATTGATTCTATTGACTGCGTGGATTGGGCCAGTCTTGCCGGCAAAACTTTTCCCCACTTGATTTAACTCAATCAATGCCATGTTTCTTACACCCTTTCCCAATAACTGATTAGCTTTTAGCTAGTTCAGATATATAACTATTTTTCATTTCGCTTGTCATTGCACTAATCTGCGAAAATTTTGATGAAGCAGTTTGACAGCTACCTCGTTGTAATGAATTTATTTTTCCAAAAACGGGAGAAATAATTCTATTCTCATTACGCATATCGTCCAACTAAAGCACGCGTATCCTTATAAAGCTTCAAAATTTCATTTTGTCAGTCCAACTATGAGCTGCTGCGAGAAGTTGGACTGACAGCTATCTCGGAAGAATAGTAATCATTTTTCGAAAAACACGAAAAATGAATCTGATTCTCGCCTCGCATACGATTCCACTAAAGTGCTCGACACTTTCGACAGCTTAAATCGTTATCAAGCTGATACGAATAATAGATACTGCGAAAAGTGTAACTCGCAAAAAAAGCTTCCGCCCTAAAAATGTACGAATGTACACTTAGGACGAAAGCTTTGACTTCCGTGTTACCACCTAAAATTCGTTCTGACCTTGCGATCACAACCTCTGCCAGTACTTGCTTCACGCGTATACTGAGGTGCTGTAACGGGCACTCCCGTGATAGACTTAGCACCCGCTTCGTCCATCCTGCTCAAAGACCATTTTCCATCTCATTGCCATAACTCCTTTTCAGCATACCGGAGCTCTCTTTGTACTTTAATCAGATGTACTTTTCTTTTCATCGCTTTCTCATGTGTATGAAAGGATTATATCAGGCTGATTTTCTCCTGTCAAACATCAAATGAAAATTTCTTTATAGGTTTTCAAACTCGTCAACATCGACTTCTCGTAAAGACAAGATCCATGCATCCAATTCTTCTTTCACATTCAACGCAGCAGGATCAGCTAGTACCTTCTCACTAACCGATGAAACCACGCCTGTTAATGGACTTTTGAATTCTTGGACTGCCTTTTCTGCTTCAATTTCTAGTAATGGTTCGCCAGCTTTGACCGCTTGTCCAATTTTTGGCAACGAGATGAAGGTCACATCACCAAGGGTATCCGCCATTTCAGCAGTTAGCCCCATACAAAAATCTTTATCATTGTGTAAGATCCATAGACCTTCATTTTTTTTCAAGTAACTCATTTATTTAGAACGTCCCTTCGTAAGTTGTTTCTTTAAATCCGTTTAATAAAAATTGATCATTTTTGATCAGTAATGGGCGCTTCACTAGCATCCCGTCACTTGCTAATAATTCACTGGCTTCTTGTATCGATAAATCCGCCATTTTGTCCTTCAAGCCTAATTCACGATATTTCATACCGCTAGTATTAAAGAATCTGCGGACTGGCAATTCACTAGTAGTCAGCCACTTTTCAAAATTCTCCGCTGAAGGTGTCTCTTGAACCAAATCAATTGTTTCAAACTCTACACCTGATTGTTCTAACCAAGCTTTAGCTTTGCGGCAAGTTGAACATTTTGGGTACCAATAAAATTTAAGCACTGCGTGTCCTCCTGATAGGTTGTTTGTCTGCACTTTGATAACGCATCGATAGAATCAAACCGATTCCAATCATATTTCCCAGAATCGATGATCCGCCTTGACTAATAAATGGCAACGGAATCCCCGTTAATGGTAACAAACCGATATTTGCGCCGATATTTTCAAAAACATGGAACAGCATCATCATAACGATTCCCGATGCAATATAGGCATAGAACTCATTATTCATGTCAAAGCATAACCGAATCATACGATAAATCAAAATAAAATAAATCAAAATTACAAAAGCACCGCCGATGAACCCAAAGTTTTCACCAATGACTGTAAAGATCATATCCGATTCCCGTACCGGTACATAGACATTGCTGACATTATAGCCTGTCCCGAAAACTCCGCCAGAACCAATCGCCATTAAAGCTCGGGCTAATTGATAGCTTTTACCTTGAGGGTCATGAAATGGTTCCAACCAAGAATCAATCCGTGCGAACTGGTAATTTTTGAATCCGATGTGCGTTAAAATTTCTCTCCCCGCATCTGTTGTTACTAAAAATATCAAAGTCCCGCCCACAATAATTGCTAAGATAATTGTTGGAACTAGGATTAACCATGAGATTCCCGACATCAAAAACATTCCTGCAAATATGGCTAAAAAGACAAGCATTGTCCCAAAATCCTTCTGGGCTAAAATCAAACCTAAAACTGGAAGAGTCACTAATAACATTTTAGAAATAAGAAGCGCATCCGTCTTAAGAGAACGAACTTTATTTGCGACATTATGTTTAGTGATAATCAAGGCCATCATTAAAATATAAGCAATCTTCATAAGTTCCGAAGGTTGGAAGGTCAGTGTCCCAAACTTGAACCAGTTTTTTGACCCTGTCGAATCGAATAGAGCTGTATCGTAATACTTCAACAAAGCAAGCATGACTGCTAGACCTATTACATACAGGAACGGGGTTAAACGCCATAGGAGTTTTGCATCAAAATGAATGATAATTACAACCGCCAATGCTCCAACTACATACCAAATCCCTTGCATCGCAAGCCCACGAAAAATATTTGTATCCCTATTAGTATCATGAGCTAGAGCTACATAAAGTGACAACATCCCAATTAAACACAATATAAAAACAGGTAAAATAACGCCGTAATCAATTCGGCTGTCATTATTATTCTTTTTAAGTCTATCCATTGTTCATCTCTTTTCCCACAGTATACTTGCCTTATTATAGACGCTTCTTTGCTTAAAGAAAAGTCAGCATCGCTGACTTTGTAAAATCTTTATTCTTCTTGAAAATCATGTTGCAGAAAGTAGATCAATCCCCAAATTCCCAACTGCAACATACTAAACATTAAAACAAACTGCACTTTTTCAGAGCTCCAGTTGCCAACAAGTAATTTCGGCACGTTCATCGGTTGAACAAATAATTCGATCGAATGAACACGATCAAAGCGTCCAATGTAAACTGCGATACTAGAAAGAACTGACAGTACGGTGAAGCTCCCGATCTTCTTCATCAACTGCAATCTGATTACTGAAAATAGTTTGAACACCTGCGCCATGCCCAGAAAAACCATTATAAGAGCTGGCAATAATAATAAAAGATAGGACCACCAGCTATTACTGTCACTCAAAAAATGCCCGCCAGGCTGATAGACCTTCAAACTAGCCAAATGAAACATATCTGTCATTAAATATGGAACATTGGGGAAAAACAACAACGGCATAAAAAACCAGCGCCATTTACTTCTCAATTTTAGAAAGAGCTGTGCAAAAACAATTGGCAGCCATGCCAAAAAGACATTCAACGCCATAAAAGAAAAGGTTGTTTGGGTGAAATACATACATAAAATATATATCCATACGCCAAGATGGAATCCATAAACTTTTTCCATAACTCTCCTTCATTTATCTACTATTCTTAAAAAAACTATTCAACGTTGGCTATTGACTCATGACGAGATAGTAAAAAGCCGTCATCATCGAAGGATAAACCTTGATACGACGGCTTTTATAAGTAGTGCCAGCTGCAGGATTCGAACCTGTGACCTACGCGTTACGAGTGCGTTGCTCTACCAACTGAGCTAAGCTGGCGATTAGTACAAAAGAAATTATAAGAAACTTCTGCGAAAAAGTAAAGTAAGATTCTTCTCAAAAAGCGATTACATGAAAAAAACTTGAAAATGTGCTAAAATTAAGTATGTGAAAAAAGGGGGCGTTTAAAAAATATGGCTACATTTGGCAAAATAGAGACGCACGTTGATCCTTCCGAAGTTGGAAAAGAATTTCCCGTTAAGACACACGTCATGTTCACTATCCGCGGCAAATCCCAAACTGGAGTCGTCGCTAAACAATTGAAAAACGCAGCTGTCGTTGAAATCGATGAAAAGCAAGACAATGAAGAGCTAATCAGTCATTCCAATGGCGTTGTCGTCATCAATTATAAACAAATGAAGAAGATTTAGAGGCTTTATGAGTTTGCTAAGCACAAGGCAAATACACAGAACCAGTCTTCTTAAGCATAAAAGGTATGCCAAGTCATTTGGCCTACCTTTTTTTGCGTAAAAAAACGTGATCGAGTATTCGACCACGTTCACTTTTATTTTGTTCCGAATAAACGGTCGCCTGCATCGCCTAAACCTGGAACGATGTAGCCTTGTTCGTTTAATTGTTCATCTAACGCCGCTGTATAAATATCAACGTCTGGATGAGCATCTTGTAATGCTTTTACGCCTTCAGGTGCAGCAACTAAACAAACAAATTTCATGTTTGACGCACCACGTTTTTTCAATGAGTCGATCGCCATGATCGCCGAACCACCAGTAGCTAACATAGGGTCAACGATGAATAGTTGACGACTGTCGATATCTTCCGGCATTTTGAAGAAATATTCATGTGGTTCCAATGTTTCTTCATCACGGAACATACCGATATGTCCGACTTTTGCTGCCGGGATCAATTCTAGGATGCCATCTACCATACCAATACCTGCACGCAAGATTGGTACGATCGCAACTTTTTTACCTGATAACGTTTTTTGTGTAGATAACGTGATCGGTGTTTCGATCTCGATATCCTCCAATGGCATATCTCGTGAAACTTCATAGGCCATCAACATCGCGATTTCATTGACTACTTCACGAAACACCTTCGTTCCACAGTTTTTATCACGAATGATCGTTAATTTGTGTTGGATCAGTGGATGATCAATTACTTGAAACTTACCCATAATAAATTGCTCCTTACTCATTTTAAAGTATTCATTTTTCTTGTAGAAAAACGAGGCAGAATGTTATTCCGCAGGTCATTGCTGTAGCCTTGAGAAACAGACATCATTATTCTGCATTTCTCCTAATTATAAGACAACTAGTGTCAGAAAACTAGTCTAATGTGACTGAATTGGATGAGATTCTGTTAATTCTAATACTGCTTTGCGAATCTCCGCCAGTTTCGTTTCATCGCCTTTAGAACGCAAGGTTTCAATCATTAATTCCGCCACTTGTTTTGCATCTTCCTCTACAAATCCACGACTCGTAATTGCCGGTGTCCCGATCCGGACGCCGCTCGTTTCTTTGAAGCTTTTTGATTCAAAAGGAATAGAGTTTTTATTAACGGTAATATGCACGCTGTCTAACAATTCTTCTGCTTCGCGTCCAGTGATATCAAAGCCTGTCACTTCGATTAAAAGTAAATGATTATCCGTAGCGCCAGAAATCACACGTGTCTCTGGTGCTTGATTAAAGATCTTGACCATTGCCTGCGCATTTTTTAAAACCTGCTCACTATAATCTTTGAAATCCGGAGCTAAAGCTTCCTTAAAAGCTACAGCCTTGGCTGCAATTACATGCTCTAATGGTCCGCCCTGCAGTCCAGGGAAAACTGCACTATTAATTTTTTTAGCTAAATCTGCATCATTGGTCAGGATTAAACCTCCGCGTGGTCCACGCAAGGTTTTATGTGTTGTTGAAGTCACAATATCTGCATAAGGTACTGGGTTAGGATGTAAGCCAGTTGCTACTAGTCCCGCGATATGGGCCATATCTACCATCAATTTTGCATCTACCTCATCGGCAATTTCACGGAAACGGGCAAAATCAATCGTCCGGCTATAAGCGCTCGCTCCTGCTACAATTAGTTTAGGCTGATGTTTCCGTGCCAAAATACGAACGACTTCATAGTCGATCGTTTCTGTGTGAGGGTCCACGCCATAGCTAACAAAGTTATACAGCTTTCCACTGACATTCACTGGTGAGCCATGAGTTAAATGGCCGCCCGCAGATAAATCCATTCCTAAAACGGTATCGCCAGGCTGGATCAATGAAAAATAAGCTGCTTGATTGGCTTGTGAACCAGAGTGCGCCTGAACATTCGCAAATTTCGCATCAAATAATTCTTTCGCGCGATCTATTGCTAAATTCTCTACAACATCGACAAATTCACAACCGCCATAATAGCGTCGACCAGGGTATCCTTCTGCATATTTATTTGTCAGAACACTCCCTTGTGCCAATCTTACAGCTTCTGACACGATGTTTTCTGAGGCGATCAATTCGATATTCTGTTCTTGACGCTCCGCCTCGTTTTCAATTGCTCCCCATAGTTCGGGATCTAGTGCTTTGTAATCCATCCCAACGCCACCTTTCAATTTTCTGATTTAAGTATACGAAAGATTCAACAGATAATCGAATCTTTTGTTTACTTTTCTGTAAAATATTTTTGTGCTGCCGCTTTCTTCAAGCGATTCATATACGCCAAGCCTAGATGATCCTCTGGAAAGACTTCTGCAAAGATTACGTCGCTTTGTTTTGCTTCATCCAATGCTCTCAACCCGCTGAATAATCCGCGAGTTGCCGCCTCGATTGAATCCTCTTCAAAAACAAAGCGATCTGCTGAAGGATAGCTATCAGCAATTTTAGGCGTCGCTAGTAAACCGACTGTTTTCCCGTTTGTATTGGCCCAAGCGATGGCTTTTTCCCAATCACCCGGTTTAATCATTAAAACTGGCACATCAGGCGAGTAATGTTTATATTTCATCCCAGGCGCTTTCGGCGTTTCACTCTCTTTGACTAAATGTTTGTCTAAAGGAACTTCAATCCCCAAAACTTCTTCCAGTTTTTCTTTTGTCACTGCGCCCGGACGTAAAATCGTCGGTACTTCACCACTCAGATCTAGGACAGTCGACTCTACCCCGATTTGTGTTGCCCCATCATCTAAAATCCCAGCAATTTTGCCTTTCAGGTCATGAAAAACATGTAACGCTGTTGTTGGACTCGGCTTGCCAGATGTATTCGCACTGGGCCCAACTAAGGGCGCACCTGTTTTTTCAATCAAAGATAATGTTTTTTTATTATCTGGCATCCGAAAGGCAGCTGTGGATAAACCACCGGTCACAATCGGACTTAAACTCCCCTTTTTGATCGAAAAAATCAAAGTCAGCGGTCCTGGCCAAAAATTTTGAACGATTTTTTCAGTTAAAGGATGGTAGCTTTCCACAAATTCTTGAGTCATCAAAAAATCAGCTACATGGACGATCAACGGGTTGTCACTAGGACGTCCTTTAACCGCAAAGACTTGCTTGACAGCCTCCGGTAAAAGCGCGTTAGCTCCCAATCCGTAGACAGTCTCCGTAGGAAAAGCCACCAACTCTCCTTGGCGCAATAACGCCGCCGCTTGATTTATTTGATCCGTTTGAAAAATTTTCGTTTCCACAGCTTCTCCACAGCTCCTTTACTCTAGTTTTCCTCATTTATACACTTTCTTTCGCAACTTATCCTCACATTGTGGATAACGCGATTGTCAAGTGTGTATAACCATGTTGATAACTTTTTGTGCTTTTGAACACTGCTGTATCAGTGTTCTTTTATTATTTTTTTCGCTAAAAATAATTTTTAGCGAATGACAACCATCCGATCATGTCCCGACATATCCTGATGGATACGTATGTTCTTTTGCGGAAAGGCCGCTTGAAAAATTTCTTGAACCGCTCGCCCCTGTTGAAAGCCAATTTCCAAGAAAATCATGCCCGTTGGCTGTAGAAGCTCACGACTTTCTGACGCAATTTTTTGATAGATCGCTAATCCGTCATTTTCCGCAAAAAGCGCCAGCTTAGGTTCGTAAGTTAGAACACTTTCATCCATTAAATCCCATTCACTTTGACTGATATAAGGAGGATTACTGATGATGATATCTTGCTTTTCAGTAATTGCGGACAACACATCGCTTTGCTGGAAATTAATTTGTACCTGTAATTTTGCCGCATTTTCTTCCGCGACACGCAGGGCTGCCTCCGAAATATCCAAAGCAGTTATATCCCATGCTGGACAAGCTAGCTTCAAGCTAATCGCGATGGCTCCAGTTCCTGTACCAATGTCAACAACTTTTCTTGCCGTCTTTTCATTCATGGACAAGCATAGCGCGACTAATTCTTCGGTCTCTGGTCGCGGAATCAAGGTATCTGTAGTGACCTTGAAGCGATGTTCAAAGAAATATTCATACCCCAACAAATATTGTGGTGGAATATTTTCCATTAAGCTTTCGATGTCTTTAGCAATCAACGCTTCATCCGCTGGTAAGATTTCCTCCCGCATATGCAAGAGCCATTGGGTTTTATCCCAATTTTTACGAGCTAGAAAAAGATATTCGATCGCATAACCTTCTTTTCCATGAGCCTCTAAAAAAGAAGAAGCCCCAGACAGGACTTCTACGTAAGTTTTAGCCATTTTGCATCTCTTCCAATTTCTGCGTTTGATCATACATAATCAAGGCATCAATAATCTCGTCTAGCTTACCTGCTAGAATTTGATCTAGTTTTTGGATCGTTAAGCCAATCCGGTGATCCGTCACCCGATTTTGTGGGAAGTTATACGTACGAATACGTTCTGAACGATCCCCTGTTCCGACAGCCGATTTACGACTCGCATCATATTCGCTCTGTGCTTCTTGCTGGATTTTATCATACACACGTGCGCGTAAAATCTTCATCGCTTTTTCACGGTTTTTGATTTGAGAACGCTCGTCCTGCATCGCAACAGCGATCCCTGTTGGTAAATGAGTCAAACGAACCGCAGATGCCGTCTTATTGACGTGCTGACCGCCGGCACCAGATGCGTGATAAATATCTGTCCGAATATCTTTGTCTGCGATATCAATCTCAACTTCTTCAGCCTCTGGCATCACCACAACCGTCGCAGTCGAGGTATGGATACGACCTTGAGATTCTGTTGATGGTACACGTTGAACACGGTGTGCACCGCTTTCGTATTTTAGCTTCGAGTAAACATTGTCACCCGTAATCATCATGATGACTTCTTTATATCCGCCGATACCAGTTACATTGGCTTCCATGACTTCTGTCTTCCAGCCTTGGTTTTCTGCGTATTTTTGGTACATATTGAAAAGATCGCCAGCAAATAGTGCCGCTTCATCTCCACCAGCAGCCCCGCGAATTTCCATGATGATATTTTTATCATCATTTGGGTCTTTTGGTAACAGAAGAATCTTGATCTCCTCTTCTAAAACTTCTTTTTCCTTCTTTAAATCTGACAGCTCTTCTTTTGCCATTTCTGCCATATCGGCATCTAGATTCTCACCTAATAATTCTTCTGTATCACTAATACCCTCTACCACTTTTTTATAGCGACGATAAGTGGCTACCGTGTCGCGAGTATTGGCTTCTTCTTTTGACAGCTGCATGAAGCGCTGCGTATCACTAATGACTTCTGGGTCGCTTAATAATTCGCCAAGCTCTTCATAACGATCTTCGATGGCTTGCAGTTGATCGTACATGGATTAAATTCCTCCTAATTTCTATAAAAGTTTTTCTAATTTCTTCATCTATGTCCAATAAATAGTTATTCCGGACTGGTAATTTCTGGGTGCAAATAATGCTTACGACAAACAGGATAATAGGCTTCATTACCGCCGATTTGTACTTGATCGCCTTCATAGACTGGATGACCATCAATATAATGCAGATTCATGGTTGCTTTTTTATGACAGAACCAGCAAATTGTTTTTAACTCTTCCAACTTATCCGCATACAGCAGTAAATATTTTGAGCCCTCAAACATTTCATTACGAAAATCATTTTTCAACCCAAAGGCCATGACTGGAATATCTAAGTCGTCTACGACTTGTGCTAATTGAATGACATGCTCTCTTGATAAAAATTGAGACTCATCAATCAATACACAGTAAGGCTTGTAGTCAAGCTCCTTGATGAATTCAAAAATATTAGTCTCTGCAAAAATTGGTACAGCAGGTCGGCTCAAGCCGATCCGACTGGAGATGGTTCCCACACCTTCGCGGGTATCTAATCCGCTAGTCATCAATACTACCGGTTTGTTTTGTTCCTCATAATTATGAGCGACTTTCAATATTTCAATCGTTTTGCCGCTGTTCATTGCACCGTATTTAAAAAAAAGCTGGGCCATTTCTTGTCACCTTTCCCTTTTGTTCCTATCGTATTATAGCGGAAAAGCCAGATTATTTACAGTAATAATTTTCATTAATACCTCATCTTAGAAGATTCAATAATTAATTTCAACAAAATCACAGGCTATCTTTTTAAGAATATAAGGGCTCAGTGCTATACTTTTCGTTGGTAATTATTTTTATTAATATAAAACTAGGAGGCATTTTCATGCAACAATCTGGTAAAAAGAAGCAGCGGAGTTTCCCTTCTGCGTACACAGTTATCATTATTGTACTGATCTTGGTTCAAGCACTAACATTTTTTATTCCCTCTGGTAAGTATAGTACACTGACCTACGACAGCGGAAAAGATCAATTCGCGATTACGGATGCTCATGATAAGACGGTCATGGAGCCAGCAACGCAGAAAACATTGGACAAATATGATATTCACATCAAGGTTGGCAAGTTCCGCGATGGCACGATTTATCGTCCTGCTGCTATCCCAAATTCCTATGAAGGAATCAAAAAGCCTGCGCGTGGAGTGATTGGAACCATTACTCAATTTTTGAAAGCTCAGGTTCAAGGAATAACTGAAAGCGTCGATATCATGATCTTTATTTTGATTTTAGGTGGTGTTATTGGAATCGTTAATGCCACTGGGGCTATGGACGCCGGCATGATGCGCCTTTCTGAAAAGTTAAAAGGAAAACAAAAATGGTTGATCGTAATCGTGACTACTTTGATTGCCATTGGCGGGACTACTTTTGGTTTAGCAGAGGAAACCATTGCCTTTTACCCGATTTTAATCCCGATTTTCTTATTGGCAGGCTATGATACGCTCACGGCAGTCGCCACGATCTATTTGGGAACCGCAATAGGAACGATGAGCTCAACGATCAATCCCTTCTCCACGGTGATTGCCTCAAATGCTGCAGGGATTAGTTTTACGGACGGTATGCCTTTACGTATCTTGATGTGGATCACCGCAGTTGGTATCTCAATCCTTTATACGATTCGTTACGCAGAAAAAGTTCGTCTGAATCCCGCTGCCTCGCTTGTTGCCGATCAGGCCGAAAGTGATCGTGAACGCTTCTTAGGCGGACAAGTCCGCGACAAAAATACGGACTTTACTAAGCGGCAAAAGTTTTCATTGATCGTTTTTGCTTTAGGCTTTGTTGTAATGATTTATGGCGTGCAGCAACTAGGCTGGTACTTTACCGAGATCGCAGTGGTCTTCTTAGCAGTTACTTATATACTAGCCTTCGTCTCAGGGTTAGGAGAAAAGAAATTCATCGACAGCTTCGTTACTGGCGCTGCGGATCTATTAGGGGTTGCATTGATTGTCGGGTTAGCTCGTTCGGTCGGTATCGTGATGGAAAACAGCTTTATCAGTGATACGATCATGAACTTCTTCAGCAATGCTATTAGTGGGATGAACAATGTCATTTTCATTTGGTTTATGTTCTTAGTCTATGTCATTTTAGGTTTCTTTATTCAATCCTCCTCTGGTTTGGCGGTATTATCAATGCCGATTATGGCACCTCTAGCCGATGTTGTCGGGATCGACCGTGCATTGATTATCGATGCCTATAACTGGGGACAGGGCTTGATCGGATTGATCGCCCCAACAGGATTGATTTTAGTTTCCTTGTCTGTGGTGAACATCGGCTTTGATAAATGGATAAAATTTGTCACGAAATTATTAATCACCATCATTATATTGATCCTCGCCTTCTTAGCGATTGGCGTATTGATCTCATAATGAAAGGCCCGAATCTTAAATTGATTCGGGCTTTATTGTCTCTAGATACTTTTGACGCCATTTCTTATCAACTTGACGTGTGCCTAGTTTAAAAAAGATTTCCTCTGTCGCTGCTTCATTCGCAGTCTGGTAATACCATTTTTTCCAGCGTAAAAAATCAAGTTGAGCCTGTAATTCATGGATTTTTTTCTCTAAGGCTGCTTCTTGCTCCACCATAAAAGCGTAGCGCTGCGGCAAGGTTTTATCACCTTCTACACACCAATCCATAAATTTCGCAATTTCCTTAACAGGAATTCCAGAGCGCTTCAAACAATCAATTACTTCGATATAACCAAGATCATCCTCAGTAAATACTCTGCGACCTGCTTGATTCTTTTTAACAAACGGTAATAGGCCCGCTTTGTCATAATATCTCAGAGTGTCTTGGGAGATGCCATACATCTTTGAAATATCACCAATCAAAAAAGTTTTCATTTTTTTCAACTTCCTTCTTGACCTGGAGTTAACTCCAAGTAGTAAAGTCAGTGTATCATAGTTTTGAAAGAAGGCAATTTATATGGAAAAATCTTTAGTTGTAATTACAGGCGCAAGTTCCGGATTTGGTGCAGAGATCGCCAAACTTTTTAACCAAGCTGGCAATCCGTTGCTGTTACTGGGGCGTCGCGTAGAAAAAATCGAAACACTGCCATTGAACTTTGAGAATATCATGATTGAAAAAGTTGACGTGACTGATCAAAAGGCGTTTGAAGCCAGCATTAAAAAAGCAGAAGCTGTCTACGGTCCAGTAGATTTATTAGTCAATAATGCAGGTGTGATGTTACTTGGAAATGTCTTGAACCAAGATCCGACAGAATGGCAAACCATGCTGAATACTAACGTAATGGGTGTACTAAACGGAATGCAGATTGTATTGCCTAGTATGACCGAACGTAGACATGGAACAATCATCAATATGTCATCTCTTGCCGGTAAGAAAACCTTTACCAACCATGCTGCGTATGTCGCATCAAAATTTGGTGTCCACGGTCTAAGTGAAACAATTCGTGAAGAAGTTTCCGGCTCAAATGTCCGCGTTTCTTTAGTCGCTCCTGGCGCTGCTGAAACAGAATTGCTTACACATGTGACAGACCAAGGAGCATTAACAGATTACCAAGCCTGGAAAGAAAGCATGGGTGGCATCACACTTGATCCAGTTCATGTCGCTGAGACAGTTAAATTTATCTATGACATGCCGCAAGAAGTCAACATCCGTGAAATCGACATTGCAGCAACTGCGCAAGACAACTAATCAAACACAACATTTATCTCCTCTACTCCTACCAAAACGGTGGGAGTTTTTTTCATGGAAGCATGCTATACTAACTCTATTGTAAAAAAATTCCCACAGATGATTGAAGGAGTCTTCTATGAATTTTGATCGCCGAGTAAATTTTCTCAAAAAAAGCTGGCAAAAGCTTAATAATCGATTTTCTTCGATTCAAATCATCGTCTTCTACTATTTAGCGATGACCATTCTTTCTTTGATCTTGTTTCATTTACCAGTTTTCCGTGAGCCAGGTTCACACGTGCCTTTTCTTGATATGGTATTTATGGCTATTTCGACCATTTCAGTGACTGGTTTAACCACCTTTGATATCAATTCAGTCTTCAATGATACCGGTGTTTTAATGTTGGAAGTGTTGTTCCATATTGGTGGATTAGGGATCATGATGATCACTACCTTCTTTTTTATCGTATCAAAGCGTCGAATTACGTTGAAACAACGTCAACTAATCATGACAGACATGAATCAGCCGCGTCTAAGCGGGATTGTCAACTTGATTCGAATTACATTTACGATGTTGTTAGCAATAGAAGTTCTTTTTGGTACGATTTTTTCGGTTTATTTTTATCTGGCAGGCTATTATCAAAAACTGTCAGAAGCGATCTTTTTTGGCTTCTATCAGGCTATCTCGGCTGTGACGAACTCGGGCTTTGATGTGACTGGTGAATCGATTATTCCTTTTTCTCATGATTACTTTTTCATTATCACGATCATGGTGTTGATTTTTATCGGCGGGATCGGATTCCCCGTTTTAATGGATTTTCATGGCTGGATTTATCATAAACGATCCAAATCTCGGATTCCGTTTCGGTTTAGTCTCTTTTCTAAAATTGCGCTGCTCGCTTTTTTTGTTCTCTTTATTGGTGGTACAGTAGCTATCTGGCTATTAGAGAAAGATCACAATTTCGCTAATATGAACCTATTTGACCAATGGTTGAACTCGTCCTTCTATTCCATGACAACGCGCAATGCCGGCCTGCAGATTCATGACCTGAACTTGTTCCAAAATACGACCTTAATCATCTTTTCCTTATTGATGTTTATCGGCTGTTCTCCTAGTTCAGTGGGCGGCGGGATTCGAACCACAACGATCGCGATTATCGGACTATATCTGTACTCATTCTTAAAAAATGAGAACGACATCAATATTTTTGGACGAAAAATCGCTCAAGAAGATGTACGAAAATCTGTGGTAGTGTTCATGCTATCTGCTGGAATGTGTCTATTCAGTATTCTCTTTTTAACGGCAACGGAGGACCATTCCTTGATTTCGATCATCGTTGAAGTTACCTCTGCTTTTGGAACGACTGGACTTTCTTTAGGAATCACTGATGACCTTTCAAGTACCGGAAAAATCATGATCGCTGTTTTGATGTTTATCGGGCGCATCGGCATGCTTTATACCCTGATGCTCTTTGTTCCAAAAGAAACACAGGACTTAGGCTATGAATTTCCAGAAGAAAAGATTATTATTGGCTAGGAGCAAAACTTTGCCCTAGCTTTTTTTCTATAGAAAATTTAAGAATAGGAAAAGCTATTTAAACTTTTTTTTTAAATATGATAAGATGAATTAAATTTGTTACAGACATGGAGGATGTGTAATGGGGTTACGAAGTCAACTGGCGATCTCTGCCGGCAAGACCGCCCAATGGGTATTAAAAACGTTCTTTAAAGGTGGATCCAGTTATCCTGGTCAGCTCGCTTTAAAGATGGATCCGAAGATTTTAGATACATTGGTAAAAGATTATAAAGTGGTTGTAGTGACGGGGACCAACGGAAAAACCTTGACTACCGCCTTGACCGTTAATATTTTGAAACAAGAATTTGATTACGTATTAACGAATCCAACAGGTGCCAACATGGTCCAGGGAATCGTATCAACTTTTTTAAACGCCAAAGGAAAAAAAGGCGGCAAAAAAATTGCAGTTCTTGAAATCGATGAGGCCAGCTTAAGCAAAGTTACCGAGTACATCAAACCAGAGCTATTTCTATTTACCAATATCTTCCGCGACCAGATGGACCGTTACGGTGAAATCTATACGACCTACAAATTGATCGTGGACGGCGCAGCTAAATCCCCAAGTGCACCGATCTTGTGTAATGGCGACTCACCGATCTTCAATTCACTGGAAACAGCCAACCCAAGAAAATATTACGGTTTCGATCATTTACCAGATGAAGATCAGGATGCACATTATAATACTGACGGCTTGCTTTGTCCTAAATGTCAGCACATTTTGAAATACAAAATGATCACGTATGCCAATTTAGGTAAATACTATTGTCCTAACTGCGGCTTCCATCGCCCTGAGTTAGATTACAAATTAACTGAGATGAAAGCGATGGACAACAAATCTTCTGAATTTGTGATCGATGGACAAGATTATAAGATCGAAGTCGGCGGCATGTACAATGTATACAATGCCCTTGCTGCAACTGCTGTGGCGGAATACTATGGTGTTTCAAAAGAGAAAATTAAACGTGGCTTAGGCTACGATGAAAAAGTTTTTGGACGCCAGGAAGAATTTGAAATTGATGGCAAAAAATGCACGCTCGTTTTAGTAAAAAATCCAGTCGGCTTAAACCAAGTTATCGATATGATCGGTCTAGCACCTTATCCCTTCTCATTGGTTTCCTTATTGAATGCCAATTATGCAGATGGTATCGACATCAGTTGGATCTGGGATGGCAACCACGAAGCCTTCGCTGAGATGGAAATCCCGGCAGTGATCGCAGGCGGTGATCGTCACGAGGACATGGCTCTTCGTCTGAAAGTAGCAGGAATTTCTGAAGATAAACTAACAGAGACGGAAAGCTTGACGGATGTCATCGAAAAGATCAAACTATTGCCGACGGAGCATGTGTATATCCTAGCGACCTACACAGCCGTTTTACAGCTGCGCAAAGAACTAGCACAAAAGGGCTACATTGATGGAGGTATGGATCGTGGCTAAATACGAATTGAACTTAGCACATTTATACGGAAACTTATTAAACACATACGGTGACAACGGCAATCTCTTAACCCTAAATTACTATGCCAAACAAATGGGCATCGAGATTCATTCAGAGATCGTCAGCATTTATCAAGACTTTGATCCCGATAAATACGATTTTGTCTTTATCGGTGGCGGACAGGATTATGAACAAGTCATCGTATCAAAAGATATTCAAGATAAAAAAGAAGCATTGATCAAGTACATTGAAAACGACGGCGTCATCCTATCAATTTGCGGCGGTTATCAGTTACTAGGTCACTACTATATTGGTGCAAATGGTGAAAAAATCGATGGTATCGGTGCATTGGATCATTACACTCTAAGCCAAGACAACCATCGTTTCATTGGGGACATCGAGATCCACAACGAAGAATTTGGCGAAACCTATTATGGTTTTGAAAATCACAATGGCCGTACTTTCTTAGGTGAAGGCGAACGCCCACTAGGCACGATCGTTAAAGGCAATGGGAATAACGGAGAAGACCAAGGTGAAGGTGTCATCTACAAAAATGTTTATGGCTCGTACTTCCACGGTCCGATCTTAGCTCGCAACAAAACATTGGCTGTGCGTTTACTTCATACCGCTTTAAAAAATAAGTACGGGGAAGATGTTGATCTGCCAGAATTACCATAAAATAAAAATGCTCACCCAACTATTGTGGATGAGCATTTTTTTGTATATGAAAAAACATTTACTATTTTGTTCCTGGAGTTGAAGCGATAATCTTCATTTCGCCTTCAACCTTCCATTCGGTAATTTGTGCTGGTAAAATGCAGCTTGTTCCAGGCTTCATTTCATAACTTTGACCATCAACGATCAAATTCCCGTACCCTTCAACAACTGTTACTAACGTGTAATCTCCTTCTTTTTTAAGAGCAAGTTCACCCACAACATCCCATTCATACACATTAAAGAAATCTGTCTTCAAGTACGTAATTACTGAAGAGGTTCCCTTTTTGCTTTCAGAGATTTCTAATTCAGGACTGATAGCTGGAACAGTTGTCACATCAATTGATTGCTGGATATGCAATTCGCGTGTATTGCCTTGATCATCTTTACGATCATAGTCATAAACGCGGTATGTTGTATCTGAACTTTGTTGTGTTTCTAAAATCATGATGCCTTTACCGATTGCATGGATCGTACCACTTGGGACATAGAAAAAGTCACCTTTTTTTACAGGAACCCGTCGCAATAAATCATCCCAACGTTCGTTTTCAATCATTTCTGCCAGTTCTTCACGAGATTTCGCATTATGTCCGTAAACGATCTCCGAACCTGGTTTCGCATTAATAATATACCAGCATTCAGTTTTACCTAGTTCTCCTTCGTGCTTCAAGCCGTAGCTGTCGTCTGGATGAACTTGAACAGATAAATCATCTTCTGCATCTAAAATCTTGGTTAGTAATGGGAATACGTCGCCCTCTGCATTACCGAACAATTCACGATGCTCATTCCAAAGATCGCTGACCTTCCAGCCTTTGTAAGGACCGTTTTCTACGATACTAACACCATGCGGATGCCCGCTGATCGCCCAATCCTCACCGATTTTGTCATTTGGAATGTCAAAGCCAAAAACAGTGTGTAATTGATCGCCACCCCAAATTTTTTCTTGAAAGACTGGTTGTAAAAATAATGGTTCCATACTTCTTGCTCCTTTTTCTGATTAATATTTTTTATTTCGCTCTAGGCAAGCTACGAAAAGCTGTTCAATTTAAGTTAATAAAAGCACTCGCCTGCACTATTTTTTGTATCGTTCCATACGTTCATTTAAATAGCAGTCCAAAATTTCATCGCGATGACTCACATAGCTCGCACGATGATCCTCTGTGTGAACACGATTCGACAAAAAAATGAACGCTGATTTTTTGACGACATCCAGTAGCAGGAAGGTTCCAGTATACCCAGTGTGGAAAAGTAGCGGTGCTTGATCTAACGAACTATGTTTCAAATCCCAGCCGATTGAACGCTCACCTTTTCCTGTAGGTGTATGATCATGAAGTAATTCTTGAACTGTCTTATCCTGCAAATAAATCATATCGCTAACAACCCCAAGATTCAAATACATTTTTGCAAATTTACTTAAATCTTTCATATTCGTAAACAAACCCGCGTTACCAGCATGCTCTGCTAATACCCGAGCCTTCGGATCATGTGTACGACCTTTTAAAATTGTTCCATCTGATAATTTTTCAGTGGGAATAACCCTATCATATGGCGGCTGTAGTAGAAAATGACTATTGAACATGCCCAGAGGCCGCAAGACTTCCTGCCTAAAGACGTCGATCACATCTTTTTGATAAAGTTTTTCAAGTAGAAATCCCAACAAAATTGTTCCTGCATCAGTATATTTAACAACTTTTCCCAGGTCCTCTCCCGGTTGCAGGCTTAGATACGCAGTCCGCAATTCTTCTGCATTTAACTGATCCCGATTTGGAATGTAGGTTTGAATATCTGATGTATGGGTCAATAAATGGCGTAAAGTAATCGTTTCATTTTGAAATTCCGGTAATAAGCTGTGAAGAGATTGATCCCATGTAACCTTTCCTGCTTCCTTTAATTTCAACATAACAGTTGCCGTGCAGACCACTTTTGTTAAGGAGGCTACATCAAAAAGGAAGTCTTCCTGCATAGAAACAATTGTCGGTTCTACTTGTGCATTTCCTAAAACTTGCATCTCATCTTCCTCATCCTCAACAAAGCGAAGAACTGCACCAGGAAAAACACCTTCTCGCATTTTTTCTTCTATTAATTGAAACGTTTCAGGGTACATAACAACCTCCATAAGTAGTAATTCTAAAAAAGTATAGCATAAAATAATAAACCATTACTTTTGAACCTGTTAAAAAATACGAATAGCTCAAGGGGATGTTTTCAGGTAAAATGATAAGAATAAAAAATTGCTGTAAAAGGAGAGTCATCCTGATGAAAAAGAAACTTAAACAAATCCTGCAAACACGAAAAAATCTTATATTTTTATTGTCTTTCACATTGGTCTTTTTAATAGATTTTTTTGTTGTTGACTGGCAGTTTAAAATTATCGGTTTCTTTCTAGTATTACTGATCGACAATCTCCTGCTGTATCGATTCACTAATTATTTTTCTGAAACCGGTATATTTATCCGGCCTTCTTATAATTTTGTATCGAATCTATTTTGGAGTCTTTTGATAAGCTTGGTCATTTATTGCACTCAAGCGGTAAGACCGGATTTTGAAGTCATCCTTCTGCTTCTAATTTTTCATATGAGTTGGAAATAAAAAAGCCGCGATTTCTCGCGACTTCATAATCATTACTTCAATACGAACCACCATTCAATTCCGGCCGCATCATAAATCGTAATTAAGGATTTCTTCTTATCAATGAAGTAATCGAACTGCTTACTGCTAAGATGTTGGGACAACTCCATTAGTTTCGTTTTCGATACTTTAAATTGTAAAAAGTCCAAACCGAGTACTTTGTCCGTTGGCAAATCAATCGTGCCACCATTTGCAGTCGTTAAACCGACATTAAAGTCTCCGCGATTCAACAACAATTCTTCTTCACTTTCATCGTGAACTTTCAATCCTAGAATATCTGCCAAGAAGCTCTGCTGTTTATTCAGATCGCTGACATTTAAGTGAAGCTTATCGAAATAGGCTCCGTGGATTTTTTCTCGCTTAGTCGCTTTCTTTGCTAATTCATTAAAATCTAGTTCAACTGGCTCTGAAGTTGAACGTTCTTTACTAGGAGCAAAGAAAATTTCGATTTCATTTCCTTCGGGGTCTTCAAATAGAAGTCCCTTTTCATCATCGGCTTGTAACGCAGATTTAACAGGATAGTTTTCTTCTTTGGCACGGTAATAAACGTTTGCTAATTCCTCTTCATTGGGCACTACTAATGAGACCCTTTGCATTTTTTTAATCTCTCCACGATGTTCATCTGCTCGTGGACTCTCCTCCAACCAAAGTAATTCACTGGCCGGATCTTTGTATCCTAGAATCGCCAATTCGTTTTCTTCACGCAGCAAGTGCAATCCGATAATATCGCGATAAAAATGAATCATACCATCACGATCTCTCACACGAATAGCGATTGTTTTCAAACTAAGTTTCCCTAAATGAAAATTTTCCATTGTTCTCTTCCCTCCGTCACTACTATTCTAACGATGCCTTCTGATTCACGCAAGTAATATCTTTTTTTAAAGACTCTTCATCTACTTCCCTATCCGAGAAAGTGCAACTAATAACAAAAAAGTGATATTTTCATTGTATTCATGAAAAAAACTTGTCAATTTTTTCTAGTTTTGAAATTTTTTTGAATGTTAGCTTTACTTTTCGTCAAATTCAAGTAAAATGTCTATGATAACACTTGTAATAAGACGATAAATACATTAACCTTGTAATCACTATTAAGAAAGAAAAGGCTGTTGAAAAAAATGAATTATTCGGTAACAACAAAAGAATTTATGCTACTTGCTGCTAAGGAACCCGTGGAAGTTTTAGACTTAAGAGACCCTGATTTTATCGACTCCTTTGATTTACTAGAAGGATCAAACGTAACTCGTATCCCATTGACACAATTGCCTAATCGTTTGAACCAACTTGACAGAAGTAAAACGTATTACCTATTTACTCAATTCGGTGGTCGTTCAAAAACGATGGCGCAATTTTTAAGAAATGAAGGCTTCCAAGTCACAAATGTGATTGGTGGTACTGCTGCGTATAAAGAATATCTTGCGAGTTAACAAAATACATTTTTATTTAAAGCTTCCGAGCAGATAAATTGTCTGCTTTGGATATTTTGTGTACGATTCGTTTGTAATTAAATTTAAGGAGTGTTAGTTTTGGCAAATGTTCTAGTAGTGAATGCTCACCCGTTGTCCGCAGAAGACTCACAAACTGTAACTATTCTGGATACTTTTATTGAAGCACATCAAGCCAGTCATCCAGAAGATGTATTCACCATGTTAGATTTGTATTATACAGATCTCCCTGAGATTGACGGCGACTTACTGTCAGCTTGGAAATCTTTACAAAAGGGAACTAATTTTACAGAATTAAGTAATGTTCAGCAAGAAAAGGTTCGCGTTTTCAATGAATTTACTGATCAATTTTTAGCTAGTGAAAAAATCGTCATCGCCAATGCCTTATGGAACTTGAATATTCCAACGAAGTTAAAGGCTTGGTTTGACACGATCAACGTCGCAGGTAAAACCTTCAAATATACAGCAGAAGGTCCAACTGGATTGATTACAGATAAAAAAGCTCTTCACATCCAATCAAGTGGCGGTACATATAACGGTCAAGATTTCTCAGCACAATACGTTAAAGGAATTTTGAATTTTATTGGTATCACTGATTTTGATTCCATTTACATTGAAGGTGCGGATTATGATCCAGCAAGAGCACCTGAGATTATGGCTGCGGCAAAAGAAAAAGCCAAGTCATTGGCTACACAATTTTAAAAAAATGCCTGTCGATTATTCGTCGACAGGCATTTTTTCTTTCGCTTCATCCTCGTATAAGTTTGACACTCCTTTGTACCACTCAAATACATGGATTGCAATGACTTTCGCCACCGCATAAAATGGAATCCCCAATATAACTCCAACGATTCCAAAAATTTTCCCCGCTGTTAACAATACAAACATAATCGTGACAGGATGAATTTCTAATTGATTCCCTAAAACTAATGGCGAGACGATCCGCCCTTCAATGGTTTGTTCGATTGCAAAGACGATAATCACTTTTACCAGCATAATTGGTCCAGTAACAATGGCAATGAAGACCACTGGCACCATTGCTAAGAAAGATCCCAAATAAGGAATTAAATTTAAGAAGCCGGCCAAAATGCCTAAAGTAATTGCATAGTTCATTCCTACTAAAGAGAATCCAATAATGAACATCACAGCTACTGCAAAGGCCACCGTTAACTGTCCGCGGATATATGAAGCTAATTGCGAGTTCATCTCCGTCATGACCTTCAGTGTAGGTTTTCGTGCTTTTGTTGGTAAAAGCTTAAGAATATATGGCGCTAATTGATCGCCATCCTTTAGCAAGAAGAACAAAATGATTGGCGCTGTAATCAACGCGATCACCACTGTTGCTAATGTAGAGACAACACTCCCTAATCCCTGTAGCGTAACCCGAGAAATTCTTTGTGCTGTATCCGTCAATGACTCTAAAACTTTCTGCAAGCTATTATCAATATGTTGTTGAAACGGCTTGAAAGCGGGGTCCTTAAAGATATCATTTAATTTATCACTTATGGTGTCAAAATAACCTGGCAGACTTTTCATCATTGAGCCAATCTGCTCTCTGATCTGTGGAATAATCACTACGATTCCCCAAATAAGTAAAGCAACTACTGCGATGAAAAGTAATACAATCGCAAAGGTCCGCTTCAGTCCTTTACGCTCCAGAAAATTGACAACCGGGTTCATCAAATAATAGAGAATGCCGGCGATTACCATTGGAAGACCAACGATTGCAAAGAACTGTCCCACTGGCTCAAACAAATAGGATACTTTTGTAAAGACCAACGCGATCAATAGCAGCAATAATACAATGATCAATGCTACAACCACTTGGCTATTTAAAAACCATTTCCAAAACCAAGAAGTTTTTTGCGTTAATTTCTTTTTATCCACTCACTCACACTCCTACTGATAGGTAATTTTCATCCCTACTTCCAAGTTTGGAAGCTTTTCTGGGACAACATAGATTGCATTTGGAATCACTCCGACTTCTTTCTGAAAGAAAACTGTCGCATGTCCAATTTCATTTAAATTTTGATTGGCTAATGGCCCCATTCCAATCACCTGATAGGTCTGATCGCCAAAGATTAATTGACCACCTTCTTCTAACGCGATTGGTGTATCGCTAATTGGCTTTTGAACGATCGATACATCTAACAAGTCTGGTGTAATGCTTTCACCAAAAAGCACCAAAATATTTTCATCATTAACCGCATTTTTTCCAATTTGAGTAATTTCCATTTCAGTCATAGGTCACGCTCTTTCCACATTTATTTTTCAATTATATCACAAAGTTAGCGCTATCCAAGTGAGAATAAACTTGTTAAAATGTAGATACATTGAAGGAGGTTTTTTAATGATCCACAAAATAATTTTAGGTACGTACACACGACGCATCAGTCAAGGTATTTATCAGATCGAATTAGATACGGCGACTGAAACGTTAAACAATTTGGAACTAGTAACGGAAGAAACCAGCCCTACCTACTTCGCAAAAAGTAAAGAAGGTTTTCTTTACTCAGTCACTAGTCGCGATGGCCAAGGTGGAATGTCTAGTTACGATGCACAAACCAACTTTTTGAATGCGGTGACAGAAGAAGGTGCCCCACCTTGTTATGTAGCTGTCGATGAGGCACGCCAACTTGTCTATGGTGCCAATTATCATAAGGGTGAACTGAATACCTACAAAATTCAACCAGACGGCTCTCTTGAGGCCGCAGCGACCCTTTTTCATAAAGAACCAACAGGTCCACATAAAAATCAAGATCACGCTCATACTCACTACACTGATCTTGCACCCGATCAACGCTTAGTGGTCTGTGATCTTGGCACAGATCGTGTCTACACCTATGATGTCTCAGAAGCTGGTGAGGTCGAAGAAGTAGCCGTTTATGTAGCAGAACCAGGTACTGGTCCTCGTCATTTAGTTTTTCATCCGACTAAAATGATTGCGTATCTTTTTGGTGAGCTGGACAGTAGCGTCACTGTTCTAACGTATGACGAAGCAGATGGCAGCTTCACTCAAACACAGAAAGTCTCTACATTACCAAAGGATTTTGATGGTGAAAATGGCGGTGCAGCGATTCGTGTCTCAAATGATGGACGTTATCTGTATGCGTCAAATCGCGGACACAACTCAATTGCTGTTTTCGCAATCGCTGAAGATGGATTAAGCATTGATTCGATTCAAACGATTTCAACTGAAGGTGATTTTCCAAGAGACTTCGCATTGAGTCCTGATAATAAGTATGTAGTCGCAGCAAACCAAAACAGTGACAACTTAACACTTTATCGTCGAGACAGTGAGACTGGTCTTTTGACGATGATTCAAAAGGACGTCTTTGCACCGGAAGCTGTTTGTGTCTACTTTGATTAGTAGACAGCAAGACTCTATTATGGAGGTAATACTATGAATAAAGAGGAAGTTATTGAACGATTGAAAAAAGATTTGGATTTACCAAATTTTAAAGGACGTTTAGAAGAAAAAGAATATAGCGAAGAAGAATATCAAAAAATTAAAAATGATTTGAATGATTACTTCGAAAATTATGTACGAAATATCGAAAATTAAACAAAATGAGAGCTGACTACTGAGTATTATACTCGGTAGCCAGCTCTTTTGATAATTTACTATATTTAGTATTTCGAAAATGATTCTATTTAATCAGTATACTTTTAATTCATCACCAATGGAAATGGAATTCATAATTATAGTAAGATTTTTCTAAAGTAAAAATTTAAAAAAAGAAGCACCGATCGGCAAATCGGTGCTAAAGGAGTATTACCTAAATGCAATGAAAAAGAAAAGGTTGTTATTGGTTATGAACTAATAATACTCAATTCTTCTCCATTTGTATTTAAAATAACGTTATAAAAAAATTAGAAAACCTTTGTTCTTTTTGATGTTTCACTTGTTTACTATTTCAATAACAGATTAGTTATCTTTTGAATCGTTTTGTAGATCGTGTCCGTTGCAGCATCTTGTTTTTTTTCTGCTGCATTGAAGGCTTCCTCATTCACTTCTGGTAACAAACTATCCGTCATTTCTTGACAGCCAGCTACATATTGAATGTATGCTTTTTCGAAGCTTTTATGATTCCCCATTACTTTTGCTGGCGCTTTTAACATCCCAATTTTTTCTAAATTCAATTGATAAAACTGAGTGCCTTCTTTAAAAAGTTCATGGATTTCTGATAAACGTTCTTGGTCAAAATCAGCCATTTTCTTTTCATCTAAAGCAGTACGAATCTCTTCATAGCTCGGATGTAAACGTTCACCCATTTTTTCCGTATTTTGAACGATTTCGTTGATTTCTCTAGCATAAAACCCTGTATTAGGTCGCATCCATTTATTCCTACTTTCTTTTTTTAATACTTTCATTTTACCGATTTTCGCACAATATGCAAAGCAGCTCAGAAAATATTAAAATTTGCTTCATTTATTATTTGTTTGATGATACCTTATAAGAAATACATTTTATAGGGAGATCAATTATGGATAAGATTATCAGAAAATGGCGCAGTAAGGATGCAGGAAATTTAGCAAAAGCCCTAAACAATAAAAAAATTCAGGCAAATTTACGTGATGGTCTTCCTTATCCCTATACTGAGCAAGACGCAGCAGATTTTATTCGAAGCATGCTAGAAGCTGATCCGAACAAAACTTTTGCTTTTGCAATCGTGAATGACAAAGATGAAGCAATTGGAAGCATCGGTGCTTTTCGTTGTGAGAACATCCATCGCCTAACTGCTGAGATGGGCTATTATGTTGCAGAAGAGTACTGGGGAAAGGGAATTGGAACCAAAGCAATCAAACAGCTGACAGATCATCTTTTCAGCGAAACAGATATCATTCGAATATTTGCTGAACCCTTTTCAACCAATCATGCATCTTGTCGTTTGTTGGAGAAAAATGGGTTTCAATTAGAAGGTACCTTGAGGAAAAATGCAATAAAAAATGGTGTGCTACTAGATATGCAAATGTATTCTTTGATCAAATAAAAAACTCGCATGAGAGCCAAAAGTAATGGCTTCATGCGAATTTTTAGTTAAACTATTTTTTTTGCGCACTTCGTTGGAAGGCTTTAACAATCTCAACGATTGGAATAATCGCAAAGGATGCTCCAATTACAATCCCCCATTGATAGAGATCAAGATGTGCTACCCGGAAAATATCATTCAAGCCCGGTACAACAATGATCACCATCATCAAAACAAAGGATAACAAGATTGCCCAGTTAAAGCTCTTGTTGCGGAACGGGCCAACTTGGAACAATGATTGATGAACAGATTTTACGTTAAAGGCATGGAACAGTTGCATCAAGCCTAATGTCGCAAAGGCCATTGTCAACGCGTCAGAATGAATCTCTGCATACGCTGTATGAACGGGCCACTGGATTGCAGACCAGTAAACAAAGAGCACTGTACCTGCTTCTAAGATCCCTTGATAGATGATACTTGATAAGACACCACCTGAAAACAGGTTCGAACTACGGCCGCGAGGCTTATGCTGCATTAAATCTTTTTCAGCTGGTTCCATCCCTAACGCAATCGCTGGGAATGTATCTGTTACCAAGTTAATCCACAACAAATGAATCGGTAATAATGTATCCCAACCAAGTAAAGTGGCGATAAATAAGGTCAATACTTCACCCAAGTTCGCAGCTAGCAAATACTGAACCGCTTTTTGAATGTTTGAGAAGACTTTACGACCTTCTTCAACGGCAACGACGATCGTCGCGAAGTTATCATCAGCAAGTACCATGTCAGAAGCTCCCTTAGAAACTTCCGTACCTGTGATTCCCATACCAATACCAATATCCGCTTGCTTTAATGCTGGTGCGTCATTGACACCATCACCAGTCATAGCAACAACTTTACCTTCTTTTTGCCATGCTTTGACGATCCGAACTTTATGTTCCGGAGAAACCCGCGCATAGACAGAGTAGTGTTCCACTTTTTGTGCAAATTCTTCATCAGACATTTCATTTAATTGCGCACCGGTTAAGACAGAAGCATCGTCGCCTTTTTCGATGATTCCTAGACGAGCTGCGATAGCTTCGGCGGTATCCTTGTGGTCTCCTGTAATCATGATTGGACGAACACCAGCCTCTTTGGCAACACGTACGGCTTCAGCTGCCTCTGCACGCTCTGGGTCAATCATGCCGACTAAACCAGCGAAGATTAAATCATTTTCCACTACTTCAGTTTCTAATTCAACCGGAACAACATCAACATATTTATAAGCCATACCTAGAACACGTAATGCTTGTTGTGCCATGTCCTTATTATTAGCTAAGATATCTTGTTTTTCTTTGTCAGTCATTGGTACGACTTGACCATTCAATAAGATTTGTGACGTACGACCAAGTAACACATCTGGCGCACCTTTCACAGCCACCAAAATTTTACCATCTTTTTCTTCGTGCAACGTGCTCATTAATTTACGATCAGAGTCGAAAGGCAGTTCACCTACGCGTGGTTCTTCAGCTACCTTTTCACGAACATCAAAAGCATTATTTAAGCCAAACTGTACCAAAGCTGTTTCGGTTGGATCACCGATTAAGCCACCTTCTTGGGTGAACTTCGTATCATTCGCATAGTTCATGACTTTCATCGCCATACTATCTACTGGCACTTCACCATTTGCATCGTATTGATGATTATCAACATATAATTTTTCAACCGTCATCTGATTCAAGGTTAATGTCCCAGTTTTGTCAGACGCAATAATATCAGTTGAACCCAATGTTTCAACAGCTGGCAGTTTACGAATAACAGAGTTTCGTTTTGCCATTACTTGTGTTCCAAGAGCCAAGATAATCGTTACAATCGCAGGCAATCCTTCTGGAATCGCCGCAACCGCCAATGAGATCGAAGTCAAGAGCATATCAACCCATGAGGTATCGTTGAAGAAAATCCCAACAAAGAACATCACGATAGCTATAATAATAATTGCAAAGGTCAAGAATTTACTCAATTGGTTCAAGTTCGTTTTAAGTGGTGTTTCAGTCTCATCTGCCTGCGCCAACATACCAGCAATTTTACCAACTTCGGTATTCATTCCTGTATTGACAACGACACCCTTACCACGACCATAGGTTACATTACTATTTGAATAAGCCATATTAACGCGATCGCCAATTCCAACTTCCCCATCCTCAATCACGATCAATTCTTTTTCAACTGGTACGGATTCACCCGTCAGTGCCGCTTCTTCAATCTTCAATGAAGCAACTTCAATCAAACGCAAGTCTGCAGGAACGACATCTCCAGCTTCTAGCATCACGATATCACCAGGAACAAGATCTGTTGATTTTACTGAACTGATATGACCATCACGTAAAACATTCGCATTTGGTGTAGACATTTCCCGTAAAGCTTCGATCGCTTCTTCGGCCTTTGATTCTTGTACTACACCCATTACCGCATTGATGATAACAACGGCTAAGATAATGATCGAATCCACTACTTCATGAGAGACGACTGCGGAAATAATTGCCGCAAACAATAGGACAATGATCATTAAATCTTTAAATTGTTCGATAAAGCGAGCGAGCATACTTTTCTTTTCGCCCTCTTCTAATTCGTTCAATCCGAACTCACTTAAGCGTTTTTCTGCTTCAGCGGATGTTAATCCTTCTTCCGTCGTTTGAACTTCCGCTAAGACCTGTTCTGTTTCCTCCGTGTAAAAAGGCTTCAGCAGTTGTTGTTTTTTCTCCTCTGACATTAATATCCTCCTTATTTGTTTCGGATGTCCTATACTATTCAACTAAAATGTGTACACTTACTGTTGAAACGTAAATATAAACAGACATCCTTAAAATGATGTTCCTTTTGGGAATAAAAAAAATAGACTTGTGTATGCGAAAGACACATACATAAGTCTCACTATTTAAGACAACACCAGAAAATTACTTTTCTTGCTGGTGGCGTTGCCACAGCTTGCGCTGCTAGTTACTCCCTCATGAATACAAAACGAATTATAGCATGAGAAAAGGCCGGAATACAATCACTACTTTTCAATTAATGAATTGTAAGAGTTTCCAACAGAGACTTTTGTCCAGAAATCTTCAGCAGTTCCTTGTTCCATGCCCATTATAAACTTTTCTCGGATATCTGGGTAGTTTTTAGCAAGCTGCGACACCAAGTTCTTGATTTCTTCCCTTTTTGTTTTTTTATCCACAGGACAAGGATTAAAAATTACAGGAAGTTCTTCACGTTTCACAAGTCGAATAATTTGTTTCTCCTCTAAATAGATCATTGGGCGTACTAATGTCACCTTCGTTTTTGATAAATAGCTTTTTGGTTCAAAACTATTTAAACGTCCGTGAAACAAAAAGTTCATAAAGTAGGTTTCAATCGCATCATCTACGTGATGACCTAGAGCTACTTTTTGACACCCTAGCTCACTTGCCCGATTATATAAGATTCCACGGCGAAGCTTTGCGCATAAAGAACAGGGCGACTTTTCTTCACGAATATCAAAAACGACTTTCGCGATATTTGTCGGAACGATTTCTAATTGATACCCTAAGTTTTCAACGAAATTTTTCATTGGAGTAATGTCACAGCCCTCAAAACCCATATCAAGAGAAATCGGTACAAGCTCAAAGTCAAAACCTAAACGCCGTTGACGTCGAATCCGATCTAATAAATAGAGCAATGTCGTGCTGTCCTTTCCGCCACTCATTCCAATCGCCACTTTATCACCAGGCTCAATCATTTGATGAGTTAAAATTGCCCGACGAAGCGGATTGTAGTAATTTTGATTGTCCTTCTTTTTAAACCCCATATTTACTCCCTTAATCCTTTGTTTATTCAAAAAATTTTTCCTTCAAGCTATATTGATTACCAGCCGTAATGTCGTATTGGATCATTTGGTATTCCTGATAAATTTTCTCTTGCTTTTGATTGAAACGAGCTTCTTTAAACCATTGTCCACTTTGGTAGTACATTCCTTTTTCAAAGGCAGGAAACTCTTTTTGCAAAGCCATTAATAAATTTTGAAATCCAGTCATTTGAAGTCTGCCCTGTTGGAAAAGATCTGCTGCAAAATAAAAGGGACTTGTTGTAACTTGCTGTCTATTGAGTTTATGGCGATTGTCATACATCAGAAATTCTGTTTCATGTAGTAAGTGCCCTTGGTTTTTCTTTTGAATATCGTCTGAATAAATTCCTGGCAAATGATCTCCCCAAAAAACAACCAGTGTTCGTTCAGGTAGATCATCTAATTTTTGCAGAAAATCCTTCAGCGCCTCACTACTATACGCAATATCTTGCAAATAAGCACGAACAGACAAGCTATCGTCCCCTTTGACTAAATAAGGGATATTCGAGTATTTATTTTCATACGGCATATGCGTCTGCATTGTCACTAAATGTAAAAATTGTGGTTTTTTATTTTTATCTAATTGATCAAAGATTTCTTGGTATGCTGCCGCGTCTGAAATATATGGATTGTTTTCAAGTTTATCCGTATGCTTCATTGTTTTTTCATCTAAAAACTGATCAAAACCAAATGTTTCATAGACATCTTTTCTCTTATACATGGACGTATTGTAGGGGTGAATGGCAGTCGTTTCGTACCCGCGTTCTTTCAATGTCCCAACTAATGAAGGAAATGAATCAAAATCCGACATCAGCATTGTATAAGGCGTAGTCATCTGTGCGTTGAAAAGCTCCATGGAGAAACCAGTTAAGGCTTCAAATTCGATATTTGCCGTTCCGCCGCCATAATTTTGCGACAGCATCTGACCACTATAGGTTTGATCGGCGATGGCACGATAATCTTGTAGTGGATCTCCACCTAAAATTTCTAAGCCGTTCAAACGAGTTGGATCAGAAAAACTTTCACTCATCACATAAACAATATTCGGTTTTTCTTCTTCATTTGTTTTTGTCTTCTTTTGATACTTCTTCGTGATTTTTTCTACATTAGCTTGAGAGTAATCCTCTGGCTTTTCCATCGCCTCAACAGGCAAATTATATAGAAAACCACCCATAAATCCAGTGTTGTAATAATTCATTTTTTGACTGTAAGGAATCCATAAAGCTGTTTTATTATAAGCTTTGCGCAATAAATTCCCTTGTTGATTAAATCCACCTATATACAGCAACAAGCCGCTGGTTAAAACGAAAAAGCCCAAACGAATCCATTGTTGTCTTTTGTCTAACTTCAAACTTTTCTTAAAGCTAAAGAGAACTAAAGCAATTCCCGACACTAAAATCAGAATAAATAGAAGGAACAACGGAAGCCCAACCATGTCGTAGATCATTCCGAATTCAGTAATCATTTTCAAATCACTTGGATAGATTGGTTCCATCCGATACCTCATCTTTAAATAATTCGCAATTCCTACCCCAATCACCGTTAAAAGATAAAATGCACTTCCCGTTTTCCATGACCCTAAAAGACTACTGAGCCAACCATAAAAGATAAACAGTACAAAGCAACCTAAAAAGAATTTTTCGGTATGCCAAGAAAAAGCAAATTTGAACATTAATTCAAAGGAAAACTCATTTTGCGTTAGTTGAAAAAAAAGATTTGAACTTACAATTAATCCTAGTACACCAACAAATTTCAACAGTTGACGCCAAGGAATATTTCGAAGTTTTTGCATGTGTCTCTCCTATCCATGGACGACTAAATCAGATTGATACTTTCAATACGAAATAGCGATCCAATGCCCCTCATACATATCTTTCTTTCAGCCAGTCTGTTTAAACTGTTGAAATAAGAGGACATCTTACATAGTTTAGCGAGAAAGTAGAAGAAAGTAAAGAACGATAAATTTATACTAGTATCATAATATAGAGCAAAAAAGTCTAGCAGAGTTAACGCTCCGCTAGACTGCAATTCATTTACTATTTCCAAAAATCATCGAAGATCGTAATTGGTAAATGGCGCTTATGCTGCGTTTTATTCCACCAATTTTCAATCGTTGCTTGCGCCTTTTCGTCAATTGACTTACCTTCTAAGTAATCATCAATGTCATCATAGGTTACTCCCAATGCCACCTCATCAGAGATTAAAGGTTTCCCATCTTCTAAATCAGCCGTCGGAATCTTCAAGTACAAAGCCTCTTCCGCTCCTAATTCTTTCAACAGCATTTTTCCTTGACGTTTATTTAAGCGAAACAGCGGCAAAATATCCGCGCCACCATCGCCAAATTTAGTAAAGAATCCAGTGATATTCTCGGCTGCATGATCTGTTCCGATAACAGCGCCTTGATTGTCACCAGCAATTCCATACTGTGTGATCATTCGTTGACGTGCTTTGATATTCCCTTTGTTAAAATCACTGATAGCAACACCAGCTTCTTCTAACGCAGCAACCTCTGCATCGACAGCTCCTTTGATATTCACACTCAAGCTAACATCTGGTTTGATAAAAGCTAATGCTCGCTTAGCATCTGCCTCATCCGCTTGAGAACCGTAGGGTAACCGCACAGCGATAAATTTATACGTATCATCGCCTGTTTCTTCTCGCATCTCCTCCATCGTAAGCTGAGCGAGACGACCAGCTAGGGAAGAATCTTGCCCTCCGCTGATTCCTAAAACAAATGTTTTTAAAAACGGATATTTACTTAGATAGGCTTTTAAAAACTCAATGCTTTTGCGAATTTCTTCTTTAGGATCAATTGTAGGTTTCGTTCCTAATTCCTTAATGATTTCTTCTTGCAGCTTCATCATAAGCTCCACTCCTTTAATCTTCTTGTTCTGTTTTTACCACAGATCTACGCACTTGGTCCATAATTTTGTTTTTATGATTCCAACACTCAGTAGAGAGATCAACTGGATATTTTTGTGGATTTAGGTCACGTTTGTATTCTTCCCATAGTGAATCTAAGCTGTCTTTAGCCATCTGTTTTACTGCTTCTAAATCAGGCAGTTCATAAGTAAGCTTGCCTTCTACATAGATGTCTCTCAAGACGGGTCGAGCCTCAAAATTCTTCACCGTTTTATTGATATAAGGATACACTGGATGGAACATATAGATTTCTTTTTCTTCCCGAGGATCCTCATCCCACAGCGTGACATAATCACCTTCTGATTTACCATCAGATTTACGAGTGATCCGCCAAACTTGTTTTTTACCAGGAGTCGTGACTTTCTCCGCATTGCTAGAGAGCTTAATGGTATCCACCATTTCCCCCCGCTCATTTTCGATTGAAACCAATTTGAAAACGGCCCCAAGCGCTGGCTGATCATAAGCCGTAATTAATTTTGTGCCAACTCCCCAAACATCAATTTTTGCGTGTTGCATCTTCAAGTTTAGAATCGTGCTTTCATCCAAGTCATTGGATGCATAAATCTTTGCATCAGGGAATCCAGCTTCATCTAATTGTTGGCGTACTCGTTTAGAAATATATGCCATATCACCGCTATCGATTCGTACGCCTAAGAAATTGATTTTATCACCCATTTCTCGGGCAACTCTGATTGCACTTGGTACACCTGATTTGATCGTATCATAGGTATCTACTAAGAAAACACAGTCTCGATGAGTTTCGGCATAAGCTCTAAAACCATCATAATCATTGCCGTAGGATTGGATCAATGAATGAGCATGGGTACCGCTGTCAGGAATACCAAAAATTTTTCCTGCTCGTACATTGCTTGTGGCATCAGCACCACCAATGTAGGCTGCCCGTGTTCCCCAAAGTGCCGCATCTAGTTCCTGAGCTCGACGTGTCCCGAATTCTAGCAATGGGTCATCACCGATTACAGATTTGATACGAGCTGCTTTGGTTGCTATCAGTGTCTGGAAATTCACAATATTTAAAAGTGCCGTTTCTACCAATTGACATTGAAGTAATGGACCCTCAACCTGAATAATCGGTTCGTTGCTAAAGACCAATTCACCTTCCACTGCAGAACGAACAGTACAAGCAAATTTAAAATCTCGCAAATAATCGATAAAATCAGTCGGGTAATGTTCTACCTCAGATAAATAAGCCAAATCACTCTCGCTGAAAGTCAATTCTTCCAAATATTTTACAAGTCGTTCAAGACCGGCAAAGATGACATAGCCATTATCAAATGGCATATTGCGAAAATAACACTCAAATACGGAATGAATATCTGCTCGACCTGTCTCCCAATACGTTTTCATCATATTAATCTGATAAAGATCTGTATGAAGTGTCAAACTGTCATCCTCGTACAACTTTTTCATAGTCATGCTCCTCATTTGTTTTTAGTAAAATAAACTATTTCACTTATTATAGCACAAGAATTCCTAGGTAGTAGTAGTGGCTCTCCAACACAAAGAAAATCTATCTAAGAAAAGGACAAATCCATGTTTATCATTTTATCGCTGATTGAAAAAGTAAAAAATGAAGCGTAACTTTGGAAATTTGTTATTTGAGCTCTAAAATAGACTGCCTAGAATGAAACTAATAAAGGACTCAGCTTACAGAAATTTACAAAAAAAAGAAAAAGGCCTTGAGCCTTTCTCTGATTTCTGATTATTCTTTTGGAATTTTATATTCCACCGCGATGATATCTTTATAAGATTCTTTAGGTCGTAGACCCGCTTCTATAATTTGTTTTTTATAACCAACATCTACAGTAACATCTTCACGATCAACTTTTAACAATCGATGAATAATTGTGTCTACTTCCTGATGACTGATTTTACGTTTACGATTCAACAGTAACAAATCAATTGTATCAAAGCGATCAGCATAAATGATCTTCGTTCGATCATATGCAAATAGTTTGAGCAGCTTTACAGCTGGGCGATTATCAAAAAAATATTTGGTTAGATTAGGATATAGTGTTTCTAAGTTAACATTACTATTCAACGGTGTTTCGATTAATTTCATTCAACATTCTCCTATCTCTACATATTTTTATTCTATAAGACTGATTTATTTTCTTTATAATGATTATTTTACCATATGAATCAAACGTTTTTTAATGAATAAAAAAAATCTTAGAAAAAAGAAATAAATTGATAGAATCGCCTTATAATCACTCGCTATCGAAAATACATTTTACTCAAATTGTTTTTTAAAGACATAGAATTTAAAATTTTTCAGTACATTTAGAAAAAAAGTCATCGGAAGTTTTCCGATGACTTTTCACCTTATGCTGAACTGACTACATCATGCCGCCCATCATTGATGGATCCATTGCTGGGGCAGCAGCTGCACCACCTTCAACAGGTTTGTCAGCAACAACTGCTTCAGTTGTTAATAACAACGCAGATACTGATGCAGCATTTTGTAAAGCTGAACGAGTAACTTTCGTTGGGTCAACAATTCCAGCTTCGATCATATTGACATACTCACCAGAAGCTGCGTTAAAACCAGTTCCTCGATCCGCATTTTTCAATTTATCGATTACAACTGAACCTTCAAAACCGGCATTTTCAGCAATTTGACGAACAGGTTCTTCTAAAGCACGAACCACGATTTTCACACCTGTTGCCACATCGCCTTCAGCGTCTAATTCAGAAACGCGCTTGATGACATTGACTAATGCAGTCCCACCGCCTGAAACGATTCCTTCCTCAACAGCTGCACGTGTTGAGTTCAAAGCATCTTCAATACGTAGTTTTAATTCTTTTAATTCTGTTTCAGTAGCCGCACCAACTTTAACCACAGCGACACCGCCAGCAAGTTTAGCTAGGCGTTCTTGTAATTTTTCACGGTCAAAATCAGAAGTTGTTTCACCGATTTGGCGTTTAATCATTTCAACGCGATCAGTTAACGCAGCCTTATCGCCAGCGCCTTCAACGATTGTTGTGTTATCTTTATCTACCACAACTTTGCCAGCAGTACCTAAGTTCTCGATTGTTGCTTCTTTAAGATCTAAACCAAGATCTTCTGTAATGACAGTAGCACCAGTTAGGATTGCGATGTCTTCAAGCATAGCTTTACGACGATCACCAAAACCAGGAGCTTTAACTGCTACTACATTAAATGTTCCGCGAATTTTGTTCAATACCAATGTTGGTAATGCTTCGCCGTCCACATCGTCAGCGATGATCAATAATGAACGAGATTGTTGCAATACTTGTTCTAGCAATGGCAAGATATCTTGAATATTTGAGATTTTCTTATCTGTAATCAAGATATATGGATTTTCAAGTGCTGCTTCCATTTTATCATTGTCTGTTACCATGTATTGAGATAGGTAGCCACGGTCAAATTGCATTCCTTCAACCACGTCTAATTCAGTATCAATCCCTTTAGATTCTTCAATAGTGATAACCCCATCGTTACCAACTTTTTCCATAGCCTCAGCAATTAATTTACCAACTTCATCACTGCCAGAAGATACAGCTGCAACTTGTGCAATGGCATCTTTTGAATCTACTTCTTCAGAAATGCTGTGTAGTTCTTCAACCGCTGTTTTCGTAGCCAATTCGATTCCGCGACGGATACCCATTGGGTTTGCACCTGCAGTTACGTTTTTCAATCCTTCACGTACAATTGCTTGGGTAAGAACAGTCGCTGTCGTTGTACCGTCTCCAGCGATGTCATTAGTTTTTGAAGCAACTTCTGAAACTAATTTTGCTCCCATGTTTTCGAAATGATCGTCTAATTCGATGTCTTTTGCGATCGTTACACCGTCATTTGTGATCAATGGAGAGCCATAAGATTTTTCTAAAACAACATTACGTCCTTTTGGTCCTAATGTAACTTTAACTGTATCTGCTAATTTGTCTACACCACGTAGCATTGCTGCGCGAGCATCTTCAGAAAATTTAATATCTTTTGCCATGATTCTTTCACCTCATTATTATTTTATTCTACAATTGCCATAATATCTTTTGCAGCGATGATCAAATATTCACTGCCTTCATATTTCACTTCTGTACCTGCGTATTTTTCAAACATTACCATATCACCAACAGCTACTGGCATTGGACTTTTTTGACCGTTTTCCAACACATTGCCTTCACCAACAGCCACAACTTTAGCTGTTTGTGGTTTTTCTTTGGCCGCTGAAGCTAAGACTAGGCCTCCAACTGTTTTTTCTTCTTCTTGAGTAACTTCAAGAATGACACGATCACCTAATGGTTTTAACACAATAAATCCCTCCAACTAGTAATGATTTTCTAAATCGTTAGCACTCTTGGTTATCGAGTGCTAACTCACAATTCTTATAATACCATTTTTGTTTCTTTTTGCAAGTCCTTCGTTTACTTTTTTGATTTTTTCTACACTAAGTTTTTAGTGATATATGATATACTTGGGAACAATAAACGTTTAGAAAGGAATACTAATGACTGAAAAAAAATATAGTTTTATTACAATTTTTACTTATGGATTAGTGCTTTTTTCACCAATTCTTTTTCAGAGCCTTCTGAAAGCCGGCCCTTCATTGATTATTCAGTTAACGACTTTAACTTATTTTCTAGGGGCTATCCTGATGATTTTTTATCGTATCAAATCAAAAACGTTTGAGTTAGAAACACGACAAAAAAATCTTCTCATCACTATTTTAATTGGGATAGTTGGGATTCCTGTTTCTTTATTGCTGCAAATGCTTATCTTGCAAATCGAGCAACGCTTTCTTGGGCAATCGGCGGCTTCACAAAATACTCAAAATATCGTCCAACTAATTATGAACAACATGATTTTCATCTTAGCGACTACGATCGCTGGTCCGATCATGGAAGAATTTGTTTTTCGTCGTGCGATCTTTGGGTCATTAGAGAAAAGATTTGGCTTTTTCTTACCTGCATTATTAAGCTCTGCCCTATTCGCTTTTGCTCATAACGATGGCCACTATCTTTTATATGCAGGGCTTGGTTTCTTATTCTGCGGCATGTATCGTTATAGTGGTCGTATCTGGACTTCGATGATTACCCATGTAGGTATGAATCTATTAGTGATTCTGACACAATTGGCATTACAGTCATAAGTGATGTCAAACCAATCTTTTGCTATTTTATAAAATTCTCCTTAGACTAAAGATATGATGTAGTCTAAGGAGGTTTTTTGTATGAGAGTAGCAATTATCGGTGCTACTGGAAATGCTGGTTCACTGATTTTAAAAGAAGCCTTGAATCGTAATTTGGCTGTAACCGCAATCGTGCGCCATCCAGAAAAATTAGAAGTAGAGGTGCCGATCTTAGTTAAAGATTTATTTGAGCTTACTAAAAAAGATGTAGAATTTTTTGATGTTGTGATTGACGCATTTCGTCCACCAGTCGGACAAGAACAGATGCATCAAACATCTTTAAAGCATCTCATCACTATTCTACACGGAACAGAGACACGTTTGATCGTCGTCGGTGGCGCTTCTTCTTTGTTTGTCGATGAGAATCATCGCATGATTGATCTTTCTGATCCAAATGCCGTTTATTATCCAACCGCCTATAATATGTACCAAGCCTTTTTAGATTTGAAAGCAGCTCAACAGTTAAATTGGACTTACTTAAGTCCTGCCGCAAACTTTATTCCAACTGGTTTACGTACGGGACATTATCAGGTCAGTGATGATCGTTTACAAAAAAATGCAGACGGTAAAAGTGAAATTAGTATGGCAGACTATGCCATCGCCATGATCGATGAAGTCATTGAACCGAGACATTTAAATCAGCATTTTAGTGTCTATAGTTTAAGAAAACCTCAGGAGAAAACCGCTCCTGAGGACTTTTTGTTTAGATGAATCATTTTATTGTCGATCACTGATTCTAAATTCGTATCCAAGTACGTTCTTATAATATTCTGGATACAT